>JBJEGZ010000042.1:155485-233179 GCA_051875555.1 Candidatus Limimorpha sp. | reverse complement strand
AAAAGATGCGCCGGGGTTTTTCTTCCTTGACGCACCATTGCTTGTATCAAATCTACATACCACCTATTAATTTTCTTTGGGAGACCTCGGTCTCCCTTTTTATTTTTTTGTATTGCTTGTTAAAAAAGTATCTCTTGTAAAATTCTCAAACTACCTTTTCCCCTTCTCGCGACCTCTTACCCCGGGTAAGAGAATGGTTTTGCACTTCGTTTGTGAATCTACATTTTTTATAAATGGACCAATTTGAATTCGGTGAGGTGACAACAGTCAACGGACGATGTTTTGGGGTTGTAAACGATATGCGGTGATGTTTAAGGTATGATCGGTGCGGATTAAGCAGGGGCTGAAGATTCCTTATCATCACTCCTTCGATTCATCCAAGTGATTGTCCTAAAACATTTTGCGTCCACCGTTTCAGTTAATCAAGGAGTCGGACAATTATCTTTATTGTTTGGCGGACCAGATAAGAGACAATAACTACGAAACCATTATTTCCAACTAAAAAAAGAGCTTGGTATAACACCAAGCTCTTATAATATAAATATAATTATCAATACATCTGCGCTTCAACAGAGATGCGGAACAATTGATGTTAACGGATAACCACTTTCTCCACCTTTTCACCCATTTTCACGAAATAAAGACCGGGTTTGAGTTCGGCGACATTCACTTCCGCATTGCCTGACACGGCATCAAGGCGCATCTGTTCCTGTCCGAGACTGTTGTATATCACCACATCTGTAGCCACATCACCAATTTCAAGGTGAAGCACGTCGTTTGCCGGGTTAGGATAAACCGACTGTGCTGTCTCCTTAACGACTGTGACACCAGTGATCACCGATGTAGGAGGAAGCACGATATTATCAATCCATGCGCAGTCGGAACCGGAGGAGATTGAGGAGTCTTTCTCGTATCTCCACTTCAGGGTATGGGTTCCTGCTGAGACAGAGAATGAGACGTTTGTCCAGCCAACCTCTCCTGACCACATGCCTTTATTGTCGTTATCTACATAGAAATATAATTTATCGTAGTTTTCCTCAGATGAGACTTTATAATAGAAGCTTATCTCTCCCTCTTGGTTGAAATCGACAGTAAGGGAGAGCGTTGTTGCCTGGTAGTTTTCAATAGGGGCTGATTTGGCGCAATACTGGCCTTCGTAAGCATTCTCTGTTACAACACTCCAAGGGTTGGCAGCGTCATTCTGCCAATTGGATGCCTCAAAGTTACCTGTCTCAAAGCCTTCCATAAGTTGTCCTACGCCAAGGCCATAAACATCTTGAACGACATACAAATCGCAGCCGTTATCGACATAAGTGGCGAAAGGAAGCTCATATACGAAACCGATATTCGCCGCCTCAGAGAGTGCGAATATGAAATCGGTGGAGAACTCGGCGCCGGCCTCAACAACATCGAACGACCAAGATGTTTGTTCAGGGGTGATGATTTCGTGAGAGTTATACACGTTGACCACCACATTGTCAGCATCGGCAGCACCTTCGTTTTTAAAGGTGAAACGGATAATCGCGTTATCACCCGGATTCAACCAGCCTACATTGTCAGTAATAAGTTCGGCTTGGACAAAGGTGAGAGCGGGAGCATATAATTTAGCGTTGAAATAGCTTTCCCATGTATCGGTGCCGTCGGTGCAAGTTATGTTGAAACGTACTTTGGTATCGTTAGGGATACATTCTGAGACGTGGAATGGGAACACGTTTTCCAATGTAACGCTCTGGTTTCCTGCTATTTCAGCAATTGTTGTTGAAGTTTGTGAGAAAGAGACCAAGTCGCTATCGCAAGCGATTGTCACAGTAATATTTGAGGCATCGACATTACCGACATTTTTCATCACGAGGTTCAAAGCATAGTCGTTAGCATATTCTATCTGTTCCTCGCCGTTTGATAATGAGTAGTCGTTATAGACCACGTATGCCGCGTTGTTAGGTATGGAAACGATTTCTTTGACAACAGGATAAGCGTTAACGCCGGTTACTTTCATTGACAGGACTCCCACCGTATTGACACCGCCTTCTATTTCCATTTCCAACTCGCCGTTTTCATCGGTGTATCCCAATGCGAGCACTTCGTCACCATTGAAGAGGATGCAGCGGAAGTTCTTTTGTGCTTCGCCTTCAGGGTTAGTGATAGTCACGTTGATTGACTGTGTGCCTATGATTACTTCAGACGGGCAGTCCACTGTAGCGTTGAATGGTTCGCCGAGCCAAGGGCTGCATGCGCCATCGCCGAGGACATGTATATCGTAGAAGTTCCAGCGGAGCGCGCCTTCCTCCCATTGTCCGGGGGCTGTGACCCAAGGGGCTGTTTCACATTTGCTTTCCGACAGTGTGCAGCCGAGATAATCGATACGGTCGTTATATTGGGCGTCGGTCATCTCTCTTTCGAGGTGTGCTCCAGGTCCCTCTGTCTGTCCCTCATTGAACCAGCCGTAGCGTGAGTTACCGATGACGGCGACAGCGAAATTCTGTATTCTCACCATTTTCTCAAGGATACACTCCTCGTCGAAAGCTCCGCAGTCGCAGCCTTGCGAATGGAAGAAGGTGTAGTTGTGGTCGATGCCGTTAGCTCCGGAGAAGTCGCTGTTAGTGATGCTGTACCAACCCGCCACATAGCCTGAGTTGGCGTGGCCATCATGATGCACATATCCCTTGCCTTGGTTGATAGCGTTCTTCAATGCCGAGGGGCTCCATGTCCCTTGTTCCTCGTAGAGACGGGTAAACTCATAATACTCAGGGAAACCTATTGTAGTATAGCCGTTATCGCTGTGTTCACCAATTAATAGTTCAAGATAGTCGGAGCCGTTTGATTCTGGGTTATCATAGAGATGTTCTCCGGCAAGTATCGCTCTCTCGAACTCGCCAAGGACAGGATTCTGCTGGTATGTCAGACTCTTATGAATCATATTCTGGAGCTCGGTGCTGTTTTTGAACGACATACGGCTGATGCCAATCTCAGGAAGCAGGTCGTCTTCACCAGGCTCGCCCCATCTGGCGTTACCATTGTCGTTCCAAGTGCCGTCAAGACCAGCGTAATAAAGGTCAGCAGGGATATCGTTGCTCTCCTGATTGCCGCCGCCGGAAGTGACATAGCAATAGAACCCTCTATAAGGAATGATATCGACGTCACCACCAAGCACAACCATCATAATACCGTTGTCCTGATATTCTTGAATGATACAGTTACGGATTTTCTCTTTATTATCAACACCTGTGAAGTTTGAATAGATATTTTCAACGGTGATGATGTTGTTACGCAGTCCTATTCCATTATAATACTCACAATACTCGTTAAAATCGTTAACATACTGCTCACTTGTAATGAGTAGGAGGTCGTAACCGTTCACCTCTCTGCCTTTAACATCGTAAGAGTCAATCATTTCAGGGTTTTGTGCAAGCCGTTTGACACTGCCTATAACAGAAGGTGTAGCCCACAACATCGCGTTATGGTCGGCTTTTGACGCTTTTACATTGACGCGCACATTGACAGTGCGGGCATACATCACCTTGCCTGTTGCGGGGATATATTGCACGGGTGTGAATGATGAGAAAGCAAATGCGAATCCATTCTTATACTGTGTTGTAAGAATACCGTGATTCTCTTTAGGATAGACACTCCTTGAGGAATAAACGCTCTCGTTCTTTATTAATTCCCTTGCGCCCGTGTCGTTAGTGGTTCTCGACGGCTGATAAGGGAAAAGATTCACATTGCCATCTATCTCAACGAAATCGGACATTACGACCTCGATAGATTCGGCCTCAGCACCCTGCGGGAGCAACAGACTGACCGAATGATAAGGCAAGGAAGGACTGCCAGCCTCTGCTGTCTGCATACAATTTTCAAAAGAAATCTGCTGATAACCTCTGAATTCTGTAATCTTAGGATTGTCAAAACAATATGTTTTCTCAATTGTCTGAGAAACCATCATCATGCTCATGGCAACCAAAAATACTAAAATAGATAGTTTTTTCATCGTGATAGTTTTTATAATACATTATTTAATAATTATTTTCTTTGCTGTTTCATTGACTTTAACGAAATAAACACCCGGAGTCAAAGTCTCGATATTGATGTTCAAAGAAGAAGGCGCGTCATGGTTCTCATACAGCACATTACCAGTTAAATCATAGATTATCACTTGGTTATTATCACCAGCCATATCAACTGAGAAGAACCCGTTATTAGGGTTAGGATAAATCGCGAATGACGCCTCTTCCGTGGTTCTGACATCGAGTATTATTGTTGTTGGAGGCAGGCTGATATTATCAAGCCATGCGCAATCGCTGCCACCGACAGTGTTCCCGTCCTTGGCATACATCCATTTCAGGGTATGGTTACCGTAACTTATTGGGTATCCATACTGGCTCCAGTTATTATTTCCCGACCATTCGCCCTGCAGTTCATCATCGATATAGAAGAACAGCTTGTCAAAGCCGGATTCTGACGACACTTTTCTGTAGAAAGAGATACTGTCATCTTTAAACATCATAACATCGAGGACAAGAGATGCGTTTTGATCATCGTTAATCGCGCTTGACACCACACAATATGTGCCTTCATAAGGAGATTCTGTAGTCACCAGCCAAGGACCGTTACCGTCAAACCTCCAATCATAAGACGAGAAATCACCTGTCTCGAAACCTTCTATTGAGTGTCCTATTGAGATTCCGAATATATCTTCGCACACATATTCGCCTTGTTGCGCGGTAATATTAAGCTGATAGACGACATCTTGCTCAACTTCTTCGGAGAGAGTGACGACAAAATCAAATTCTGCTGTACCACCTGACGTAATAATATTTACGGAAGCCTCTTCTTTATCAAGAGTCACCTCAGGATGAAGGTTCTGTATAAAGAAACTCACCTCTTTAGAGTCGCTGCCTCCGATGTTTTTCACCACGAACATCACAGACGCTGTCTCGCCCGGGTCGATGCAATGATTATTGTTGTCATCATCAGAAACGACGATATCCACGATTTTGAATGCCGGCGCTGACGCCATAATCTCAAACTCGCTTATCCAAGTATTACTGCCGTCGGAGCATGTCAGTGTGAAAGGGACCATGATTCCGTCAGGGATATTGTCGCTCACCGCGATGGTGAAGTGAACATCGTCATTCATCTCAAGACTCGCTATCGTTGCCACTTCCGTTTGTCCTTCTGTAATAGTGACATAATCCGTCAAATCGCATGATATGGAAGCGGTTACATTAGTGGCTTCAACATTTCCGAAGTTCTTCACCGTAACATTGAAATCATAGCTGTGGTCGTACTCTATATTTTGCAAAGAGCAGTCTTCGAAGATGACATAGGGAGTATCATAAAGTTCCACAACGACATCGAGAGTTTGCGGCCATGCGTTTTGTCCTGTGACTACAAGCCTCATTTGGCCTGTCACGCTCAGATTACTATCGAAACAGATATCTGCGACACCATCTTCATTTGTGAAAGCGAATCCGAGGCAGGCATTCTCAGAGTATATGCCGCATTTAAAGTTTCTCAGAGGCTCACCGTTTTCATCTGTGACGGTGACTATGGTATTAGATGAGCCTGCCATTATCACTTCTTCGTAGTTAATAGAAGGTGTAAACGGCTCGTCAAGCCATGTCAGTACCGCGCCATCGCCGAGGATATTCAGGTCGTAGAAGTTCCAACGCAACGAGGAGTTCTCACCATTCAGCACGTTAACCCAAGGCGCGGTCTGTGTCTTTGCCTCTGACAGTGCGAGAGCGAGGTTAGGCATTTTCTCTGTATATTGGGCGTCAACGGTTTCTCGATGCAAGTGTGCAGAAGGTCCGTTATTTGTCCCGGGAGAGAACCAGCCATAGCGGGAGTTACCGATAGCGGCAACGCAGAAGTTCTGAATAAGCACCATCTGTTCCATGATACAGTCTTCTTCATCGAACGCTCCGGCGATGCAGCCATGCGAATAGAAGAAGGTATAGTTATGTTCCTCTCCATTGACATGTGAGAAGTTGTTATCGGTTATATCCGATACGTACCAGCCGGCGACATAGTCCCAGCCGGCGTGTCCTGCATGATGTGTAAACTGTCCACCCTCGTTTATCGCAGCCATAAGCCCGGAACCGATATTCTGTCCGTTTTCCTCATAAACTGTATGGAAATCATAGTATTCTGGGATTCCGATAGTGACGTAGCCGTATTCATCATGATAACCTATAACCATATTCACATATTGGCTCCCGTATGTAGGGCCTGTATCGCTCATCCACTCTCCTCCTAAGTTGACGCGGGTAAACTCTCCAAGTACAGGCGACTGCTGATACGACAGGGTCTTATGTATCATATTCATTTGTTCCGTCTGTGTCTGGAAAGGCAGACGTGCGACGCCAATCTCAGGAAGCAGGTCTTCTTCTCCCACCTCACCCCAAAGTTCGTTATCGTTATCATTCCATGTGCCGTCGAGTCCGGCGTAATAGAGGTCGGCGGGTATGCCATCATCCACATATTCATTTGACACATAACAATAGAAGCCGCGATAAGGGACAACATCAATATCGCCACCGAGAATCAATGTGCTGATACCGCTGTTCTGATACTCTTGAATGACGAAGTTACGCACTTTCTCCGCGTCATCGATGCCGCTCATTGAGGCGTAAATCTCCTCAACGGTCACTATGCGTGTAATATATCCGATACTGTTATAATATGTGACGTATTCGCTAAAGCCCTCTACGAACTGACTTTTGGTGATGACGAGGTTATCGTATTCCGGCACTTGCCGCACACCTGCCTTGGCACCCTTGTAACTATCAACCATCTCCGGGTTTTGTGCGAGGTGTCTCACGCTATTTACTACGGCGGCACTGCTGTTAAGCATTGAAAGACAATCCTTTCGAGAGGCAGCGGTGTTAACCGTCACTTTCACTGTCTTTGCAAAGACAAGCTTACCCGTTGCAGGCGTATATCTCACAGGAGTGAAAGAGGTGAAAGCGAATCCATATCCGTTCTTATACTGGGTTGAAAGACGTCCCGTCATGCTCGAAGGATAATCCTCTCTCGACAAATAACAGCTCTCATTTTTATAAAAGACGAACTCGCCCGCCTTTGAATATGGCATGTCCGCTTGTTTCGGAAGAAGTTGGAACTCCCCTTCAACATCTTCGTAATCAAAGAATTCAATATTTACAGATGAGGCCTCCATTCCCGCAGGAAGCATAAGGCTCACCGAATACCAAGGAAGGCTCGGACATCCCGGCTCAGCCATCTGCATACATCCATCAAAATTAATAATTTGGTAATCCCCCACAGCTGTAATCGATGGATCATCAAAATGATACGATTTCTCTACCGATTGTGCCGGCAACACAATGCAAGACATCATCAGTATTAAAAAGAATTGTAATTTTTTCATTGTGTAACAATTATTCGTTCTACAATATTATTTATTCTCACGAAATACATTCCAGAGGTTAATCCTTGGACATCAATCTTTTGCAAAGCTTGCGCATCGTTATTGCGATACAATGTGTTTCCCATCACGTCATAAACCACAACCTCGTTATGCTCCCTCTGCGCCTTTACATAGAACGATCCGTTATTTGGATTAGGGAAAATGAGAATACCGTCTTCGGCAGCAAGCCCGTTTTCGGAGAGAATTATCACTGTATTAAGTGGAAACGACACATTATCAATATATGCGGCGTCAAGTCCTGCCGAGCCATTGGGCGATTTGTCATAACGCCATTCTAACTTATGGATTCCGGCCGAGATAGTGTAGCTGATCATCTGCCAATCATTCTCTCCTGACCACCAGTCTTGCATGACGTCGTCGATGAAGAAAGCAAAATAGTCCCTTCTTATCTCCGTTGAGGTCTTGAAGAAAAATGAAATCTCGCCGTCTTGATACACATCGGCGGTAATCACGAGCGATGTTATCTCATCATCGTCTATTGCTCCGGAGCGGGCAGAGAAATCGCCCTCGTAGGAGTCCTCATCAGTGACAATCCAAGGTGCGTCGCCTTCCATTTCCCATTGGAGCTTTGAGAAATCGCCTGTCTCGAAGCCATCAACAAGAAAGCCTATTGTCATGGTGAACAAGAAGTTATTGGAGTATTCTCCGCACATCACGTCAGAGGTGAAGTTCACAATAGTGCTATTCGGCGCGTTTTCTGCGACATGAATAGTGGTTTCTATCTCGACTTCCTCGCCTGCCGCTATTATTGGCAAGAGCACGCTGTTGTTATCCATAGTGATATATTGGCTGTCGCAACTTATGTTGAGTGACACCGAATTAGCCTCTGTTCCTCCGTTATTCTTCATCTTCACTGTCAAAGCCGCGCTCTCTCCGGCTTCAACGACGCCATTGCCATTGCCTGAAGCCTCCACGCACGACATCGACAAAATCTCCACATCGGGTGCTGCCACAGGATAATAGAAGGAGTTGTACCAATATCCCACACCGTCGTTGACGGTCACGTTAAGCGAGAGTCCCCAGCTATCAGGCACATTGTGGTTTAAGACAAGCTCGAAAGCATCGAATATAGTATCGACCGCCATGCCATCGATATGGTCCATATCACCCTGAATCTTTAAGAATTTGAAGAAGGTAGGCGAGCAGCATTGCACAATAGCCTGAATGTTGTCCGTTGCCGCCATTCCCCAATTGCGAAGCACGAGGTCGAACGACACCGACTCTCCGAACTCGACAATGCCGTCACCGTCCTCATCATTGGCTAACATATTGATTGGCTTTACGAAAGCCGTGTTCTCGTCTATCGCATCTATGACCACATAACGCAGGAAGGAGTTCATTCCCGTGACATAAAGGAACAGTTGTCCCACTTCGCTAACAGGCTCAACAAACTCTATCACAGCGTGTCCGCCATCATCGGTCACCGACTCTCCAAGTTTCACATTGTCACTATTATAGACGGCGCAGCGGAAGTTCTTCAAAGGCTGGCCTTGGTGTGAGACGCTGACTTCGGTAGATGTTGTGCCGAGAAGCAGTGCCGGCTCATAATTCACTTTTGCGTTGAAAGGCTCGTCATGCCAAGGAGACACTGCCACATCGCCAAGGATATTGAGGTCGTAGAAGTTCCAGCGCAACGCGCCTTCCTCATGTTGTCCCGGCGCTGTGACCCACGGAGCCGTGCTGCATTTACCCTGCGTCATAGCGAGGCCTATGAAAGGTATCCGTTCTGCCCAGAAGGCATTCGTCATCTCTCGTTGAAGATGGCAGGAAGGGCCTTCCGTCTGCCCCTCGTTAAACCAGCCGTAACGCGAGTTACCGATAGCACAAACGGCGAAAGTCTCTATTGTCGTCATCTTCTCCAAGATGCTATTACTGTCGAAAGCCCCACAGTCGCAGCCGTGAGTATGGAAGAAAGTGTAGTTATGTCCCTTGCCGTCAGCTCCCGCGAAAGCCGATGCTGTCATAGTTCCGCCATACCACCCGGCCACATAATCGGAGTTAGCGTGTCCCGAATGATGCACATATCCCACGCCGGAGTTGATTGCGTTGCGCAGGTTCTGCCCGCTCCAATCGCCATTCTCATGGTATAGCCTTACAAAGTCGTAATCTTCGTCTATGCCCACAGTGGTATATCCATTATCGCCATGAGTGCCGACGAGAAGCTCTAAATACTGGCTGCCCAAGGTATAAGGGTTGTCGTGAAGCTTCTCACCACCAAGCACCACGGTATGGAACTCACCCTCCACAGGTGCCAACTGATACATCATCGCCTTGTTAATCAGATGTTCGAGCTGAGTATCATTATTGAAAGGCATACGCGCCACACCGATTTCCGGCAGAAGGTCGTCCTCCCCTATCTCTCCCCAGACACCATCGCCGTCATCGTCCCAACTGCCATCAAGAGCCGCATAATACAAATCGGCAGGGATATTGTTACTCGTGACATGACTTCCTCCCGAAACGACATCACAATAGAATCCCCGATAAGGGACAATGGCGACATCGCCACCGAGAAGCACCATCATGATGTCATTATCAGTATATTCCCTTATAATGAAATTCCTTATCTTATCTTGGTTGTCAACACCCTGCATAGAAGAATAAATCGAATCGAGAGAGATGACACGCGTCCTGATATTCCTGTTTGAATAAAAACTCCTGTATTCGTCAAACTTCTCTACATAATCCGAGCCTGTAACCACAAGAAGCTCGTATCCGTCAAGATAACGAGAGACAAGTCCTTTGTCCTTAACATTATATGAATCTAACATCTCAGGATTCTGCACTAACGACAACACCTTATTGATATTTTCCTGACGAACCGATATAGGAAGCGCATCTCTTCCATTATCATGCACTTTGACACGCACCATCACTTTCCCGGCTATCATCACCCTGCCTTCCGAAGGGACATAGCACACAGGCGAGAAGGAAGAGATAGCCACGGGGAAACCGTTGACATACTGCGTTGTGAGCGTGCCATGATTCGAGGCAGGATAAATCTCTTTAGAAGAGTAAGATGTTTCATCTATAAGGAAATCATAATGTTGCGTATCACTTAGCCTGCGACAAGGCTGGTATGGGAAAAGTTTGATGCCTTCTGCTATAGACTTAAAATCACTCATCTCCACCTCTATCGACTCAGCCTCTGTCCCCATCGGAAGGAGCAACGCCACCGAATGCCATGGCAACGAAGGCTCTCCAGCCAAAGCCGACTGCATACAACCCTCGACATCAACGACCGAATAACCTCTTTCGACACTTCTGACATACGATTTTACACCCTTATCATGATAACTCGAGAAATCATATATCTGCTCTATCGCCTGCGATGTAGCGCAAAAAGATGCTAACAATATGATTATAAGACAGATAATATATTTCATAAAAATTTATTTTCAATTTTCAAAATTACTATTTTTTTCAAGATTCTGTCAAAAAAGAGGTATTATTTTCAAAATTTTATTCATACGGGCATATTTTAGACCCCACCGTTATTATTTTTCAAAAATAATTAGCATGAAAAGCATTTTTTGTATTTTTGTTAGAATTTTTTGAGACATGAAAAAACACGTTTCCATCATAACATTAGTATTGGTTTTGGCCTCATGTGCGAGCAAGGAGAAAGACGATATTGACAAAAGGATCGACTATTATCTTAGTCAGATGACTATTGAGGAGAAAGTGGGGCAGTTATGCTGTCCTATAGGTTTCGACTTATATGATAAGCTCGGCGACAGCGTTGTTGTTCCGAACGGGCGTTTCAAGGCGATGATGGACACGCTGCCATGCGGAGGTTTCTGGGCGGTGCTACGCGCTGACCCATGGTCGATGAAGACTGTTGAGACGGGTCTGGATTACAGGCAGTCGGTATTGTTATTCAACGAGATGCAGCGATATGTCATTGAGAACACGAGGTTAAAGATACCGATATATTTTGCTGAGGAGTGTGCACATGGGCACATGGCTGTTGGAGGCACCGTCTATCCGACGGGTATAGGCCAGGCAGCCACATGGGACGAGGAGTTGCTCTATTCCATGGGTGACGCCATAGGCGCCGAGTCCGCAGGACGAGGCGCACAGTTCGCTTACGGTCCTGTGCTCGACATCTGCCGCGACGCCCGCTGGTCAAGGGTGGAAGAGACCCTCGGCGAAGACCCTTTCCTCTCCGGAACCCTCGGAAGCGCGATAATATCCGGAATGCAGAACCATCTCGCGGTAACAGTGAAACATCTCGCCGCATACGGCATACCTCAAGCCGGACATAACGGAGCCGAAGCCCAGATAGGTAAAAGAAACTTGCTATCCGAATACCTACCTAACTTCGAGATGGCCGTGACAGCCGGAGCAAAAAGCATAATGACAGCCTATAACGCTATAGACGGACAACCTTGCACCTCGAACACTTGGCTCCTGAACGACATCCTTCGTAACAAATGGAAATTCAATGGGATAGTCTTCTCCGACCTCAACAGCATCAGCGCTCTGCATACCACACACCGCACCGCGGCATCACAACTCGAGGCTACAGCCCAAGCCATCAACGCAGGCGTGAATATAGACTTAGGAGCATATAACTACGGCGGATTCCTTAAAGACGCCGTGAGACAGAACCTCGTTGACATCAGAACCGTTGACGAAGCTGTCAGAAAAGTGCTGCGGTTCAAGTTCGAGGCGGGACTTTTCGACAACCCCTACCTCCCTCTTCCTAAAGACAATATCTCCAATGACTCATCAAACCTCCCACTCATGGTGGCAAGAGAGTCAATAGTGCTATTGAAAAACAACGGCTTGCTGCCACTTCGTAACGACATCGCACGTATCGCCGTCATCGGACCTAACGCCGATAACACCTACAACCAACTTGGAGACTACACCGCACCACAATATCACAAGAATATTACCACAGTGCTCGAAGGCATACGCAACCGAGCCCCCGAAAACACCGAGATTATTTACGCCAAAGGCTGCCATATACGCGACACAAACAACTGCGACATCGCAGAAGCCGTTACAACAGCACAATCCGCCGACGCTGTGGTGTTAGTCGTTGGAAGCTCGTCAGCCCGCGACTTCAATACGTCATACCATACGACAGGTGCAGCCATAGTCAACGACAAGGTATCCGACATGGACTGCGGCGAAGGCTTCGACCGCGCGTCGTTAACGCTATCAGGAAGACAAGAAGAACTCATCAGGGAGATATCAAAGACCGAGAAACCCCTCATCATAGTGTTTATCGAAGGCAGACCGACACTCAAAAACTCAGCTCTCAACGCCGACGCAATTCTAACAGCATTCTACCCCGGCGAAGAAGGCGGCAACGCAATAGCCGATGTCATCTTCGGACTTTATAACCCCGCCGGACGACTCCCCGTATCACAACCACGCTCAACAGGCCAGATCCCATTGTACTATTCCCAACCTAAAACCAACGACTATGTCGATTGCCAAAGCTCACCACTGTTCCCTTTCGGATTCGGACTGAGTTACACTTCCTTCCAATATGACAACCTCATTATCAATAAATCTGATGACAACGTCTTTGTATCGTTCGATGTGACAAACACCGGCAGTCTCGATGGCGACGAAGTAGTGCAAGTATATGTAAGAGACGAATATGCGTCATCAACGCCAGCCGAGAAACTACTTAAAGGCTTCAAACGCGTCAATATAAAAAAAGGTGAGACAAAAAACATTCGTATCCCTCTCAACACCAACGCCTTCTCAACCATTGACGAAAACCTTGAACGCAAAGTGGAACACGGAGCTTTCACAATATTGGTAGGAGCGTCAAGCGAAGATATCAGACTGAAAAACACTATTAATTTATAGAATTGAAAAAAATATTATATTTGCGCTATGTATTTGCTAATCTTAGTACCGAAGTTAACGAACAGACTGCATTATATCTTTGATTTGATTTTCAAAGAATTACTCGGAATTACATTCAAACTCACAACCGACAGCGAGACTTTCGCATCGTATAACGGACCAAAGATGCACTACGGAAGCGAGCAATTCTGGAACGAGCCTTTCCAAAAAGCCAACAACATCCTTTTTGAAAGAAATATCAAGGAGCAAGAGCCAAAAACCATTGATTATAACGGACTTAAAGCTTTCTTTCCCGTATATAACGACAAATCTATATTCCCCTTCGACGTCTTTGCGGCATCATTCTATCTCGTCACAAGATACGAGGAATATCTGCCGCATGTAAACGACAAATTCAACAGGTTCAAAGCCGAAGACTCTATTCTCTTCAAGATGGGGATGCTCGAGAAACCTCTCATCAACATCTGGGCCATAGAGCTTGCGGACATCTTACGAAAAGAATTCCCGGAACTTCAGATAAAGAAAAAGAGCTTCACCTTTATCCCCACATACGACGTTGACGCGGCATGGGCCTATAAGAACAAAGGAGTGTTCAGAATCACCGCTTCATTCTTACGCGACTTGCTCAACCTCGATTTTGAGGAGATAAAAGAGAGATACAGGGTGCTGACAGGCAAGCAAAACGACCCGTTCGACACCTTCGACCTTCAACTGAGTATCCAAAAAGAGATGAACCTGCATCCTCTTTACTTCATTCTCTGCGGGGAATATGATGTCAACGATAAAAACATCTCCCTCAGGAACAATAACTTCCAAAACCTGATAAAACGTCTCGGCGACTATGCTAACGTAGGGATACACCCTTCTTTCTCCTCTTTCCTTAACAAAGAGAAAATCGGGAAAGAGATTAGAGGGCTGTCGAAAGTGCTTAACAGGGAAATAAGCATCAGCAGACAGCATTTCCTACGCATCAGCCTCCCTCTCACCTACCAGATACTCATCGACTTAGACATCACCGACGACTATTCAATGGGATATGCCTCACAAGTAGGGTTCCGCGCGGGCATCGCCGACACTTTCCGCTTTTACGACCTCGAACACGACATTGTCACAAAGCTGAACATACACCCTTTCACCGTCATGGACGGCACCCTCCGCGACTATCTCAAACTTGACAACGAGGAGTCACAGGCGAAAATCATCAGCCTCATAAACGAAGTGAAAACCGTAAACGGCACATTCATCTTACTCTTCCATAATGAGACGCTCAGCGATGAGAAACGATGGAAGGGCTGGAGGGAGATATACAGAAATATTCTTAACGCAGCACTTAACAACTGATGATACAACACCTTAGCCATAACCAAATCAACAACGAACGCTGGGACGAATGTGTATGCAAATGCCTCAACGGGAACATATACGCATGGTCATGGTACCTCGACATCATACACCCCGGATGGGAAGCCCTCGTCGAAGACGACTATAAGACCGTCATGCCACTGACAGGAAAAACAAAATTCGGAATAAACTACCTCTTCCAACCGTTTTTCGCACAACAACTCGGCATCTTCTCCATCGCACCTCTCACCGAAGAGACTATCAACGCTTTCATCTCGGCTATACCTTCAAAATACAAATTCGCAGAGATAAGACTTAACTCATTGAATATCATAGATAAGGAAGACTTAGACATAAAGTTGCACAGGAATATCGAGATGCCGCTTTCTGACGAATACCAAACCATCGCGCAAAGATATAACAGCAACACAAAACGAAACATAGCCAAAGCAAAGAATGCAGCGCTGACATTCACCGATAACGCTGACCCGCGGAAAATCATCTCCCTTTTCCGTAACAATAGAGGGAAATCGATAAAACACTGGGGAGACTCGGAATACGCGCGCCTCCTCACACTCGTGAACACCGCCATAGCACGTCAAAAATGCTTGGTATGCGGTGTCAACGACGAAAACAACGAACTCGTGGCGGGAGCGTTCTTCATGATGAGCCACAATAGGATAACATTCCTTTTCTCTGGAGCAGAAGACTCAAACCGACACCCGCTGTCACTCCTTCTCGATAGAATTATCATGGTTTTCAGCGGCACACAATACACCTTCGACTTTGAAGGCTCCGACAACGAGAATCTCGCACGCTTCTACAAAGGCTTCGGCGGACTCGAACTGCCATACCCTGAGCTTCGCCTCAACAGACTTAGCCCTTTCACACGAGCAATACTTAAAATATTAAAAAACAAATAATTATGGTAAAAGTAATCGAACTCGGCTCAAAAAACAGCATCATCAACAACTACATCGCCGAACTCAGAGACGTCAACATTCAAAACGACAGAATGAAATTCCGCAGAAATCTCGAACGAATCGGTGAAGCAATGGCATTTGAAATAAGCAAATCACTTGAATATAAAGAAGTTACTATAAAAACCCCTCTTGGCGAGAAAAATATGAATGTCATTGCCGAACAACCCGTAATCGGCACGATAATGAGAGCCGGGCTTCCTCTGCACCAAGGCTTTCTCAATGTTTTCGACAACGCCGACAACGTCTTCATAGCGGCTTATCGCAAATACGATAAAAACGAGGACTTCGAAATCAGTGTGGAGTATTATTCAGCGGCAAACATCAACAGACGCACATTCATACTCGTTGACACCATGCTCGCAACCGGCGCATCAATAGTGAACTGCCTCAAAGGTCTCGTGAACGAAGAGAATATCCCCGCGAAACTACATATCGCTTCTGTCATAGCAAGCAAATACGGAATCGAACATATCAAAAAATGTCTGTCTAACTATAACATCACACTATGGGTCGGGAATATTGACGACGAACTGACCTCACAAGCCTTCATCGTTCCCGGACTCGGCGACGCTGGCGACCTGGCCTTCGGCCCTAAAACGGACTGACAAAATAGCCTTAACCAAAAAAACTCTCCCATCAAAACCAAAATATTATGAACAGCAACTTAAAGAAGTTCCTTTCTTTCTCAAGAAGCGAACGCATCGCAATTATCGCACTGATATCAATCATCACTATTTCAATGATAGCGAAGTGTCTTATTATCAACCACCCAAGCAATAAGATTGAGGATTTCCATAATCTCGATTCAATAGTAACGGCACAACGACACGCCATCGACTCTTTAAAGACAGCTGACTCAATAAGAAGAGCCGAGCGATTAGCGTCATTCTCAAAAAAGACTTCTATATATAAGGGACAAGAGAGAAAACCTAAAGTATTCAGGGAAAAAGCAAAAGAAGAGACGGCAGCAAGTACTCCGGCGGAGACGGCTGTTCCCATCATCGACATTAACAAAGCGGACACAAACATGCTGAAAAAACTGCCTTCTATCGGTACTACTTTCGCAAAACGCATCGTTAACTACCGCGACCAACTCGGAGGTTTCATCGAGTGCGAACAGATAATGGAGGTCTTCGGAATGGACAGCACTCGCTACAACACCATCAGCCCTTATCTGGAAATAGACTCATTAGCAAGCACTAATAAATTAAGAATCAACTATTTATATTTTAAAGAAATATTAAAACACCCTTATCTCCAATACGATGATGTAAAAAAAATTATCAATCATAGGGAGCAGAAAGGACTGATAACTTCGTGGCAACAGCTTTTGACAATCACAGGCGACAGCCTCGACCCTCGGTTAGAGCGATACCTTGAATATTAATTTACAAGTAGGTTCAATTGATTTATCAGAACCGCCTAAAACCCTTAGGATACCTCGGAACTGTAAGCTCTTCTTTCGGAGGCTCCGGAATATCCCAATACGGGTCTTCGTCATCATCGTTATCATCTTGCATCTCGTCCTCATCTTTTTGAGGGCCGTCATGACGATAAACTATCGCCAACGCTATTCCCATGATAAAACCAGACAGATGGCCTTCCCAAGAGATATTATTTGCAATAGAATATTTAGGATAAAGACCCCAAATCAGTCCTCCATAAAGGAAAATCACAATGAAGGAGACGATTATGAGGCTTCTGTTTCGCCTTATGAAGCCGCTGAGCATCAGAAAGAATGCAAGTCCATAAATAAGCGCGCTCGCACCAATATGTATTCCGCCACGCGCGCCACACCAAGTGAGAAGACCGGTAGAGAACATCAGCAGGAGCCACACCCGCGTCGCTATAGGCCTATAAAAATAATAGAGACAGACACCGAGGACAAACAAAGGCACTGTATTGGTTATCAGATGATTCCAACTGCCATGAAGAAAATGGAAGAAGAATATCCCAGGGATTCCCTTCGCTTTCAGCGGCATAAGTCCAAGAAACGACAGATCGAGATGGAAAAGCTCCTCTATGATTTTAACCGTCCATATTATCACCACAAAGGATAACGGAACCAGCAAGCTATGGAGCAGGCGGTCTCTCTCATCATCAAGAATGCTTCCCATCAGGCTTAGTCCTCACGGCTAATTTGTCTTAAACTTGTAACGCACGTCTCTCAGCCGTTCGTTAGCGGCAGCTATTTTTTTCTTTAAGCCTTCTTTATAAGCCACGAAACGTTTTGCAATCTCCACATCGCCAACGGCAAGTATCTGGGCAGCAAGGATAGCGGCATTAAGAGAGTTGTTCATCCCCACTGTAGCCACCGGGATTCCTGGAGGCATCTGTACTATAGACAACAAGGCGTCCATGCCATCGGAGTCTGATTTCACCGGGATTCCAATAACAGGTACAGGCGTCATTGCAGCGATAACACCCGGGAGATGTGCCGCCATGCCCGCCGCGGCTATTATCACCTTTATGCCTCGTGCCTGCGCATTATGAGCGAACTCTTCGACAAGCTCCGGAGTCCGATGCGCACTCAAGGCATTCATCTCAAACGGAATCTCCATCTCGTCAAGGAACGCAAGACCTTTCTCCAAAACAGGGAGATCCGAGGTGCTCCCCATTATTACACTTACAATCGGATTCATAATAATTCATTTTTTTGCAAAATTACTAATAAAAAAGTATATATTTGCAAAAGTTATTAAAAATAAGCATTTCATCATTATATCATTGATTATGAATATAATAGAAGTATCCGACAAAAGATTTGAGCCTTATATATCACAAGAGACCATTGAGACTCAAATACGTAGAATCGCCACAGAAATAAAAGCTGACATGCAAGGAAACAACCCTTTGTTCCTCGTCATGTTAAACGGAGCCTTCATGTTCGCCGCAGAGCTGTTTAAAAACCTCGACATCCCTTGCGAAATCTCGTTCGTGAAATACAAGACCTATGTTGGCACCGAGAGTTCCGAGAAATCAAACGTCTTGATAGGGTTAAACAAAGAGCAAATCAACGGCCGCGACATCATCGTGATAGAGGACATCATCGACTCAGGATTCACTATGAACGAGCTTATCAAGGACTTGAAAGAAAACGGAGCCGAAAGCATTCGTGTCGCAACAATGCTCTTCAAACCTAAGGCATTCAAATTCAATTATAAAATCGACTATATCGGATTGAACATCAGCAACGAGTTCATCATCGGATACGGTCTCGATTACAACGAATACGGTCGAAACTACAAAGAAATATATAAAATCGTTGAATAATGAACATCATACTTTTTGGACCTCCAGGTGCAGGCAAAGGCACTCAGTCACAGTATCTTAAAGAAAAATATTCTCTGACATATTTTTCAACAGGCGATATCCTCCGCGAGGAAATGGCTGCGGAGACAGAAATTGGTAAAAAAGTTAAAGACATTATTAGCAAAGGTGGCTTGGTATCAGACGAAATCGTCGTCTCTATGGTTGAGTCAAGGATAGCAGCCAATAAAGACACAGCCGGTTTCTTGTTCGACGGATTCCCAAGGACTGTGAGACAAGCCGAGATGCTTGATGAAATCATGGAGAAATTCTCACTCAAGGTTGACGCGGTGATAAGCCTCGAAGTGCCGGAAGAGATTCTCATCGAGCGTATGCTCGAACGCGGCAAGACAAGCGGTCGCGCCGACGATAACATCGACTCGATAAAACACCGTTTCGTGGAATACAACGAGAAAACAAGACCCGTGCTCGACTATTACAAACAACGCTCCTGCCTGCACAACATCTGCGGTGTCGGGAAAATAGAAGAGATATTTAAACTCATCTGCAAAGAAATAGACTCATTATTATAATGCGCCACACCATCTTTGGGAGACATTGGAATGTCTCCCAAAGACATTCACAATCCTCCATAACCCCTTAGCAACCAACAACAAACCTCCATCACATGAAGTATTACGCAGGTGTCTCCGTCCCATTATTCTCCCTAAGAAGCTCCGAAGGATTCGGCATAGGCGAATTCCCAGACCTAAAAAAACTCGCCGATTGGTGCGTCACAACAGGAATGAAACTCATACAGATCCTCCCAATAAACGACACATCCACAAACGGTGGCTGGAACGACTCCTATCCCTACAACTCCATATCTACCAAACACTTACATCCAATATACCTTAATATAGAAAGCGTTGGGACTCTTAACAAGGAAGACGAGACAACCTTTTTGGAAAAGAAAAAGCAACTCAACGCCGAAGAGTTCGCCAACTATCCGGAGGTTTATAGGAACAAGATGTATTTCTTAAGGAGAATCTATGATAGACAATGCGTTTGTCCATCGCACAACAGCGATATCTGTGACTTCAGCCATGACGACAGCGACTTCTACCGTTTCCTTCAATACCACTGCGACAAACAATTAAGCGATGCCGTCGCATATCTTCACCGACACGGCATCATGCTTAAAGGAGATATCCCTATCGGTGTCAGCAGCGACAGCCTCGACGTGAGAGAAGCCCCGCATCTTTTCAACCTCGACATGGAGACCGGCGCACCACCAGACGCCTTCGCAGCACAAGGGCAGAACTGGGGATTCCCGACTTATAACTGGACAGAGATGGAGAAAGACGGATTCCAATGGTGGAAAGAACGTGTCAACTGGTTCAAGAATTATTTCGACGCACTGCGCATCGACCATATTCTCGGTTTCTTCCGCATCTGGGAAATACCCAAAGGCAGCCCTAACGCCTCATTCGGACATTACAGTCCAACCAACCCAAAGATATGGGAATCAGAAGGGAAGAAACGCCTCTCACAAGTGTTCGGACTTCCAAGCGACGAACTGCTGATATGCGGTGAGGACCTCGGAATGGTTGCGCCCTGCGTACCCGGCGTAATGCGCGAACTCGGAATACTGAGCCTCGAAGTGCAACGCATGCCTAAACAATCAGGCAGCCCCTTCAGCGACCCACGCGAGAACCCTTACCTAAGCGTCGATACCACAGGAACTCACGACATGCCAACCCTGCGCGCTTGGTGGGAACAAGACAGAAACCTCTCGGCACGCTTCTATCATGACATACTCCACCATGACGACAACCCTCCATACTTCTGCGAACCTTGGGTCTGCAAAGAAATCATCGAACTCCACCTCGACTCCAGCTCTCAATGGGTAATCATTCCTATCCAAGACTATATCGCTATCGACGGAGATTTCAGATGGGACAAAACTTGGGAAGAACAAATCAACAACCCGGCCGACCCAGACAACAAATGGAAATACCGCATGCACCAAAGCCTTGAGGATCTGAACGCCAATGTCTTCCTAAACAACACGCTGGCAGAAATGATTCACCGATTAAGAAAATAATACGCCTTAATAGAACACCGCGATAACAACAGGGACAACTCTGAACAACATTTTGTCATAGTTTAAGCAGAATCTTGAAATGTTGCCCTTCGCTGTCCAAATTGTCGTTTTTTCTATAACTCTCACAAATTTTACAATTTTTAACACAGCCACATTATACACCCTTAGTGAAAATATGCTATCTTTGCACAAATTTAAATAAAATGAACTTTCCAATCATCAAGACAACAAAGGTCTCCGGTAGAATCTTCATCTTCCTGATAATCACCTTGTTTGGATTCTTATTAGGCAATCTGGTATCCATCGCGATAAAACTTGTCGCAAGTGATATAGATGAGACCACATATCTATACCTCGCACAAGCGAGCAGCCAGATTTTCGGGTTCATCTTCCCTCCTTTGTTTTATGCCCTATTAGTCAGAGACGCTCCGCTTAATTCATTGGGTATCAAGAAGATGCCATCGTGGGCATGGTTAGGGATAGTTGCGATGTTCAGTGTCTTACCATTCAACGGGATGCTTGGTGAATGGAACGAGAGACTCAGTTTCCCAGAGTCTATGCGGTCGATAGAGTTGATATTCAGAGATTTACAGGATAAGGCGACACAAATCTCCGAGCAGATGCTATGTTCAAGCAGCGTAGGAGGCCTCGTCATCAACCTATTGATATTCGGTGTTTTTGCCGCCACTGGCGAGGAACTTTTCTTCCGCTCGATATTGCAAAAAGGGTTTATCAGGATTTTCAAAAACGCACATATAGGAATCATTGCTACGGCATTGTTTTTCTCCGCCTCGCACCTTGAGATTTACGGACTCCTACCCCGTTTCGTATTAGGGCTCCTCCTCGGATATATGTTTTATCTCTCAGGCTCTATTTGGACTTCAATAGCCATGCACTTTGCCAACAATGCGACAATAGTGGTTCTTTACTTTTTGAACAACAGGAGCATTATCGACATTAATGTGGAGACGGCGGGTAGCACTGACAACATCTTCATAATAATTGCGAGCCTGATCGTTACTTTTGCAATAATTCTATTATGTAATCGTTTTAGGAAGCGTGAGATGTTAGAAAAACAACAACACTAATGGCTATAGATAAATTTTTTATATATAAGTTCTTGAAATTCTGCGTTGTAGGCTTCTCCGGTGTCTTCATTGACTTCGGAATAACGTTTCTATGTAAGGAGAAAATAAAACTCAACAAGTACCTTAGCAACGCTGCGGGTTTCGTGACGGCGGCCACCTCCAACTATATTTTAAACAGGTTATGGACATTCCAAAGTTCAAACGAGCAGGTTGCGACAGAATACGGCACATTTATGCTTGTATCCGTCATTGGATTAGGGATCAACTCATTAGTTTTATATCTTTTGAATGAGAAGCTGAGATGGAATTTCTATATCAGCAAGGTTTTCGCCATAGGTGTCACCACGATATGGAATTTTTTCGCCAACATGATGTTCACTTTCAGGTAAATCAGGTATATTTTTTCAAGAAATCGTCCGCAAAAGCGAGAGGGAGCAGGTTTTCCATCTTATCCGAAACCAATATACAGCCTTCTTGTCCCTGCATAATCACTCGAAGGTCACGGTGAAATCTTTTCTCCGCCTCCACCATCACCTGACGGCAGCTACCACAGGGAGGCACAGGTGTTGAAATGACGCTTTCCGAGCCCATGGCGGTAACCGCAATGGCAGTGATTGGCACATCGGGGTGAGTCGCCTGCGCACTAAAGATAGCAACACGTTCGGCACACAACCCTACAGGGAACACCGCATTCTCTTGATTATTACCGACAACGATGGTCCCGTCCTCTAAACGCACCGCTGCCCCGACCTTGAATTTCGAGTAAGGCGAATAAGCCTTCGCCGCCGCCTCACGCGCCCTCACTAAAAGCTCCTTGTCATCGGAATCTAATTCTTCCAATCTGTCATATTTCTTTAAACAAAGTGTGATTTTCTGTTCCATGTCTTATTAATTTCCTTTTAAAATATTATTGTACTCATCCTTATTAATTATAAGTTCCATCGCACGTTTAAGTTCCGGGTCATCATTCAAGGTGGAAATAATCCTTCCTTTCTGATAATAATAACGGCTAACTATCTCATATTTAAGCAGTTGCTCTATCTCTCCCCTATGGTCGATAAGGTCTTTGGTCTTCTCTGTCCCAATCTTTGCGACAGCATCGTTCAAGAAAGGCTTAATATCATCAAGATAACCCTCTATCTCAGCGATTTTTTTCAGCTTATCTATCTCATTCTCACTTTCTGACACAAAAGTGAATCCCTCTTCATTGACGAATGCCATAAAGTCGTCGTAAATCTCGTCAGTAATATGGAACTTGTCAGCCGGAGCAATGCTTTTGTGTTCGTGATAGAACTTGTTAGCATATTTGAAGAACATGTTTTTAGCGAAGAGATGTGTTGTCACCGTTGACATTATCTCCGGTTCTATCCTGACGTCTGGCAGAATGCCGTGACCCTCATAAACCACCCTGCCGTTAGCTGTGTGGAATACCGGTCCCAGAGTGTCAGCGGCGTTGAGAGTATCGTTCTCGGCCTGTGACTTACGTTTCTTGGAGTAGTCGATCTCTTGGATACAACGGTTACTTGGGATATAATAGTGAGCCACGGTGATTTTCATCTTAGTGTTATACGAAACGGGAAGTATATTCTGCACAAGGCCTTTACCGAAAGTACGCTGTCCGACGATGACACCCCTGTCAAAATCCTGAATCGAGCCAGACAATATCTCAGATGCAGACGCGCTCGACTCATTCACGAGAATCACAAGAGGGATGTCGAGGTCAACAGGTTCATGCTGGGTGAAATAGTTCATTTTCGACTCATTGTTTTTCCCTTTTGTATAGACGACGAGTTTGTTTTTAGGCACGAACATATTCACAATATCCACCGCCTCATTAAGAAGTCCGCCGCCATTACCTCTGAGGTCGATGATGAAACCTTTCAGCTCGTTATTTTTCCTCATATCAAGGAAGGTCTCCTTCACTTCCTTAGCGCAATTCTTTGTGAATCCCGACAGCATAACATATCCTATTCCGTTATCGAATACGGTGGAGTAAGGGATGTTGTCGATTTTTATTTTTTCCCTTTTCACCTGCACCGTTATCGGCTCCTTCTCGCCATAGCGTTGCATTTTCAAGGTGACAGTTGTTCCCGGCTGACCTTTCAGCAGATCGCTTATCTCGTTTGACTTTTTATTTGAGACATCTACTCCGTTGATTTCGAGGAACACATCGCCAGGGATAAGGTTCGCTTTTGCGGCGGGGAAGCCCTCGTAAGGCTCGGCGATAAACGTCTTATTCTCAAAATACTGTATTGTAGCTCCAATGCCTCCGTATTCGCCCGTCGTCATCAGGCGAACATCTTCCATCTGCGACTCAGGGATAAACACCGTATAAGGATCGAGATCCTCAAGCATGGCGTTGATGGCGGTCTCGTTCAGTTCCGAAGGGCTTATCTCATCAACATAAGAGTTATTCAAGATACGCAACACATTATTATAAATGTCGATACTTTTTGAGATCTCGAAGTTATTTTGTCTTGTCTGGGCATTAACAACTATAGTGAATAGGGCAAGTAAAGAGAGAAGCAGGTGTTTTTTCATATCAAATTTTTTCAATATTATAAAGCTATGATTATTAACGAGATTATCAAGGCACAGGGTCATAGCCGCTTCCGCCCCAAGGGTTACACGACAGAATCCTTTTCAGTGTCAGCCAGCCACCTTTTATTGCGCCATATTTCTTAATAGCCTGAATGCCGTAGTTTGAGCATGTTGGGATATATCGGCAGTTGCCCCCTATGAAAGGCGACAACGTAATCTGGTACAGCCTTATAAGGAGTATCATGATATTTGCCGGAATGTTAATCAAAAACTTTAACACATCTATTTAAAATTATTTCCAACTAAACGCTCAACAACTTTTTTTATTTTCTGTTCAATCTCATTATATTCCAGAATACAGGTCGCGGTATAGACGATGGCCACATCAAGTGTTACCCCCTTGTTATCGCACAGTGACATCAGTTTGTCTTTGTTCTTCCTCCATGTCTCGCGCACGAGCCGTTTCACCTTATTGCGTTTTATGGCGTGGTGGAAACGTTTTTTCGAGACAGACACCAGCAACCTAGGCAGAGCCTCATCCGGAGTCTCACTTTTCCTCTTATGCACAACCACCCTAAAAGGATAAATGGAGAAGCCCTTCCCTTTTTCAAACAACGTACTGATATCTTTATTCTTATATATACGCTGCGATTTCGGCAGTCCCTGATTTGTTTTCAAGACTATTTCTTCTTTTTCTTCGTTTCCGCCTCAAGGAACTCTTCTATAGCCATCGTTATTGAAGGTGCTGTCTTAGTAGGTGCGGTGAGGTTCAATGTGAAGCCGGCATTGCGGACCGCATTCGCCGTAGCTGTCCCCAAGGCCCCAATAGCCACGTTCTCGCCCTGAACGAAATCAGGGAAGTTCGACTTCAGCGAGTCTATCCCTGCAGGGCTGAAAAACACAAGCATATCGTATTCATTAATATTAATTTTCGACAAATCCGCCGCTACGGTACGGAATATCACCGCCTTCTTGAAGTTGAGGCCCGCCTCTGTCATCATCTCGCCATAGTCCTCACTCGTAAGCACGTTAGAGGTCGGAAGGAAAAACTTCTCCTCCTTATGTTTCTTCATAATCTCGACAAGGTCAGCAAAAGTCTGGTTGCCATAAAAAATCTTCCTCTTGCGGAACTGTATATAGTGTTGCAGATACAATGCCGTTGACTCGTTGACACAGAAATATTTAAGGTCCTCCGGCACCGTATATCGCATCTCCTTGGCTAAACGGAAATAATGGTCTATAGTGTTGCGGCTCGTCATAATAACCGCCGTGAAGTCACTGAGTTTCACATGTTCCTGCCTCAACTCCAACGCCTCTACCCCCTCAAAAGTGATAAACTTCTCAAAATCCACATGAACACCATATTTTCTCTTCAGATTCTCGTATGGAGTCTTCTTAATATCCGCCGGTTTTGGCTGTGAAACCAGAATTTTCTTAATCTTCATTATTTATAAAAATTTTTCATAACACTATAATATACAATCAGTTAAAACAATACGAAAAACCATCGTTATTGAGATAGCTATTGGCAAAATTTCAAGTGTGCAAAGATACAAAAAATTATTGAAAAAACTTTTTTTTGACAAAATTTTAAACTCGAAAAACATTTTGACAAGTCTTATTATTTCAAACAGCAAGCATATTGAGAACGCAACAAGCACATAAATCTTGTATGGATAGAAAAAAAGAACCAACAAGAAAAGGATAAGGACCATGTTTATTGACGCCGCCATTGAAAGATGCTCTATCTCCTGATGGTCGGTTGCCGCCTCAATTCCGAAAAGCCAGCCAAACAGATTCACAACAAGATATTGAATAAGGAGATAAGCCGAGATATACACACATATATCCTTGTAAAACAACGCATTATCATACAAGATAGTGTTACCGGAGCAAATAACCACCGCTTTTTGAACGAACAGCCCGAGAAGCGCGATATATGAAACAGCCACCGAAAACCCGTTAAAGCTACGTATCGGATTCCACTCACGAGTGATCTTCTCAAAATCGGAGGACACATAGAACACGCTGCATATCATCTTCAATCGCGACGGACTCATCTGCTTGTTCAGCACTATTATAAAGATGGCGGCAAACACGACGTAGAAGTTCCATGCCGGTGCCACGAATCCAATCTCTCTCAGATGTGGCTCCAAACAAGAAGCGATGTTCTGTGTAACAAGTTGAAAGTTAATACTGTCGTTCATCAAAATGCGGTTTTCAATCGGCAAAATTACAACTTTTTCACAAACAACAGGAGCGTTCCCGTTTAATTTATGCTTTCTAAACAGCATTTTGGGGCAATTCTTTTTCTTTATCTTCAAACACCTCAACAATACCTGGGGCACAGATAGCGTCTGTATCTATACACAAACCGGAGCGCTGACAGTCTCCAATCCCGAAACACGACAAGGCACACGTCCACGTGAAGCCAACGCACGGCCATCACATATCATAGAGTTATTATCCGCCACAACAGACAGCTCCTTTTTATAATTCAATATTATTGAGGATTCCACAACATCATCGAGCGAAAAACACCGCCGGCAACAATATATGCGATCATCGCTATCACCACAATGTTATTGACATTTTCATCGGACAAAATCTCTACCAAATCAAATTCTT
The DNA here is from genome assembly GCA_051875555.1 of Candidatus Limimorpha sp. GTDB lineage: Bacteria > Bacteroidota > Bacteroidia > Bacteroidales > F082 > Limimorpha. The sequence goes on along the minus strand of JBJEGZ010000042.1, from coordinate 205,960 downwards.
CCTTAAAGCGGTCCGCACCACGTTTTACATAAAAAGTTGTTTATCAATGATATAGCATTAAAAATCTTATCAGATTACAAATATTGTAAAAATATTAAAAAATTTGCTTTATTCATATAACATTTGTACTTTTGCGGAAAAAATAAAACAATCAAAACAAACAATAACACAATGGGACTCATTGAACAAATAATTGAAAAAGCGCAAAGTTGCAAACAGCGCATAGTGCTCCCTGAGGGAGATGAACCAAGAACATTAAAAGCCGCGGACAAAATCATTGCCGATAACATTGCCGATGTCATTCTCATTGGTCCAGCTCAGAAGATCGCTGACATGGCCGCTGAGTTCTCATTAAAGAACATCGACAAGGCGCGCATTATCGACCCCAAGGACAACCCTGACAAGCAGAGATATGCAGAGATGCTTTTCGAGCTCAGGAAGAGCAAGGGCATGACAATGGAGCAGGCGGAGTCGTTAGCGGAGAACTTCATGTACCTCGGCATCCTCATGGTGAAGGCCGGCGAGGCTGACGGACTTGTCAGCGGCGCACGCAGCACCACAGGCGACATGTTACGTCCTGCCCTCCAGATTATCAAGACGGTGCCGGGAGTGAGCTGTGTATCGGGAGCGTTCATCATGTTCTTACCGGAAGGCTGTCCATACGGCACTGACGGCAAGATAGTGTTTGCTGACTGCGCGGTGACACCTGTCCCAACGGCGGAGCAGCTCGCCGAGATAGCGGTCTGCACCGCAGACACAGCAAGGGACATCGCGAAGATCGACCCGGCTGTCGCAATCCTAAGCTTCTCAACAAAAGGCTCGGCAAAACACGAGGTCGTTGACAAGGTAATAGAGGCGACAAGGATAGCGCAGGAGAAGCGTCCTGACCTTCTTCTCGACGGGGAGCTCCAGGCCGATGCCGCCATCGTCCCATCGGTAGGGTCGAGCAAGGCCCCTAACAGCAAGGTGGCCGGAAGGGCTAACACCTTAGTGTTCCCATGCCTCGAAGTCGGGAACATCGCTTACAAACTCGTGCAGCGTCTCGCAGGCGCCGAGGCTGTCGGCCCTGTGCTACAAGGCCTCGCCAAACCATGTAACGACCTTAGCCGCGGCTGCTCGATAGACGACGTTTACAAACTTGTCGCCATCACCTGCAACCAAGCTATAGCACAGAAAAAATAACGAGAAGAAACAAAGTTTTTAAACATGAAGATATTAGTATTAAACTGCGGCTCGTCGTCAATAAAATATCAGCTCATCGATATGGACGAGAGCAGCCATGACGTACTCGCCAAAGGACTTCTCGAACGCATAGGCCTTGAGATGGGCGAGTTCACACACAAATGGAACGGGCAGAAGCATTACGAGCAGCGTCCGATACCGAACCATACCGAGGGCATCAAGATTGTGCTTGACGCTCTCACCAATGAGGAATACGGTGTCATCAAGACGTTGGACGAGATCAACGCTGTCGGCCACCGTGTAGCCCACGGAGGGGAGAAATTCCCACACAGCGTGCGCATCAACGACGAGGTCATTGAGAACATCAAGGCTTTATGCGACCTCGCGCCATTGCACAACCCGGGCAGTCTCCAAGGCATCGCGGCCATGCAGGAAGTCATTCCCGGCATCCCGATGGTTGCTGTTTTCGACACCTCATTCCACTCAACAATGCCGCCGGAGGCTTATCTTTACGCTATCCCTTACGAGTATTATGAGAAATACCGTGTGCGCCGCTACGGATTCCACGGCACAAGCCACAAATACGTCGCGGAGAAAGCTGCCGAATACGTCGGTATGGACTGGAAGAGCAGCAAGATAGTGACATGCCACCTCGGCAGCGGAGCCTCAATAGCAGCTGTTGAGAACGGCAAGTCTGTGGAGACATCAATGGGATTCACCCCTGTAGAAGGCCTTATCATGGGCAGCCGCACCGGCGACCTTGACCTTGGCGCATTCATATATATCATGGACAAGACAGGATATAACACCAAGGAAATGAACACCTTAGTAAATAAGAAATCAGGACTCATAGGCATCACGGGTAACTCACAAGACATGCGCGACGTCCACGCAGGACGCAACAATGGAGACGAACGCTGCACCTACGCTTTCAACATGTTCGCACACAGGGTCAAGAAATATATAGGCGCATACGCCGCTATCATGAACGGCATGGACCTGCTCGTCATGACAGGAGGTATCGGAGAGAACGCATGGTTCATGCGCGAGCCTATCCTCTCGAACATGGAGTTCCTCGGTATCAAGATTGACAAGGAAACCAACGGGAAAGTAATGGGCGAGGCTGCCGTAATCTCAACTCCTGACTCAAAGGTGAAAGTGGTTGTGTTCCCAACCGACGAGGAATACATGATTGCCAAAGACACCTTCGACTTAGTAAAATAATACAAACCAAGGCTATAAAGAGAGGAGGGCAGAACCCTCCTCTCAGTGTTTCATAACACCAAAATCATTCCCTGACATAATGCGGCATGGATTCCGGAAGAACTATAGAGAACTCTATCAAACCACTAACGACGCCATCATTGTACCACGGAGTCTGATAAATCATCTTCCTAACACCTTTTTTATCAATAGTATAAGCGTTCGTGCCGCCCTCGTTAAGCAGACGGTGTATTATCTCCTGCGAACGTTGCTGGTGGCACGGCAGCATGCTCTGCCCGGTCTTATCCCCGAACGTAGCCGCCGACTTGTCATTCTGGTAAATCACCGTCCCTTCATTGTCGCATATTGTGATGCTGACATTTATTCCTTTGTAAAAATCTATTCCGTCCATAGCGTTTTTTATTTTCCGCAAAGATAGCGTTTTTCAATAATACAGCACAAATTTTAATTTATAATAATACAATGAAGTATCAATAAAATCGTTATATTTGCATCTTTATTTAAACACTTTGAAAAAGTTATATCTACATATCATAAAATCATATATTGGCACCTTCGTTTTTACGTTTTTCATTGCCATTTTCATACTGCTGATGCAGTTTTTATGGACATATATTGATGATTTCATTGGCAAGGGCGTTGGATTCGATGTAATGTCTAAGTTATTGTTTTACACTTCGATAACCTTCGTTCCGATGGCATTGCCTCTTGCCATACTGCTGTCGTCGCTCATGTGTTTCGGCAACCTCGGCGAGTATTATGAGCTTGTGGCGATGAAGGCGAGTGGCATCTCCATCTGGAAGGTGATGCGGCCGCTTCTATATTTCTCATTGGTAATGAGCGTGCTCGCTTTCTTCTTCTCCAACAACGTGATGCCTGTCGCAAACCTGAAAATGCAGTCGATGCTGTACGACGTAAGCCATAAAAAGATGACGTTAGACATTCCGGAAGGCGTTTTCTACCGCGGCATCGACCAATATGTAATAAAGGTGGCGAAAAAAGGCGATGACGGCAACTCGCTATACGACGTGATGATTTACGACCATACCGACCGCACAGGCAACGTGAAAGTAACGGTAGCCGACTCAGGTTATATGGACATGACCCCCAACCAACGCAATATGATTCTCACCCTCTACAACGGATATAACTACACCGAGATGTTTGACGAGAAAAATTATCGCGAGAGAAGACAGTTCCAGAAAATGTCGTTCAGCCGACAGATATTATCTTTCGACATGACGCAGTTCGACATGAAACACATGGACGAGAACGCATTCAAGTCTCACCAGACAATGTTGAACATCAACCAGTTGACATACGCTATCGACTCTTTGAACACAGCGTTCGAGAAGAAGAAGGAGGACTACAGCAGTTCTTTTGTTAACAGGATGCAGAACCTCACGATGGAAAAAGAGAGCCTCGTGCGACACGACCTCGGCGTTGAGAAGCGTAAGGGCGACCTTGTCAGACAAGAGGTGGTGTCGTTAGAATGGCCACTGACGACCGGATACCCGGAAAAGGAACAGAAAGCCATGCTCGATATTGCGTTAGCAAGCGCTAACAACATGAAAGACAACCTAATAGCAAATATCAAGGATATCAACAGAAGCAAGGTCAACATCAGAAAGCACGAGCAGGTGTTGAATCAGAAATTCACCCTCAGCATCGCATGCCTGCTGTTCTTCTTCATCGGCGCACCACTCGGAGCCATCATCCGCAAAGGCGGTTTAGGCATGCCTGTGGTGGTAAGCGTGGTGTTCTTCGTAATTTATTATGTGATAACGATTATCGGCGAACGCGTAGCCGTAAACGGTGACATGCCCGTCTTCCTCGGAGCATGGATATCGTCAATGGTGCTGTTCCCGATAGGCCTTTTCCTGACTTTCAAAGCCACAACCGACTCAGACCTTCTCGATAGCGAGGCCTGGCACAAATTCTTCTTAAAGCTCAAAGAACGATATAAGAAACAATAACAAATACTGACGACATGAACATTTTACTCCTATGCAACAAATCGCCGTTCCCGCCAAGTGAAGGCGGCCCTATGGCAATGAACAGCATCATCACAGGCCTTATCGAAGCTGGTCATAAAGTAAAAGTTCTGGCTTTTAACAGCGACAAATTTCATGTCGATATTAATAGCATACCAAAAGAATACCGCGAAAAGACACGGATAGAATTCATAGATATAAAACTGAAGATTAACCCGATAGAGGCTTTCAAAAACCTGTTCTCCGATGAGTCGTACCATGTTAAAAGATTCATTTCCAAGGACTTCAAAAACCGTCTCATCAAGATTCTGAAGAAAGAGAAATTCGATATTGTCCAGATAGAGATGCTATATATGGCTCCCTATATCGAGACGATAAGGGAGAACTCTAAGGCAACCATTGTGTTACGCGCACACAACATCGAGCATAAGATTTGGGAAAGGATAGCAAAGAAGACGGTGTTCTTCGCAAAACGCTGGTATATAAACCATCTCGCTAAGACATTGAGAAACTACGAGTTAGATGTCATAAACAAAGTTGACGGCATAGCAGCTATCACTTACAGCGACGCAGCCTTCTTCCGTGGGATAACAGCCACCCCTATAATCGACATCCCTTTCGGAGTTGACATCGAGAGTTTCCAACCCTCTTATAGAACATCTGGCAAACCTACCTTCTATCATATCGGTTCGATGAACTGGATGCCAAACGAAGAAGGGATAAAATGGTTCCTCAATAATGTATGGGACCGCGTCATAGAGCGTATTCCCGACGCACAACTTTTTTTAGCAGGAAGGAATATGCCGAAATGGCTTCTTAGATGCAAGAAAAAAGGCGTTAAAGTAGTAGGCGAAGTGCCTGATGCCCAAGATTTTGTAAAAGACCATGACATAGCCATCGTCCCCCTCCTATCAGGAAGCGGAATGAGAATAAAGATTATTGAGTCGATGGCACTCGGAAAAACAGTTATCACCACCTTGGTGGGTGCGGAAGGAATACAATACTCTGAGTTTGAAAACATCATCATTGCCGACAACGTCGCGAAAATGGTCGCGAACATATATCGCCTTTACAACAACCCTGACGAGGCGGAGGCAATAGGAATAAAAGCAAGGAGACTGATAGAGAATATCTATGATAAGAAAAAGATTATCAATAGATTACTAATCTTTTACAACGAGTTAACATCAGAGAGAGAGATAACAGTACTTAACTAATAACTGATAATAAGCATAATGAAAATATTCGTATTACTTCCAAGAATACCATGGCCGCTTGAAAAAGGCGACAAACTAAGGGCTTATAACCAGATAAAACAACTGCACAAGAACAACGAGATTATTCTCTGCGCCTTGAACACTGACAAAAATGTCGATGAGCAAGCCGCTTTCCAAGCGTTGCGCCCGTACTGCGTCTCAATAAAATTCATCAACCTGCATAAAATAGGTATATTCTTCAATATAATACGGGCATTTTTCAAAGGCATGCCCTTACAATGCGGCTATTTCTATAACTCCAAAGCGAAAAAGACCATCCATGAGCTGATAAAGAGACATAATCCCGACATGCTTTTCGGGCAATTGCTACGCATAGCTCCATACCTATATAATGTTGATATTCCTAAAACGATTGACTATCAAGATGTTTTCTCTATTGGAATGAAGAGAAGAGCCGAGATAGCCAATCTCTTCACAAGACCGTTTTTCAACATGGAGTATCAGCGGATGAAGAGATACGAGCGCGTTATGTTCGACAAGTTCGATGTTAAGACGATTATCAGCGAGTCGGACCGCGCACTCATCGACCACCCGGAACGTAACAAGATAATAATCATACCTAACGGCGTTGACCACGAGCATTACAGACCTATAGAGTGTGAAAAGAAATACGACATTGTTTTCACGGGCAACATGGGATATGCGCCTAACGTGAACGCGGTAGAGTATTTGGCATACGAGATTTTGCCGAAGGTATGGGAGAAACACCCTGATGCGAAGATGTATATCGCCGGGGCACAGCCAGACACAAGAGTTAAGAAAGTAGCTAACGACAACATAATAGTCAGTGGATGGATAGACGACATGCGATACGCATACGCCCAGAGCCGGATATTCATCGCTCCAATGCGGATAGGCACCGGGCTGCAGAACAAACTGCTCGAAGCCATGTCGATGCGCCTCCCCTGCATCACCACATCTCTCGCCAACGACTCACTTCATGCCGCCGACGGCAAAGAGATACTCGTGGGCAACGACTCCTCCGAACTCGCCGCCGACATCATCTTACTTCTTGATAACCAAAAGAAAGCATCAGAATTGGCACAAAACGGCTACGACTTCGTACACCGCGTCTATGACTGGAGCTCATCAACGAAGATTATGGAGGACGCAATGAAACAGACAATAGATAAAAACAAATAATATGGCACAAACTGACGACAAAAAGATTATTTTCTCAATGGTTGGCGTGAGCAAGATTATTCCGCCATCACGGCAGATATTAAAAGACATCTACCTCTCGTTCTATTATGGCGCGAAAATAGGAATCATCGGATTGAATGGCGCAGGAAAATCCACGCTGCTGAGAATCATAGCAGAAAAAGAGAAGTCATACAATGGCGAGGTCGTTTTCTCTCCCGGCTATTCCGTCGGGATGCTCGACCAAGAGCCTGAGCTTGATGACAGCAAGACAGTGAAAGAGGTTGTGGAAGAAGGCGTACAGCACATCGTGGATTACCTTAAAGAATATGAGGAAATCAACAATAAGTTCGCCGAGCCTGATGCCGATTTCGACAAACTCATTGAGAGACAAGGAGAGCTTACCGAGCTTATAGAGCAGCATGAAGGATGGGAACTTGACAGCAAACTCGAACGCGCGATGGACGCTCTCAACTGCCCTGACGGAGACAAACCGGTGAAGAACCTGTCGGGTGGCGAGCGCCGACGTGTTGCCCTCGTGCGCCTTCTACTTCAAGAACCAGACATCCTCCTTTTGGACGAACCGACTAACCACCTCGACGCCGAAGCCATAGAATGGCTCGAGAAACACCTCCAACAATATAAAGGCACCGTCATCGCAGTCACCCACGACCGTTATTTCCTCGACCACGTCGCCGGCTGGATACTCGAACTCGACCGCGGCGAGGGCATCCCTTGGAAAGGCAACTACTCCTCTTGGCTCGAACAGAAAACAAACCGCATGGCAATGGAGGAAAAAGCAGAAAGCAAACGCCGGAAAACACTGCAACGCGAACTTGAATGGGTGAGAATGGCACCTAAAGCACGACACGCAAAAGGCAAGGCTCGTCTCGAATCATACGAGAAAATGCTTAACGAAGATGTGAAAGAAAAAGAAGAGAAACTCGAACTCTATATTCCTAATGGCGACAGACTCGGAAACAAAGTCATTGAAGTGCATAATGTAAGTAAATCATTCGGCGACAAAGTCCTGTTCGAGAACCTCAGCTTCAGCCTCCCCCCAGCGGGAATAGTTGGAGTAATCGGACCTAACGGCGCAGGAAAGACAACGTTGTTCCGCATGATTATGGGATTAGAGAAACCAGACTCAGGGACTTTTGAAGTAGGCGAGACCGTGAAAATAGGCTACGTTGACCAACAACATGCCGACATCGACCCGGAAAAAACAGTCTGGGAAGTGATCTCTGGCGGAAACGAACTGATACAACTCGGAAAACGTACAATGCCTTCTCGCGCCTACGTCTCACGCTTCAACTTCGGTGGCGACTCCCAACAGAAAAAAGCCGGCGTGCTATCAGGAGGCGAGAGAAATAGAATGCACCTCGCACTGACACTTAAACAAGAAGCTAACGTGCTACTTCTCGACGAACCTACTAACGATATAGATGTCAACACATTGCGCGCACTCGAAGAAGGACTCGAGAACTTTGCAGGCTGCGCCGTAATCATCTCTCACGACAGATGGTTCCTCGACAGAATAGCAACCCATATCCTCGCTTTCGAAGGCGACTCACAAGTGTATTTCTTTGAAGGCTCTTACTCTGAATATGAAGAAAATAAGATAAAACGACTTGGCAACCAACAGCCTACGAGATTCAGATATAAAAAACTGATGTAAAACAAAACATCATACATCACATCAAAATTAAATCTCTAAAAAATGGAAAAAGAAATAAAATATTGCCAGAGTTGCGGAATGCCTCTCATCAATGAATGCGAAATAGGCTGCAACACCGATGGAAGCAAAAACAATGACTATTGCAAATATTGCTTCGATAACGGACATTTCCTCCAAGACTGCACAATGGAAGAGATGATACAGCATTGCGTTCAATTCATTGACGAGTTCAACAAAGACTCAGAACACAAAGTGACAAGAGAGGAAGCCATCGCCCAAATGAGGGTCGTCTTTCCACATTTAAAGCGATGGAAAAGTGACCGCGATGAATGACGCTATATATTAATAGGTGTAAGACGCACTTCTTCGTAATAGAATCAGGACAGCGGCCAACGGCTTGTTCTGTCGCCTTGAGTCCGAAAGACCAAACTTAGGATAACTGTAAATTTCTAACGGCAAAAAGCTTAACATTGCAAAAGCATGTTACGTAACCGGGATAAGTTATAGAAACAGAACAGATAATAATCGACAGGGACAACGAGGAATAGCCAAACGTTGTCCCTGTTGTTGTACGGTAGCCCATATAATATATCATCAGTGGGCTTGGCACTGACAATCAAGAGTTTTATTTAAACAAAGGAATGATATAGATCCATACAAGGAAGCGTGCCGCGCGACCTATCAGCATATAGATAGAGCATTGGACAGGCTTTGTCTTATAGAATCCAAGAGCGATGGCGAACACATCGCCGACCACGGGCAGCCATGCGAGGAAAGCGAGGAAAGCGCCATATTTATCCACCTTAGCCTTTTGTTTCTCAAGAGTCTCCCGTTTAACCCTGAGATATTTCTCTATCCACTCCCATTTCCCTATCCAACCTATTCCGTAAGACGTCATTCCGCCCAACCAGTTGCCGACAGTAGAAAGCAGGAAGCACAGCCAAGGCTTACCACCGACGACCAACATTCCTATTATGAGGGCATCGGCGGAAAAAGGGACCACAGTAGAGGCGAGGAAAGAGCCTATAAACAATCCAAGGTAGCCCCAGTTTTGAAGGAAGTTTATCATTTCTAACGCATTAGCTCGTCCATAACCTTGCCTGCAAGTCGGCTTGTCCCAAGACGGAAATAATCTTTATTGAGCCATTTCTCACCAAGCACCTCTCTGACGATATAATAATATGTGAGAGCATCGTCAATTGTTGACATTCCTCCGGCAGGCTTGAAACCCACCATACGGCCTGTAGCCTCATAATATTCCTTGATAGTGTCGCACATGACGATAGCGGCCAAAGGCGTAGCCGACACCGACACCTTGCCCGTTGAGGTTTTTATAAAATCGGCGCCCGCATTGATAGCTATCTCGCTTGCGCGACGGATATTCTCGATGGTCTTGAGCTCTCCCGTCTCAAGAATCACCTTCAGATGCACAGGAGGCCGGCATATCTCCCTGACAGCTTTTATCTCTTCATAAACCTCATCATAACCGCCTGCGAGGAACTTACCCCTTGAGATGACCATATCCACCTCATCGGCACCCTGTGCGACACAGTATTCGACCTCTTTTATCTTCAAGTCGAACGGCATTTGGCCGGAAGGGAAAGCACATGCCACTGTAGCGACTTTTATGCCGCTATCTTCAAGGAGTTCCTTAGCCTGTTTCACAAAAGGGCTGTAGATACAGATCGCCGGCACAGAGATATTAAGAGCATTTTCTTTGAATGACAAGGCTTTAGAACAGAAATCACTTATCTTCGCCTCGTTATCGAAGGCCTCAAGAGTGGTGAAGTCAATCGATTGGAATATTGTCATCAGCGACTCTCGTCTGTCGCATAATGCGCTTTGTTTCGACAAGGCTGTGTCAATTCTCGACATCAGAGCCTCTTCTGAGAAAAAATAAGGTTTAAAGTCCATAACAATTAAATATTTTTACAGAAAACGGCACGTTTAAAATAAGGATCACACACATATTGTGCGTTCCATACCGCCACGGCCTTGTTTCCAATTATCTGAGGGTTAGAGTACGCCATTTTGACACCTTTCTCTATCAAGGTCTTATTAAGCGCCTCATGATATATTGCGTGAATACCGCGGTTCTGCCACTCGCTACGCACTCCGTTAAGGAGCAAATCGACCTCATCATAGGTTTTAAGTGACTTGAGCGCGTGTATCCAGCCGAACGGTAGAATACTGCCTTTCATCTTCTTAAACGCTTTTGTAAGGCTTGGTATTGCAATCGCGAATCCTATTACATCGTCATTCTCATCTACAACAATTTTCACGAGTTCCGGAGCGATTAAAGAGAAATATTTTTTCACATAGAAATCTATTTCCCTATCGGTAAGGGCGACGAAGCCGTAAAGGATATGGAATGCATCGTTGAGGGCATCGAAAATCTTATGTCCATAGGGAAGAATATCTTTCGACCTTGTAAACTCCACGAGTCTGACATGGTATTTCTCAGAGATAAGCTTATTGATTCTGGAGACCTTCTCCGGCACATCTTGCGACGCTGGAATCTTAAACTGCTGCCATTCACAGTCAACATTATAGCCGTATCGTTTAATAAAGTCGATATAGTATTCTGGGTTATAAAGAGTGGTAATATTCTGTTCGTTTTCAAAGCCTTCTGTCACCCAGCACTCCTTATCCATATCGGTAAATCCCAAAGGTCCTATTATTTTATTCATTCCTTGCGACTTACCATATTCCACCACCTTATCTATCAAGGTTTTAAACACTTCATAATCCTCAACAAAGTCGAGCCAGCCGAAGCGCACGCATTTTTCATTCCATACCTCATTAGCCCTTTTGTTAATAATCGCGCCTACACGGCCAACGATCTTGCCGTCGGAGTAAGCGAGCCAGAATTTCGCGTCACAATAATCGTATGCCGGATTTCTGTCACTGTACAAAGTATCTTTCTCATCAGAATGCAGATTAGGGATAAAAAGAGGATCCCCAGCGAAAAGTTTTTCAGGGAAACCAATAAAATCACGCCAGTCGCGGTGACTGACAACTTCCTTTAACATTATTTTCATTTATATCAAATTAAGGGTGCAAAAATAAAAAAGTTTTACGAAATGCCCAAATTAGATAATAAAATTATACAAAAAGCAACACTTCGGAAGGTTTTTCAATCATATATTTCGCACCGGCGGACACAAGGAATTGCCTGTCGCGGAAGCCCCACAGCACTGCGACGCCATCGACGCCTGCGTTCCCAGCGGTCACCAGATCGACATCAGAGTCACCGAACAGAATAGCGTCAGCCTTGTCAACGTTCATTTCCCTCAGCATAGCGAGGACACCGTCAGGGTTAGGTTTACGGGCGATTCTATCACTCTCTCCCAAGACAATATCATAAAGTCCGTGGAAATAATGTTCCACGACCTCCACAGCGGCAGAGTGGAACTTATTTGAAAGCACTCCAACCTTTATACCTTTGTCCCTCAATGTTTTAAGCACATCGATAACACCGTCGTAAGGGCGGGTTTTCTCACAGCAGTGTGCGGCATAGTGTTCTTTGAAGACATTATAGCAGTTCTCGAACTCGGCAGCGCTAACAGTGTCGGGCAGCGACCTTCTGACAAGCATTCCCACGCCATTGCCCACGGCGGCGTTGACCTGTTGCAAAGTGCGAGTCGCATACCCATACCTCGACAACGCGAAATTCAGGCTGTTATGCAAATCCTCAAGGCTATACAGCAGTGTACCGTCAAGGTCAAAGACAACAAGTTTTTTCATTTAAAAAATTTTTGCAAAGATAATAATAAAATTATTACCTTTGTCCCCAAATATGTATAGTATGGAAACACTATTACCAGTAATTGTTGGTATTGTTATATTGCTGGCTATCATGGGTTTATGCGCAGGCGTCAGCAATGATGCGAGTAATTTTATGTCTGCCGCCGTAGGTACTGGTTCGGCTTCATACCGAGTAGTTACAATAATCGCCTCAGTAGGAATAATCTTCGGCTCGCTAATGAGCAACGGCATGATGGAGATAGCTCGCAAAGGAGTGTTTGCCCCAGAATATTTTTACGCTAACGAGCTGATTTACATATTTATATCTGTCATCATCTCCAACCTTCTGCTTTTAGACATCTTCAACAAACTCGGTCTTCCTACCTCTACATCAGTATCTCTTGTTTTCGAACTTATCGGCGGCTCTTTCGCAATCTCTCTGTCTAAAATAAGAAGCGGCAACTGTCCTGTAGGCTTATCTGAACTTATCAACACCGACAAGGCGATGACAATGATTCTCGGAATATTCGTCTCAGTAGCGGTGGCGTTCGTATTCAGCATTGTTATTCAATGGATTACACGTGTCATCTTTACTTTTAACTACAAGAAGAATTTAAAATATAAAATAGGTATTTTCGGTGGGATTGCCACAACGGCATTGATTTATTTCATGTTGATAAAAGGATTGGGCGATGCCTCTTTCATGAAGGAGAGTTACAAGTTATGGATTAATGAGAACACCACAAAGATCCTCGGTGTCTGTCTTGTTTTCTTCAGCATTCTGATGCAGGTTCTTTATTTCCTAAAGTTCAATGTACTGAAAATCATTGTATTGATTGGCACTTTCGCTCTTGCTATGGCCTTTGCGGGCAACGACCTCGTCAACTTCATCGGAGTGCCATTAGCCTGTCTCGACACCTATATCGACTTTAAAGTCAGCGGTGAGGCTCTCGACCAGCACCTCATGGGAGCGTTAAACGAGCCTGCCAACGCGAGCATGCTCTATATCATGATAGCCGGCATCATCATGGTGATAACGCTTCTCACCTCGAAAAAAGCGAAGATAGTGCTTCAGACCTCTATTGACCTGTCGAAACAGAACGCTGGCGACGAGTCGTTCGGCACGTCATACGCGGCAAGGGCGGTGGTAAGGTTCTCTAATAACTTGGCTAACAGCGTAGTATCAATAGTGCCGCAAAAAGTGAAAGCTTGGATTAACAGTCGTTTCAACCAAAAAGAGATAATAATAGAAGACAATGCCGCCTTCGACCTGATTCGCGGACTCGTCAGCATCGTTCTCGCCTCAATGCTTATTGCTGTGGGGACATCTCTAAAGATGCCTTTATCAACCACTTACGTCGTATTCATGGTGTCAATGGGAGCATCATTTGCCGACAGGGCATGGTCGAGAGAAAGCGCTGTATTCAGAGTGACAGGCGTATTCTCAGTTATTGGCGGCTGGCTCATCACAGCAGTGGTGGCGTTCTTCTTCGCCTTCGTCTTCGCAATCTTCCTAAACTTCACAGGACTGGTAGGCACCATAATCTCAATAGCATTAGCATTATACATTATATTAATAGACTCACGCAAATCGGGACAGGAATCCGAAGATAAAGACAAGTCGTTCGATGAAGCCATGAGAACCAACGACAAGAACATCATCATGGACTGCATACTCGAGCATAACAGGGAAAGCCTCATGACCCTCATCAACGATTCAAAAAGCATGTACGACCAGATAACAAAGGCATTCGTAGATGAGGACATCAAGACACTGCGCAACATGACGAGCAAATGCAAAATTGAAAAAAACACCATGAAGATGCTGAAACGCAAAGAGATACAGATGATGCGCCGCCTCGATGAATCGGAAATCTTCAGGAAAAACACATGGTTCCACCTTAACTATAACTGCATTGAACAGATTCTTTACTCCTTGAGAAGGATTTGCGAGCCGTGCAAGGAATATGTCGATAACTCATTCACCCCTTTGGGAAAAGAATACGTCGAAGAGCTTAACAAAGTAAAAGAAATGACGAACTGGGCTATCGACGCCGCCAACATAGTGATTTACTCAGCTGATTATAAGGAGCATGAGATTGTGATGGACAGAATCAAGAAAAGAGAAGACGAACTCATGAACATCAGCATCGAACAAATGAACAGAATACAGAAAAAACATGAGAATATCGACCTTTCAGTGCTGTATCTCAACATCATACAAGAATCTGTCGAGATAGTGGCCGAAATGAGGCATATACTTAGAAACTCTGCAAAAATGAACGAAAAAATCTAATACTATATGAAGAAAACTTTTTTACTTTTAGCAACACTTATGCTATCGTTATCAGTATTCGCACAAAACATGGGCAATACTGCGGGAATAAACAAGTTATCACTTGAGGTAAGAACTGATTTCGACCATTACAATTGGAAGGACTGCACAGAGCAGAACTCCGGATTCTATGGCAGATACTTAAACTTCAACATCGCCGGCGACATCAGCGACAATCTTTTCTACAAATATCGTCAAAGATTGAATCTCAAAAACTTACAGACATTCAACGATTTCTTTGATGGCGCAGATTATATGATTCTTGGCTGGAAGGTCACTGACAACTTCACCCTTACCGTTGGCAAGGAAGTTGTTGCGATGGGAGGAATCGAGTACGACCTCGCCCCTATTAATGTATATTTCCACACACAGATGTGGGATAACTTCTCATGCTACCAGTTCGGTTTCAACGCGCAATTCACCACTAAAGACAAAAAGAACGAGTTCACAATACAGATGACCAACTCGCCTTTCGGTGGCAGAAGAATCAGCGGACTTTACAACTACAGCATTCATTGGCGTGCCAACTACAAACACTTCGGGCCAGTTTGCTCCATCAACTTTTATGAGTACGCTAACAACAAGTTTATCAACTACATAGCTCTTGGGACATCATTCACTTTCGGTCCTATCGAGGGTTATGCCGATTGGACGAACCGCGCTACGACAGAGCAGAAGAACTTCTTCTTTGACGACATGACCATTGACGGGCGTCTTGGAGTAAACATGATTCAGAAGAAGTTAAACATCTATGCCAAGGCAGGTTACGATGTCAACAAGTCACAAGATTTCAACAGCATAATAGATAACGACATCTATGATCTCTGCATACTCCCGGGCACTGAGGTGGTGTTCTACGGCGCAGGTGCCGAGTTCTATCCGATAAAAGACAGCCGCAACATACGTATTCATGCATTTTTCGCTGTCAACGATGCAATACGCACAATGGACATCGCGGAAGGCGTCCTCGTTCCAAACGACAGCAAGATAACATATCAGGCTAATATCGGCATCACTTGGAGAATGAATTTCATCAACAAATAAACATTAACACAATAAATATAGGAAAGGATAATAATATGAAATTTTTAACCAGACGTCGCATTGAGGCGGCAATTTTCATCCTCGTTTTCGGACTGTTTTTTGGCTTGTTAGGCACAAGAATGGGTGCTGCTAACATGCTGAATACCATTATGAACACCGCATATCGCCTTCTTATCGATACTGTTTTCTTCCTCATGGCAGTATGCGTTCTCACCGGTGCGTTAGGCAAACTCCTTGTTGAATTTGGCGTAGTTCGCCTTGTAGAGCTTGTACTTCGTCCGTTCATGAAACCTATTTACAATCTCCCAGGTGTAGCAGCTCTTGGCGGAATACTCACTTTCCTTTCCGACAACCCTGCAATCATCACATTGTCAAAAGATAAATACTTCTCACATTATTTCAAGAAATACCAGCTTTGTTCACTCACCAATTTCGGAACAGCATTCGGAATGGGTCTCGTAGTGGTATTCTATATGCTCGGTCTGGGATTCCTCAAAGGCGCACTCGTCGGTTTGGCAGGCTCAATAATTGGAAGTATTGTTTCAACACGGCTTATGCAGCATTTCACATTGAAAGCGTATCCTGAACTTGATTGTTATGAGAACCCTGAAAAAGGAGACGAGCAGCAGATCTCATTCAAGTCAGAAGGCAACGTCATGATGCGTTTCCTTGACGCAATCCTCGATGGAGGAAAAGAAGGTGTCGGCATCGGTCTCGCCATCATTCCTGGCGTACTTATTATCTCAACCATAGTTATGATGATGACTTTCGGGCCAACTAACGGAGAATATTCAGGAGCCGCATACGAGGGTGTTCCGGTTCTCCCCTATCTCGCAGGCAAGATTGATTTCGTTTTCAAATGGCTATTCGGTTTTGAAAGCCCTGAGTTAGTAGCATTCCCTATCACCTCTCTCGGAGCGGTAGGAGCAGCACTCGGCCTCCTTCCAAAATTCATCGCAGAAGGATTTATAGATAATAACGCCATCGCAGTATGCACAGCAATAGGCATGTGCTGGAGCGGATTCCTCAGCACACACACCGCAATGCTCGACTCACTCGGACACCGCGAACTCATCTCTAAAGCTATTGGCGCACATACAATAGGCGGACTCATCGCAGGAATCTCGGCACACTGGCTGTACGTTTTACTCGCTCTCATTTTCTAACTATGCAGAAAGTAACATTAGGCAGGACAGGCATCACCGTCAACAAAAACGGATTCGGCGCACTTCCAATACAGCGAATCCCGAAAGACGAAGCCGCTTATCTTCTACGCAAGGCGTTAGATAACGGGATAACCTATTTCGACACAGCCCGTTTCTATACCGACAGCGAGGAGAAAATAGGCTACGCATTATCCGGCATCCGCGACAAGGTGATTATCGCCACTAAGACAGGAGCTACCACAGCGGAAGGATTCTGGAAAGACCTCGAGACAAGCCTTTCTCTCTTGAAAACAGACTATATCGACCTTTACCAATTCCACAACCCTGCGTTCTGTCCCAAACCTAATGACGGCAGCGGACTCTATGAGGCCATGCTCGAAGCACAGAAACAAGGGAAAGTAATTCATATAGGAATCACCAACCACCGTCTCGAAATAGCAAGAGAATCAATAGCTTCCGGACTTTACGAGACACTACAGTTCCCGTTCTCATACCTCGCTTCCGACAAAGACTTAGACATAGTGGAGCAATGCAAAAAGGCGGGAATGGGGTTCATCTGCATGAAAGCGCTATCGGGCGGACTCATCACCGACTCTGCGACGGCATACGCCTTCCTTAACCAATACGACCACGTTCTGCCTATATGGGGAATACAGAAAGAAAAAGAGTTAGATGAGTTTATCTCTTACCAAGAATGCGCTCCCGTTCTCACCGAAGAACGACAGCTGAAGATCAGGAAAGACAGAGAGGAACTCTCCGGCGATTTCTGCCGTGGCTGCGGTTACTGCCTCCCCTGCCCCGCCGGCATCTATATCCCCGACTGCGCTAGGATGAGCCTCTACCTAAGAAGAGCACCCCTAAGCGTCTATCTCGGCGATGAATACAGACAGAAAATGGACAAAGTTAAAGACTGCCTGCACTGCGGACAATGTAAGAGGAAATGCCCCTACGGGCTTGACACTCCGACACTGCTTCAAAAAAATTACGAGGATTTCCTCACCTTCTTATAATAGTATAATGGCTTCATACGTATGAAGCCATTATACATTTATCCGTCACAAACACAACATTAATACCATGATAAAGAAAGTTTACAAATTCGGAGGCGCATCGGTCAAAGACGCTGACTCAGTAAGAAACTTAAAGAACATCATAGAGAAAGAAGACAGAGACGAACTCCTCATCGTCATCTCCGCTATGGGCAAGACAACCAGCAATATAGAGAAAACATTAAAACTCTTCCGAGATAATGACGGACATCTCGAGATAACCGCCTTGCGAGATCTGATGTGCTATCATGAGAATATTATGACGGATTTATTCAATGGTAATACCGAACATCCGGTGTTCGACGCAGTGGCAAACATCTTCATCGACCTCTATTGTAACTTACAAGAGACCGGGTTCCAATATGACTACCAATACGACCAAACAGTATCTTTCGGAGAAGTGCTTTCAACAACAATTATCTCAGCATATCTCAACGATAACGGCATAAAAAACAAACTCTTAGACGCAAGAGACTATATCATCACCGACCACAACTTCCGCTCAGCAGCCATCGATTGGGACGAGAGCCGCCTCAAGATACAGGAACTGAACAAAGAACATGACGGGACTTTACTCATCACACAAGGATTCATTGGCTCTTCAACAAAGCCTGTAGTCACAACGACCCTCGGTCGCGAAGGCTCCGACTATTCAGCCGCGGTTTTTGCTAACTTATTAGACGCCAATGAGGTGACAGTATGGAAAGATGTTGACGGAATACGTAACGCCGACCCAAAACGCTTCCCTGATTCAGAGAAAATATCCCACCTCTCCTATTCCGAAGCGACAGAACTCACCTTCTACGGCGCGTCAGTGCTGCACCCTAAAACTACAAAACCACTGCAAAACAAAAACATTCCCCTAAAAGTACGCTCATTCTTAGACTCATCACTACTGCCAACCGTCATCGACAGCTGCGATGAGTTTATCAAATACTCCCCTTCTTTTATCGTCAAAGACAACCAAATGCTCGTGACTATTCGCCCACGCGACTTCTCCTTCATGAACGAGCAAAACCTCGGCATACTATTCGGAATGCTCAATGAGTTAAATATCCACGCCAATATGATTCAGACCTCAGCATTAAACCTCTCCATCTGCATCGATGAGAACCTTGCTAAACTGAACCAACTTATTGATTCAATTGAACAATCATTCTTGATAAAATACAATATCGGGTTACAGCTTTTCACTATCCGCCATTATACCGAAGGTATTGAACGTCAATTTGTTCAAGGAAGAAAAATATTTATTGAGCAAAGGAGTAGAAGCACCTTGCAACTTGTTCTCGGGCAAGACGATGCAAATAAATGATTTTATGAAATCGAGATAAGGAACAACGGACACATTCGACAACACGGGAATAACACTATTAGTTTGAGTAAAGAATAATAGTAATCACATATCATTGACAATCAAACGTGTATAAGACGAGTGCACATCAATGAATTTCTATATTGTCCGGAAATTAATCAGTCAAAAAACACCATCACTCATTCCTAATGCATAATTGATCTTTGACCAATATCTATTGACTAATAACTAATATCTATTAACTAATATCTGTAATCTAATATGGAATAAAACAAAAAAGAGACGGGAATAAACCCGTCTCAGAACAATAATCAAACAAACTTTATTTTTACCAGTTAAGAATCTTTCTAAAATCATAGTCCTCCGGATTTTCAACAAATTTCTTTGCCTCCTCATAGTCTTCCGGGGTGATATATTGCAGGCAGTTATTGAAAATGAGTTTAGCTTTTTCACCCTTCATATTGACGAGGCGAGGTTTCACCTTACCGTTCTCATCTTCAACATCTTTGAGATAGAGAGGGCTGACTTCGCCTTTCGGGTCGGCGGTGACCATTGCGCCGCTGACGCCCTCGTCGAAGAGTTTCTTCACGCCATAGCCGAGGATAGAGCAGTATTGGAGGTCGAAAGCGCATGGGTCAACGCAGCGCACCTCATAACCTATCTCAACCGGACGGCTCTTAATATTAATACCGAGGAGTTTGAGTCTTTCCTGCAGCAACATATTGAAGATATGGGCTTTACTCACGTTTCCGAGTTCCGGGTGGCCGTGGTCGTCGTAGGTGAAGTTCACGCCTGAGTTCTGGATTTCCTCATCAGACATGAAATGGAACACGCCTTCGCTGACGATTGCGACGCCGTAGCTAACACCTATGATCTTACGTTTTATCATCGAGCTGATGATGAGTCGGATGATTCTGTCGAAGGTGACCTCGGTTTTATAGAACATCTCAGGGATGATAATCATCGGGTAGTGGCAAGCCGCGCCCATTCCGAAGGCGAGGTGACCGGCTTCGCGCCCCATAGCGGCTACGGTGAACCAGTTACCGCTTGTGCGGGCATCCTCATAGACAGTCTGGGAGATCCTCACACCAGCTTCTTTGGCAGAATAATATCCGAAAGTAGGGCTGCCCTCCGGCAACGGGAGGTCGTTGTCGATAGTCTTTGGCACATGAATATTCTGTACATTTACATTATTATTTTTCAAGAACTTAGAGATGCGGTTCGCTGTTGATGCAGTATCGTCGCCACCTATTGTCACGAGGAGCTGCACATCATTTTTGACAAAGAAATCAACGTTAAACTCCTCATCTTTCGGTTTATATCGGCTCATTTGAAGTGCGGAACCACCCATTCGCATTATCTGGTCAGCATAAAGGAAATCAATGTCAACGGTTTTAGGGTTCTCTTTAAAAAGATTCTTATAGCCTTCATGAAGGCCGATGACACGATAGTTGTCCTTAAGGAACGTCTTGGCAACAGTGCTGATAACTGTATTGATGCCCGGTGCAGGACCGCCGCCTGCGAGAATTACGATTGATCTCATATCTGGGATTTTAAATTCATATTATTTCTGCAAAGTTAATAAAACAATGTTTAACTTGACACTTGTTTTTCAAAAAAAATACATCTTTGTATAAAAGGAAAAATTACTATCTTTGCAATTTGAAATATTTTCGCGAAAATCTATGTATAGTTTCATCTCTGGAACCGTTGTTGAGAAAAACCCGGCTTACGTTATCATTGATAATCAAGGCATTGGATACCTTATTAATATTACTTTGAACACGTTCACCTCCATTGGCGAGCAAGAAAAGGTGAAATTGTTTGTGCATCTTGCGATACGCGAGGACGCGCACACCCTGTACGGTTTCTATACAGAGCAAGAACGTTCGCTTTTCCTTCAGCTCATCACTGTGTCGGGCGTTGGCTGCAACACGGCTCGCCTCATTCTCTCTTCCATGACGGTAAAGGAGGCCGCCGAAGCCATAGCCACAAGCAACACAAGGCTGATTCAAGGAGTGAAAGGCATAGGTGCGAAGACCGCGCAACGCATTGTCGTTGACCTTCACGACAAAATCGGCAAATTAGAGATAGAAGAAAGCGAAAAAACATCAGCCGGAGGCAATACAACAAGAGACGAGGCGTTATCAGCATTAATGGTTTTAGGCTTCAGCAAGGTCAGTATTGAGAAAATATTGGATAGACTTTTGAAGCAGATGGACAATCCTGCCGTTGAGGACCTCATCAAAGAATCATTAAGACTATTGTGATCTAAAGAGTTATGAGTTTGAGATTTTTAAGATATATCTTAGCGTTATCGCTATTTTGCGTTTGCATAATATCGCAGGCCCAAGAGCAGGACTTGCTTTTCCCTATTCCTGAAGACGATGGGAATCCGTTCAACCAAAACGACAAGTCGGGGCTATATTTCAACGACCCTCCAAACATACAGCGCACAATAGAATACGACCCTATAACTGGCCAATACGTCTTCGTCAACAAAATAGGCGACTTCACCTACCGCGACTCTTTCACCATGTCGAGAGAGCAGTATTCCGACTACCTCACTGCGAAATCCATAAACGACTATTGGAAAGAACGCCGTGAAAGCTCTATGGGGAACAATAACGGCAACCAGCTGATACCACCAATCTACGTTGGAGGGAAAGTGTTTGACAAGATTTTCGGAAGTAACACCATCGACATCAAGCTGCAAGGCTCGGCCGACATCACATTCGGCATCAAGCACCAACGCAGAAGAGACCCGTCACTCACGGTGGCGCAACAAAAGACGACGAACTTTGACTTCGATGAGAACATTCAGTTGAGCGCGTCAGCGAAGATCGGAGAGAAGATACAGTTCAAGATGTCGTATAACACAAAGACACAGTTCTCTTTCGAGAACAAGCTCACGCTCAAATATGAAGGCGATGAGGACGACATCATACAACTCATCGAGGCCGGCAACGTGAGCATGCCGCTACGAAGCACGCTTATCACCGGCACTCAGTCACTTTTCGGTTTCAAAACGAAACTTAAGTTCGGAAAGACATCCCTCACAGCCATAGCGTCATACCAAGAAAGCGAGACACAGAACATTGCTGTCAACGGTGGCGCACTGACACAGGAATTCGAGTTGGAATGCCTTGATTATGAGGAGAACAGGCACTTCTTCCTTAGCCAATATTTCCGCGACCATTACGAAGAAGCTCTCGCCAACCTTCCTACTGTGACATCAAGCATCAACATCACAAAAATAGAAGTATGGGTGACAAACACCAACTCTAACTACGACAACTGCCGTAACATTGTGGCATTCACCGACTTAGGCGAAGGACAGGATAATTGGATTTACAACCATAACAAGGTTCACCCGACTCCCGGCTCGCCTTATCCGAGCAACTATGCCAACGACCTTGTCGCAAACATGGACACCACCCAGATTCGTAACATGAACACGGTAACATCTTATCTCTCCTCAAACGGATATATCTCCGGCCGTGACTTCGAGAAGATTCAGAAAGCGAGGAAACTCTCCCCGACAGAATACACCGTCAACACCAAACTCGGTTTCATCACTTTGAATATCAGTCTCAACTCCAACCAGACCTTAGCCGTCGCATACCAATACACCGTAATAGGACAAGACGGTGTTTTCCAAGTCGGTGAATTCTCCGACCAAGGAGTGAGAGACCCCAACCTGCTCATAACCAAAATGTTGAAGAGCACCACCATCAACACCAACATGCCTATGTGGGACCTTATGATGAAGAACGTCTATAACATCAGGGCATATCAGGTGGCATCTACGAACTTCAACTTGAACATCTTGTATCTCGGCAACCAGAACGGCGTCGCTACAGGTTATTTCGCTGACGCCCCGGACAATATCAAAGGGACTTCTCTCATAAACCTCATGGGTTTAGACCGTTTGAACAGTCAGAACAACCCTGTTTCCGGAGGAGACGGACTCTTCGACTTTATCAACGGCGCTTCCACAAGCGGAGGAACCATCAACGCCGCGACAGGACGTATTTATTTCACTGTACTCGAGCCTTTTGGAAGCCATATCAGGAATAAGATCTTCCCTGACAACCCGGCTCTCGCCGACAAATACGCCTTCGACTCCCTTTACTCTACCACGAAAGTCATGGCGCAACAATACACAGAGAAAAACAAATACCGTCTTGAGGGACGATACACATCATCATCAGGAAGTGAGATCAACCTCAACGCACTCAATGTACAGCCAGGCTCCGTTACCGTCACAGCCGGCGGCGTACCACTCACCGAAAACGTTGACTATACTGTAGATTACACTCTCGGCCGTGTCACAATCCTTAACGAGGCTCTGCTCAACTCAGGGACAACAATAAACGTTTCTCTTGAGAACAACACAGCATTGTCAACAATCAAAAAGACATATCTCGGAGCTCGCTTAGAACATGAATTTAACCCTAACTTCATACTCGGTGGAACAATACTCCATCTCTCCGAAAGAGCATACACTACTAAGGTCAACTATAACGATGAGCCGATATCCAACACCATTTACGGATTCGATATCAATTATCAGACTGAATCACAATGGCTTACAGACGTTATAGACAAACTGCCCCTCATAGAGACGAACACAAAATCAAGAATCACGGTATATGGCGAGTTCGCACGTTTCATTCAAGGGATAAACAAGGACTCGGGGCAGACCGGGACATCGTATATCGATGATTTCGAAGGCGCGAAATCCACCATCGACCTGAGACAATGGCATTATTGGCACCTCGCCAGCACCCCGCAGAAACAAAGCAAACTCTTCCCAGAAGCCTCAAACGTGGGGATTGACTACGGTAAGAACAGAGCAAAATTGTCGTGGTATATAATCGACCAATCCGTATTTTACGACAGATACGGGACTCTGCTGCCATCAAACATCACCAACGATGAGCTTTCTGACCACAGAGTACGCCAGATCCTTGAGACAGAAATCTTCCCTAACCGGGATATTCAAGCAGGAACATCAACAAACATATCAGTACTCAACCTCGCTTACTATCCTAAAGAACGCGGACCTTACAACTATGATACTGAAAATGTTAACGAGGACGGCACCTTCGACAACCCAGAAGACAGATGGGGTGGTATCATGCGCGCGATAGAGTCGTCAGACTTCAACTCCACAAACGTTGAATACATAGAGTTCTGGATGATGGACCCGTTCTTTGAGGGACAAGACCAGACGAATACAGGAAAACTATATTTCAACTTAGGCGATGTCTCGGAAGATATCTTGAGAGACGGAAGGAAATCATACGAGCATGGCCTTCCCACAAGTCCGGACGTAGTTAACGTGGATACCACGGTCTGGGGACGCGTGCCTTCTTTGCAGGCTCTGGTCAACGCATTCAACAACGACCCTGAGACACGTATTTATCAAGACGTTGGATACGACGGACTCGACAACAACGATGAACGGAGTTTCTTCTCAAACTTCCTTGAGACAATGAGAAACAAACTCAGCCCAGAAGCCTACTCATCTCTTTACAACGACCCGTCATCAGACGACTACCATTATTTCCGCGGCACCGACTACGATGAAAACGAAAAATACAGCAGCATTCTCGAACGCTATAAAAAATATACGGGTAGCGAGGGCAACTCACCCTCAGAGACACAATACACTGAGAATTACACAACTAACAACAGTACTCTTCCAGACCAAGAAGACATCAACGGTGACAACACCCTTAGCGAGGCTGAGAACTACTACCAATATGTGGTGGAACTTGACCCTGCGAAGTTGCAGAAAACAGGAGAGAACTATCTTTCCGATATTCTTGAGACCAACGTCAAGACTGCGAACGGAGAGAACAAGAGGATAAAATGGTATCAGTTCAGAATACCTATCCGCGAGCCTAACAGCGTGATAGGTAACATCGAAGGATACAGTTCAATCAGATTCTTGAGAATGTTCTTGAAAGGATTCAAGGACGACATAGTGATACGTTTCGCCACACTCGACCTCGTTAGAGGAGAATGGAGGACATACACCAACGCCATACAAGCACCAGGCGAATACCAACCGGGCGACCAGACGAACCACACCATTTTCGAGATGTCGGCTGTCAACCTTGAAGAAAACAGCAGCAGGACACCGGTGCCTTACTGCATACCACCCGGAATACAGCAGGAAGTATATACAGGAGCCACATCAACCGTGCGTCAGAACGAACAGTCTTTGCAACTCTCGGTGAAAAACCTTGTTGACGGAGATGCCCTCGGAGTATATAAAACCACACAGTTCGACTTCCGTTTCTATAAGAAAATGAAAATGTTCGTCCATGCCGAGAGCATTGTTGACGGACAAGTGAAAGACAATGAGGTGACATTGTTCCTCCGTTTCGGATCCGACCTCACCGACAACTACTACGAATACGAGGTGCCTTTGAAAATAACCCCATGGTACACATCTATCACCGATGAATACGGCATCTGGCCAGAATCGAATATGGTAGAGATCGATTTTGAAAAAGTCGTCAACGTGAAATCAAACCGTAACACGGCTATGGCAAACGGTAACAAAGAGATACGCACAAACCGAATATATACGGAGATGGACGGCAAAAACTACATCAAAGTTCTCGGTAACCCGACAATCAGTGAGGTGCGCTCTATGATGATAGGTATCCGTAACCCGAAACACGATGGAGAAGTGCCGGAAGACAAAAGCGTCGTCGTATGGGTCAATGAGTTAAGAATGACAGACTTAAATAGTAACGGAGGTTATGCGGCGACAGGACGTGTCGAGACAATACTCGCTGACCTCGGACGTGTCTCCATCGCTGGCTCGTACTCTTCATCAGGATACGGCTCTCTTGAGACAAAAATCACTAACACAGAACTTCAAGCGCAAGGCACATATAATGTTTCAGCCGACATAGACCTCGGGAAATTCATGATCCCTGAAAAGAGCGGTATGACAGTGCCGATACATTTCGACCATAATAATACGACTATCACACCTGAGTTCAACCCACTCGACCCAGATGTGAAACTTAAACGTTCGTTGCAAGACCTCGATGACAGAGGGAAAGACTCGCTCAAAGACCTATCAAGAGATGTCACAAAACAAACGAACTTCAATATCACCAATTTACGTAAGAACCGTGTCGGGACAAAGAAACCACACTTCTGGGATATTGAGAACCTCAACGCATCATACGCCTACACCGACCAGCTCCAAGCCAATCCGGATATGGAGTATTACAAACAGAAGTCACACCGCGGAGGCATAGGTTATTCCTATTCAACGAACGCGAAACCATGGCAGCCTTTCGCTAAAGCAAAATGGGCTTCACCATCATATATGCAGCTGTTCAAGGACTTCAACCTATATTATATGCCCAAGAGTTTCTCTTTCAATACAGAAATGTATCGTCAGACACAACAGCAGAAGCTCCGCAACAAGTCGTCAGGTCTTATCCTTACCAAAGAGACGGTGGCGAAAAACTGGGACTGGTCGAGAAATTACGACTTCCGTTACGACATCTCTAAAGGGCTGAACTTCACATACAACGCTTCGGCAAACGCATACATCTACGAGCCTACAGGGAATCCGGAGCGCAACAGCGAGGAATGGACAGCAAACAGAGACACTATACGTAACGAGCTCCTCAACTTCGGCTCTATCTCAAGATTCAATCAGAGTGCAAAACTCAGTTACACTATACCTATTAATAAACTGCCTTATTGCGACTGGTTGGGAGCGACCGCCAACTATACCGGTAACTACAGATGGATAGCGGAAGCGAAGTCGGTGCAGGCACGCCTCGGCAACACCATTGAGAACGACAACAGCATACAGTTCTCCGCTAACGCCGACCTCACTAAGTTGTACAACAAAGTGCCGTATCTTAAGAAGATATTGACACCGCAACGCTCCAACAACCGTAGCAGGAACGCAAAAGACAAAGAGACCCAGAACGACACTATCAAGAAGAAGATTGACATAGGCAAAGCAATAGGCGACAATGCCTTACGCATTGTATTCTCTATCAAGAAAGTATCGTTCACCTACTCCAAGACCAACGGCGTCACTCTCCCAGGATTCATGAACACCCCGAACTACTTCGGCTTAAGCAGCACAATGGCTCCGGGCATTGCATTCGTGATGGGACAAAACGACAACGTGCTTGATAACGCTATCAGGAACAACTGGCTCAGCGTTGACTCAACATTCAACAAGCCTTATTCTGAGAAGATGAACGAGACCTACAACTATAAAGTCGCGGTGGAGCCTTTCGCCGACCTGAAGATTGATATCACCGGGACACACTCCTATTCAGAGAACTTTTCCGAGTACTTCAGAGCTGACGAGTTTGGGATATTCCAATTCTATACGCCTACAACGAGCGGTAACTACAGCATGTCGTTCATGATGAACAAGACCACCTTCACCGATGGCGACGAGTTGTTCAACAGGCTGTGCGATTACAGACAAACCATCGCAAACCGTCTCGCAAACGAAAACGAAACATGGGCAAGTCTCGGAAATCCAATGGTTTACGACTCAATAGGTAACGGACTCTTCCCTTATGGTTATGGAGCGTCATCGCAGGAAGTGCTGACATACGCATTCCTCGCGGCATACAGCGGACAGTCGCCAGACAAAGTCTCATTGACCTTGTTCAGGAACATCGCACTTCCAAACTGGAACGTCAGCTTCACAGGTTTGACAAGGATTCCCGCTATAAAGAAGATTTTTAAGACCGTCAACATAACACACTCATACAAGTCAACATACGCCATTTCGACATGGGCCAACAACATCAATTACAACGCTGAGATGAACATGGCTGTTTATGAAGGGACAAACATGAGGGTGCCGGAATACGACATGTCGCAAATCATGTTATCAGAGCAGTACGCGCCACTCATAGGTGTGACACTCGCATTCAAAAACTCACTCTCCCCTTCGTTTGAGTTCAAGAAATCAAAGACCGTGGTTATCAGTTTCAGCAACAACCAGATAACTGAGAATGCGGGACGGGAAATCGTTGTAGGACTCGGTTACACATTCAAAGGGCTGAGTTTCAATATCGGGATGTTGGAAAGCACAGGCACAAAGAAAGTCAGCAACGACCTCAAAATCAAACTTGACATCGGTTTCAGAAGAGACATCACCACATTAAGGAGCATTGACGAGTATTACAGCCAAGTATCATCCGGGCAGGACAAGATAAACATCTACCTCACCGGCGACTACAATTTCAGCCAGCGTTTAGGCGCACAGGCGTTCTTCAAGTACGACATGACTAACCCATTCATTGCCAATTCATACAAGACGACAAACGTGTTCGCGGGAATAACAATGAGATTCAGTTTGACACAGTAAAAAAAAATTTTTAATAAATAGAAACGATGTTATAAAAATTGTATTTTTGTAGCGAAATAAATATAAAACTAACTTAAAAAAGATAATATGAATATCCCAGCAAACTTAAAGTACACAAAGGACCACGAGTGGATCCGTTTAGAAGGTGACAACGCCTTTATCGGCATTACAGATTACGCACAGCATGAACTTGGTGACATCGTTTTCGTTGACGTCGATACAGTTGACGAGACACTCGAGGCAGAAGAGCCATTTGGAACAATAGAGGCGGTCAAGACCTCATCAGAGGTTTTCATGCCAGTTTCAGGCAAGGTTATAGAGTTCAACGAGGCACTCGCTGACGCTCCTGAGACAGTAAACAACGATCCTTACGGCGAAGGTTGGATCATTAAGATCGAGGTATCCGATGCATCGGAGATGGACGCATTGCTCGATGCGGAGGCATACAAGAACCTTATTGGATAATCCTTTGAAAATTACTGTAAAAAACACCTACCCCGGCATAATCTGCGCTACCATAATAATGATACTGTGCGGTTTGCCGGGGCATTGTTTTCCTACAGTAAAGACATTGTGGGAATGGCTTTCCCCAGATAAGGTCGTACATCTGCTGATGTTCTCAGGATTATCATTCTCGATACTGATTGGATTCAAGGGAACATTTGCAAATGAGAGCCGTAAAAGCCAAAACACCCTTCTTCTCAGCGCACTCATAATCTCAATTCTATACGGAGCATTGACAGAACTTCTCCAAAAACATGTTTTCTTCGGAAGATATGGCTGCGTCTTCGATTTTTTAGCCGACACAATCGGTTGTATAATAGGAGTTTTGCTATTCAAACTTCTATTGAAAAAAAATGATAAAAATTAGCCCGGCATTAAAAAAATTTTTATATCTTCGCAGCGTTATTTAAAAGAATAAAAAGGTATTATATCATGGAAATAAAAAAATCACCAAAGGCAGATCTTGAAAGCAAGAAATTAACATTTACTCTTATTGGATTAGTCATTTCATTATTAATCGTATGGCGCGTTTTCGAATACAAGAGCTACGACAAGCAGACCGTTGATATGTTTGAAAGACAAGTCGAGGTTATTGAAGAGGAAATGGTAGAAATCACAAAACAAGAGCAACCCAAACCACAGGTGCAGGCTCCAAAGCCACAAGTCACCCAAATCCAAGTCGTGGAAGACGATGTTGAAGTAGAAGACATCGAGCTTAACGCTGAGGTTGACCAGAACGAGATAATAGAGGAATACGTTTACGATGCCCCTCAAATTGAAGAGGAGGAAATCGTAGAGGCCGAAATCTTCAAAGTAGTAGAGCAAATGCCAGAATTCCCAGGAGGCACAGCGAAACTTCTCGAATACATAGCAAAAAATATCAAATATCCTATTATGGCCCGCGAAAGTGATATCCAAGGCAAGGTTTTCGTCAACTTCGTCGTTGAACCAGACGGGAGCATCTCACACGTATCGGTACTCCGCGGTATAGGCGGCGGCTGCGACGAAGAGGCTGTCAGAGTGGTGGAAAGCATGCCTAAATGGAATCCGGGTAAACAACGTGGCGCACCTGTCCGCGTCCAATACATGGTGCCTATTGTGTTCAAACTGCAATAATAAAAAACTTAACAATATTTTACAAAAGAGACATAGGAATATGTCTCTTTTTTGTCTATCTTTGTGCATAATTTTTTTCTCCTAAAGTAATACACATTGGAATCGAAAAAACATAAATTCAAACTTTTAGGCGTAAAAGACCTACCAAGTTATCTGCTTGAAAAAGATAACGTTGTGAGGATTATCCTATTCACAACGGCATTCTCATTGCTGTTCATAAATATATTCCGCCCATTCAACTCGGAAAATTGGATCCCGAATATCAACAGGTTCAACTACTTCATGTACTCTTCCCTGATGGTGATAACAGGCATGATTGTAGTATCTATCAGTAGGGTTATCATGCACTTCTTCACAAAAAAATACCAAATAGGTTTCCTCGAATATATCACATGGGCAGTAGCAGAGACTGTCCTTATCTCCGCTTTCTATGTGTTCATCGCTTTCTATGTGGGATTCGTTGACAATTACATGGCGGAAAACCCTAACATCAATATCTGGGAAGCCCTCTTCAATATTTTCAGAAGCTCGATAGCCAACACAGTGTGTATGCTCTTTATCCCTTACTCTATCGCACTGCTTTACCTTGAGAATGAACACCTTAAGAAAACTATCGAACTGATGAAACAAGAAAACAATAAAAGTAACATCATCAATTTTAAAGACGATAGGGGTGAAATTCGTTTCTCTATCACCCTTAACAATATTTATTACCTCGAATCATCAGATAACTACGTGATAATCAAATATCTTAACAATAATAAGATAGAAGACTATATCCTTAGGTCAAATCTCAAAAAAGTGTCAGAGGAACTCAAAGACACTCCTATCCAAAGATGCCACCGCTCTTTCATGGTGAATATCATGCATATCGCATCACTTATGAAAGACCCTAACGAAATCAC
Source organism: Candidatus Limimorpha sp. (assembly GCA_051875555.1). Taxonomy (GTDB): domain Bacteria; phylum Bacteroidota; class Bacteroidia; order Bacteroidales; family F082; genus Limimorpha. The sequence continues at coordinate 174,893 of JBJEGZ010000042.1, read as the reverse complement.
TATCCAATTTGATAATCCGTCAATAAAAAACATATATGTATCAAAGACTTATCAAGATACTATTGTAGATTCTTTTTCAAAATACCAAAGATAAACACCCTGATTCTTGAACAAGATAATTGCCATATTGCTCTTCCTCGCCATCTCGCCTTTGACAGGAATCAAGGCGCAGATAAATCATAAACACTATATTCTGATGGGAAGACTTGACCTTTCCGAGGAAAAATATTCCGACGCAATCAGGAATTTCAATATTGCAATCAATGCGAAACCATCTGATTTTGAGGGCTATCTTCTCAGAGGAATAGCAAAATACAGCCTTCACGACTTCACAGGTGCAATTGACGACTTCTCAAAAGTAATCGAAATACACCCGCTATACATCAGAGCATACCAATATAGAGGAGCCGCTAACGACCAACTATCCAACTATGCCGATGCCATCGCCGACTTCAAAAAAGCCATATCCCTCGACCCTTATAGCGAAGATCTACACCTCGCTTCCGGCTCTACACTTATGCACCTCAATAAATTTGAAGAGGCAGTCGCAGAATTCGACACAGCCCTTATCATTAATCCCGAAAACTCCAACGCATTTATATCCAGAGGAATAGCGAAACGCTATCTTGAAGACCTTGACGGCGCACTCGAAGATATGAATAAAGCCGTATATTACGACTTTTTCAACATTGAAGCCATAATACGGCGCGGAATGATTCAGATTGAACGCAAAGATTACGAGGCGGCAATAAATGATTTCAACTATGCCCTACGCTTTGATAAAGATAATCCCCTCATTTATTTCAACAGAGCAGTGGCTTCTCTCAACCTCGGCGACACTATCGCCGCCTTAAACGATTACGAAAAAGCAAACATCATCGACCAACGTAACGCTCTGACCTACTATAACCGAGCCATCATCTATTCCGTAATGGAAGAGTATGACGTGGCCCTCGCTTTATATAATAAGGTGATAGAAATAAACCCACAAAACATTTACGGCTATTTCAACCGAGGTATCCTGTTCTATAAAATGAAACAATGGGACAATGCCGAAGATGATTTCACAACCGTAATCGAGTTGTTCCCCGACTTTATTGACGCTTGGATTAACCGCTCGGTTGTAAGGTTTGAGAAAAACGATATTATAGGCGCGGAAAATGACCAATACCAAGCAAAGAAAATCATGGCATTTATAAGCGAAGATGACGCAAACGTGGATTCGCTATACAACCATTATTCAAAAATGGACTATAACAAAATCATCAATTTCGAGTCAGACTTCGTGAATGGCAACCGCCAAAGCTCTTTGATTCAGTTCGCAGACATTAGCATAAAGCCATGTGTGGGTTTTATAGTGACTCTAACCGAAAACAACACGAGTTTCTATCTCGATGCCACTCTCAGCCAGTTGTCTGAAAGCAACAGCATCCCTGGGAAATTAGCTTACGTTAAAAATGATATTTTCGACCCAAAACACAAATCGCTTATTAACGATAGCATCATAGAAAACATTGATAATGAAAAGCTAAGAATATTACTTCAAGGGATGTACAATTTTGAGCTGTTTAATTACCAGCGCGGTGAGACTCTTTTCACAAGTCTTCTCAACGATCGCGACTTTGGGCTATATGCCGCTATAAACCTCTCGGCTCTTCAATATGCGAAAGCCGAGTTGCTGTTGAACGACCAAACATACGACAACTCTATATATATCACACAGAAAAGGGTGAGCAACAGGCCTCAGACATTTAGTTACGAGAAGCCCGATTACCGGCAGTCGCTGAACACTTTATCCGAGATGCTCGACAAAAACAGGAAAAACCCTATCCTATGGTATAATATCGGCAACATTCATTTGCAGATGCAGGAATTCAACAAGGCAATCAACGATTACACAAACGCTATTTCCCTCGACTCCAATTTAGCGGAAGCATATTACAACAGAGCACTAACATTATTGTATCTCAACGAGAAAGAACTTGCTGTGCGCGATTTAAGCAAAGCGGGAGAACTTGGAATTAACGATGCGTATGTGGTGATGAAACGTTTCTCCGAATAACAAAAAAGAAATAATATGAAAAAGAAAATCTGGATTCTCATTATCATTTTAGTCACAGCCGGAGTATGCGTGGCCGCATATTTCATTTGGTTCGCCGATAAGAAAAAAATCTACCAGCCTGAAATCATCAATCCAGAAGTATTTAACGATGTAGAGTTCAATCCCGATTTACTCATAGGATTATGGCGTGAGGACGATTTATATTACCGTTATTACGAAGACGGCAGTGCGACAACATGGGACATTGCCGACGATGTGATGGAAGACGAGGGCTCTGAGCTTGAATGGGATATCACCCGTGACATTCTAACACATTATTATAAGATGGATATTGGGGGATTCATTCCTAAGATGTTCAATATCAAACAACTTGAGATAGACTCGCTCGTCTATTTCGATGATTACGGCGTTTATCACAGGTTCGCCAAGGTTGAGGAGTTACAGTTAATAAATTGAAAACTATCTCCTTATTTTAATAACCTTTGGTGTGACACCTTTAAACTGTGGCATTGACAATCCTATTGGAGCGTTAATGTATGTAGGGTCGCAGACATAGTATTTATTTCCACCATAAACAAAGCCATCACCACTAACATCGGCATTATCGCCGAAACAAACAGCAGTAGCGACATGCCCTTCGTATTGCAGGCCGATGACTTTAGCATCAGTGTATTTTGTCACAAGCCATGCGAACAAAGCCGAGCGGTCTTCGCAATCGGAATAAGGATAGCCTATCACTTCCTCCGGATAGAAATATTTCTCATAACCAAACTGTTCCTCATCGGTCTTATAGTCGAAAGCGGTCTGCACAAAATTTAAAAGTATCCCTATAAACTGTGAGCAAGAATATTGGCTTTTCAGTTCATTAAAGCTATCTTGAAGTACCTTTTGAGCTTCAATAGATATTGGGGAAGAGAAATAGAGAGGGAATACCGTCATCGGGACGTCGTTAAGATATGCGATATGCGCTGAGTTATAAGGTATCCTCACAACTTTATCGGCCGTAAGTCGCAGCTCTCTTTCCTTGTCACACTCACCCATATTCAGCACTCCGTCGAAGTCGAGGCCCATCTGTCTCTTGTCGGAATCCTGGACGCAGAAGTCATAAGAATAAACCGCCTCATTGGGGTTTCCGCCGCCATAGACTGTATAATATTTAACCATTTTCCCATTATCGTCATCGGCGAAGCGGAAGAAGGAATAGGAATACACCTCTTTTTTATTATCCAACGCTATCAGCAGGACAAGCCGTCCCGACTCGCTGCCACGGGCGAGGCGCGCCTTATATTCGCCTTCGTTCCTCAACATATAGAAGCAGAATAGGACCCTATCGTCATATTTTTCGAACATCTGTTCAGAAATGTCGCGCAGCAGGCAGAAGGAGCCCCATTCGTTAAGTCCGAGCATTTTGACAACGGCAGACACCTGAAGCCACAGGTCGTGAGTCTCTTCCTGACATTTCGCGATCCTTGTGAAATAGTCAGCGACACTCTTCTCCTCCGCATTTGTCGATTTTATCCTAAGCTTCTGATTCACAGAGAATGGAATCATACAGCCGTAGAAGTTTATCATAATATCAGACGAGAGGTTCGTCCCGTACTTTTTCGACGAGCCGGCATTAGCGGTAATGCTTGTCACCATCCCATTGTCTTCCACACGGTTTTTTATCACATAATTACTGCCAACGCCTTGAGTATCTCCGTATGCCACCATTTTGAGGTGTGTCACTGTTGGGAGAGACACATCGTCCCGATAGGCGATGTCTGACGATTTCACGACATCATTATTGTAAGATGTCTCAGCCATCGGAGCCGTTTTAGGTTTCGGCGCGGCCATCTCGATACGCTCTTGATAAAACTCGTTATACAACTCCCAGCGTTTTGCCACAAACTCTGCGAACTCAGCGTTTCTTTTCTCCACATAATCAGAGTATTTCTCGTTTCTGCTATCATAGAACCGTCTCTGTTCATCCGACTTCTGTTCCAATTTCTTCTTCGATGATTCGAGATATTTCTTAAAATCATCATCTTGGCAATAAGATGTGAATGAAAGCACAAACATCAACAATAACAATAACAACTTACGTTTTCCCATGGCACTAATTTTGGGGCAAAGATAATAAAAAAAATAAAAAGCCAAGTGGGAGATAGATAAAAATTGTTAGTGACATTTAGCAGTGTGAGAAGGATTGTAAAGAACTTCCATTGAGAATGGAAGGTTGGTATCTACCCCCCCTTGGCTTGCGGATCATTATGCAGAATACCACGCCTTAAATTCAGCGACGCGGGCTTTGCTTACAATTATTTTTTCAGGTGTCGGGACTTTCATATTCAATGAAATCTTGTTTCCGAACCATAATGTGACATCCTTTATTGAGTCATGTGCGACAACGAACTGTCTGTTCGCACGAAAGAACAATGTTGGATCAAGTTGATGATAGACTTCATCAAGATTCTGTGATAGAATATAGCTCTTATTACTTTTTACTACGACCTTAGTTAACTTATCACAGATATAGATATACGCTATATCGTTAACAGAAACCGGCACAAGTTTATCTCTTTCAGGTATCAAGAAATAAGATTTATATTTCTTAGAAGCGCTCTTGATTTCCGATGCAAAGATACGGAAAATATTAGAAAAGTCAAGAGAATTTGTGATTTTTTTAAATTTTTTTATAGCGCATTGTAAATCATCTTTTATTATCGGTTTTAACAGATAGTCTATACTGTTTACTTTAAAAGCTTTGATTGCATATTCATCATAAGCGGTGGTGAAAATGACCGGACATTTCACCTCTACCCTTTCAAATATGGCGAAAGCGGAGCCGTCGGCGAGATGTATATCGGCAAAAACCAGATCCACATCCGGGTTAGACTGAAGGAATATCACGCTGTCCTCAACAGTTTGCAGCACTGCCACCACCTCCGATTCAGGTTCGACCTCGTCAAGGAGGAGTTTCAGTGATTCAGCGGCGATTTTCTCATCTTCTATTATCAAACACCTGATCATCTTTTATTCAGTGTTAATTCGACTTTAAAATTATTTTCAGAGACTGACACTACGATAGAGCGTCCCCATTTTAGTTCATAACGTTCAGAAAGGTTAGCGAGACCGATGCCATTGCCAACCTCATCTTCCATTTTCCTATTTATCACGTTATTCACTATAACGCTCAAATTATCGAAATCGGTATCCACATCAATCAAAAGATGTTGTTTGTCGCTTATCACATTATGTTTGATAGCGTTTTCGATCAACACTTGTAAGCTCAACGGAAGGATTTCGCATTCGAGCATTCTATCATCGATATTAAAGTTCACCTTCAGGTTTTCCCCATACCTTATTTCCATCAGGTTACAATAGGAATAGGTGAAATCAAGTTCCTCTCTCAATGTCACGACCTCTTGATTATTAAGCGTATATCTAAGCACCTTTGACAATTCCTGGAGATATCTCTGCGCCTTATCCTTATCAATAGCGATAAGTCCCTGCAAAGTATTAAGGCAATTAAACATGAAATGAGGGTTCATCTGGTTTTTCAGCACCTCGAAGCGCGTCCTAATATTCTCAGCCGCGAGCATCTCGTTTTCAACAGCCATTTTATTCTTCTTATTATTAAGGACCATAAGCTGCCAAGAGAAAGTCACAATAACCATTGCGAAGAAATCACGGAAGAAGCCATCGGTCAGCATTCTGACGAAGCGATGCGAGAAGCTTTTTGAGAATCTCCAATCATTGAAGACACCATGTCGGAAAAACGTCATAGAGCCGCTGACCAACATTGTGATGACGATACCCACCACAATCACTATCACCACTTTCGTCTTATTGTTCACGGACTTCATCCTATAGACACAACTATTCAGGATATAGAGGATGAAGGAAAGTACGGCGACATATAAGATATTGACCAAGAATCCTGAAAAGTGGAAAGGCGGCTTCCGGTAATTAGGGTCGTGCATGAACAAGATACCGTCGCCAAACCAGAAGCTCAGAAGAACTGCCAAGTTCATACCAACGCTGATAGCCACTGAAAGAAGCGCCAGCCATCTAAGACTAATTATTTTATTCTCAATATTTTTCATACTACTCATATCTAAGTGCGTTTATCGGGTCGAGAGAAGCCGCTTTCTTTGCAGGATACCAGCCGAAGAAAATGCCGGTAGCCGCACAAACGACGAACGACAGCACCACAGCTTTTGTGCTGACAATGAACGGCCAGCCTTGGAACACCGACAGCACATACGAGATCACCACCCCAAGCAGAATACCCATTATGCCGCCGATGATACTCAAGATAACGCTCTCACATAAAAACTGCATAAGAATGCTTTTATTGTGCGCACCTATCGACATCCTGAGTCCAATCTCCTTTGTGCGTTCAGTTACAGTGACATACATGATATTCATAATACCTATTCCTCCCACGATCAACGAGATAGCAGCGATAGCGGTAAGCAGTGTGGTCATCAAGCCCGAAATTGACGACATCATCTCAAGCATCTCCGCCTGTGTACGCACCTCGAAATCATCGCTGTCGCCATCCTTTATCTTATGCGCCCCGCGAAGCATTGTCTCAATTTCTGCTACAGCCTTATCAGAGAACTCCTCCGACACGGCCGAAGCCATAATCATGTGGACAAAATCGATGCCGAGCATACGTTTCTGGACAGTGGTATAAGGCATAAGCAGAATATCGTCCTGGTCCTCACCCATCTGATTTTCGCCTTTAGGCTTTAAGGTACCAATGACTTTCACAGGCATATTCCCCACCCGAATAGTCTGTCCCACGGGATCAACGCCTTCATCGAAAAGCTCTTCCACGATCGTCTGGCCGATGACAGCCACTTTTGCGTATTTCTTGATATCTTCCTCTGTGTAGCACGAGCCTGAGGCGAGTTCAAATTTACGAATCTTCAGCAGTTCGGTATTTCCGCCCATCACGGTGCCAGCCCAGTTATAATTACCATTGATAATCTGGCTGCTTGCGTTAAAAACAGGACTTACGGCAGAGATATATTTCGCATTATCAGCGAGCAGTTCCACATCTTTAAGTTTAAGAGTCTGAACGTTGTCGCGGCCTGTTGACACTCCACGCTCACGCATTCTCGCACGCATCACCATGATGAGGTTTGTACCCATTGATGACACTTGGTTGTTAATGCTCTGCTGTGAGCTTTCGCCAACGCCAACCATAGTCACCACAGAAGCGATTCCGATAACTATTCCGAGCATAGTGAGCATCGCACGCATCTTATTACGCAGCAATGACTTATAAGCTATTTTAAATAAATTCCATATATTCATAACAATTCATTTTTCAAAAAACAAAACATTACCATTCGTCAGTGTCTTCCGGCATCTCTTCAAGAGCCTGTCTTGCTGATTTTGGAGAGACAGCATTATCACTTACGACATGTCCGTCGCGAAGCATGATGATGCGTTTTGTGAACGATGCGATGTCGCTCTCGTGAGTCACGAAAGTGATTGTCTTTCCCTCCTCGTTCAGTTTTTGGAACAGCGACATTATCTCGAAAGAGGTTCTTGTATCGAGGTTACCCGTTGCCTCATCAGCGAGGATAATCACGGGGTCGTTGACGATAGCTCTTGCTATGGCCACGCGTTGCTGTTGTCCGCCTGAGAGTTGGTTAGGCAGATGCAACATACGTTCGGCGAGGCCCACCATCTCGAGAGCGTGTTCTGCTCTCTCTTTACGTTCGCGGGCGGGCACGGAGGCGTTATAGAGCAGGGGGAGTTCCACATTCTCAAGGGCAGAAGTACGTGGAAGGAGGTTATACGATTGAAAGACAAAGCCAATCTTACGGTTTCTGATGTCTGCGAGTTGGTTTTTATTCAGCTTACTCACAGGGACGTTATCCAGGAGATACTCTCCGGCGGTAGGGCGGTCGAGGCAGCCCAAGATGTTCAGCAGGGTTGATTTCCCGCTACCGCTCGATCCCATTATGCTTACAAACTCGCCTTTATGGATCTCGAACGAGACACCTTTCAGGGCGTTGACCTCCAAGTCGCCAACTTTAAAGACGCGGCGCAGTGCATCAATTTTCAAAATCGCGTTATCCATCTCTTTCAGATTTTATTTCTGCGGGGAGCCAGAGGAGCGTCCATTACCGCCACCCTTGTTATCCTTATGGTTTGGTGGTGTAGGCATGAACGGGTTGTTCCCCACCTTGATATTTTCTTTTGACTTGCTTTGGAAAGAAGCCGACAGCACTATTGAATCGCCTGCCGCAAGTCCGCGCTCGACGATTTTATAAACGCCATCTCCCAAACCTGTAGCCACCGGACGAGGAGACATCGCTCCGTTTTCAACCACCCACACCATCTGTGGACGTTCACCGCCGTTTGGTCTCGGACCCCTTCTCTCTCCATCTCTCCTATTGTGCATCTCATTGTTTTTCATCATAGAGCTAAGGATTTTCTCATCAGGGGAGAACGACAGAGCCTCAGAAGGAATCGCGAGTCCTGTCTCTTCCTCAGTCACTATAGTCACAGAGGCGGTCATTCCGGGGAACAGTTTCAGTTCATTGTTTTGTGCTGTGATGATAACCGTATAAGTCACAACGTTGTTTGTCGTTACCGGAGCAAGTCTGATCTGTTCCACTTCACCGGCGAACACATCATCGACATAAGCGTCAACGGTGAATGTAACCTTTTGGCCTTCTTTCACTTGTCCTATATCAGCCTCGTCAACGTCAGCTTCAACTTTCATTTTTGTGAGGTCTTTTGCTATTTTAAATAAGGTAGGTGTGCTATATGATGCCGCCACTGTCTGTCCCACTTCCACTTCTCTTGACAGAATCACACCGTCGATAGGGGAATATATCTCCGCATAGCCGAGGTTCACTTTAGCCTTATCAAGATTTGATTTCGCGTTAAGCAGCGATGTCTCCGCCTTCACAAGGTTGTTTTTTGCCTCATCATACGAGACGAGGGTGGCGGCCTTCGCCTCGTAAAGCTGCTTTGTCCTTTCGAAACTTGTTTTCACATATTCAAGCTCACTCTCCGCGCTACGCACGCTTGCCTCAGCCTGGCGCACATTCTCCAAAAGGTTTGATTTGTCGAGTTCGGCAAGGATCTGGCCTTTCGATACAACGCTGTTAAAATCGACGAAAATCTTTGAAATCTCACCAGACACCTGAGTACCCACCTCCACTTCCTCAAGAGGTTCGATTGTGCCGGTAGCGGTAACGGTGTTCTCTATCGTATATTCACCAACGACATGAGTCCTGACCACAAGTTCCTCCGACTTCCCACTCAAAATGATGGAACACAATACAGCCGCGACAACTATAACCAACACGACACAAATGATAACTTTACTTTTCTTTTTCATATTCTAATTATTAAATTTACATTGTTACACCATTGCCCATATATACGTCAAGGATTTTCCTCTCAAGGATGAAAGAATACTTGGCCTGGATATATTTATTTAAAGCATTCAAATAATTATTCTGTTGTTGAAGAAGTTCCACCGCTGTGATAGAGCCATAGATAAAGCGTGCGTTATACGCCTCAAACGATTTCAGATAAGCGTCTTTCGACTGTGTTGAGACCAAGAAAGAGTTGTATGCCGACACCACATTCTGGTATTCCTGTGCCACAGTCTGACGCAATGTCAGAATATTACGTTCATATTCAAATTGGGTCTGTTGCAGAGACAACTCGCTCTGTTTCACTTTAATACGGTTCGCGCCCCTGCTATATATAGGGATATTCAACGACACGCCCACATTTTGGCTGAAACGGTCGCCGAGTTGTTTGCCGAAGTCCTGGAATCCATCATGTCCAGTGTTAAGACCCGCGCTAAGGTTCAGAGACGGCAGCTGTCCGCTCCTTGCGATTTTTAGAGATTTTTGGGCAATCTCTATGTCATAGCCGCTGATTTGCAAGTCAGGGGAATAAGCCAACGAGCGTTCGATAGCCTCATTCATTGAAGGCAGAACAGCCATCTCGCTAATAGCTGAAGTGTCGGGGTAAGCGATTGCGAGGTTTATCTCAGGATCCATGGAAAGCAGCACTTTCAGATTAAGGATGCTGTTATCTATAGAAATCTGTGTATCAACGACATTATTTGTATCCGAGGCATATTGAGCGACAAGGAGAAGGTAGTCGGACTCCACTATAGAGCCGGTCTCATATTTTTTCTCACCCTGTCTCATAGCCTCACGGCTGCTTTTCAGCACCGATTTCTGGTATTTCAGAAGTTCCTGATTTCCAAGGACTGAGAGGAACGCCTGCAAGATATTTATCGAGAGATTATCATCGAAGCGCGTCAGTTCAAGTACCGATTGTTCTGTGCGGAGGCTTTCCTGTTCAATGCTGACATTTATCTCACCTCCATTATACAAAGGCATTGAGGCGTTAATTCCGGCATTTCCTGATGCACCGCCGCCGTCCGAGTTATGTGAATAGCCTTCACTCACCGACATGCTCACCGAAGGCAGCCTCTGTTTCTTGGTCTGTTCGAGGCTGAGTTCCTGCGACTTGCACGACAGTTCCATCGACCGTCTCTCATAATTGTTACTGACCGCATAACGAAGACAGTCATCGAGGGTAAAGACGACAGTGTCCGCAACATTTCTCCCATCGTCTCCGGCTGCCTGCGCAAACAATTCCCCACCAAGCAGCACAATTAGAATTAACAAGTATTTTTTCATCTTTCTATGATTTTCTGACGCAAAATTAGTCATATTTGACCCCTTTGTCATTGCGATTCAATCGAAATGGAAAAAATGAAGTCTGAAACGGAAAAAACACTATCTTTGCAAAAAAAATCATGAAGCTAAAAAGCATCTTAAAAAAGTTCACTAACAAATACGTCATATCAACGCTGATATTCGTCGCGGTAATTGTTTTTATCGACCAATACAATGTGTTCGAGCAAGGCAAAAGCATACGCAAGCTACGCAAGATGAAGAAACAGGAAGAGTATTACGACTATGAGATTCAGAAGCAAAAAGACACTTTAGAGATGCTCTATAAAGACACCTTATTAATGGAGAAAATAGCTCGGGAGAAATATATGATGAAACGCGACAACGAAGTCATCTACGTTTTAGAACAGAGATAAATAGTCGAAGCTGAAACGATAGAACACCATCTCATAGCCCTCATCTTCCTCACAAGTCTCCTCGACATAAAGACCGATGGTGTTGTCTGGCAGCACGCACAATGAGGAGTAAGCCGACCAATAAGGCACCATCAACTTGTTATAGCTCCATGTTTTCCCTTCATCTTCAGACACATACACCCTGACATCTCTGCGGGTGTCGCCGCTTGGAAGAGAATGAAGAAGCACATCGCCATACCTTATTATATCACCGTTACAAGCCGGGGCAGGCAAGTCTTCCCATTCCTGTGGTTCGCCCCATGTGATGCCACCGTCATGTGAAATATTATACCAACGATTACCAGTGCTCCTGATACTCATAAGGATATCTCCGTTTTTCAGTTCCACCACTTTAGCCTCGTCGCCGCCGTAAGAGGCACGGCCTGAGACATTCCAAGTCTTGCCGTTATCATCAGAATACACCACATAATTTGATGCCGTCCATTCCGCAGACTCACGAACAGCGGCCACGAACATTATTCGTCCGCTGCTTGTTAGCAAACCATTGCCAGATGCGCAGAAAGAGCCACGCCATTCGCGACGGACTGGGTCATTGCACTCTTCACCATAGATGAAATGCGTTATGTCCTCCGGCTCCGACCATGTGCGCCCACCGTCATCACTCACCACTTTATAAGTACGCAAAGGATTTTTAGGATTCGACTTCCAGAATCCAACGCCACCTACAAAAACGCTTATCAATCCGTTCTCATCGTTAGTATAAGTTACCGCAGCATCGCCAAATCCTTTGTTATAACCCTGCCCCTCAGCTATTATCACAGGCTCACTCCAAGTCTTTCCCATGTCCTCGCTATACCTGCACACCACGTCAATATCATGTGGAAGGTCCAAATCATTATATTTCCTCTTGTCGGTAAGCGTCACAACAGTGCCGTCCTTAGCTGTAATCACCGCCGGTATCCTATAATTCTGCGAACAATACTCACCCGGACGAAACAACGTAACTCGCTCATAAACAATATCATCACCACAAGCACTTAAAAAAATTAAGGCAAATAAAACAATAATCAGTCTTTTCATGTTAAAAAATTAAAACTTACAAAGTTAACAATTTTTCTTATTTTGCAATACACAATAAAAATATTATTATTTTTGTTCCGTTAATATTCACAATTTTAAAATTAAATCAACACTTATGAAAAGATTATTATTAGCTCTCGGACTCGTCGCTTTTTTAGCTGCATCATGCTGCAACAATGGCGGTAACGGCAAGAAAGGCGAAGATGCCTGCTGCAAAGACAAACAGCAAACAGAACAGAAACACGACTGCTGCAAACCGGAAGACCAATGTAAAGAAGGCAAAGGCGACTGCTGCAAGGACAATCAGCAGTGCGAGCAGAAGCACGAATGCAAAGGCCATGAGAGCCAATGCAAAGAAGGCAATGGCGACTGCTGCAAGGGAAAACAGCAGTGCGAGCAGAAGCACGAATGCAAAGGCCATGAGGGCGACTGCAAAAAAGACGAGGCCGACTGCTGCAAGGGAAAACAGCAGTGCGAGCAGAAACACGAATGCAAAGGCCATGAGGGCGACTGCAAAGGAGACGAAAGATAACCAGTCGTTTTCTTAAAACAAAGATAGAAGGTGTGTCTCATAGGCACACCATTTGTATTCTTAAAATACACTAAAGACACAGAGTGCGAGGGCTCTTGTTAGATGTTTTAACATATCATTTTATCATAGAGTAGGTTCAATATCATTTTCCAAGAGTAACATCGCTTAATTACGATACCGGCAGAAAACAAATATACATCTTCGATAGGAGCAACCAAATTTTTTGTATCTTTGCGAACCATTTACGCATTGCGAATAACGTAACAATTGTGATACAAATAAATAAAAGATGAAGCCAAAGTTAACAACAGTAAAGTTACTTGAAGAAGCCAAATTGTTCTGTATAGCAGAATCAAGTATCAAAAATAGCGAGCTATATGGCATTACTGACGGGAAGGCCATTGGCACGTATGTTGAGCACAAATTCCAACAACAATTAAAATCCAAATATTCTGTAACTATTGGCTCCTCTGCAAATGGAATAGATTTACCATCAAAGGATATTCTGACCGATATTAAGGTGACATCTATCAAGCAGCCTCAATCATCATGTCCATACAAAAATGCAAAACAAAAAATATTTGGTCTGGGATACAATCTATTAATATTTGTTTACAACAAGATAGACAATGCCAAAACTAAAACCACAACACTTAATTTTGTAAGTTGTGCATTTATCTCTAATGAAAGAACTGCCGACTATACGACCACATATCGCCTGCGTGAAATGATAAGGGATAAAGCGAACGAAGAAGATATTGCCGCATACTTAACGGACCGTAATATTCCTGCCGACGAGATCACCTTGCTAAATATGGCAAAGATGATATTGAAAAATCCGCCTAAACAAGGATATCTGACCATATCCAATGCTTTACAGTGGCGACTGCAATACCAGAGAGTCATTTCGTTAGAAAAATCAGTATCCGGCATTAACAAAATCTTTGACGAGGTTAAAAATGAGACTTTTTGATGCCCACATAAGCAACTTAGCATTTTGCTTTCTAAAAAACAACAAGGATTCTTTGACATCAGCGACTGAAGCAAACAGACTACTTCAGAATGAATGTGGTATAAAGGATTTTATTTCAGATGATTCAGAGCTATTACAGCTGGTAGAAGGGTTAAGAGGCACTTTTGCACATGAGGCTTGCGAAAGAAATGCCGAATATGGTGATTTCCAAACAAATCAAACTCTTGCGAATAAGGTAGCGGAGAATCTGAAAAAGAAAGGCATATCACCTAACATTGTAGTTGAGCCGACTTGTGGGGAAGGGAATTTTATCCTTGCCATATTAAAAACATTTGACGATGTTGAAAAAATTTTCGGCATAGAGATTCAAAAAAAACATATTTGGCAGGCAAAGTTTAACATCTTAGATTATTTTCTCAACAATCCCGACAAGGTAAAGCCGGAAGTAATTATTGCCCATTCAAGCATATTCGGTTTCGATTATCAAACCATAAGAGAGGCGATAGGCGAAAAGGAATTGTTGATTATCGGCAATCCACCTTGGGTAACAAATTCGGAGCTGAGCTCGATGGATTCAAAGAATCTGCCACAAAAGTCGAACTTCAAAAGACACAAAGGGCTCGATGCCATGACTGGTAAGGGGAACTTTGACATTGCAGAACACATAACCATTGATTTGTTAAGAAACTTCGGGCATTATAAAGGCAGCATGGCCATTTTAGTAAAAAACTCCGTCATAAAAAACATTGTATATGATATTCCAAAACTGAAATTGCCTATTGCTAATTTGGAAAAGTTGAACATTGATGCCAAGAAGGAGTTTGATGTCAGCGTAGGCGCAGCTTTGTTCTTATGCCAGTTGAACAAGGAGACAGAAGCCACCTGCCAAGAATCAGACTTCTATTCGTCAGAGATAAAGTGCGAGTTCGGGTGGAAAAACGACAGATTTATGTCCATCTTATCGGCTGACAACGACATAGATGGGACATCACCTTTTGAATGGAGGCAAGGAATAAAGCATGACTGTTCAAAAGTAATGGAACTTGAGTATGGTGGATCTTCCTTTAGCAATAAGTTAGGAGAGCACTTCCCGCTTGAAGACGATTTGATTTATCCACTACTAAAAAGTTCTGATTTGAAAACAAAAGTTGCAAATCCGACGCGAAGGATGACCATTGTTACACAAAAGTTCGTCGGGCAAGACACATCTTACATAAGAATGTATCCACAAACCTTTGAATATCTGAGCAGTCACATTGACATGTTCCAAAAGAGGAAATCAAGCATCTATAGAGGTAAATGCGATTTTTCGATTTTCGGCATAGGTGATTATTCTTTCAAACCATACAAGATTGCCATATCCGGTTTATACAAAACATTTCATTTCTGTTTGGTAAAACCCCAGGGCGGGAAGCCTGTAATGTTGGACGACACATGCTATTTTATTGGATTCGACACCTTAGAGCAAGCGGAATATATATGGGACCTGTTGAATACAGACATTGTTGAAAAATTGCTCAGAAGTATTTCCTTTGAAGATGGAAAGAGAATGATTACAAAAGATGTGCTTATGAGGATAGATTTGAAAAAAGCAGCAGAGATGATAGGTAACAAGCATTGTTTCTTTTGCAACACAGAGAAGAGACAAGGGGCGCAGTTAGATATATTTGATTAAATAGCGCATGGAAACAAACATATAGATGCATTGTCCATAGATAAGAACTTCCTTGAAAAACAGATAGGAGTAATATGAAAAAAATATATTTTCAACTAAAAAAAAACTTATCTTTGCACGCTAAATCGTAAGAATAAAAAAATCAAATTTTAGAAATATGGCAGAAAAAAAATTTATGACATGTGATGGCAACCAGGCGGCTGCCCATGTTGCATACATGTTCAGTGAAGTTGCAGCCATTTATCCTATCACTCCGTCATCACCTATGGCAGAGTACGTTGACGAATGGGCGGCAAAAGGACAGAAGAATATCTTTGGTGACACTGTAAAGGTTGTCGAGATGCAATCAGAGGCAGGTGCGGCAGGCGCTGTACACGGCTCGTTACAGGCAGGAGCATTGACAACAACATTCACCGCATCACAAGGATTGCTCCTTATGATTCCAAACATGTACAAGATTGCCGGTGAATTACTTCCGGGGGTATTCCACGTCACAGCGCGTTCTATAGCGGCCCAAGCGTTATCAATCTTCGGAGATCACGCTGATGTTATGGCCACACGCCAGACAGGTTTCGCGATGCTTGCCACATCTTCAGTTCAGGAGATTATGGACCTTGCTCCTGTGGCACACCTCGCGGCTATCAAATGCAGGGTTCCATTCATGCATTTCTTCGACGGTTTCCGCACCTCACACGAGATCATGAAAGTCGAGGCAGCGGATATGGAGTCATTAAGAGGGCTTATCGACGAGGAGGCTTTAAGGCGTTACCGTGAGAACGCTCTTAACCCGGAGCACCCGGTGACACGCGGAACAGCCCAGAACGCTGACATTTATTTCCAGACCCGTGAGATTCAGAACAAATACTATGACGCGGTGCCAGATGTAGTTGCTGACTACATGAAAGAGATGACAAAGATCACAGGCCGTGAATACGCACCGTTCTGCTACTATGGAGCGCCAGACGCTACCGACATCATCGTAGCAATGGGTTCAGTCAACGAGACAATCAAGACTGTCATTGACAAACTCTCAGCAGAGGGAAGGAAAGTCGGTTTGATCACGGTTCACCTCTATCGTCCATTCTCAGTCAAGTATTTGATGGCGGTTATGCCAGAGACAGTGAAACGCATCTGCGTCCTTGACAGGACCAAGGAGCCGGGAGCGAACGGCGATCCTCTCTATCTTGACATCGTTGAAGCATTGAAAGACTTCGCCAACAGGCCTCTCATCATCGGTGGTCGTTACGGCCTTTCTTCAAAGGACGTCACACCGGCGGGCGTTGTTTCAATTTACGACAACCTCGCATCGGAGAACCCGAAGAACCAATTCACAGTCGGCATCGTTGACGATGTCACATTCAAGTCATTACCAATACTCCCGGAGTTCTCAATACTTCCAGAAGGCACTTTCGAGGCTCGTTTCTACGGACTTGGCGCTGACGGTACAGTTGGAGCAAACAAGAACTCCATAAAGATTATCGGTGACAACACAAACAAATACAGCCAAGCATATTTCGACTATGACTCAAAGAAATCAGGAGGTTACACATGTTCTCACCTTCGTTTCGGCGACCAACCAATCAAGGCCCCATATCTTGTCGGGACACCTGATTTCGTAGCAGTTCACGTACCATCATATCTTGAGAAATACGACTGCTTACGCGGATTAAAGGAGAACGGGACATTCCTTTACAACACGCCATACGATGCAGAAGAGGTCAAGAATCATCTTCCTGACGAGATCAAGAAATATCTTGCCGAGAAGCATATCACCATGTACATCATTGACGCTACAAAGATCGCAGAGGAGATTGGCTTAGGCAACAGGACAAACACCATACTTCAGTCAGCGTTCTTCAAGATTTCAGAAGTTATACCATACGACCTTGCCGTTGAGCAGATGAAGAAGTTCATCGTCAAGAGTTATGGCAAGAAGGGCGAGAAGATTGTGAACATGAACTATGCAGCGGTTGACCGTGGCGGTGAGATTCAGAAGGTAGAGATTCCGGCAGAATGGGCTAACATCGTCATTGAAAAGAAAGAAGACACACGTGAGATCCCGGCATTCATCAAGAACATCATGGAGCCTATGGTTCGTCAGTGTGGCGGTGACCTTCCTGTCAGCGCATTCACAGGCTGGGAAGACGGCACATTCCCTTCAGGGACAACAAAATACGAGAAACGCGGTGTAGCATCACACGTCCCACAGTGGTTAGCAGAGAACTGTATCCAATGCAACCAGTGCTCACTCGTTTGTCCTCACGCAGCAATACGTCCGGCAGTCATGACAGCTGAAGAGGCCGCCAACGCCCCTGAAGGCATGGACGCTATAGATGTCAAGATGCCTAAGGAGTTACAAGGCATGAAGTTCAGAATGCAGGTCTCAGTACTCGACTGTACAGGTTGCGGCAACTGCGCTGACATCTGCCCAGGTAACAAGGGAAACAAGGCATTGGTTATGAAATCGTTATCATCACAGATGGCAGAAGTCGAGAAATGGGAGTACGCACAGAACAAAGTCACATACAAGGACAACCTCATCGACAAGTTTGCAAGCGTAAAGAACAGTCAGTTCGCACAGCCGTTGTTCGAGTTCTCAGGCGCATGTGCAGGCTGTGGGGAGACACCATATATCAAGACTATCACACAGCTATTCGGTGAGCAGATGATGATTGCCAACGCAACAGGTTGCTCGTCAATCTATGGCGCATCAGCACCGGCGACACCATATTGTCCTAACACACGTTCTGGATTCGGTCCAGCATGGGCAAACTCATTGTTCGAGGACAACGCAGAGTTCGGTCTCGGTATGGCAACGGCAACACGCAAGATGCGCGAGCGTATAGAGATGATTATGAGCGACGCGATAGCGAACTGCCAATGCTGCAGCTCTGAGTTGAAAGCTCTCTTCCAAGCATGGATTGACAACCGCGAGAGCACCATCGAGACAAAGAAGATCACAGACCAGATGGTTCCTATGATGGAAGAGTGCGGTTGCAACTACTGCAAGCAGATTCTCGAACTCAAACACTATCTCGTCAAGAAGTCACAATGGATCTTCGGTGGTGACGGCTGGGGTTACGATATCGGTTTCGGCGGCTTAGACCATGTACTCGCATCAGGCGAAGATGTCAATGTGCTCGTCGTCGATACAGAGGTTTACTCCAATACAGGCGGTCAGTCATCAAAGGCGACACCAGCCGGTGCAGTAGCCAAATTCGCATCATCAGGAAAGAAGATTCGCAAGAAAGACCTCGGAATGATTGCAAAATCATACGGTTACGTTTATGTAGCACAGGTAGCAATGGGCGCTAACAACGCACAATACTTCAAGGCTATTAAAGAGGCCGAAGCACACCACGGACCATCACTCATCATCTGCTACGCACCATGTATCAACCACGGAATCGGCATTGGCATGGGTCACAGCCAGATGGAAGAGAAATATGCGGTAGAATGCGGATACTGGCACCTCTGGAGATATAACCCTGACGAAGAAGAAGCAGGACAGAACGGCTTCCACCTCGACAGCAAAGAACCAGACTGGAGCAAGTTCCAAAACTACCTCATGGGCGAGGTCCGTTACAGCTCTCTCGTGAAGACATTCCCAGAAGAAGCAAAAGTCCTCTTCGCCAAGACAGAAGAAAACGCAAAATGGCGTTACAACGGCTACAAGAAATTAGCTGAAGGCAAATAATATGCATCTTTGATTTATCATTATATGAATCATTTTTAAAGAGTCCGGTTTATTCCGGACTCTTTTTTTAAATATTGATGCCCGTGAAACAGACTCAAAGACTCATCCTATTGTGACAACAACGAAGGACAACTATCAACAACATATTTTTTTGAGCCAAATCCTATAATGTTGTCATTTGTTGTCTGTGTTGTCGTGTTTTTTTCAGACGACAACGAAGGACAACTATCAACAACCTATTTTTTTGAGCCAAATCCTATAATGTTGTCATTTGTTGTCTGTGTTGTCGTGT
>JBJEGZ010000042.1:111029-155385 GCA_051875555.1 Candidatus Limimorpha sp. | reverse complement strand
TTTTTTCAGACGACAACGAAGGACAACCTACAACAACATATTTTTGAGCCAAATCCTATATGTTGTCATTTGTTGTCTGTGTTGTCGTGTTTTTTTCAGACAACAACGAAGGACAACTATCAACAACATATTTTTGAGCCAAATCCTATATGTTGTCATTTGTTGTCTGTGTTGTCGTGTTTTTTCGGACGACAACGAAGGACAACCTACAACAACATTTTTATTGGTGTCTTGGAAACATTTCGACAGAGAAGCGATTCAAAAATTTTCCAGACAGTGAATGTTTTTAAAAACGCCTCTACTTCCGAATAGGAAGTATGACTTATCCCCAAAAATATTTTTTCATTCAAAAATTAAAAATTTGTTATCTTTGCACGCTTTTTAATAAGTTTATTAAATAATTAAATTAAATAATGTTATTAACAGACAACAACATCTACAACTTAGGGATAGACATCGGTTCTACAACGATAAAAGCTGTAATAATTGACCATGAGAAGAA
This sequence comes from Candidatus Limimorpha sp., assembly GCA_051875555.1. Classification (GTDB taxonomy): domain Bacteria; phylum Bacteroidota; class Bacteroidia; order Bacteroidales; family F082; genus Limimorpha. Next base: position 154,883 of record JBJEGZ010000042.1, on the reverse strand, counting down.
AGTATTATATAAGGAATACAAGCGTCATAATGCTGATGTCATAAATACGGGTTGCGACATATTGAACAAAATAATTGATAGATTCAGGTGTTGCAAGTTCAGGGTAACGCTAACGGGCTCAGTAGGAATGGGTTATGCAGAGAGATTAGGGTGTCGTTTTGTTCAGGAAGTAATTTCGGCGGTAGAGGTTATACGTCAGAAGCACCCTGAGATACATACCCTGATAGATATTGGTGGGGAAGACAGCAAGATGATTTTCTTTGAAGATGGAAAGATTCCCGACATCAGAATGAATGGCAGTTGCGCAGGAGGCACTGGAGCTTTTATCGACCAGACGGCACAGTTATTAGATGTTGGGATACAAGAGCTTAACGATTTGGCGGCTGATGCCGACACCATATATCCTATTGCATCACGATGCGGTGTTTTCTCAAAGACAGACATTCAGAACCTCATCAGCAGGGGTGTCAGCAAATCAAACATTGCGGCTTCAATGTTCAACGCGGTAGCATTACAGGTGGTAAGCACACTCTCACGTGGGAAAGAGATAAGTAAGAAAGTATTCTTATGCGGAGGGCCTTTCGCCTTCATCCCCCAGTTAAAGAAATACTTTCAAAAGGTTCTCAACATAAATGAAGAAGACTGTATAATATCTGAATACGCACAATTCATACCCGCTTTAGGTTGCGCCCTTTTATCAATGGAGAACGAGCAGGTTATAGATTGCGAGGATCTTTATAACGCGCTACATTCAACCAACGATGGTATCACCTTCCACCATTCGCTACCGATGCTCTTCAATTCAGACGACGAGTATCGCGACTGGGTCTGCAACCAAACAATAAAACATATACCAACAGCAAATCCAAACGACGGAGACACATATTATTTAGGTGTAGATTCAGGTTCCACGACAACCAAGATAATCATCATCAATCAGAGGAAAGAGGTTATATACAGCAGTTACAATCACAATAACGGTGACAGTTACAGTGCCTTTAACAATGCTTTACAGGAAATTCCCACTGAAATCCGTGAACTTACGATAATGGGGAGTTGCGTTACGGGTTATGGCGAGAATCTGCTCAAAACCGCCTTCGGGCTCGACTACAACATAGTCGAGACCATGGCTCATTTCACCGCAGCCAAAGAGATCAATCCAGACCTCACCTTTATTTTAGACATCGGAGGGCAGGACATGAAGGCTATTTTCGTGGACAACGGCTCGATAAAAAGAATAGAGATAAACGAAGCATGTTCCTCAGGTTGCGGTTCGTTCATTGAGACATTCGCCAACATATTAAACATCAATGTCGCAGACTTCGCATTAAAAGCCTGCAATGCCAAACACCCCTATGACTTAGGCACGCGCTGCACAGTATTCATGAACTCGAAAGTGAAACAAGCCATGAGAGAGGGAACCACAATAGAGGATATTGCAGCCGGGCTAAGTTATTCAGTGATAAAGAACTGTCTTTTCAAGATGCTAAAGCTGCACAATGTTGAAGAGCTTGGCAAGAACATAATAGTACAAGGCGGGACATTCAGAAACCAAAGTATCATAAGAGCGCTTGAGCTTGAGACAAATTCCAAAGTTGAGATTTCTGACATTCCTGAGTTAATGGGCGCATACGGTGCCGCAATATTTGCACTTAACAAAAACATCAAGTCATGAGTCACGGGATAAAATTAAACCAACTCTCTGAAAACGAGTACACAAGCAGCGTTACAACATGCAACGGATGTAACAACAAATGCACGATAAAGATTTATAGATTCAGCAACGGGAACGAGTATTACGCAGGCAACAACTGCGAGAGAGTATTCTCAAACAAAAGTGACGAAAGACCAGAAGGATTCAATATCTTCGAGTACAAGAACCACCTGCTGTTCAACAGGAAAAGCTGTACGAACGGCATTCTATCGATAGGTATTCCACGGGCATTAGGCATGTATGAGGAGTATCCTTTCTGGCACACTCTATTTACAGAATGCGGCATAAAGGTCGTATTATCCGACATCTCCTCCAACTCCTTATATAACAACGGCATAAAGACAATAATGGCCGACAACATCTGTTTCCCTGCGAAACTGATGCACGGGCACATCTTCAATTTGGCGCAAAAGAATGTCGATAGAATATTCTATCCTTACACTGTCTATGAAATCAAAGAAGACGAAAACACAGGCAACAGTTTCAACTGCCCCATAGTGAGCGGATACTCCGACGTTATCAAAAGCTCCATCAACCCGCAACTCAAATTCGGAATACCCTTTGACAGTCCCGTGTTCAACTTCAACGACAAAGAGTTGCTTACAAAGAGCTGCACGGACTATCTGAAATCCCTGGGGATTGAAAAAGACAAGATAAACACCGCCATAGAAAAAGCCTTGGGAGAATTACAACTCTTCCACAAACAGCTTTCGGACAAGAACATGGAGATACTGAACAAGGCAACTCAAGATGGGCGTTTGGTCATCATGCTCGCTTGCAGACCTTACCATATCGACCAACTGATAGAACACAAACTATCCTATTCCATCAGCAAGATGGGCGTTGACATCATCTCGGAGAACATCAGTAGGGATTATTCCGACGACATCTTCAAAAAAATAAACGCACTCAGCCAATGGTCTTTCCCGAATAGGATATTCAAGGCAGCGGCTTTCGTGGGCAACCATCCTAAAAACAACCTGCATTTCGTGCAACTCACATCATTCGGATGCGGTCCTGACGCTTTCATCATCGAAGAGGTGAAGAACATCTTGTCGCATTACAACAAAAACCTCACACTGTTGAAAATAGACGACGTCAACAACATAGGTTCTCTACGCCTAAGGATACGCTCATTGATTGAGAGTGTCGAGCTTGACAAGGACATTGAAGTGAGAGAGAAGCAGTTTGAGAACACCAAGATATATACTGCCGAGGACAGGAGGAGGACTCTGCTGGCGCCGTATTTTGCAGAAGGGTATTCAGAGCTGCTGCCGGCTTTATTCGGTCTCATTGGCTATAAGATCATCAACCTTCCGACAGGAACGCAGAAAGACGTTGAGATGGGATTGAAATATGCCAACAACGACATATGCTACCCCGCCACTATCGTCATAGGCAGCATATTGAACGCCTTAAAAAGCGGTAAATACAAACGCGATGAGATAGCCATCATCATCACACAGACAGGCGGACAGTGCAGGGCGAGCAACTATTTCTCCCTCATAAAGAACGCCGTAGTGGAAGCCGGGTATAAAGACATTCCCGTAATCTCACTCGCCATAGGTAAAGGGTTGAACAACAACCAGCCCGGATTCACCATCGATTGGAAAAAGATTTTCAATATAACCATCTACTCCATGCTTTTTGCCGACTCGTTAGCCAAACTTTACCACTCATCGGCCGCGAGGGAGAAAAGCAAAGGCTCAGCCCGCACTTTATATAACAAGTATCTTGCCGCCGCACAACCTGTCATCTCACGGAAAGACATTAAAGGGCTGCAAAACCTGCTGCACGAGGCTGCCGTCGAATTCTCTCAAAATATAAATGAGATAGATCTGCCAAAAATAGGACTCGTTGGCGAGATATACGTGAAATACAACGGATTCAGCAACAAATTCGTTACCGACTGGCTCATCGAGCAAGGATTGGACGTAATACCGCCTTCGCTGACCAACTTCTTCCTAACAAGCATCGTCAACAACCATATTAACAGGGAACTATACATTAAAAAAGAAAACGTCCCAACCTTCATCACCGACCTCGCACATAAATATATAATGAGGTGTGCGAAGAAGATGGACAAGCAATGCGAGTGCTTTAAATATTACCACCCTCTGACCTCTATTTTCCAAATCGCAGAATACTCTAACAAAGTGATTAATATGGCAGCCGACTTTGGCGAGGGCTGGCTGCTCCCTGGCGAAATAGGCGAATTGGTAAACAGCGGGGTAAACAACATCGTCAGTGTACAGCCATTCGGTTGTATCGCAAACCACATCATCTCTAAAGGGATAGAGAAGAAACTGAAAGAAGAATATCCACATCTGAACCTGCTCTTTCTCGATTTCGACGGAAGCACCTCGGATGCCAATATTTTCAACAGACTTCACTTTATGGTTAATAACGCTAAAAAGACAAAGAATAAATAATAATATGAAAGAGCTTAATTTAGAGAGAAAAATCATGGTAGCTGCCGAGCAGCTATTCATAGAGAAAGGCTTCAACGGAACAAGCACAACGGATATTGCCAGAGAAGCCGGCTGCAACCAAGCCCTCATACATTATTATTTTCGCACAAAGGAGAAACTGTTTCAACAAATATTCTATAAAAAATTCAACGACATATTCCACACCATCACCGAGCCGGCTTTCACCAGCGACTCTCTGACAGAAAAAATCGAGGCTACCGTTAGCGCGTATTTCGACATCATGCAAGAAAGCCCACAACTGCCTATCCTGATTATCAACGAACTGCTCACAAAACCTAAACGAATGGAGTTCTTCAAAGAATGTATTGCCAAAAATGAAACAAGAGCGAAGATTATCAACGTCTTCAACGAACATATTATAAACGAGCGACAAAAAGGCTATATCAGGAACATCTCCACCGCCGACCTACTGTTAGACATCATCTCTCTAACCGTGTTCACATTTATCTCAAAACCGATTATTATCGGCTTATTTGAACTTGATGAGAATCAGAACCAAGAATATATCAACCATAGGAAGAAAGAAATAACCACTTTGATAATAAATGGAATAAGGACTTAACGAATATTCAAAGAGTCGAAATAAGGTATGGCAGGACTTTGATTTATTGAGAGTTATATTAAGAAAAAGGGGCTGATAGAAGCAACATTTGTCCAAGGGTAGGCGCATCGGCTCACCGAGGGTCTTGAGATATAGAAAAGAAGCCGCACCGTTCATGAACGGTGCGGCTTCTTAATGATTATTAACGCCTAAATGAACATTTTTTCTTATGGAGCTGGTTGATGTTCCGTTTCGTGAGGCATTATTCGTCAAAGAATCCCTCATTGGCGTTGCAATCATTTTCCGCTACCCTGTCAAACCAGCGGGCGCGCGACTCGCACAGCTTCTGACTCATGCACATTGTTCCACCAGCATCAGCCACAAAGTTCATCGCGTTACTGATACCGAGGTCTTTCGACACTTCCATGGCGTCCTGATTAGCACCAATATATGCGAATGTCCAGCCCTGTTTCTCAAGTTTCTCGGTCAGAGCCTTGATGCTTTTCTGACTATATTCCATTGATGCGTTTTCATAGCCATCAGTGATAACTGTCACCAATACTTTGTCTTTTTCCGAGACGTTCTTTTTCAATTCTGTCACCGACTTTCCGATAGCATCGTACAGCGGGGTGCAGCATGCAGGATTAAACTGTGCCGGCGTGATGTCCTCAGCCTTACGTGCCTCCACACAGTCCAACACCGTCTTTATTCCGTCACTATTGAATGTGACAAAACTAACATAATGTTCTTGTTCAGGGTATTTCTCTTGAGCCGAACGCACACTCTGCAATGTCTCGTTCACACTGTCAACAGCTTGTTTCTTAATACTTTCCATGCTGCCGCTTTCGTCAAGGACAAGCAGGTTAAAGATTCTTGTCTTCATGTTCTTAATTAGTTTTTTGTTAAACAATAGGATTATTACAAAAAGAGAAGCTTTTTCACCACTAACTATCACGTTAAAAAAATCATTTCCCTTTCATTGAATGACGCGTTTATCAACAACCATGCCAAACCACGATGTCAGATAATATTCAAAAAGCGTTAATAGTTATTAACAACTTCCAATTATCCACATCACTAAGGAAGCACGTACACGTAATATTTTCCTTGTCTAATAGATTCATCTCTCGATTCCCCGGATATTTCATAATGAAGCCATAATAAGCACAATATTTTGAATTTCATAAATAATTGTTATTTTTGCAGTGTGTTATAATATGCCTATTCAGCATGGAGAAAATGCGGTGCGACAATCTATGCTGAGTCAATACACGATGGAACAAAAGAATTATAGGGAAATCTAACATATTAAAAACCATTACGATATGTCACAATGGAGTAAGATAACGAGGTCAATAACGAATTTTATTGGGGCGAAAGGTTCAGATGGAGCCGCAAAGAATCGAGACAGCAACCATTACGCCTTTATCGACATAGAAGTGAGTGAGAATGACAAGAGGATACATGATATAGGTGCTTTGCGACACGATGGGGCGACATTCCATTCTGCAAACAAACGCGATTTATTCTATTTTTTACAAGATGAGGATTATTTATGCGGTCATAATATCATAAACCATGATGCGAAATACCTTTTGGGAGAGGAAAAGCACAAATGGGTTTTGGTTGACACTCTGTATTTATCGCCATTGTTATTTCCTGAAAGGCCATACCATAGGTTGGTAAAAGATGACAAGTTGATAAGTGAACAACTCAACAATCCCGTTAATGATTGCAAGAAGGCTCACGAGCTTTTAATGGATGAGATTGATTGTTGGAAGAGACTATCGATGTCCAAACAGAGGATTTACGCTTCATTACTAAAAGGGATAAAAGAGTTTGATGGATTTCTAAAAATGGTGAACGCAGAGTCGTTCAAAGCGGAAATATTGGTGGGAGAGATACGTTCAGAATACAATGGAAAGATATGTCATAACGTTGATATTGAAGGTATTATAGCACAGCATCCTTGTGAGTTAGCATACAGTTTGGCCTTGATTGGCACCACCGACCATCATTCTGCCACTCCGCCATGGGTGCTTCACACTTTTCCGGGTGTAGAGAACGTCATTCGGCTTTTGCGCCACAACAGATGTTCATCAGGATGTGACTACTGCAACAGAGAGTTAAACATCAAGAACAAGTTGCGAGATTTTTTCTCATACGACGAGTTCCGCACTTATGATAGCGAGCCTCTTCAGGAGAATGCCGTTCAGGCGGCGACAGATGGGGAATCGCTTCTTGCGATATTTCCCACCGGCGGAGGCAAGTCGCTGACATTCCAACTGCCCGCCCTTATGGAAGGACACTCTGTACACGGCCTCACCGTCGTCATCTCCCCTCTTCAGTCACTGATGAAAGACCAAGTTGACAACCTCAACGAAAAAGGAATCACCGACGCCATCACCATCAACGGGCTTCTCGACCCCTTAAGCCGCTCCACCGCAATCCAGAACGTGGAAAACGGAAACGCATCATTATTATATATCTCCCCTGAAATGCTGCGATCCAACACTATTGAGAAGATATTATTAGCCCGCAACGTGGTACGTTTCGTCATCGACGAGGCTCACTGCTTCTCTTCTTGGGGACAGGATTTCCGTATTGACTACCTCTATATCGGCACCTTTATCCGCGAATATCAAAAAAAGAAAAGACTTAAAACCCCTATACCCGTATCATGTTTTACAGCAACAGCGAAACAGAAAGTGATACAAGACATTTGCGACTATTTCAAAAAAGAGCTCAACCTCGACCTAAAGATCTTCGCATCATCAGCGGCAAGAACAAACTTACGCTACTCCGTTATACACGCCGACACCAATGAGGAGAAATACATCAAGTTACGCACGCTCATTTCAGAATCGACATGCCCGACAATAGTTTACGTCTCACGCACCACACTCACCATGAAAATAGCGGAGAGGCTAACAAAAGACGGCTTCGAGGCACTGCCGTATAACGGGAAAATGGACGCTGACGATAAGATTAAGAACCAGAACGACTTCATGAACGACAAAGTACGCATCATTGTCGCGACATCAGCGTTCGGAATGGGTGTTGACAAGAAAGACGTGGGACTGGTGATACATTATGACATCTCCGACTCGCTTGAGAACTACGTGCAGGAAGCAGGGCGCGCAGGACGGGACCCAAAACTCGAAGCAAGATGCATTGTGCTTTACAACGACTCCGACCTCAACAAACACTTCTTCCTTCTCAACCAAACAAAACTGAGCATCAGCGAGATACAGCAGGTTTGGCAGGCAGTAAAAAAAATGACAAGCCAAAGAAGACACGTGTCATGCTCCGCTTTAGAAATCGCCAGAAACGCCGGCTGGGACGATCACATATTTGATATTGAGACACGCGTAAGAACAGCGCTGGCTTCTCTCGAACAATCCGGATATATCAAAAGAGGCAATAACACTCCCCATATTTTCGCCACAGGAATAAAAGTCAACAACGTGGAGGAAGCCCGCAAACGAATTTTCTCTTCTCTCTTATTTGAAAATGACGAACAAGAAAAAGCCCTGCAAATCATTAAATCACTTATCTCTCAAAAATATATCTCCAAGGCTCACAATGCAGAGGCAGAGACACGTGTAGATTATTTAGCCGACAGGCTTGGAATGACAAAAAACGAGGTTATCTCTATCGTTGAACGAATGCGACTGGAGGGAATCTTAGCCGACTCTAAAGACATCACCGTTTTCCTGAAGGACACGAAAGACCCCCAAAAAACACTCAACAGATTTTTTAATCTAGAAAGCCACCTACTCAAAACACTTACAGACGACGCTCTGAAAACCTCTTACAAACAACTGAACGACGACGCCCACAACAACGGCATAAGCACCTCAACAGAAAAAGACATACGCACCATTCTTAACTTCCTTTCTATCAGAGGCTACATCAGCGTAAACAAGCGTGCGGAAGACTACATTGAGATATTCAGAAAATCAAACACGGAAACGATGCTGTCGCTACTTGAGAGACGATATTACATCTGCGAGTTTGCCTTAAAATGGCTCACAACATTATCCTTGAACTCTCCGGCAGATATGGTGAACAAAAACGGAATACAATTCTCTATTGTCGCTCTGTTAAATGATATTAAGACAAAAGGCAACTCCCTTCTTTGCAACCTTAACACCTTACTACTACCCGACATCGAAGAAGCCTTGCTGTATCTTTCAAAGATTGGCGCCTTAAAACTTGAAGGCGGCTTCATGGTGATATACAACACTATGAATATCGACAGGATAAAAGACAACAAACTACGCTACAAACAAGATGACTACCTCAATCTTAACGAGTTTTACAAGCAGAAGATACAGCAAATACATATTGTAGGAGAGTTCGCCAACCTCATGGTGCGCGATTATAACGCCGCATTGCAGTATGTGCAGGATTACTTCTTGATGGATTACAGAAAATTTATCTCAAAATATTTCAAAGGGGACAGGGCAAAAGAAATTAACGTCAACTTAACACAAAACAAGTATAACGAGCTATTCGGATGCCTCTCAAGCAAACAGAAAGAAATCATCTCCGACAAGGATTCACGCCATATCGTCGTCGCCGCCGGACCGGGAAGCGGCAAGACACGCGTGCTGGTCCATAAACTCGCATCACTGCTTCTGCTTGAAGACGTGAAACACGAGCAACTACTGATGCTCACATTCTCACGCGCAGCAGCCACAGAGTTCAAACAACGCCTAACACAACTTATCGGCAACGCCGCTCATTTCGTGGATATCAAAACCTTCCACTCCTATTGCTTTGAACTGTTAGGAAGAATCGGAAATCTCGATGACTCTGATGAAGTTGTGGTTAAAGCGACACAAATGATTAACAATCACGAAGTCGAACCAAACAGGATAAGGAAAACGGTACTCGTAATTGACGAAGCCCAAGACATGAGCGGTGACGAATACGAATTAGTGAAAGCCTTGATGAACGCAAACGAGGATATGCGAGTGATTGCTGTCGGTGACGATGACCAGAACATTTTTGAATTCAGAGGCTCTGATTCCAAATATATGCGTGAACTGACTAAGGACTCCGATGCGAGACTCATAGAGATGACAGAGAACTATCGCAGCTCGAAACATATTGTAGATTTCGCCAATGCCTTCGCAACAAACATCCAAGACCGCATGAAATCTAACCCTATCATATCAATGAGCAAAGATGATGGTTTCGTTTCAATCACCCAACACAAGTCGGAACACCTCTACGAGCCGCTTATCAATGACTTACTTTTTTATCATAGACAAGGCTCTATCTGTATCCTGACCCAAACTAACGAGGAGGCCGCAACTATTGTCGCTTTATTACGAAAACGAGGATTGAAAAGCAAACTTATACAGTCAACCGACAAAACAAAACTATTCAACATAGTAGAAGTCAGAATGTTCTTTAAACATATCAAGCAAAACACAAAATCGCAAATCATCACCGATATTGTATGGAACAACGCTATTAATATAACCTCCAATAAATATAAAAACTCGACAGCCCTTCCCTACCTCCAACGCTGCATCAAGACCTTTGAAGAAACGAACAAAGTAAAATACCTGAACGACCTTAAAGAATTCTTATTTGAGTCAACAATAGATGATTTCTGCGATGTATCAGAAGCCGATGTAGTGGTTTCCACTATACATAAGTCAAAAGGAAGAGAGTTCGACAACGTATTTATGTTAATAAATAAAAAAGCAATTGCCGGCAAGAAAGAGAAAATCACAGACAAAGAGTTGCACCTTTATTATGTTGGAATGACACGAGCCAAAAAGAGTCTTTTCATACACACAAACTGCACTTTGTTCAATAATATGAAAATGAAAGCCGACAAATATTATTTCAACAGGAAACAATACAGCATGCCTGATGAGATTACTCTTCAACTATCGTATCACGATGTGTTCCTCGATTTTTTCAAATCGATAAAAAAAGAAATTCTCTCACTCAATGCTGGCGACAAGTTACGTTACAAGAACAACATCTTATCCGACATCAAAACAGACAAGGAAGTCTGCAAGTTATCATTTGCGATGCAAGATTATCTATCAGATTTGGCTGCAAAAGGCTATTATGTATCAGACGCTTCCATACGATTTGTCGTTTCATGGAGACCTAAACAGAACAACGAGAGAAAGACGGATTACGCCGTGCTTCTCGTTGACTTGTCGCTAAAAAGAGAGCAAAAGACGGGACAATCAGACACAACGGGAATTTCATAAGTTTATACTTCTGAAAATATCGTACAAAACCCCACACCGAAAAAATTGTTATATCTTTGCATAAAAAATCATTAATATGTTTGCAACAATATTTTACATAATAGGTATTATCTTAGGCATCAAGGCTGTAATAGAAATACTCAACGAGCCAATCACCACTACAGGTAAGATTATCACAATTGTATTTGTGCTATTGCTCAGCTGGGTTGGCATAGCGTTATATTATCTGGTATTAAAAGGAAACCTTTATAAATGGTTCAGATGATGGAAAAGAAAGAGTTACGAGCAATGATTAAGACTCTCAAGAGAGAGCACACCAATGAGCAACTCATCAGGCAGTCGGAGGTGATTCTGTCGAAGTTAGAGATGGATGAGGATTTCATCAAGGCAAAGACGGTAATGCTTTACAACGCGCTTCCTGACGAGGTGCGGACGCAGGCTTTCATAGAGAAATGGCGGCATCAGAAGTCAATAGTGCTTCCAACCGTTGTCGGTGACGACATCATTCCGGTTGCATTAGACGAAAACACCGGTTTCGCTGTCGGCGACTTCAACATCATGGAGCCGCAGAACGAGCCTTACCATGGTGGATACGACCTCATTGTGGTGCCAGGTGTGGCCTTCGACAGAAACGGCAACCGCATTGGACGCGGCAAGGGATATTACGACAGATTCCTATGTAAACATTTAGATGTGAGGCGGATAGGGATTTGTTTTGATTTCCAGCTTGTTGACAATGTGCCGACAGAGCCGACCGACATCAAGATGGATAAGGTGATATCTTTATAAAAGCCGATTTAGGCAAAGATGAAAGTTTAGGGAGAAAATAGGATTTTAGGTACTTTGAAATCAAAGTACCTTTTTATTTATTAATGCCCAGTGAAATTTTCAATCGATTTTCTATCGAAATGTTTTCCCGACACCAATAAAAAATGTTGTCTAAAGTTGTCCCCGTTGTAGTCTTCTCAAATCAATAGGGATAAGGCTCATTCTTTTTATCTGACACCAATAAAAAATGTTGTCTAAAGTTGTCCCCGTTGTAGTCTTCTCAAATCAATAGGGATAAGGCTCATTCTTTTTATCGGATAGTAATATTTTTTATAAAAAAACAGCGGCGGAAACCGCCGCTGCCGAAAAACTTTCAAAAAAATTCATATTTTACCATGCGAATAATGGATATTCCGCCATCATCGCATTGACTTTCTCCCTTACAGCCTTGATCTTAGCCTCTGGAGCTGTCTTAGCAACTGGGTCGATAGCTGAGATGACATCGTCAATCATATCTACGATAGGCTCCATCATATCTTCCTTCAAGCCACGTGTGGTGATAGCCGGTGTACCGATACGGAGACCTGATGTGAGGAATGGTGAGCGGCTGTCGAATGGGACCATGTTCTTGTTTACGGTGATATCGGCTTCCACCAATGTGTTCTCTACCATCTTTCCTGTGACTTCCGGGAACTTGCTACGGAGGTCGATGAGCATCAAGTGGTTGTCTGTGCCACCGCTGATGATGTTATAACCTCTGTCAACGAATGCCTTGGCCATTGTAGCCGCGTTCTTCTTAACCTGAAGGATATACTCGAAGTATTCATCTGACAACGCCTCACCGAATGCTACTGCTTTAGCCGCGATGACATGCTCGAGTGGGCCGCCCTGTACGCCTGGGAACACTGCGCTGTTGAGCATTGCTGACATCATCTTCACCTCGCCCTTTGGTGTTGTGTAACCCCATGGGTTAGGGAAGTCCTCACGCATCAAAATCATACCGCCACGTGGTCCACGGAGTGTCTTGTGTGTCGTTGTTGTAACGATGTGGCAATATTCAAGTGGGTCGTTGAGGATGCCGCGTGCGATAAGTCCTGAAGGGTGAGAGATATCAGCCATGAGGATTGCACCTACTTGATCGGCAGCCTTACGCATACGTGCATAATCCCAGTCGCGTGAATATGCTGAAGCGCCTGCGATGATAAGTTTCGGTTTATGTTCAAGAACCTTCTTCTCCATATCGTCATAATCAACCATACCGGTCTCTTTGCTTACCTCGTATGCTACCGGTTTGTAAAGGAGACCTGATGAGTTGACAGGTGAACCGTGTGAGAGGTGGCCACCGTGTGAGAGGTCAAGTCCCATAAAGGTATCGCCGGGCTTCAAACATGCAAGCAACACCGCCATATTTGCCTGTGCTCCTGAGTGTGGCTGCACATTAGCGTATTTTGCCTGGAAAAGCTCACAGGCGCGGTCGATTGCAATCTGCTCAGCCTGATCAACAATCTGGCAGCCGCCATAATAACGCTTGCCAGGATAACCTTCTGCATATTTGTTCGTCATGACCGAACCCATTGCCTTCATAACCTGATCGCTGACAAAGTTCTCTGAAGCGATAAGCTCAATGCCATGCATCTGACGTTCCTTTTCTTTACGAATTAACGTAAAAATCTTAGTGTCTTTTTTCATGTTAAAATATATTTAATTGATATTCAATTGTTTATAAATTATTTCGTATTTTTTTTCAATCTTCAAAGGTAATAAATATTTTGATAAACAACATCTATATTAAAAATTTATTCAAATTTTATTACTATATCTCTCTTTATATCATTGCCGTCCTCATCCACACATCGTAAGGTATAACTTCCCGGCTCCGCCAATACCGGCATCTGATGGTTGTTTTTTGTCTCCCCAAGGAAATGCTCGTTCAACGACCAGAACACCGTTTTCTCCGGATTGCGATGTGCAAGCTCAAAAACCACCGACTGCCTGTCTCCCTTGATGCCAATGGGAATTATCAACGAAGCCGACTCGTCAGGATAAACGAACGACATCACCGACTCGTTGGCATTCGACATACACTCTGGGAAAAGAGGCGGCGACATTCGATACAAGGGGTTCTTCTTCTTATAAAACCACTCCATCACAGGCGGCAACATGAAATATATATCAAAGTTCTCATTATCAATGTCATAGCAATCCGCGCTGACCCTATATCTTCGGCTCTCATCAAGAAACACCTTTTTATGATATGGACAGACTCCTGTGTTCATCTCTATGTTCGGCATTCTTACACTCTTCCAACTTTCACACAATTCGGATTTCGGCATTCCCGACTCTGAACACACATCAACCATCAGATAATCAAATGATTGAGGCTCATTCTCTATCTCATAATCATCAAGGACGTTGATGACGTCGAATAACAAAGGAGCGGCTACCGTCAAACCCGTCAGTCCCGGCCGTCCCTCGCCGTCAGCGTTGCCGCACCATACTCCAACCACATACCTACCTTTTATTCCTATAGCCCATGCGTCTTTGAATCCAAAACTCGTCCCCGTCTTCCATGCCACATCTTTTGATGAAGAAAAATATCTCCATCCCGACTGGCTCTCAGGACGCGTAAGCCCTCGCATCGCATCGAATGTCAACGAGATAGCCTCCCTCGAAAACGGAATCTTGATACCCTCATACGTTGAGCCTCCGTATAATTTGGAAGCCATCGCGGCGTACGCATTCACAATATCAAACAACGAAGCCTCAGCACCTCCGAGTATTATAGAGAAGCCATAATGGTCAGGCGGGAACACCAACCCGGACAGGCCCATATCTTTCAACAGCTTATAAAAACGCGGCAATCCATATCGACGCAGAAGATATACAAACGGAGTGTTTAACGACTTCTGAAGAGCCTCCTCAGCCGTAACAGCACCGCTATAATCACCGGAATAATTCTGAGGCGTATATCCTGACAGATTTATAGGTATGTCGGGCAGTATCATGGTCGGAAGAAGCGTGCCATCATCAAGGCTGGAGGCATAAAGAAACGGTTTCAACACGCTTCCTGTAGAACGCTGCGCACGTACCATGTCAACCATTGCCGCATCCTTGGCCTTCAGGCTGTTCCCAACATACACTTTGACCTCGTTTTCATAATAATCAACAACATAGACCCCGACATTCTCAACACCGTTAGCCGAATTATCAGCCCTGTGCCGCTCCGCAATATCACTCACCGCTTTCTGAAAACTATAATCTATGGTGGAACGTACGCTCTTCCCCTTGTTATTCTTCTCCAATGCACAAACATAATGATACGCTAACGAAGGCAGTGCGTAAGGCTTGTCTGGGATAGCCTCAAGCAACGATAGGTCATAATCTTCCGCCGACATCTTTGCCTCTCCGTATTTTTTGGGGATAAAAGCGCGAGCTTGACTCATTCTTTGCAACAAGTTATCCCTTTTTCTTTTCAATTCTTCCCTGCCTTTTGATGGGTTCACCAAAGAAGGAGAGTTTGGGAGAACCGCGAGTGCCGCCGCCTCGCTCCAAGTAAGGTTGTCTGGCGAGGTGTTAAAATATCTCCATGCGGCGGCATCGATACCGACAACATTCCCACCAAAGGGTGCGTTAGCGGCATACATATCAAAAATCTCTTTCTTCGAATAACGGACTTCGAGCCTCATGGCGAGTACGACCTCTATTATCTTCTCTTTAAAAGTGCGCGGACGTCCGTTTCTCGACAAGCGCACAACCTGCATAGTGATTGTGCTGCCGCCTCTTTTTATCTTTCCCGCCCTGACATTGTCGATAGCGGCCTGTGCGAACGATGCCGGGTTAAATCCGCAGTGCAAAAAGAACAACCTGTCCTCATATTCAAGGACACAGCGGAGATATTTCTCAGAATAGTTGTTTGTAGCAGGGAAACGCCACTGCCCGTCATCTGCGATACGTGCGCCAAGAAGCTCTCCGTCATCTGCGCTGACAACGGTAGAATAAGGTACATCGAAACGCGGCACAGGAATACAGAGGAACACTGTAAGAAGCACCGCAACGATGACAGATACCAACCGCCACTTTCTCATTTAACAATATTGCATCTCCCAGCAGCCGTCCTGTAATATATGTCACTATTGTACATATCTTCACAAGTGACTGACGGAACAACATACGAGCCTTCGTAAGCAGCATTCATCGTCAAACGGAACGTCTTGCTCTCATTAGGCGCCAAATCAAAGAAAAACTCCGCATGCTCATCTTGATAATCAATATGTTTGCAATTCCGCTCGTTCATTCTGTTATCACCGTACAACCTATTGTTTATCAATTCAAAACCTGATGGAGCATAATATACGAGGGCGTTATCGGTCACCTCATATTGATGTGGATTGCTGATAACAATCTCTACAAACACATCTTTGTTCTGCTTGACATTATCGAGTTTGACGGGGTTTCTGTCCTTATCGAGATAATTTACCGACATCTCATACCACCTGCCTTCGTCCTTATCGGCATATTCCGCCACTTTCCCTTTCGTAAACACAGTAATAATCACAGGGTTATCACTGTTATTCGTAACATCGATATTGTTTATTCCCTTCTTGGGAGTGATGTCAAAGCTCAAAGAGGTGTTATTGCTGCTGACATTATATGTCTTATTCTCGTCTTTTATCACCAATGAAATGTCATTTGATGTAACTCCAAGACGTTCAGCGTATTTGCCGAGCACGAACAATGCCAGTGCCGTTGAGTGTGTGTCTATCCACCTATCGCTTCCGAGCACATTGCATATCTCGTCAATATCACCCTGGACTGTCTCGTCATTCTCTTCCACGAGCATCTGAGCATAAACGCAGAACGACATATCGCGCAGCCTCGACCCATAAGTGACATAATAATCTGACAACCAATTAGCTGCCGAATAATCTATGACAGGAATCATGTTTTCTGCAATATTCTTTTTCCCTATCAGCGCATAAGCGGCGGCAAGCAGTGACTTCGTAAGCGGATATTTCAGTTCGAGATCTTTCAATTTATTCATTGCCTTAACCTCGGCTGTATTATTCAACGCGAGCACGAAAAGCCGATAAGCCTGAACCGTCTCCATAGCCGGAATATCGACATCCATATTCCAAGCGTTAGCCTTATTTCTCTGATACCCAACAATATTGTCAATCAGAGATTGTGAGACGTTATAACCCTGGTTTTTCGCTTCTACAAGGAAATGCAACGCATAAATCTCGGTCCAAGGATCAGAATAGGAGCCGTTTCTCCAATTCGTCATTGAGAAATCGGAACGCAGATAGGCGTTCATGTTAGCAATAACGTCGTCGATATCTCTCTTTAAATCTCCTTTAGTTTTCGCGTCGAGTGTGATGAGATAGTTGAGATAAAGTTTCGGGAATGCCTTAGAAACAAACTGTTCGAGGCAGCCGAAAGGATAGGAGGAGATATAGTCGATATGCTTGAACAGATTTATTGGGAGGCGTGTGTTTGCCACAAGTTTTGTCGCAATCGAACCGTCAAAGCCTTGGCATTCAATGTCTATTGTCGCCGACTCATGACCTTTCAGCTCGCGTTGCGTCATATTATACTTATTTCCCAACGGAATACGTATTGGCATTGTCACCGACCTGCTCACCACATTCCCATCGCAGGAGGCTTTCATAGTAAGCACGGCATTATCCATAGCGTCACCGGGCATCAGCTTGAGAGGGACCACTGCCTCTCCGTCAGCATTTATCACCACTTTCTTCGGAGCAGGCTCAAGAAGTTTCAAGTTATTAAGGACAAGTTCAAAATCGACTTTCTTCCCTACCATATCCGGGGCAATAAGGGTAGCATTCACCACTGCTTTGTCGCCAGGATTGATGACACGGGGAGCCGTTGGTACAATCATCAGATTGTCTCTCACCGTTATTTCTCCCTGTGCCGAGCCAGAGGCGCGCTTCCCGTCAGATGCCACCACCATCACCCGAAGCATTCCGTTATAGTCGGAGACATCAAAATGATGCGTCATCGTCTCTCCTGCCTTCAACTCGAAAGGTCCCATCATCACAGCCACCGCCTGGAACCTGTCGAGAAGCACTAACTCCATGTTTGGGACGGCATCGCCACCCACCGCCTTGGTACCGCCCATCAATCCAGTCTCAGCACTGACAAAATCATCGTAGTTGTCCCAAGTCCTAACCCCAAGCGCCCTCTTCTTGAAGAAATAAGCGTGTGGATCAGGAGTCTTATATCCCGTAAGGTTTAGAAGCCCCTCATCAACGACGGCGACAGTGTAATACATCGCACGTCCATTCTGTTCCGACACCTTGATATCTACAGTGGTGTTAGAACTTATAAGTCCAGGTGCGTCAACCAAAGGGTGCAGCACACTTTCTTCATCATTGACACTGAACGGCTTAACTCCATACATCCTGACAGGCATGCCATTATCATTACTAAATGGCTGTATCAACGAAACTGAGACATAGGAATTAGGCAGCATATCTTCGGTGACAGTAATATCTATTGAGGCGTTTTCTCCAAGGTCGTTGGCGTGAACGACCTTTACCACGGAAGAGTTTTCAATGGTTATCAAAGCCTTGGAATTAGGATTCGATGGGAAAGACAGATGCATCGTCTCTCCTACCTTATACGACTCCTTATCAAGGTTGAGCGTAATGATTGTGGGTGCCTGACCTACCGTTGAGGAGCGTGTGCCGTATTCCCAGTCGAAGTTGATGACTTTAGAGAAGAAATGCCCGCCATCTTTATCTTTTATTACAAGGAGATATGACCCCCATAATTCATCTTTCACATTGATAGCCAGCGATGTTCTACCGTTTTTCACTTTGAGGGTGTTTCCCCTCATCGGTCGATAGTAGCCTCCATAAACATAATTTGAAAGCTCGACATCATTCTCCGACCACCACCAATAATGTTCAAGCTTATATATCTCATAATAAAGCTCTTTCACATCTTTCGCGGCCGTACCGTCCTCATTTACAACGACTATATCGAAGATATTGTCCTTATTTGTGAAATAATAATCTCCCCATTCCGACTCTATCTCAGGCATTAAGACACCAACATATCTGCGATAGGGTGACACCTTTCCCGAACGGGAGGTGATACTGAAGCCGCCATCTTTCTCAAACACCTTAACATTAAACACCGCGTTCATGAATCCCTGGGCTCGCACGCTTTTAAAAGCCTCTAAAGAGATATCGGCCTTGCCCTCATCATCGAGAGCGGAGTTGAATATCATCTTGTCAACGTAGTCAAAGTCATTGATATCTGAATCGAAACAGTATTCCTCAAACCCTTTGAAAGCAGTGTGCGAAGGATACAGCCTTGCGAATACCTCAGCCCTCATACCCTTCTCTATCGAGCCGTTAAGACGCCGTGCCGACAGCTTAACCTTGTCGCCTTTCACTATGCTGCTCAATCCCATAGGCTCAAAGTCTATCTTTAATCGGTTTGGCTTCACCGTCTCAACCCTAATCTGTTTCGAGAAAACCTCATTCCCCACCTTGAAATGTGCGTTCCATGTGCCTGTAGGGTCGTTCACCGATGTCCTGACATTGAATGAATATATTTTACCGACAGGAATATTGTTAGCCTTTTTGGTATATAGACGGCCGTTAGGGTCAATCAGCTCCAAAACCACAGGATAATTAGGCGCAAGCACACTGTCTTTGTCAACCACCATAAGGCCTAACTGTATTGAATCACCGGGACGCCACACATCACGATTGCTGTACGGGAAAGCGTCTATATTATTTTTAACATAGTTACCGCTGACATCAAACTTACTCAATGACAACGACTTGTTCTTGTCGAGAAGCACATACGAATTGCTGCCATTCTTATCTCTCACAACGACACAATACGGTTTCTTATCGAAAGGAACACGGGCGAATCCAGCTCCGTCTGTCTTACCCTCCCCTATCTTCTGAAGCTGATAGTCATATATTGTTATCTCACATCCCGGCACAGCCTCCACATCGTCAACATTCCTTACAAAAACATCGTAATAGTTTGACTCTGAACTCTTCACGGTGACAGCCAAATTACTGATATAAATATTTTTGGTAATATCTACATAGTTATAATATGACAGCCTGCAAGGATCATTGCTGTTCCCGTAATAATAAACACGATAATCGTAACTTTCATTATCCCAATAGTCCGAATTATAGCCCTTTCCCACAGGCTCATTATCGCAGGCGAATGCGTATTGCGTCATATCAAAATCAAGGTTGATCTGATAAGCGTCTTCACTATTCAGGTCGATATAGTCGGAGAGCCTGATAGAATATCTGTGCCATTTCTTATAATCATCTTGCACCAAAGGGATTGTCACCTTTTTTATTAGTCTGCCCACTTTCCGCACTCCATAAGTGTCGCTTAACCCGTTAGACTGTATGAAGGACAAAACATTATTATTATAAATCCTTATGATTCTTAAAGTTACGCTCTCAAGGCATTTCGCTTCAAACGACACCGTCGCATCTTCTGTGTTTGGCACAATCACTCCATCGTCGGTCCAGCGCACACCGGGATTCAATGGATTGTGACTTAGGTTTTTCAACACGCGACCTTTTTTGAGATTCTTCCCCGACTTCGACTTCAAACCATTCAATATGCTTATATCGCAGTTTGAGAAATTGTAACTGAAGAAAATATGGAGGCAGTTTTCATTGACAGAGAACGTTTTATCAATCCATTTTTCTGACAGTTCAACATTATACATCGCATTTTCCGAAGAGCTTAGCAAATCAGAGAAATACAACGACAACACATTCTCGCCAGAGTCAAAATTATAATATACTAAATCGAAAGAGTCTCTCGCTGGGATAGTCAGTGAAATCTTTTCCTTATGCTCCGCGCCGAGCACATCACCGTCAAGGCACACATCAAGCTGATAATCAGATTCTTTCCTCTGAATATCATTAATATATATACGGAACACATAGGGTGACACCTCCTTAGCCACACATTCGTATCGTCTCAAGAACGACTTATCAAGAAGAGAAAGAGCGGTAGCGCAATCGGCACTATTGCTGAAATAAAGGTCAAACGAGTAGGAACATTTTTCAGTCCCATCACAAAATAATTCCACATTATCCACAAAATAATCCTGGCTGATGACGAAGAAGGAGAAATCGAGAATGTTGTCGTCAGGCATATCGAGCAGAAGTCCAATATTAAAACTGACATTATAGGCGGTGTTGAATTTCAGGCTCTTGTCTGGTTTAAAACCGATTGTGTTCTTGTCAATCCAGAAAGCGTGTCCGTTGATATCGGGAGTTATCTTAAACAATCCGCGCGGCAGTTCCTCTCCAAACCGCACGCTCATCTGCAAGCCTTGGACGAGACGCACTTTCAACGGCTCACCATTGTTAATCAATCCTGATGAATAACTGTCAACCACGCCAATAAGCGCGTCGCTGCAAGATGATATCTTCTCCACGATAGGCAAGTCAACCTGCCCAGCATCATTATTTCTACAAGAGAAAAGCAACACTGACGGCAGCACCAAAGAAAAAAGCCAAATGGCACTAACTATTTTTTTCATATCTCTATTTTTTCGCAAAATTACAAAGTATTTTTAATGAGAGGATAGTTTCACTCATTAAAATTTATAATTTTGCAACCATGATTTCAATTGAAGAGATAAAGGATAACTTATCAGAGGAATTGGCGCGTTTTAACAATTTCTACGAAGGCGCATTACACTCCAACAACTTAATTCTCAACAAGATAGGATTACACACTCTAAAGCATAGGGGCAAGCAGTTGCGACCGCTTTTCGTCTTGTTATCAGCGAAGTGCTTCGGTGATGTCAGCGACAGCACCTATAGGGCGGCCACGTTCATTGAGTTGTTACATTCAGCCACTCTGATACACGACGACGTGGTTGACGATGCCTCTGAGCGAAGGGGATTCGCCTCTATTAACGCTATGTTTAAAAACAAGATAGCGGTGCTCTCGGGCGACTATCTCCTTTCAAAAGGAATGCTGATAGCGTTAGAAAACAGTGATTATCAAATGCTTGAAATGATCTCACAAACAGTGCGCAACATGAGTGAGGGCGAGATTTTCCAGCTTGAGAAGGCAAAGAGCATGGATATCTCCGAGGAAGACTACTACAGCATCATCGAGAAAAAAACAGCCTCCCTCATCGCCTCCTGCTGTGCGATTGGCGCGGTATCAGCCGGTGCCGACAACGAGCAGACGGAGATCATCAGACAATTCGGGACCAACGCAGGAATAGCTTTTCAGATAAGAGACGACATCTTTGATTATCAACCATATAACAAATCAGGGAAAGGTTATGGGAACGATATCAGTGAGCACAAGATGACCTTACCGCTAATCCATCTACTTAGAGAAAGCAACCCGTTTGAGCGCACTATCATCAAGACAAAAATAAGATTGTCAGGAAAGAAGAAGAAGACTATCAACGAGATAATATCGCTCGCCAACGAAAAACACAGCATTGAATATGCTACTGAAAAGATGAACATGTACATAGAGAAGGCGGAGGCACAGCTCAACATGCTCGCTGAGACAAAGGCACGCACCGACTTAAGAAACCTAATGTATTATTGTATAAAAAGAGAGAAATAATGAGTAAGATTAAAACATTATCAGCACTTATCATATTGATATTCATGGTGCAAACGGCAAGAGCGCAGGCGTTTTACGGAGGAATAGCACTTGGAGGCGCCGTCTCACAGGTTGAGGGCGACATGCGCAGTGGCTGGAACAAGGCAGGCATGACAGCCGGAGTATTCACAGGGTTGAACATCAACGACAATATCGATTTCCAGATAGAGTTGAAATACGTTCAGAAAGGCTCAAAATCCGATATCGACAATCCCGTCATCGGCGACCCTTACGCCATCCGACTCG
This sequence comes from Candidatus Limimorpha sp., assembly GCA_051875555.1. Classification (GTDB taxonomy): domain Bacteria; phylum Bacteroidota; class Bacteroidia; order Bacteroidales; family F082; genus Limimorpha. Next base: position 132,212 of record JBJEGZ010000042.1, on the reverse strand, counting down.
GATATTTCGAGTTACCTCTCCTATTTAGCGGCAACCTCGGTTTCCTTAACATCAACGGCAACAAATTAGATTGGATTTCAATAGAGTTAGGGGCCAGCCTTGACGTGTTGGCGCATCAAAAGAAAATAGTCAACGGTGTCACGGACAACGGACCGAACTTTTTCAGACGCTTCAGCAGCAGCACCCTGCTTGGAATAAAATTCACCATTATGGGTCGTTATCAGTTAGCCTTTCGCAGCGTCAACTCAATCACAAGCATCTACAAAGGCAACTTGTCTGATGAATGGACAAGGCGTTTTGGGAGCAAGGGAGTATTCTCCGACAATTTAGAGTTAGTGTTTTTCTATAAAATAAAGTAGTTAGAACTGCCTTTCGATGGAGTCTTTGTGAATAATGTCAAAGATTTCCTTCACCGACTCGCCGTTAAGTCCGAGCGACCCAGCCTTTACTATACGGTCCATAAGGAGGTTTTTCCATCTATCCATTTGAAGGACAGCCATATTCTGTTTTTTCTTAAACTCTCCGATTTTCTCCGACACAATCATTCTTTTCGCGATGAGTGCGAGAAGTTCGTCATCGATAGTGTCTATCTCATCTCGAAGACGTTGAAGGTATTCCTCGTTGGTCACAGAGTTTTTCGTCCTTCTCACAATACCATCAAGGAGGTCTCTCATGTCGGAAGGTGTAATCTGTTGGTTGGCGTCGGTGAGCGCAGAGTACGGATTACAGTGAGTTTCAATCATAAATCCGTCGGTAGTGACATTAACAGCTTTTTGAGCCACTTCGTGAAGCAGGTCGCGACGGCCGCAGATATGGCTGATATCAGTGACAATAGGGATATCCGGGCGCAGTCGGTGCAGTTCGATAGGGATTTCCCAAAGCGGAGCGTTACGGTAAGGGCTGTTATCGATGGAGGAGAACCCTCTGTGGATGCCGCCGAGACGCCTTATCCCCGCGGAGGCGAAACGCTCGAAGGCTCCAAGCCAAAGGCATACATCAGGAGCGACAGGGTTCTTCACAAACACAGGTATATCGATGCCTTTCAAACAGTTGGCAAGTTCTTGGACAGAGAACGGGTTCACTACGGTACGCGCTCCGACCCATAACACATCGACACCGTATCTCAAAGCGAGCTCAACATGTTCTGGAAGGGCTACCTCTATCATGACAGGCATCCCGAAACGCTCTCTTGCCTCTATCATCCACGAGAGACCGTCCTCACCCACACCCTCAAACGAGTCGGGACGCGTGCGAGGCTTCCAGATGCCGCCACGCAAGACGTGAACCCTGCCCGTCGCATATAATCCCTCGGCAGTGGCAAGCAACTGCTCACGCGACTCCACACTACATGGCCCACTGATAACAAGCAACTCGTCAGGATTATCAAACCATCGCCCAATATCAAAGCTTTCACGCATCAATTATAATTTTTGCAAATATAAAAAATAATGTGACACCATTCGGCAATTTTTCTTACTTTTGTAAATTCATTTTTAAAACAGAAAATATTGTGAAACGTACAGAGATTAAAGCCGCTCTCGCAATGCAAGAGCTTGATAATGAGATAAATGTAAAAGGATGGGTTCGTAACAAACGCGGCAGTAAAAACGTTGCCTTCATAGCGTTGAACGACGGTTCGACCATCAACAACCTCCAATTAGTTATCGACCTTGAGAAAATTCCGGAGGAGAACCTTGCCCTCATGCACACAGGAGCGTCAGTTTCAGCGACAGGCAGGTTAGTCCGTTCGGCAGGAAGCGGCCAGAGTGTGGAATTGGCTGTCGATACTATAGAGCTTCTCGGTGCAGCAAACCCTGACGAGTATCCGCTCCAACCCAAGAAACACTCCTTGGAGTTCCTCCGCGACATAGCACACCTCCGTTTCCGCACCAATACTTTCGGAGCAGTGTTCCGCATCCGCCACGCTATGGTCTTCGCAATCCATAACTTCTTCAACAGCAAAGGATTCTATAACATACATACTCCGCTTATCACCGCCTCCGACTGCGAAGGCGCAGGCGAGATGTTCCAAGTCACAACTCTCGACCTTAACAATATCCCAAGGACCGAGGACGGCAATATCGACTACTCACAAGACTTCTTCGGCAAACAGTCGAACATGACAGTGTCAGGACAGCTTGAAGGCGAACTCGCAGCGACAGCACTGTCAAAGATATACACTTTCGGACCGACTTTCCGCGCCGAGAACTCTAACACAACACGCCACCTCGCGGAATTCTGGATGATTGAGCCTGAAATGGCTTTCTACGATATACGCGACAATATGGAACTCGCAGAGGAAATGCTTAAATACCTCATCCAATATGCGCTGGATAACTGCATGGACGACCTCCTCTTCCTCAGCAAACGCCTCCAAGAAGAAGAAAAAAACAAGAAAGAAGAAGAGAAGTCAATGGAACTTATCGAGAAACTTCACTTCGTCCTTGAACACCCTTTCCAAGTATTGACCTATACCGAAGCTATCGACATCCTTCGAAACTGCAACTATAACAAAAAAGGGAAATTCCAATATCCTATCACCGGATGGGGCGTTGACCTTCAGTCGGAACATGAGCGTTATCTCGTGGAGAAACACTTCAAGAAACCGGTCATCCTTACCGATTACCCAATGGAAATCAAGGCTTTCTATATGAAACAGAACGAGGACGGCAAGACTGTCCGCGCTATGGACGTATTGTTCCCCGGCATTGGCGAAATCATTGGAGGCTCAGAACGCGAGACAGACCTCAACAAACTGTTAAGACGTATGGACGAGGTGGGAATACCAAGAGAATCAATGGATTGGTATCTCGACTCAAGACGCTTCGGCTCAGTGCCGCACTCCGGATTCGGACTCGGCTTCGAACGTTTACTGTTGTTCGTCACCGGCATGAGCAATATCCGCGACGTCATTCCGTTCCCTCGTACTCCTAAAAACTGCCTGTACTAATTATTTCAACACCATACGGAGTGCATGTCACCTTCATGCACTCCTTTATTATCTAAAATATACTTGTCATGGGTTCACAGAAACTAACTCAAACGCAAAAAATGATCCAGAAACTGTCGCCTCAACAGATTCTGATTATGAAACTTCTTGAAATTCCAACAATGAAGCTCGAGACGCGTATCACTGATGAGATAGAATCAAACCCAACACTCGAAGTGGGCAACTCTCCTGATAACGAAGAGGATTTCTTTAACGACGAACAACATAACGACGTTGACGAGCAGCAGACAGAAAACGACAACTTAGACGATAACGACATCAACGAGGAAGAACAGACTGATAATGAATCGTATAACAGCATCGACGACATTGACGATTTCATGAAAGATGACGACGATGACGAGGCATCTTACAAATACGCCGCTAACAACAGCAGCCCCGATGACAAAGTATATGAAGCTCCGATCTCTAACGAGACTTCTTTCCAAGACTCATTGATAGAACAGCTCGGATTCAGACAGCTCGATGAGGATAAATACAAGATCGGCACCTACATCATCGGCAACCTTGACGACTCAGGCTATCTATCCCGTCCCATAAGCGGCATTGCTGACGACCTACTCTTTAACCAGAACATCGACGCATCAGAGGAGGACATAAAAGAAGTGCTGGCAATTATTCAGGATTTCGACCCAGCAGGAGTAGGCGCTTCCGACCTTCAGGAATGCCTCCTCATACAGTTGCGCCGTATCTTGGAAGACGAACCCGATGACAACTGTTACAACGCTATCATTATCATTAAGAACTATTTCGATGAGTTTACAAAAAAACATTACGACAAAATAGAGGCAAAGACCGGGCTGTCCGCACAGGAATTCCGCGACGCACTCAACCTCATCTTGTCACTAAACCCCAAACCGGGCGGATACTCCTCCTCCATGGCCTCCGGCTCTAACTATATCATTCCCGATTTCACCATAATAAACAATGGAGGTGAGTTGGAACTCTCATTAAACTATAGGAACTCTCCCGACCTTCGTGTCAGCAAATACTATGTGAACCAACTGAAGTCGTATGAGAAGATGAAGCCAAACAAAGAGATTAGGGAAGCCACGTCTTACCTCAAAAACAAAATCGACTCCGCCAAAAACTTCATCGACGCACTCAGACAAAGGAAAGACACTCTCTACGTAACAATGAAAGCCATCATGGATTATCAGCACGACTTCTTCCTAACCGGGGACGAGACAAAGCTGAAACCGATGATTCTTAAGGATATAGCCAAGATTGTGGGATTAGATATCTCCACCATATCGCGGGTAGCGAGCAGCAAATACGTGATGACATCTTACGGCACCTACCAACTCAAATACTTCTTCAGCGAGGCACTCATCAACAGCGATGGCGAGGAGGTCTCAACCAGAGAGGTTAAAAAGATTTTGAAAGACTGTATAGAGGCCGAGGACAAGACCAACCCTCTTACAGATGAGCAACTCACTGACATTCTTAAAGAAAAAGGATACAATATCGCACGCCGAACGATAGCGAAATACCGCGAACAACTCGGAATAGCAGTAGCACGACTACGTAAAGAGAAATGAGAAAAGCCGAAATAATATCCCTGCTGACGCACCCTGTCTTTCATCCAACTTTAGTGATGATAACACTATTATTGTCAGGGATTTCGCGTTTTTCAAGCCAAAGCAGCCTTATTCTTATTGCTTCAGTATTCATCATGACATGCCTTATCCCGGTCTTTATCTTCCTGATGATGCGGAGGTGGAAAGTCATTGAGTCGTTGCAGATGGATAAGGCGAGCGAAAGAAGCGCACCTTTGTTCGTGATGATGCTATGCCTCTATGGGACGATAACTATTTTTAACAAAATCCCTGTTTTAGCGCTGTTTAACTTCTACCTCTCGGCATGTCTTGTTGTAACAACGGTTGCCTTCATAGTGTCATTTTTTTGGAAGATAAGCCTTCACGCTCTCGGATGGGGCTGTCTCACAGCGTTTTACTTCGTAATGTCGCAATCGTTGATGAGGCTTTATCTTCCGGTTTTTATCGCATGTGTTCTCCTAACAGGAGTAGCGACATCGGCGCGGCTAAAATTAAAATCCCACAGCGAACCTCAGATTTACATCGGCATCGCCATAGGATTTTTTAGTCTGATAATCCTTGATATGGTTTTCCTTTAGAACGCCCTTATACCGATACCTACAGAAAGAGGCATTATCTCCGGACCTTTGCCCTTCTCCACCGAATTGGTGAACTGATATGAGCAGAAGATATTGAGACAACGGTAAGCGGCTCGGAAAGTAGCGGTATAGACTATTCTCTCAAGATTATTCAACGAGCCATATCTCACTTCCCATTTGTGTGTGTCAGGGTTGAAAGGATCGTCCGCATTAATCTTTCCCTTGCATTTCGATTTGCTGCTCATAAGGAAACCCACCTTACCTCCTACCGAAATCTTGAATTTGTCCGCAATCCTGAAATTTAACTCAAGGGGAATATCGAAGTAGTTGAGATTCAGCTTACTGTTATCGCATGATTCGAGTGACACGAAGCTGAGTGTGTCGGCATAGGGCTCGGCAAGCCATGCTTTTTTCATATAATAATTGTGCGATGTTATTCCAACACCGATCGACACCGTATGTTTGGTCTCCTCCATCGGCAGATTGAAAGTCATATAGGTGTCGAAACCCTGGTTCAGCCCACGCAGGTTGAAATTCTCATAGTTGCTACCCATATTAAAATCCGTAAACAAATCGAAGCCGAGGGTAAACATTCCGTTTGTCCTGTCCTTTATCAGTTGCGCCTGCGAGATAAATGACATCGCGAGCAATACTGTCAGAAATATAAAATTCCTTTTCATAGAAAAAATGTATCCTTTATTTGTTATTTTTAATGAGTTTCTGTCTTTTGTCGAGAAGTTTGTCCATCTCTTCTTCCGAAATATCCGGATTCCTGAGCTGTGAGTCTATAGAATCAAGCAGCGACTGATAGTTCTCGCCCGTTTGTAACGATTCGTACGCCATCTCTTTTTTCTCCACCTCAACAATAGGGCTGGATTCCACCTCATCGGCTTCTTCACCGAGCTGTTCGCGCAACCTCTTGATAAGCATTGAGATAAAGTGTCTTGCCATTTCATTGTCAACCATCCCCGACATCTCAAAAGAGAACTGATCCTTGAACTCCTCATAATGTTCGAGATGCATCTTCAGTTGCTCAATCTGCGACTTATCTATTCCCGGCACTTCATCAGGAGGAAATTTCTCAATCACTTTCTTGAACAACCTGAACAACTCCTCTATCTGTTTTTTAAAATCTTCATTTTCCATAATAATTAATAACGAGTATTTTAACAAAAATTGTTACAATAGATAAAAATTATTCAATATCATAGAACAATTGATAATCAATGGTATCGATAGAGATTGTATCATAATAGAACTCTTCTTCCTCAATGAACACCTTATTAATATTAATAAGGGAATCTATTCCTTGAATATCTAAAAAATCTGTTTTATTACAAAGCGCGTTATAAGGCATCTCAATCCTATCGGCAGTGACGAAGGAGTCTTTAAAATCATTTTTCAGTTGCTGGAAGAGGTTTTCTGCTTCGAGTCGGGTACGGAAATCGCCGACGCGCAGCCTATAATAAGGTTGGCGGAAGATGAGATAGGCTGGCACATCGGGGTAAGACTCTGCGAACAAAGTCTTCACGCTATCAGCGAGATGCAGCGCGTTATTACCAAGTCCCATAAAAATCTGCACTCTGAACCCATCGATAGTGCTGTCGTTGGTGCGGATTTGCCTTTGTTTCATCAAAAGAGTATCTATACGCGAATCCTGATAAAGCCTCAGAACACCTTTCTGGGCAAAGCAAGACGTTGATAATAACGATATTAAAATTAAGACAAATAATTTATTTTTCAAAACACAAAATTTTCGGCTAAATTACGCAAAACTTTTCATACAGCCATAATTTTTAGTATTTTTGTCATAAATTTTTAATCATGAATGAAAACTTAGACGCGTTCGGCACTTCGATGAGCAAAGTTGAGAGAGAGATAGAGCAGGTGCTTCGTCCTGACGCTTTCGCTTCGTTTGCTGGTCAGGAACAAGTGGTATCCAACCTGAGGGTCTTTGTGAAAGCAGCCGCGCAAAGGGGCGAGTCGCTCGACCACGTGCTTCTCCACGGTCCACCCGGATTAGGCAAGACAACGCTTTCACATATCATAGCCAATGAGTTAGGCGTAAATATGAAGATGACTTCCGGACCTGTTATCGACAAGCCGGGAAATCTCGCCGGATTGCTTACAAGTTTAGAGAAAAACGATGTCTTATTCATAGACGAGATCCACCGACTAAGCCCTGTGGTTGAGGAATATCTCTATTCGGCTATGGAGGACTTCCGTATAGACATCATGATTGAGTCGGGGCCTAACGCGAGAAGCGTGCAGATTGCACTGAATCCGTTTACGCTCATTGGAGCCACCACCCGCTCAGGTTTGCTTACCGCTCCTTTGCGCTCCCGATTCGGTATCAACCTACGCCTCGAATATTATGACTCAGTAACGCTGTCAAATATCATAAAACGCTCAGCATCAATACTTAGAGTCCCAATAGATGAGGAAGCCGCCTTCGAGATAGCACGCCGCAGCCGTGGCACCCCGCGTATCGCAAACCTCCTCCTACGTAGAGTGAGAGACTTCGCACAAATCCAAGGCAACGGCAGAATTACTATTGAAATAGCGAAAATAGGACTGAAATCCCTCAACGTTGACCAACACGGACTCGATGATATGGACAACAGGATTCTCCAGACAATAATCGAGAAATTCAAAGGCGGCCCTGTCGGCGTGAACACTATCGCCACAGCAGTGGGTGAAGAAGCCGGCACTATTGAAGAGGTATGCGAGCCTTTCCTGATTCAAGAAGGCTATATCATGCGAACCCCAAGAGGACGCGTCGCCACCGACCTCGCATACAAACACCTTGGAAGACAACGCGGCATCGATACCATTCAAGGCTCGCTATTCTAACCCTATAAAACTGTAACCCTTTCTTACCGCCTGAGAATCATTATCCTAACATGATTCCATTTATTCATTTATATGAATAATATAACCGTTTATTGTCTTTTTTGAAAAATACAAACCACTGAAATCAAACCCCATACACACTCTCCCACCGCAACCTATCCCTTCCAAAATCATCAAAATGTGTGATCTGCCTTGCCCCCTTATCCCAAAATCATGGCTCACATTGTCGGTATATCAAAAAATGACACATCTTCTTTTTTTCGGGATTGATTTTAAAAATAAAAATCGCGCAGATGGCAATAGTCCACAAATCGAAAGCTATAATTGGTCATTTCAGCCTTCCCAATATATGTTCTTGTTCTTCCGATGTGATGCCGAAGATAGAGTAAACCATATTATCAAGTTGCCGTTTATAATGTTCATCAAACGTACCTAATTGAATATCAGCAGCTAAAGAAGACAGCTCTTCATCTTGCTTCTTAGTTAGTTTAGGGAACGGCAATTCCTGAAGATTACCTTTCAACACCTTTATGTCAGGGAATTTCAGCGAATAGTAATAATGATATAGTGTTGAGTTAAGCAGGGATGCGACGCTTTTAATGGAGATGGTGTCGAGCTGTGGGATAAGGATATTTGCGCTATTTATGCAAAGACGTTGTTTATCGTCATAAGCCACAATAGGATATTTTGCTATAAAGCGATAAATCAGTTTTTCGGGTGCGCGGAAATAATGCACTTTCGCACATTGTTGGAAGTCCTTCGGGTCAAAGAAGATATACGAAGACATCTCCCTCACATTAAAAGGGCCTACATGTTTACCAAGGCAAACCGCCTCCAAGCCCTCTTTTTTAACCTTCTTGACTTTACTTTTATTGTCGCCTGTAACAATGCCTAACGCCCATTGGCTATGGGAGAGCCTGTCATGGCACGACGACTCCATCTTATTAATTATCGAAAGTTCTATCTCGCTAAACGTCTCAACCGCGATCTTTCCTGCCTCTTTATCTTTTTCTGACAAGAGAACAGTCTCAATCCCTCTGTCACTACTAACCAAATATTTTTGCGTAGCGGTTCTCACAGGCCGGACCTTAATACTGAAATAGTCAGTAAACACCCCGTCAAACCTATTTTTATATAAATCAATTCGCTGAATAGCGGTATCAGACAAGATGATTTTACGTATATCGCTGTGTCTCTTTATCTTAAGCAGAGAAGAAGGCAGTAAAAAATACAAAGTGCCGTTCTCACTCAGTCGCCCCAACGATTCTGTAATGACCATTGAGGCACGTTCTTTCGATTTAATAGAAGGATATTTATGGACATAAAGGCAGTCCTTGTCACTCCCCCAAGGCGGATTCGTATAGATATTATCGAATCTCAACGGCAACCCATCATGGCGTGACGAATCAATATTTAGAAAATCCATACAGAAAACATTTGGGGAGAACTCCTTATCCTTATATTTTACAAGTATGTTTGCAGAAGCTATCATCACCGCAACAGGGTTAATATCAAAGCCATAGAGGTTAGAGGGGTTATTTGTGGTGACTCCGAGAAGGAATGCGCCGCTGCCACAGCAAGGGTCCAAGAAAGTCTCATCATCAGCAAGGGTCTTCCCGTCAAGAATATATTCGACCACACTCTTGCATGTATAGTATTGCCCCGTCAGATTCCGTTCTCCCTCCGTTATCAGCGATTGATAAATAAAGCCAAGGACATCTTCACCATAATCCCATATTTCCTCCGGAATATCAATGTTCAGACATTCCAAGTGACTGTATTTCTGTAGGAAACGTCTCACATGAGGCTTTTGAGCCAAGCCGTAATAAGACAAAACGGAACAAACAAGAGTGTAAATAACGCTCTCAACAGGCGATTCTATTTCCAAAAGTTTATGAAGTAGCAGATTGGCTTTTGAGTCATCAAGGTAATTCGAGGCAGTAATTCGCCTTGTTGACATAGTCTTATTCGCTCTTTTCGTCAGTTTCTCCTTGGAATCACTATTAAGTTTTTTCCAATTGTATTCCGTTGTTTTACTAATTCTTGGCATATCAGGTGTTCTAACGGAAAGATGGATAATTTAGACGGATGGGAAGGTCCTTCATATCTACACCGGACCATTCCGCGACTACCATAAAAGAAGAAATATCATGTTGACAGAAGCCATTGTACCAATCAGTTACGGTTTCCGCAGCTCCTTCTAACTCCGGTGCAAGCCATATACCCGTTTTTTCTAAAACAAGCAACTCCCTCATTCTGTCATTATCTTTCAATTCTATTTTGTGTCGAACGCAAAGATAAGATTTTTTTGTTTTAGAACGGAAGTTTTTTCTTTAACGGGAATAATAAGCCCGGCATTCCTTGGCATAAACGGATAAAAACCTTGCCGGTATTAAGGTTTGAAGAAGTAAAAAAGCAAGGACTACAAAATCAAACGCCACAACACGCATAGCGATTCTAATCAACACTATTGGCCTTTATTATCACAACACCTTCTTGGATTGCGGCGACAGAGGCAAACACGCAGACTATTGCGGCGGCGGGAGTAATCTCAACGATACCAATAAAAAAAGGGAAGAGAAAAAGAATGAGACCTGTTAGTCTGTTAAGCATCGAATGGACCGGCACAAACGAATGCGCACGCACATAACCGATAATTACGTTAACAACCTTTATCAACGCTATTGCTGCGACCCACGCATAAAGCCATTTCTCCAACCCTATGACAGGCAACAACTTACACAAGCACACCGCCACAAATACAATATCCGCGGCACTATCAAGCCGCTCCCCGAAACGGCTCACGGCATTAGTTCGCCGCGCAACGAAGCCGTCGGCAATATCCGACAATCCGCAAAGACTGTAAATGATATAGAACGACGGCGACAACGGCTCCGACATCAACAGCGGAGCCGACAGCACTATCCTCTGCGCTGTAATAATATTTGCCATATTCCGCTTCACCAACTTAACAAACGACTTCATCATAAACAAATAATATCATTCAAAGGCAACGCGATGGCTTTATAAGACACGGCACCGCATATTTTTTGCAAATATAGCATAAACGAGTATCAGTGCCGATGCCTGATATAATATTTAAGCAAGGGCTTTCAGTATGCCGGGAACTGTTATTTCATAGAACCTAATAACAAAGCATTCCGGGCATCGCCATTATTACCGCAACACCCGGACAGCAATATATTTTATTTATTATCAACCGATTATTCTTTCACAATTTTCTTTTCAAAGTCCTCACCGTTTTCGGTTGTCACCTTCACTATATACATTCCGGCGGCAAGGTTCGAGATGTCGATGATGTTCTTCTCCGATGTCTCTGACAGGACAAGTCTTCCGTCTAATGAGAACACCTCTGCTATTCGGCTTTCCACTCCATCAGGAAGGGTCATTCTCACCACAGCGGTTGCAGGGTTAGGAGACAGACTCATTGATAATGTATTCTCTTCAGCATCAGCTGTTGAGCAGATAACGGCATCTTCTATTGTTGGGAGGCCCATGCCGCCCACATCAGCCGGAAGCCACTGTATATAGGCGGGGTCATCGGCATTGGACACCCAAGCGGAGAGAGCCGTAAACATATTTGTAGTGACGACATCGCCCACGCTCACCTCCTCGTTGAGTTCTCCACCCACAGAAGAAGGAGTGAACCTCGAACAGTTAGCGACCTCTCCTTTGTTGTTTCCTACTATCTCAAGGCTTTGGAAATAGGGGTCTCCTGCCCAAACGTCACCGTAGCAGTTTTCCACAAGGCTAAGCGGTGAGTTATACGCGACTATCAGCCCTACATCTGCCAATCCAATCATCACGCCGTTATCCTCAACGTAACAGTTCCTCACTATCGCCCTCTTGCCTTCGGTGTTCAGCCCGGTCTCGTTGAAACAGGCGATTCCTCCAATATTCTTGCCACTATAAGAAGGGCGCATCTCTCCGTAGAAGTAACAGTTCTCCACCACGGCATCAGCGAAACCACCCTCCGAGAGATTGCGGAACACTATGCCGCCCCCGTCATAGCCAAAACCAACATACAGGCTATAAGTTGCAGGCATTTCGTAGCAGCAGTTCCTCACAGTAGAGTTACGGTTCAGACCGACAATGCTTCCAATGTTCGTTGAGAAATTCAATAATCCTGCGCTTCCGTCATAAATGCTTAAAGCATGCATCTTCAACCTGCAGTTATCTACAAGTGACAAGGAGTCGGATATGGCCACAAGGACAGAGTAATAAGGTATTTCAGGCGAGTCGCAAAAGAAACAATATCCGCAGGAATTAATGTTAAGATTCTTGACAGTACCGTTATATAGGTAGCCGAAGAGAGCCATGTCGCCTTCTGTAAGAGAAAGAGGGTATCCATTATCCATTAAAAGACCATCGATAGCATGTCCTTCTCCGTCGAATGTCCCCATGAAGCGGTTACCACTATTCCCTATTGTGGTAAAGTTCCTTAATCCGTCGGCCTCAAGGTTGATATCGGAGGTAAGGCGAACCGTGCGTCCCTTGAAATTATCGGGGGTGCAGCCGTTGTTACCGTTCACCACACACGACAGCCATGCAAAGCCCTCCGGTGTTGAAATCTCCACATTCCCATACTCGTCAACGACATATCCTTCCGGCTGTTCCGTCACCACATCGTCCCAATAATCATATACATAATCATCTGTATCCCTATCCTGACCCTCGTTCCACTGGTCACTCAAAGGCACTTCCGGCTCCTTAGCGGCGTAATCACCCGTGATAAGCACCGCATACTTCTTCTGCGCAATAGCAGAAATCGACACACAAAGCAACAGAATGATAATAAAATATCTTTTCATATTCGACGAAGGACCTCATGGTTATCAACTTACAAACGATTCTTTTTATGTTCCGAGGCCCTGTTTAGACTACATTTCAAGAAACCGTTCTTCATCTTTCTTCTTTCTTCAGAAATCAAAACAACAACATCATTTTTATAAATAATTATAAATAAACAACTTACACAACCAAACCAACACTCTACAAATATATAATGTTGTTTTATATTTTGAATTGCAAAGTAAAAAAAAATACAATTATTTTAAAAAACCATATAAAAAAATGCTATTTCGTTATCACTTAACACTTTTCGTCTGCAAACGATAATAAACATTATCCAAAAGCGAATCGATTCCACGTACTTTTTTTGTTACATTGTAACACTTTTCGTCAATAAGCATTCTGAATCCTGACGCACTGATTTTCATTCTTCATCACCATTATTTATTTTTCCGAAAAGGAAAACCGCTGTCTTGCATCTTTTTCCATAAACATGCGCTCTCGGCGGGATTTTTCGTCTTCTCCCTTATAACTCTGCAAGTCGGACTTATAAAGTCAATTGAGCGAGACGGCAACAGAGGCGGAAGAGTTTTGGGGAGAAAGCTAAAGGACAAAAGCGAGCCCCCAAAAAACGAAACCCGACACCTTGTGAGGGAATCGGGCTTCCAATTAACCATTTAAAACTTAATCCTATGAAAAATCAAAGCCTTACTCTATCTTGCTTTGTTTTTTTCTTTTTACTCGACCAAAGTCCATAAACCTCGCTGACGTTGCCGGCGGTGATGAATGCGTTTATGTTATTGTCGTTGATGTGGTTCATCAGCTGTGAGAATTCATCTTTAGTAAGAAGTGCTTCTATCTCGATTTTCTTCTCGTTGCTATATCCGCCAATCACCTCATACATAGTGACGCCTCGTTGCAGTATGTTGACGATATAATCCTGAAGATGGCGGTAGTCGGGCGAGATGATGCACACTCTTTTCTTGTTATTGAGACCAGCTGTAAAGTAATCGACCACTATACCATTAATCCACGTGCCGATAAGGCCCATAACAACGATATTGAAAGGGTTGATTGCGAAAGCCGTGCAGCAGATAATTGCGCCAGCCACCGTGACAGAGGTACCAATATCGAAATGTAAATATTTGTTTACGATTTTAGCGAGAATATCGAGGCCGCCTGTTGAAGCGTTGATTTTAAAGAGAGCCGCTTGTGAGAAGCTAAGGATAAGCACGAAGCAGAGCAGGTCGAACCACGGGTCGCCCATGAGTGTTGTCATTCCGTCATGTAGCGGAGTGAGCGAGTAACCGTCGGCTGCGGACGGGTCGTAAAACGCGCTTCTCTCACCATATAATAAGGTGATGACTTTCTGATAAGGCAGGAACCTCTCGTATAAGGCTGTAAGAGGTCCGAGGATAAGCGCGGTATAAACCGTCTTGACACCAAATTCCTTACCAATAAGGAAATAAGCGAGGACGAGAAGGATCGCGTTGATGATTAAAATCATCGTTGAGACCTCAATTTGGACACCAAACAAACGCTCTGAGACTGTAGCGAGCACTATTGAGAGACCTGATATAGAGCCTACAATAAGTTTGCTTGGAACGAGGAAGTAGTGTACGCAGACAGCGGTGAAAATCATGCCCACTGTCATTATCAACAGCTCGACCCAGAACTTACGGGTCGCAACATAACTCATAATTTTGTTAACGCCTGACATAACTTTTTCTCCCTTATTTTTCGGAGTGCAAAAGTACATATATTTTTCTATATAACAATATTTTCAGTAAAAAAATATCAGGCGTTATATCAATGAATTTCAAGACATTAAAAATAAATTTATTTAAAAAACAAGTCCCATCACTATTTTTGAACAATGGGCTATGATTTTTCTTTCCAAAGACAAAAGAGAGGGGAACAAGTCCATTATTCTGGAAAATCAACCGAGAGCCACATCGAGAATCATCATTATGACGAAGCCGGCCATCACGCCCCAAGTGCCGGAGTGAGGGTTATCGTGCATATTCGCGTCGGGGATAAGGTCTTCGGCGACAACGAAAATCATCGCGCCAGCTGCAAAAGAGAGCATCCACGGCTGAAGGCTGACGAGAGAAGAGGCGAGGAAGAACCCTAAAACCGCGGCGAGAGGCTCCACCGCACCGCTGAACATTCCGAAAAGAAACGACTTCTTTTTATTCCGAGTGACTTGATACAGCGGCAAAGTCACCGCCGCGCCCTCAGGCAGATTCTGGATACCTATTCCGATGGCAAGTCCAAGCGCCGAGACAAAAGCCGCATGCTCCCCTGCCGCAGAAGCCGCTCCGAAAGCGAAACCAACGGCAAGACCCTCCGGTATATTATGCAACATCACCGCGAGGAACAACTTTATAGACTTCTTGACATGAAGGTTTGGACCCTCCTCCTCATTTGTCCCGATATGGAAATGCGGCACCACCTTGTCTAAAAACTCAAGGAACAGACCCCCGATGACAAAGCCGACAGCGGCAGGGACCCAAGATAAAGAACCCATCGTCTCCGACGCCTGCTCCAACGAGGGCAGAAGCAGAGACCAAACCGAAGCCGCAATCATCACCCCAGCGGCAAAACCTACTAACAGACAATGGACACGCTTTGAAATCTCACGCCTGAAGACAAAGACAATGGCAGAACCCAAAGTCGTCATCAGGAAGATGATAGAAAAACCTATAATTATCAACCAAATATTTGACATAACATTTTATTTTTCCTGTAAATAATACTTGTTGAAAAGAGACCTGAGACGCACATCGTCAGCAGCCAGCGCACGAAGCCTTGCCAACCTCTCGCCATTCTCCGACTCAGGTATCCAAAGCCTAATGTACCCTCCCTCAAGATACTTCTCCCTCAAATGCTCGCACACCCTTTTATAATGCTCCTCCTCCGAAAGCCCGGGATAATGCTTCAAACCATACTGCACAGTCCTGAGCATCACCGTGTCAACATCTATAAGTCTGTCAGCCTCTGCCACTATCTTCCCGTAAATCGAACGCGGCTCGCGTCCCGACGACGCCCTGTGATCCTCTACCGCATCCGCCATTATACGCAGCCTCTCATCATCAAACCAACGACGCAGGCATTCATCTGACAACAATATCTTTCCAGAGTCAATGTGATGATTCTCACGACCATTAACAAGGCCCGTGTCATGATATGCGGCAACCACATAGACCATGTCCGCTTCCGTCTCAGGATAAAAAGCCGACAACCGAAGGCTCTCCCTAATGACAGACAACGCATGGTCAACCCTGTGCGCCTTGTCAAACTGCTGATAACGTGGAAGAATATTCTCCTCAACGTATCGCCTCAACTCAATATCAACTTCCATTTTTCATAAAACAACCAACTGCAAAATTATGAAAAACTTCTTTCTACTATGCCACTCATTTATAAAAAAACAACACATCTTAAAGAATAAAATTACAATAAAAAACAAGAAGTAAAATGTTCGTTTTAGAATAAATTTTTATTATTTTAACACTCAAAAATTCCGATTCAGAGACGAATTAAACATTTTTTAAAAAAAATTTGTATTGTTGATAAACAATAATTATTTTTGCATGTCATATTAATAATGAGCATGAAAACAGTCGGACAATTTTTTTTAACATTACAGTTTTTATTATTAATCAACGCATTAGCATTTGCGGGCAACGCCATTGAAATCAAGGGGAGAGTGTTAGACAAAGATGGTGGCGAGCCGCTTGAATATGCGTCAGCGAGCCTATTCCGAATGCCTGACGAGGTGTTCACCGCGGGGGCAGTCACCGACATAAAGGGCGATTTCGTAATAGAGGCAGTGGAAGGCGTGTATCGGTTAGACATACAGTATGTTGGATATATTAAAAAGGAAATTTCAATAACTATTGACAGCGATGACAAAGAGAAACAGCTCGGAAAGATATATCTGACTCAAGACAGCGAGATACTCGACGAGGTTGAGGTTGTAGCGGAGAGAAGCACCATGACCATGACGCTTGACAAGCGGGTTTTCAATGTCGGGAAAGACGTTTCGTCAACGGCCGGCAACGCGATAGAGGTGTTAGAAAACATTCCGTCAGTATCGGTCGATGTTGAAGGCAACGTGAGTTTAAGAGGCGATGACGGCGTACAGATCCTCGTTGACGGGAAGGTCTCGGCTTTAGTAGGCACAAGCACACAAGACGCGCTAAGAAGTCTGCAAGCCGACATGATTGAGCGAATCGAGGTTGTGACGAACCCATCGGTGAGATACGACGCGGAAGGCACCGCGGGAATAATCAACATCGTCTTAAAGAAAGACAAGAGGAAAGGCATAAACGGCAGCATCGATGTAAGAGGCGGAATCCCGTTCCAATGGGGGAAGAAGATGCCGGAACCATTCCCATTCAACGCAGGAGTGGGTGCCAGCGTCAACTACAGACTCAAACGCTTCAACATTTTCGCAAACTACAACTTCAACTATAGGGACGAGATCAGCGACGGCTACACCAAGACAGAGTATTTCAGAGACGGCATCACATACAACCCCGACCTATTAAACCATGACGATGCGGCTCAGGTTTCGGAACAGATCACAGAACGCGGAAGGAACATGAAGGGACACACGATTCGCGGAGGACTCGACTATTACCTCACCGACAACGACATCCTTTCATTTTCAGCGATGTACCGCCAAGGAGAAGGACACAACACCCCTGTTGTGACGTATATCGATAAATTCCAAGACCCGAATATCGCCGACAAATTCTCAACCCGTGCGGAAGACTGGCATAACACAAGGCCGATGACGGAGATGACTTTCGATTACGACAAATATTTCATCACAAAAGACAATTATCTCAAAGCCTCTTTCAGATATTCACAGAACACCGAACGAGAATGGTCGGAAATAACCGAAAACCAATATCTTACAGAAGAAGACATGAATAACGGCATCTTCATAGCCGACTCCACAATTTACCAATATACCGACACAAAGGAAACTAACCGCAACCTGCAAGGATCCATTGACTTCGCCTATCATATAGGACTTCATTCGATTGAGGCGGGAGCGAAATACACCAACAGACTCCCAACAAACACCGCTATCGTAAAAGAAAACAACGAATTTCTAACCCCATACTGCCATGAGTTCAACTTCAACCAACAAGTAGCGGCATTGTACGCGAGCTACGGCACAGAGATAGGACTTTTCTCCTTCCTTGCCGGCGCACGTTATGAATATACCTACACCATGGCATCGTATATCGACAAAGACTACAAACACACGCAGAATTACCACAACATCTTCCCAAGCGGACATATCAACTTCAAGTTAACCGAGGAATACCAGTTGCAAATGAGTTACACGAGGAGAATACGCCGTCCGGGTTACAGACAGATGGCCCCTTACAGCTCTTTTAACGACGATAGGAACTTCCGCGTCGGAAACCCAGAGCTAAGACCGGTTTTCACTGACAGTTACGAGTTCTCTTATCTGAAATTCTGGGAAAGAGGCAACTTCAACCTCACAGGCTACTACCGTCACAGCACCGATATCATACGCAATTTCACCGAAGTCGTTGACGACATCTCAACAAGTATGCCTTGGAACTTCGGCATAAGCGATGATTATGGCTTAGAAGCCGTTGCCTCTCTGAAGATTTTCAAATGGTGGGACTTAAACGGAAACATCAATCTATTCAAGTCTTGCACCACCGGCGATTACAAAGGCACACATTATACCACCGAATCCTATAACCTTATCGGCCGTCTCGTGACAAAATTCAATATCAAAAAAGTGTGCAACATGCAAATAACAGGACATTTCATGGGACCGCATGACGAGCCTCTCGGATTCCGCAAAGCTAACTATTGGTTAGATTTAGCAGCATCACGCGATGTGTTAAACGGAAAAGGAACGCTGACACTGAATGTAAGAGACGTATTAGGAACACGCTCACAGGCAGGAGAATCGTGGGGTACAAACTTCTGGCAATATAGCGAAGGCTCTTGGAGCAAAACCACACTCACTCTTAATTTCAACTACAGAATCAACGACAACGGACAGAAACGCAACAAACAGAATAACTTCAACGAAAACAGCAGCGAAAGCGAAGACGACACATACTTAGAATAATTTTTTACTTTTTAATATATTAACTTAACCCTTTATGATATGAAAAAATCTTTATTTTTACTCTCATTAACAGTATGCGCAACAATAGGTTTTGCGCAACAGACAAAACCGGTGGGAACTCCGGTTTTAGGCAGACAGCCTATCAACGAAGAACAAGTGATTGAAACGTTCAGTTACGCCCCAGTGCAGGCAATTACTATCGCCAACGTCAGAGATGGAGGAGACTTTACTGAGTATGAGGCCATGACTTCAACCTACGACTATCAGACAGGCGGCTCTGTAGGCAATAGGATGGCCCAATGGTATGACGGAACAATTGGAGTTGTCACAACATGGTCGCAGGAAGAGAGTGGTTTCTCCGACAGAGGCACAGGATTCAACCTCTATGACCCTTCATCAAACAGCTTCAACGACTTCCCTGTATCAAGAATTGAATCATTCCAATCATCAAGACCATCAATAAGCGCATGTGGAAACAGCGTGATATTAGCCTCAAGAGGCAAACTTGACGGTAGCACAATAAGCACCAACGTCTTCAAGAGAGACTTGTTCTACACTGGCGAATGGCAGCTAATAGGTTCTTTTCCAGGCCTTTATGGTCCGAGAATCGCAGCATCCGATGACGGACAATACATTCATCTCGTTGTCAACACCTCCTATCAGACAGGAAACTACAACACTTTCGAGGCCCAATATATCCGCTCAACCGACGGCGGCGCCACATGGTCTGACCCAGTCTGCCTTTACGACAACAGCCCTCAGGGACAAAACGGTAATATCTGGACTGACGAATACGAGATAGCCGTCAATGGCAACGATGTCGCAATATTATTCGGCGGATTCACCTCCGACCTCTTCTATATGATTTCTCACGACAACGGAGAAACATGGGAACAGGTCACAATCTTTGAAAACCCTTATCCTCACTTCGATTTCAATGAAGTCCTCCAAACAGGAGCTCCTTCATACTCAAATGATGATTATGTTTATAGCTGCGATAACTCACACTCTATCGCAATAGGCGATGACGGAACAGTGCATGTTGTATTCGCAACCGGACTCTGGTCGATCGACCAATCATACGGATATGGTTGTTACTACTGGTGGGATCAATATGGCTCTATAAACTATTGGAACTCAAACTATACCAACGAACAGGGCGGTCATGAGATACCAAACATCGGAGACTGGTCAGGAGACGCTGAAAACAACTATACTAGCATCAACGATAAACTCTGCTATCAGAGAATGTGGTACCTCGCCGACGCTGATAACTACCAAAACCTCAACGTGTTCGGATATGTCAGCGAAGCTGGTAACACCTATCCAGAATATTCCGCTTATGACACCTACTGGGGAACATATTATTCATTCGGCGTCGCAACTTGGCCGGGAATCGCTATTGCCGACGATAACAGCTTAGCCGTAATTTACAGCGTACTATCCGACTTACGCAACGATGGTTATTATTGGTATAGAACTCCTTATATCACAATGCGTGACAAAAATGGAGAATGGTACAACGACAATATCAACCTTTTTGAAAACAGCCTGCATGTGTATGACGAGGCAGTTGTGACAACAGCTCTCAGCCGCGCACACAACGGCGAAGCTTGGTTCTCTTACATGTGCGACGATATGCAAGGAATGTACTCCCTGAACTATGGTCAGACACAACCTTCTGTCAACTACCTTAACGCTGTAAAACTCCAATTGTTCTACGATAACGTATCTGAAATCAACCCTCTTAACGAACTTACGGTATATCCTAACCCAACAACAGCAAATCAGGGATTAAACATCAGTGTATCAATGAATACAGAAGCTGAAATAAACATCTACAACTTAGCTGGACAAATAGTAAGTTCTATGGACAAATCACTTACAGCAGGATATAACTACATAAATATCAGCGATTTAGACACAGGAGCATATTTCTGCTCCGTAACTTCAAACGGTTATACAAAAACCACCAAGGTGATTGTAAAATAACAGACAACTTAATTATTTCCCCCGAAGACACCTTCGGGGGATTTTTTATTATCCAAACAACGGCTTTCAGAACATATAATGTTATTGTTTTTATTACTGCCCAGGATATCTTGTATCCATTTTCTACTATAGGACAGCAATAAAAAAGTTGTCTAAAGTTGTCCACGTTGTCGTCATCTATCAAAAGTGATAAGGCATACTCTTTTTACCGGACAGCAATAAAAAAGTTGTCTAAAGTTGTCC
>JBJEGZ010000042.1:0-110929 GCA_051875555.1 Candidatus Limimorpha sp. | reverse complement strand
CAACAAAAAATTGTTGTTTATGTTGTCCCACGTTGTCGTCATCTCCCAAAATCAACAGGAATAAGGCTTACCCCATGCACCAACAAAAAATTGTTGTTTATGTTGTCCCACGTTGTCGTCATCTCCCAAAATCAACAGGAATAAGGCTTACCCCATGCACCAACAAAAATGTTGTTATATGTTGTCCCACGTTGTCGTCATCTCCCAAAATCAACAGGAATAAGGCTTTACCCCATGCGCCAACAAAAAATTGTTGTTATATGTTGTCCCATGTTGTCGTCATCTATCAAAATCAAAAGTGATAAGGCATACTCTTTTTACCGGACAGCAATAAAAAAGTTGTCTAAAGTTGTCCACGTTGTCGTCAAAAAATGAAAACCTTTGGGTTGCCAACCTTAATAATATCCGTTTTTCTCCAATCTTTCAAAATCATTGCTATCCGGTAAAATATTTGTGACGGATAAGAATTAGGGCTGACACCTCGTGAGAAGTGTCAGCCCTAATTTTACTTGCTCAAAAAAATATTTACTGGGCAGCGATAAAAAGAAAATATTATTCTATAATGAACTCATCGCAGAATGTCCAAGCCTTATCGCCTGCGCCCACATGCCATTCAGGGCATACACCTACCGAGGTAGCGACCATTCTCACATAACGGGCTTTTAAATCTTTCACCACCTCAAGTTCTTGAAGTATCGGATAGTCCTCGTCTTGCGGAACGGTATTTTTCACCACGCCCACCGATTTGAATTTCTTTCCATCGTTAGAGATGAAGAACTCAACCTTTTCCGGCATGAAAATCCACGAGTTCTGATCTTGGAGGAAACTTCCCGCCAAACGATGAATTTCCACTTCCTTCTCCATATCTACTGTGGCGATGATGTCAACGCCATGATAGCCCTGCCACATTCCCACACGAAAATTATCGCTACCGCGTTGCAAATCGATAAGTGCGATATCACCGCCGGCATCGTATTGGGTGTTATAAGCGTTCTGCAGGGTGATATTTCGTCCGGCATCTATCCTCTTGAAAGAGCCGGCAGCCGTTGAGGAGCGTTTTCCGTCAACGACAGCCACCGCCTTGATATCAGCGGAGGCGTCTATCACAAACGGTTTTGTGTAAAGCATACTGTTCTCCGTTGGTTCTTCCCCGTTGAGGGTGTAATAAATACTCGCATTTCCAGCCTCGTGCGAGATACTGACGCTCATTGTGTCATAGAAGACGTATGCGATTGTGTTTATCACAGGCACCGTCACAATAGGTTCTGCCATGATACGCATTACAGGTCGGTTCTCCTCGCTCACAGCCCAGTCAGAATTACGTTTTGAGGTCATATTGAACACCAGCTTGCCACCTTTTGCGACCTCATCGAATGTGAGATAGCTTCTGTCAAGGGTCTTACCATTAAGCTTCACCGACTCTATATATCTGTTCTCGTGCGAGATGTCGTTCGCTATGATAGTGAATTTCTTCCCATTCTCAAGATTGACAGTCATTTTCTCGAAATGAGGGACACCTATTATAAAACAGCCGCTTGCCGGTGTCACAGGATAGAAACCCATCGCGCTCATGACATACCATGCCGACATCTGTCCACAATCCTCGTTACCGCACAAACCGTCAGGCTGGTCAGTATAAAGCTCATTCATTATCTGGTGAATAAGGCGTTGTGTCTTAGTAGGTTTGCCAAGGAAATTATAGAGATAAGCCATGTGGTGCGAAGGTTCGTTCCCATGTGCGTATTGACCCACCATACCTGTAATATCCGCCTGTTCACGGCCTGACATTTTCGATGATGATTGGAAGAGCTGGTTAAGCATTTTCTCGTACTCTTTCATTCCGCCCATCATATCTATGTGGGTATTAACATCTTGTGGGACAAAGAAGTTATACTGCCATGTATTCGCCTCTGTAAGCATAAAGTTAACTTGTGTAGGGTCGAAAGGGGTGACGAATCCGCCGTTCTTTCTTCCACGGAAGAACTTTGTCTCCGGGTCATAAAGATTCTTATAGGATTGTGCTCGGCGATAAAAGTCGGAGGCGATGTCATTCTTACCCATTTTCTCGGCCATGCGCGCAATGCACCAGTCATCGTAAGCATATTCGAGGGTTTTTGAAACCGATTCGCCTTCAACGTCAGCGGCAATATAACCATATTTCTTATAATAGTCGAGACCGAAGATGTCCTTATTTGCTCTATCCACCATAGCTGCAAGAGCTTTTTCAGCGTCAAAGCCTGTCAACCCGTTGATATAAGCGTCAGCGATGACCGGTATAGCGTGATAGCCAATCATGCAGAAGGTCTCATTTGCCGCGAGCTCCCAAGTCGGAAGTATCCCGCCTGTCTCATAATTATCTAAAAAAGTGTTGATGATATCCACTTCACGTTGGGGTGTCAGAAGTCCGAGCAGAGGATTCTCGGTCCTGAAGGTATCCCACAGGGAGAATACCGTATAACGAGGCCTGTCGGATTGGTGAATCTTGAGGTCGTGTGCGCGATACCTGCCATCGGCATCGGAATAGATGTTAGGCACGCTGAACGAGTGATATAAAGAGGTGTAGAAGATAGTCTTGTCTTTTTCAAGGGAGCTGTTCACTTCGATGCGGGAGAGCTCATCGTTCCACATATCGAGAGTCCTTTGGGCGAGAGCGTCAAAGTCAAAGTCTGTGATTTCAGAGACGAGGTTATTCTTTGCGCCCTCCACATCGACGGCTGAGATACCTATACGCATCAGCAGAGGAGCTCCATCGTTAACGAAGTCGAAAGCATAAACAAGTTTTTCATCATCAGAAGAATAACTTGAGAAGTCTTTTGAGAACTCGGCATAGAAATAAAGATATTGGTCTTTAGCCCACTGACCTGTGCGGCGGAATCCGCTTATTGAGTTATTGTTCTCAACCTTGACCCAAGCGTCGTAAATCTTCTCCATGGAGAGGGTGGATTCTTTAAGGTCAAGGATAATGGAGGCGTTTGTTCCGGCAGGATAAGAGTAGCGGTGCATAGCGGCACGGATACCCGAGGCGAGTTCCACCTTTATATTATAGTCATCGAGCATCACGCTGTAATAACCGGGACGTGCGCATTCTGTCTCATGACGGAAAGCGGAGCGATATCCTTTGACATTATCATTTCCTGAGACAAAATATTTCTCACCTGTGAAAGGCATGAAACGGAAGTCTCCATAATCGTTGCAACCCGTTCCGCTCAGATGTGTGTGGCTGAATCCCAAGATATGGTCGTCGGAATAATGATAGCCCGAACAGCCGTCCCATGAGTCCATTCTCGTGTCAGGACTCAGTTGAACCATGCCGAAAGGAGCCGTTGCACCCGGATAAGTATGACCGTGAGCGTCAGTGCCGATGAAGGTGTTTACATAAGAAGCAGGCTGCCTGTCATTGTCAGAACCATGATTATCAGTGGCGCAGGCATAAAAAACAAAGGCGAATGCGACAATTATTAAAAACTTTTTCATTTAGATTTTGTTATTATGTTGAGCGTATAAAATTACGACTAATTTCCCAATCAGAAATCATTTTTTTTCGAAAAAATGATTAATCAGTATGAATAGAAAAATTTTTATTATCTTTGCAAGCAAAATTTAAAGAAAACATTAACTAATTCTAATTTACAATGAAGAAGACTTTATTACTTTCACTCAGTCTTGTTTTCGGCCTTGGCGCATTCGCACAGGTTGCAAAATCCGACTTACGCATGGGTGTTGCTAACAAGAACAAAGCTGTTCTCGGAACAGAACAGGTTGAATCACAATCATTTAAATCAGACGCAGCAAAGAGCGTCGTAATCAACAGATCACTTGACATGGAAATAGCAGACGTGTTCTACACAAACTACGATTTACAGTCAAACGCATTTGTTGCAAACCGTATGTACCAAAAAGCCAACGGTGACATCGCTGTTGTTGCAACAATGTCACACGAGCCTAATCAGTCAGCCAGTGACCGTGGTACAGGTTACAACTTCTATTCAGGCGGTGAGTGGGGCGATGAGCCTGAGTCACGCGTTGAGAACATCAGAACAGGTTGGCCATCAATCACCCAGTATGGTGCAAACGGTGAAATCTTAGCCTGCCACTCTGATGGTATCTATGTATTCTACAGAGAAGTTGCTGGCGAAGGCGAGTGGTTACCAATCACCGGCACAACAGGCAAGCTCCCTGTACAGGTTCCTGAAGGCTACGCATACGACGCTTCACCATCATGGCCAAGAATCGCCACTTCAGGCGCAAACCATGACATCATCCACATCGCTGCTGACATTCAGTACTCAGGAACAACAACAATCCAGACACAAGTCTATTTCCGCTCAGAGAACGGTACAGACTGGACCTGCAACTACTCACCTTTGGCAGAATATGACGCACATATCGGCATCTACTCAGCTGACGACTATACAATTGCAGCTAACGGCGACGTTGTAGCTATCCTCTATTCAGGCTCAGTACTTGGCGGTACAGAAATGTACAAATCAACAGACAACGGTCTTACATGGGAAAGAACAATGATTTGGGAAAACCCATACTACAACCTCGACTGGACAAACGATCCTGCTTCAGTTTACACTGACACTCTCTTCGCAGCAAACAACGCAGCTATCACAATCGACAACAACGGTATCGCTCACGTCGCTATGAACTGCTTCGAGTATGCTCACTTAGAACTTGGCGACACATACAACTACTGGTACGGATTAGCTGTCGATGGTGTTTACTATTGGAACGAGACACAAGGTGCTCCTATCCAATCACCTGACGGCAACCCACACCATGCATTGAGACTATGGTGGCCAATTCCTGGTCAATCAGGCTACGTTGCACACCGTGAAGACGACAGCATCGCTTTCTGCGGCTGGATCAAACCGGACCCGGACACATACTGGAATGAGTTCGAATCAGACAAATTCTACAAAGAAGCCGACTATATCAACCATTGGATGGGCTTATCAGCAACACCTGCTATCGCCGTTGACCCAGCTGGCAACTTAGCAGTCGCTTACTCATGCCCAGATATGAGACGTGACGATGGCCAGTGCTACTACAGAAGCACATTGATCAGCTACAAAGATGCTGATTCAGACGTTTGGATGGTAGCAGCCGACAATATCTGCGACGACCCAATGTACCAATACACAGAAACAGTGTTCATCAATGGTGTTCAGAACCCTGTCAACGAGAACGAGTTCATCTTCTCATACCAAGGTGATGACGTTATCGGTCTCTACTGGGGCACTAACGCAACACAGTCTTTAGCAACAGACAACTACATCTCAGTTGTAAAGGTCGCTTCAGAATATGTCGCTATCGAAGAAACAGAGGCTAAAGACGTTGTCAACAACATCTATCCTAACCCAGCAACAGACTACATCTGCATCAGCGCAGCAATGAGCGCAGACGCAACAATCACATTCTCTAACCTCGCTGGTCAGACTGTTAAGAGCTTCAATAAGAACCTCTCAGCCGGTAACAACACAATTAACATCGACCTCACAAGCGGTGTTTACTTCTGCACTGTCAGCGCAAACGGTTTCAGCAAGACAACTAAAGTTGTTGTTAAGTAATTTTAACACAATATAACATTTTAAAGCCGGAGCGAATTATTCCTCCGGCTTTATAAATTTATAAATCAATCTTTTAAAATTATCCCCATGAAGAAAAACTTATTTCTCATCTTAATTTCCTTTATAACACTTTCATTCATTTCTTGCTGCTCAAATAAAAATGAAGTCTCAGTTGATGACTTCGGGACAAAAGCGAAAGACCTCGTCGGTCAAGAGATCAGCATCACAGGTGTAGCGCAACACATCTGTAATCACAGCGGAAGGAAACTGTTCCTTACCTCACCGGAAGGAGGAGAGACGATGGTAACAGTGTTCACTAATCCTGACATGAAACCTTTTGATAAAGAGACTATTGGGAAGACTTATACCGTAAAAGGTGTTGTAAAAATCACAAACACTATTGATGAAGCCTATCTACAGGAATGGGAGGCTAAGGTTATGGAAAGCATTGCCAATGGCGAGGCACAGAATGAAGAAGGACATTGCGGCACTGAGAACAAGGCTGCGGGCATAGAAGTTGACGACAATATCGACAACCCACAACTCGCACAGATTAAGGCCTTACGCCAGAAAATAGCGGAGAATAATGGCCAACCTCTTGTTTTCTACCATGTTGAATGTAACTCCTTTGAGATAAAATAACATTTCAAGATAAAGAAGGATAACGTCAGACACAGTAAAAATATAAAAACCATGTCTTGTTACTTTGATGCCAATAAAATCAACATGTCATGAGCTATGATTCTTATTGACAGACAAATGTTAATAAAAGAGAGCGGGACACCTTCGGCAACCCGCTCTCTCTTATTTAAGCTATACCATTATAATTCAACATTCTCTCGTCAGAACCACCATCTGCGGTGACGGAAAAACAACGTCAGCCCCACGCCAAGTAACACCATCACACCAAAGATAATCCAAAACGCGAAAGTAGAGCCTTCTGGAATAAATGGGAACACCACATTCATTCCAAAAATGCCGGTGACAAAAGTCAAAGGAAGAATAATTGACGAAATAAGGGTCAGGATCTTCATAATCTCATTCGTCTTATTTGTCTGCATTGAATCAAACGTCTTCGACAGACCCTCAATCAAATCCTCATAATCCTCCGTCATGTCCCATACCTTTTGGTAGTAGTCGAGGATATTGCCCCAATAGTCCTCCATATACTCCAAATCGCCGAAGCCTCGAATCTGTCCGGTCTCAAAAGAATGGAACACCCTAAGTTGCGGCTTGAAAATAGTGTTTATCGTTATAATATTCTTCCTTGTAATACTGATTCTCTCAATAATCTTCACCTGCTTCGAGCCGAACAGCTCCCTATTAATCAATTCAAGGTCAAGGCCTTCCTTCTTCAAGAGATACAACGACTCTTTCATCAGCTTCTCGAAGATACGATAAAGCAAGATATCAGAGGTCCTGATATTATCCGACAACTCTTGAGCGTCACGCTCTTGATACTCATTGAACAATTGGCTCACATACCACGCTGATTTCTCAATAGTAATGATATAATCCCTCCCCCAGAAAAACTTCACCTCCTTTGTACGGATAAATCTATTCTGACGGTCGAAATTAGGATATTGAAGAATCAGAAAATAATAATCATCGTAGATATCTATCTTCGGACGTTGGTTCGCCGACTTGCAGTCCTCTATGTCCAAGGGGTGGAAATGGAAATTCTCTCTTAAAAACTTAAAATCCTCTTCATCTGGATTTGTAACATGACGCCATACAAGTGAACCGATTTTTAAGGCTTCTATCATGCTTCCCCCTTTCTTTTAATAAATAACGAGACCCACTATCAAAGTGGAATACGCCTCAATCATTTATGTTTAACAATTCTACATTCGTTTATCGTTTTATCCAAAACATGCAAAGATACGATATTTTTTATTAAAAACGACAAAAAAAATTTAAAAATAGTCACTTGGTCTTTAAAGAAATGATAGCAAATGGAGTATCTTCGTAAGCAAATACATATAGAGACATAGCCGAAAACGACCAAGTCTCTATATGCAACAAATATCTTTTGTAAAAGGATATTATTTCTCTTTTCGCAGGAACATACCCGGTTGGACCTTTATACGGCCTTTGAATTGTGTAGCTGTATTTTTAAGTCCGTCCTTATCTCTTTCCTTGAGAGGGATGTTATTTCTCTGCTCGTTATTCATCAACAAAGGGTTATTATTGATGTTGTTGTAGTAATAATTGTCCCAGACCTTACCTTTAACAACCTTCACCCTGCCTTTGGAAACGAGAGTCTTCGTTCCCATATCATATTGATATACACTGAATTTATCACCGGCTTCCACACCTTCTTTTGTTCCAATTCTCGCAGTAATAGTCTGTTTTTTCCCTGGTTTTGGGTTGACGAGCAAAAGGCCAGTGCGTGCATTTTTCAATTTTTTACCCTTAAAAGTGGTGGCTGTCACCGGCTCACCTTTTTTATCTATCTGAGGTTTGTAGTAGCAAGACGCTTCCATTCCAAAGCCTTCGTCGTTGTCCCATATCTTATCTGCCTTCACTTCAGCATAGCCATAGAAATTGCCGTCCTCATCGACGACAGTGAAGACCTCGCCACCTCTCAGACCTTCTTTCGTACCAATCTCCGCTGTAATCACGCCGTTTTCAACCTTTATAGGAGCGGTAAGGTTCGGACTTACAAGGCTGTAGAAATCCAAAATCGGGGTCCACACCTTGAAGACATCATTGCGATCCTGCAGTTTTTTAAATACATGATTCAGATTCCGCACCATTGCGAGGTCCAATATCTCTGCGAACGATTTATTGGCGGAGATAAGGACTACACTTGAATTTTGCTGACAATCAACAAATTCCATCTTAAACATATTTGAGCTGTTGATTAAATCCGGCTGTTTGATCACCTGTTCATTGAAATAACGCTCTGTCTCCTCATTCCACACAAGGCGATAAAGCCATGTATAAGATTTTAGGGTATATCCATCTTTTGTAGCGAGATAAGTAGCGACGGCTGTTGTTTCTGCGATATTGCAAAGCATATTTGCCATATTAGGGTTTGAGCCTTTCTCGATAGACTTGTCACGTGCCATGCGAGCGGCAATAATGGCAGCATCTCTGACGGCAGCGGCAACCGGCTCATTCTCAACAAATGACAACTTTGTAAAAGTCATAAAGGTAAAAGGAAGGAGTTTCATTGACAAATCCTTGATCATCATATCCCTATCACGTTTCAAGGCAGACATAGAGACATTCTCATCGCCGGCATTCACGGTGTAATAGCCGCGCTCAAAAACGGTCTGCATATTGAACACAGCCTCCGGATTCTCAGGATAATCAATATCGTAGTTTATTTTTCCATAAGGGTTGTAATTGAACCATCTTTTAACCAACTGATTCCCAATCTTATTCCTATTGATATATACAGTCAGCGCACGAGTCATCTCATCAACATTCTCGGGGTCAACAGGAAGGTTAACGACCCCTACATTCGCACCATGCTTGTTATATTGGCAAGGGAAATTCTTCTGAGGATCCATGAAATTGTTCCACGACTCGTCAACAATCTCTTTATTCGGAAAATACTCGGAATCTATATAGACCATCTCGAGCGAGCTCCTCATATACATGCAAGTGCCATCGTCTTGTTCGGAAATGAGAATCGAATAGTTCTGCTTCTGCGACAAGGCATTGATAGACAACAACAAAATCAACAATGTAAAAAGTGATAACTTCCTCATACGCAAATAATTAGTTATTAATAAATTGGTTTATTATTAACGAATAGTTTCGGGAATCACAAGATAAACTCTCAAAACAAACACATTGCGAAGATAAGAAATAAAACTTGAGACACAACATTATTAATTAAAATTTTATTTCCATTTCAAAGTATTGATAATATGCCGTGCATCATCAGTGATAAAGTCGATAACAGGCTGCAAAGAGTCGTTATTCGGATAAACGTTAAAATAGAGCGAGCCTCGCAGAAAATGCGACACACTATCAGTGAGATAGAACTGCAAAGGCGATGCCACACCCTCTCCATCAAGGAAATACACGAGACCAAAAACATCACGGTCAGACTCCATCACAACGCTGTCCCTTATGCCCGTCGCCTTTGTTATATGCTTGGTTATCATCTGGTAAGAGTCCTCGATATAATTTGATAGGTTGCCTTCCACCTTTTTATATGAGATATGTATAGTGCCTTTAAACGAAGGGAACTCTATATTGATCCAATCTTTCTCTTCAACAGAGTGGAAATCAGGGGTTATTGTCGAATAGAGCGGATACTCAAAGCTATAGAAACGCATCGAATCGAGAGTGGCATACTGTTTCTCCGGAAGTGCGATACGGAAATAGCCACGCGGTTTCGGCTGGGGGACATCGGAGCAAGAGAACAGCAACGATGAGAGGAGACTCATGATGAACGCGAAGACAAACAGTCGGGAGGATCTACTTTTTCTCATTATATGTCACTTTTATCTCAATAATCCTACGTTTATCGGCTTTCTCTATGACGAAACCAAATTCCTTATAAGAGGTAGAATAGCCTGCGACAGGAATACGCCCCTCCATCTCCAAAATAAGACCCGCAAGAGTATCCGATTCACCTTTTATATCTTCAAAATACAACTCGTTGATATCAAACACCTTGCAGAAGTCAACCAAACTTGTCTGCGCTTGGAAGATATACGTCTTGTCATCAATTTTGTGATAATATTTATTATCATTTGCGGCATCGAACTCATCTCTTATATCGCCAACAATCTCTTCAAGCACATCTTCCATTGTCACAAGCCCGGAGGTGCCGCCGTATTCATCAACGACTATAGCGATATGAATCTTTTTCGAGCGGAAATCCTGAAACAAGTCATTGATTTTCTTATTTTCAGGAACGAAGAAAGCCTGACGGATAAGGCGTTGCCATTTGAAATCGGGCGAGTCGAGATATGGCAACAGGTCTTTAACATAAAGAATACCTTTAATATCATCGAGGTTCTCCTCATACACGGGGATACGTGAGAATCCATTCTGAATAATCATCTCTATAAGGTTATCGAACCCGGTAGAAAGCCTAACGGCAAAAAGTTGCACACGCGGCTGCATGATGTCGCTCACCTCCTTTTCTCCGAAAGTGGCAATACCTTGAAGCATAGAGCGTTCATCAGCGGGTGTCTCTTCAGCGGTAGTGATATCCACAGCGGTAGTCAAATCAGTGATCGACAAGGAGTTGACGTTTTTTTTGGCGAGACGCTTGTCGATGACAGACGTTGAGTTGACAAGCAGATAGCTAAGAGGTTTGAAAAACGCCATCAGGAACTTTATCAGAGGAGCGACATTCGTTGCGAGTGAACGGGCACTTTTAGCCGCGGTAACCTTCGGTATCATCTCTCCGAAGATAAGGAGAAGAGATGTCACAATTATTACGTTTATAATGAAAGCCCACAACGGGTTCACCTCGAGGTCAAACATCAGCGACATGATATATGTCGAGAAAATTGTAATGGTGACGTTTACTAAATTATTAAATATCAATATCGTAGCAAGAAACTGTTTGGGTTTGCCCCTAAGTTCAAGCACAAGTTTGTCAGCGCGGCTGTCGGAACTCTCCATTTCATTTATGTCGTTCGGGAGAAGTGAGAAAAAGGCTGTCTCACTTCCAGAGGCGAGAGCCGAGAACATCAGAAGCACTAATAGTACGACAAGACAGATTGCGGAAGTCCAAGACATTCCGAGAAAGAAAGGCGTTTCTGACGAAAGAAGTAAGAGTTCAAGCAGGTGCATAATTAGAATGGGAGGTCGTCTCCATCATATTCTGGATTAGGTAATTGAGAGTCAACAGTCTGCTGGTATTGCGAATACTGTTGTTGCGCGCCCATTGGCTGCTGGTATTGCGAATACTGCTGTTGCGCATCCGTTGGCTGCTGGTATTGCGAATACTGCTGCTGTTGTGCGTAATCGTAATATGATGCGTTTGGATTCTGTTGGCTCTTACTGCCTCCGAGACTCATCATCTTATCAACGTTAATTTCAGTAATATAGCGAGTAATATTTTGGTTATCAACATATTGACGAGTCTTTATCCTTCCTTCAACATACACATGGTCGCCTTTAGAATAATTACGTCTTTTCTCTGCTACATCTTGTGCAAGCATTCCGAAAGCGACAAGATTATGCCATTCGGTTTGTTCCACCCAGTTACCGTTACGGTCGCGGTAACTTTCAGAAGTGGCGAGAGAGACAGACATTTTTTTATTACCGTTCTCAAAGGTTAGGATTTCCGGGTCTCTGCCGAGGTTTCCTATCAATATAACTTTATTAAGACTTGCCATGATAAATTTTTTGCAAAGTTATAAATTTTTCGTTGTTTACGGTATATAATTAATAATTAGGTGTAATTTTTTTAAAAAAAATGATAAAAATGCGTATCATAAAGAAAATGAATGAAAAAAAATAATTTTTATGTACATAATAAAAAAAAACTTATTATTTTTGCAGCGATAAAAATTAACAAAAAAAAAGAACAGATATGACAAAAGCTGAAATCGTAGCAAAAATCGCTGAAAAAACAGGTGTTGAAAAAGGCAGCGCACAAGCAGTTGTAGAATCTTTCATGGAAATTGTGAAAGAGGCTGTTAAGAATAATGAGGATGTTTATCTTAGAGGCTTTGGCAGCTTCAAGAGCAAGAAAAGAGCGGCAAAAGTTGGTAGGAACATTCGTGCAAACAACGGAGCAGGATGCCCAATTGTTATTCCAGAACACTATATCCCAGCTTTCAAGCCAGCTAAATCATTTATTAATGATCTCAAGTAATTTAATTTAAATCCTTTATATTATGCCAAACGGAAAGAAACATAAAAGACACAAAATGTCAACCCACAAGCGTAAAAAACGCCTGAGAAAGGATAGACATAAGAAGAAATAATCGTAATGATTAATTTCTTTCACCAATAACACAGCATTGTAACATAAATATAATGTCAATGTTGTGTTATTGTTTTTAGCATTGATAATTAAACCTTTGTAATATTATGGACACAACAACTTTAGTTCCGACAGTCAACAGAGAGCTTGTAATTAGTTCTGATGTTTCAGAGGTTAATATTGTTTTATTGGAGGACAAGCAGCTCGTTGAGTATCATAAGGAGAGAGACAACAGCAACTTCGCGGTTGGAGATGTATATTACGGCAGGATTCGCAAGATACTGCCGGGGTTGAATGCTGCCTTTGTAGATATTGGGAATCAGAAAGATGCGTTTCTGCATTATTTAGACCTTGGTCCGCAGATACGTTCGTTGATACAATATTCGAAAATGGCGAACGAGGGCAAGACGGCGCAGACATACATAGAGAACATGCAGTTGCTCACCGACATAGACAAGTCGGGAAAGATTTCCGACTTTCTGCAGGCTGGCGACCATATTCCGGTGCAGATTGCCAAGGAGCCTATCAACACGAAAGGGCCACGCATCACCGCGGAGATTTCATTTGCGGGCAGATACGTGGTTTTGGTACCGTTTTCCAACAGGGTCTCGGTATCGCAGAAAATCCACAGCAGCGAGGAGCGCAACAGGCTAAAGAAACTCATCAACAGCATCAAGCCAAACAATTTCGGGGTCATCATCCGCACAGTGGCGGAAGGCAAGAAGATAGAGGATCTTGACAACGACATCAAGGTCCTGTACGAGAAGTGGGAGCAGATGACAATGGCATTATACGGAAGCAAGGCTCCATGCAAACTTGTGAGCGAACTTGACCGCACCTCAGTGATGCTCAGGGACATCCTTAACGAGTCTTTTAACGCTATCACTGTCGATAGCCAATCTCTTTATGATGAAATCAAGAGCTACATCTCAACCATTGCCCCAAAGAAAACCGACATCGTAAAACTCTACAGAGGCAAAGAGCCAATCTTCGAGGCCTTCGGTGTCTCTAAACAGATAAAGGGGCTTTTTGGAAGAATTGTCACAATCAGAAATGGTGTTTACCTCATCATTGAACACACCGAAGCCATGCACGTCATCGACGTAAACAGCGGGCATCGGGTTAACAAAGAGAACTCTCAAGAAGAGAACGCATTGACTGTCAATTTAGAAGCGGCAACGGAGATTGCTCGGCAACTTAGATTGCGCGATATGGGAGGCATCATCATCGTTGACTTTATCGACATGCATGAATCGAAAAACCGTAAGATGCTGTTTGATAAGTTACAAGATGAGATGGCAAAAGACCGCGCCAAACACACAATCCTCCCTGCCACCAAGTTTGGGCTCATTCAGATCACACGGCAGCGCGTGCGACCTGAGACAGAGATTACCGTCCAAGAGAAATGCCCCGTCTGTGAAGGCACTGGAAAAATCAAGCCGTCCATACTCTTTATTGACGAGCTTGAAAGCAACCTGAAATACCTGCTCCTTGACCAAAACGAGAAATCAGTGACATTACAGGTCCACCCCTTCATCTACGCCTACCTCACAAAAGGCATCTTCTCTATAAAAAGGAAATGGTGTTGGAAGTACCGCAAGAAAATCCACATCCAAGAGATGAAGTCTTTCCACATCATGAAATTCAACTTCCTTGATAAGAACGGAGATAACATCAATTTCTGAGACCAGACAAAAGTAACGAATGAAGAAGAGACGCCACAAAGGTGTCTCTTCTCTCATTAAAAATTATTATAAAACCATTCTTATTCTACAAACTTTTCATATCTTTGCATCATTAAAATACTATTATGAAAGAAATCGTACTTAGCGGAATCAGGCCTACAGGGAATCTTCATCTTGGCAACTATTTTGGCGCGGTGCAAAACTTCATCCGCCTTCAAGATAATTACAGCTGCTATTTCTTTATAGCTGATTATCATTCACTTACAACACATCCACACCCAAACGACCTTCATGGCAAAGTAAGACAGATTCTTGTAGAATACCTTGCTGCCGGCGTTGACCCTGAGAAAGCCACACTTTATGTGCAAAGCGATGTGCCCGAGGTGCTCGAGCTTTATCTCTTCCTAAACATGAACGCCTACATCGGCGAACTGCAACGCGTCACCACGTTCAAAGAGAAAGTACGCAAACAACCTGACAACGTCAACGCGGGGCTCCTCACCTACCCTACGCTCATGGCCGCCGACATACTTATACATCGCTCCAACTTCGTGCCTGTGGGCAAGGACCAGGAACAGAACCTCGAAAAAGCACGCGACTTCGCAGGCAGGTTCAACAACATATACGGCATCGACTATTTCCCTATCCCACAAGGCTTTAACTTCGGCAACCAACTCGTAAAAGTGCCAGGCCTCGATGGAAACGGCAAAATGGGCAAGTCGGAAGGCGAAGGCAACGCAATCTTCCTCGCCGAGGACGACGCCTCAATCCGTAAAAAAGTCATGAAAGCAAAAACAGATAGCGGACCGACAGAAATCAACCAAGAGAAGCCAGAGGCAATCCAAAACCTCTTCAAACTCATGAGCATCGTGTCAAAACCTGAGACAGTGCAGTTCTTCGACGACGCTTACAACAATATGACCATCAGATACGGCGACATGAAGAAACAACTCGCGGAGGATATGATAAGCTTTGTAACTCCTATTCGCGAGAGAATACGCGAGATAGACGCCAACAACGATTATATTAACAAAGTGGCTCGCTTGGGAGCGGAAAAAGCACGCGAAAGCGCAAGTAAGACAATAAAAGAAGTTAGAGAAATAATAGGTTTCAAGCATTTCTAATGGGTGAGATGATTAGTCATGAGAAAGTTCAAGAGCGCGCCGTGTTAGTGGCCGTAAGCTCTAAAGAACAAAACAGAGAGAGAACCGAAGAGTATCTCGATGAGTTAGAATTCCTCCTTGAGACAGCAGGCGGAGTCACCGTCGCGCGTTTCGTGCAGGCTCTCGACCGACCGAATAGCGTCACCTATCTCGGCTCCGGTAAAATCGAGGAACTGAAACAATATATCAAAGCCGAAGAGATTGACATGGCTATATTCGACGATGAGTTGAGTGCCACCCAGATTCGCAACCTCGAGAAAGAACTCGAATGCCGAATACTCGACAGGACCAACCTCATTCTCGACATATTCGCAAAAAACGCGAAGACGGCTTACGCCAAGACACAGGTCGAACTCGCCCAATACCAATATATGCTGCCACGACTCACCAGAATGTGGACGCACCTCGAACGACAAAGAGGCGGCATCGGTATGAGAGGACCCGGTGAGACACAAATTGAGACAGACCGAAAGATTATTCGCGACAAAATAGCCTCCCTGAAAGAGAGACTCAAAGAAATTGACATGCAGAAAACAGTGCAACGTAAAAACAGGCAACAACTTGTACGCGTCGCGCTCGTGGGCTACACCAACGTCGGCAAATCCACGATAATGAACATGTTAAGCAAAAGCGATGTCTTCGCAGAAAACAAACTCTTCGCCACACTCGACACCACCGTAAGGAAAGTCGTGATAGAGAACCTTCCCTTCCTACTGTCCGACACCGTCGGCTTCATCAGGAAACTGCCAACACAACTCATAGAGTCGTTTAAATCAACATTAGACGAGGTGAGAGAATCCGATATACTGCTCCACGTCGTTGACATCTCACACCCTGACTTCGAGTCCCAAATCGAGACCGTCAACAACACCCTCAACGAAATAGGCGCGGGCGACAAGAAGACAATATTGGTTTTCAATAAGATAGACGCCTATCACTATGAGGAGAAAGATGATGACGACCTCACACCAATCACAAAAAAGAATTACACTCTCGAAGATTGGAAAAAAACATGGATGGCAAAAAACAATCCTTGCATCTTCATCTCTGCGGCGGAAAAGGAAAACTATCAAGAGTTCCGAGACATGCTCTATAATGAGATAAAAGACATGCACGCCTTAAAATATCCTTTCGACAACTTCCTATATTAGTATGATTATCAACACACACAGCCACATCTACGATGAGGCGTTCGACAACGATCGCGAGGAAGTCTTCAAAAGAGGACTCGACTCAGGCGTGGATATACTGTTGCTGCCCAACACCGATGAGTTGTCGATAAGGCCGATGATGGACTTCTACAGGCGTCATTCCGAAAACACGAGGATCATGATAGGGCTTCACCCCGAATCGGTAAGGGAAGACTACATCAGGCATTTAGGAGTGATAGAGAAAAACATCGACACCTTATCAGGAGAAAGAGATGACAAGGGACCGATAATGACGGCTATAGGAGAGATAGGGCTTGACTTATATTGGGATAAGACTTTTGAGCGCGAGCAGGTTGAGGTGTTAAGAGAGCAGCTGCGTTGGGCTAAGGAGTTAGGGTTACCCGTGTCATTACACACAAGGGAGGCTTTCCCGCAGATGTTCAAACTCCTTGAGCATGAGCAAGATGGCCGACTCGCCGGAGTGATGCACTGTTTCAACGGCACCCTTGACGAGGCAAGGACAGCCATTTCCTTAGGGTTCGCACTCGGGCTCGGCGGTGTAATAACATATAAAAACTGCCATGTCAGAGACTTCCTGAACGAGATACCCTTAGAAAACATTGTCTTCGAGACCGATGACCCATATCTGCCACCGATACCATTCAGGGGCAGACGCAACGAGCCGGCATACATAGTGAAAACAATAGAGCTGGTGGCTCAGACATACAACATTGAGACAAAGGAACTTATACAAATATCAAACAATAACGCGGAAAACATCTTCCGACTCACATAAAAACATGTTAGCAATGGAAAACGCATCAATACTTGTAATATATACCGGAGGAACAATAGGAATGATGAAAGACCCTAAGACAGGCAGCCTCGTCCCCGTTGATTTCAGCAATATTGGCGAGCATCTCCCCATCTTACGCAGTCTTTCGTACAACATTGACGTGTATTCGTTCGAGCATCTCATCGACTCTTCGAACATGACACCCGATTTCTGGATACAGATAGCGGAGAAGATAGAGGAATGCTATGACAAATATGACGGTTTCGTAGTGCTTCACGGCTCCGACACCATGGCATATAGCGCATCAGCATTAAGTCTTATGCTTGAGAATCTGTCGAAACCCGTTGTCTTCACCGGCTCACAGCTTCCTATGGGGATGGTAAGAAGCGACGGCCGTGAGAATTTCATCACAGCGATAGAGATTGCAGCATCACAGGCAGATGGCAGTCCATGTGTGCCGGAAGTAAGTATCTTCTTTGAGAACCAACTGCTTAGAGGTAACAGGTCAACAAAGTTCAACGCCGAGCATTTCAACGCGTTCTCATCAGGCAACTATCCTCCTTTAGCCGAGGCGGGCATAAAGATAAAATATAATAAGGAATACATAGCGAAGCCGAGCGGTGAGAGGCTGATAGTGCATAAGAAATTTGACAGGAACGTCGGGATATTGAAGCTGTTCCCCGGCATCACGAGGAATTACGTAAGGCACGTCCTCGGCATACCCGGTCTAAAAGCCGTGATCATGGAGACATACGGTTCGGGCAACGCGCCAACATCACAATGGTTTATCAACGAGCTTGAGGAGGCAATTAAGAAAGGGCTGATCATATATAATGTGACACAATGCAAGTCGGGTTCGGTGGAGATGGGACGTTATGAGACGAGTTTGGATCTTGACAGGATAGGCGTTATCAGCGGGCATGACATCACTACGGAGTCTGCGTTAGCGAAGATGATGTATCTACTTGGAGAAGGACTTGAGAAAAAAGAAGTTGAGAAATACCTTCAGACGCCGTTGAGGGGAGAGATGACGGTATAGATAACACATTGAGAATGCGGTATTTATGCAAAAGGAACAAATTATTTGCGTAAAAAAGAAATAATGTTTCAAAATTCTTGTTATTTCAAAAGAAAAAATGTGTATTTTTGACACGGAATTTTTTTGGCAAAAAGCCGGAGGAGAGATGTCCGAGTGGTTTAAGGAGCACGCCTGGAAAGTGTGTGTACTTCAAAAGGGTACCGCGGGTTCGAATCCCGCTCTCTCCGCAGAGAAAATTAATAAATAGAATTAATAATTAAAAAGGAATTAAATCAAATCAACAAAAAGTAGTAATCAACATTTAAATTATGAAAAAATTAATTGCTTTACTCACAGTTGCGGGATTTTTAACATTCGGAATCAGCAACGCACTTCTTGCACAACAAGAGGAACAACCAACTGAAGATGTTCAGACAGAACAAGCAGTTGAGGCACAATCACAGACAGCAGTTGAGGCACAACCTGTTGTTGACACTCCTGCAAACCCATTAGCAGCTCCTAAGACAGATGCCACATTCCACGAGGTTCTTAAGAAACAATTCATCGATGGTGGATGGGGTTTCATGAGCGTTATCTTGTTAATCTTGGTTCTCGGTTTGGCAGTGTCAATCGAAAGAATCATTTACTTAACATTAAGTACAACTAACACCAAGAACCTACTCGCCAAGTTAGAAGAGACATTGAACAAGAGCGGTATCGAGGGAGCAAAGGATCTCTGCCGTGACACACGCGGTCCTATCGCAAGCATTTTCTACCAAGGACTTATGCGTTACAACGATGGTCTTGAGGAAGTTGAGAAATCAATCGTATCATACGGTTCAGTTATGACAGGTAACCTCGAGAGCGGTGCGAGCTGGATTTCATTGTTCATCGCATTAGGACCTATGTTGGGATTTATGGGTACAGTTATCGGTATGATCGGCGCATTCGACGCTATCGCAGCAGCAGGTGATATCAGCCCAACAGTTGTCGCAGGCGGTATGAAGGTCGCTTTGCTTACCACAGTGTTCGGTCTTATCGTCGCTGTTATCCTCCAGATCTGCTACAACTTCATCCTTAACAAGATCGAGGGTATCGTAAACGACATGGAAGACTCATCAATCACTTTCATGGACATGCTTCACTCATATTCAAAGAAAAACTAATTAAACAAGAGAATAATCATGGTCGACAAATTATCAAAATATTGCAAATTTGTGCTTATCGCACTCATGGCTGTAATCGTAGTATTCACTGTAATAACAATGATTAACGGTGAAGAAGGCGTAGGAACAGCTATGGGCTTGGCATATTGCATGCTTGGATTGACTGTGGTTGCGATTTTGTTTGCTCCAATCTTCGGAATGATTATCAATCCGAAAGGAATAAAATCAATGCTCCTCTACTTTGGAATAGCAGTTGTCATAGCATTATGCGCATGGTTACTCTCAAAGGGTTCAACACTCCCAAAAGAGTACCTTGAATCAATGGGCGTGACAGAAGGCGTCGAGTCATTCGTTGACTTCTTCATGGTGTTCTGCTATATCGTTGTTGGAGCCACAATCGCATCTGTAATCTATTCAGCAATTTCAAAACTGTTTAACAAATAATAGGAAGGAATTATCATGTCTCGTAAGAAAAAGAAAGTACCGGAAATAAACGCCAGTTCGATGGCCGATATCTCTTTCTTGCTGTTGATATTCTTCCTCGTTACCACTACGATGGATACAGACAGCGGTATCACACGCCGTCTCCCCCCACCAGTAGAAAACCCTGACATGGATGTCAAAGTGAAAGAAAGAAACATTTTGAACGTCATGATTAACAAGTACGATAAGTTGATGGTCAATGGAAAACCTGGCGACATCTCAACATTAAAAGACATCACTAAAGAGTTTATCACACCTAATCCAAACGATGAGAAAGCTCCTGAAGTTGAGACAAAAGAAATCGACCTTATCGGTAACTATATGACAAACAAGGGTGTCGTATCACTTAAGAATGACCGCGGTACTTCTTATATGATGTACATCTCTGTTCAAAATGAATTAGCAAAGGCTTTCAACGAACTTAGAGAGGAAGTCTCATGGAGATACTTCCAACAGCACTACGCCGATTTAACCGACGAGGCTAAAATCGACGCTGTAAACAAGGCTGTTCCAGTACGTATCAGTGAGGCCGAACCTGAAGAAATTAAATAATAGGAGAGAAAAAGTATGGCAAAATTTAGAAAAGACGAAGCAAAAGAAGTTCCGGCAATATCAACCGGCTCTATGCCTGACATTATCTTCATGCTGATTTTCTTCTTCATGGTTACCACCTCTATGCGTGAGACCTCATTGAAAGTCAAAATGAAATTACCGGAAGCAACCGAAGTTCAGAAACTTGAAAAGAAATCTCTTGTAAGTTTCATCTACATCGGCCCTCCAACAAACTCAAAACTCTATGGTACTGAATCGCGTATCCAACTGAACGACCAATTCGCCCGTATAGACGATATTATCCCGTTCATCGAACAGGAACGCCAAGACCGCGCAGAGGCTGATAGACCTTTGCTCACCACATCTCTCAAAATTCATGAGGAAGTGAGAATGGGTCTCGTCACTGACGTAAAACAGGAACTACGTAAATGCGGAGCATTCCGTATCAACTACTCAGTACGTAAAAGTGAATAATGACATTATGTCTTAGATATTCAAAAAAGGAGCTAATTAGCTCCTTTTTTTTATCCCAAATACATTAATAAACTGATTCCCAATAATAAAAATCATTGTTCTCCATTAAACAGATTCAAAACCTTGTTCCTTTTGATTTGGTAGATGACGACAACGGAGGACAATTTTAGACAACTTTTTTATTGCTGTCAGGGAAAAAAGAGTATGCCTTATCACTTTTGATTTGATAGAAGACGACAACGGAGACAACTTTAGACAACTTTTTTATTGTTGTACGGTAGAAAAGTATGCCTTATCCATTTTGATAGATGACGACAACGAGAGACAACTTTAGACAACTTTTTTATTGCTGTCAGGGAAAAAAGAGTCAAAGCCTTGTTAGTTTTGATTTTGGTAGATGACGACAACGGAGGACAATTTTAGACAACTTTTTTATTGTTGTACGGTAGAAAAGCATGCCTTATCAATTTTGATTTGGTAGATGACGACAACGGAAGACAACTTTAGACAACTTTTTTATTGTTGTACGGTAAAAAGAGTATGCCTTATCACTTTTGATTTTGATAGAAGACGACAACGGAGGACAACTTTAGACAACGTTTTTTCGTAGGTGTCAGGTAAACATTTCGATAAAAAACCGATTCAAAAATTCCCAGACAATGATGAATAAAAACACCATCTTTATACAGGATCAACATCAATACTGACATTGACAGACTTATAATCAGGAAGCGCCTTGAAATCTTCAATAGCAGTTTTTAAAACAACCTTTGCACGAGAAGAATTAGAATTACGGTCAATCTTAATTAAAATCTGCTTAATAAACTGATTTTTCACTCTCGACACAACAGGATATTCCGGACCAAGAACATTTCCTTTGAAAACATAACGCAACTGTTTAGCCAAATAATCAGCTGCAACATTAAGTCTCTCATAATCCTGATGACGTAATCGTATCATTATCAAACGGAAATAAGGAGGATAAGCATATTGTCTCCTAATAGGCATCTGCTCCTCAAAGAATGAAACATAATCATGCTCGATAACTTTTAAAATCACCGGATGCGATGGTTGATACGACTGAACAATAACATTACCCTTCTCCCCTTTTCTTCCAGAGCGACCACTTACCTGTTCCATCATTTGGAAGCTCCTCTCAAAAGCCCTAAAATCAGGAAATGACAACAT
This sequence comes from Candidatus Limimorpha sp., assembly GCA_051875555.1. GTDB lineage: Bacteria > Bacteroidota > Bacteroidia > Bacteroidales > F082 > Limimorpha. The sequence goes on along the minus strand of JBJEGZ010000042.1, from coordinate 88,764 downwards.
ACTATCGGCATCAATAATACCGACAGTCTTAACACTATCAAAATCAAGGCCTTTAGATACCATCTGTGTACCAACGAGAATATCAGTCTCATGATTCTTAAACTTATCGAGTATATGTTGATAACTATTTTTCGACCGTGCAGTATCAAGGTCGAGGCGAGAGATACGGGCATCAGGGACAACAGACTGGATTTCTTCCTCAACTCTCTCAGTACCAAGTCCATACATCTTCAACTCCTTACTATTGCATGATGGGCACTGTGAAGGTAACGACATTGTATAGCCACAATAATGGCATCTCATAACATTCTGTGCCTTATGATAGGTCATACTCACATCACAATTGACGCATTGTGGGATCCAATGGCAAACACCACATTCGACACGGGGAGAGAACCCGCGTCTATTTTGGAAGAGAATAACCTGTTTTTTCTCATCTAAAGTGTTTTTTATTGAATCGACGAGAAGGCTTCCGAAGCTTCCGTTGATAGTCTTACGCTTACGTTCGACACGCATATCATCAACAATAATATGAGGCATTTCCAACCCGCCGTAACGCTCAGTAAGCGAGACAAGATGGTAACGTTTTTGAACAGCATTATAATAACTCTCGAAAGAAGGGGTGGCAGAGCCGAGAACGATGTTCGAATTATGCAAGCGAGCAAGGATCAAAGAGACATCGCGGGCGTTATAACGAGGCGCTGGGTCAGTCTGTTTAAAGGATGGATCGTGTTCCTCATCAACGATGACGAGGCCGAGATTTGAAAACGGGAGCATTATTGAGGAACGGGAGCCAATAACAACCTGATACTTTTTGGAGTGACAGCGTTCAAAATCAAGGACTTGATTCCAGATTTCGACACGCTCCATATCACTATACCTTGAATGATATACACCAACCATATCACCAAAATAATTCTTTAACCTATTGATAATATGCTCAGCCAGTGCAATCTCAGGAAGGAGATACAAAACCTGTTTTCCTCGGTCAACCGCATCCTTTATCAACTTAATATATAATTCCGTCTTGCCAGAAGAAGTGACACCATGAAGCAAGACAGGCTTTTTACTTTTAAATCCCTCACGAATCCCATCCAACGCAAGTTGCTGTTTATCAGTAAGATTGATAGATTCAACCTTTTCAGAGGCGTCATACGACTTCAAACGGCTTATCTTCTTCTCATAAACATAGAACACGTTTTTATCAATGAGCGACTTCATAACGTTGTTCGTAGCATTCGCCTTTTTCAAAAGTGCGGACATAGGCACATCTTTATCAACATTTCCTCCCAAAGCGATGAAAGACAGCACTATCTCAAGTTGTTTATATGCCCTTTTCGACAAATCGTCCATCAGTTGATGTAGCGCAGGCTCCGAGCCATAAACCTCCGACAACGAGACATAGTTCTCATATTTCGCCTTAAATTTATGCTCAAGTTCCTCCTCCATCACTATTATCTTCCTATCGACCATCGATTTTATCAGAGGCATAACTTTCTTATAACCAACTATTTTGCTAACCTCGCTAATTGTAAGCACCGACTTAGACTGCAATGCCTCAACGATAAGATGCTCATAGTCAGAGAGTGTTAAGCTGTCAAGGATAAACTCGTCAGAGATTGAAATTTTCGATTCGCTCGACAAGCGCATAGCAGAAGGCAAAGCCGATGTCATCACCTCTCCCAAATAACAAAGATAGTAGTCGCAAATCCAATCCCACAGCTGCAACTGAAAACCATTGACAACAGGATACTCATCTATTACACCAAGGATATACTTAATACGCTCACAATCAGGGACTTTATCAGTAATTTCCTTAACAAGCCCCGACATCACCTTCGTCTTTCCAAACTGCACGACAACACGCTGCCCAACCATTATCACGTCATTCAACTCATAAGGGACACGATAGGTAAAGACACCAGGAACCGGCATTGGAAGAAGAACGTTAACAAACAATGTCTTACGTTCAGTCATATCATTGGTTCTCTAAACTATTTTTTTACAAAAATAATCTTTTTCAAAATATCAACGTTATTATTAAATCATTATTTTTGAACAGAATAAAATACATCCATTATGAAAAATATCTTATTGATAACCATATTGTTAGTAAGTTCCATTGCCTCAGCGCAGAATCTTTCGCACTATTCAGACCATAATTTCAGAGACGAGGTTGAGACGGTACTGCTTCACCCTGCGAAATACGAGCTCGACAAACCCGTGATTTTTATCGATGATATGAAGGAACAGCTTCTGCTACAATTCGACATTCTCGCCGATGAGGCCCCGTATCTTTACTACACTTTCATACATTGTAACAACCAATGGCAGCCGTCAGATATTCAGAAAAACGACTATATCAATGGTTTTTTCCAAGATGAGATAGACAATTACACATTCTCTCTCAACACTATGATAAGTTATGTACATTACGAATTACTTTTCCCTACTGAAGAGATGATGCCGAAACTATCTGGCAATTATCTACTTGTGGTGACAGGCGAAGACCCTGACGATATATATTTCACCCGCCGGTTCTATATTGTTGAAGGGACCGCCAATATCTCCGTTACGATTCTGCGATACCCCTCAAACCTGCAACTTGGAGCGAACAAGCAACAAATAGAGTTAGAGATAAGCTATCCGAATATGTTTAACACACGCGCCGACCAGTATTCAAACGTCACAATTCAGCAAAACGGACGCTGGGACAACGCAGTGTTCGGAATAAAGCCATCTTTCGTCTATCCAGAGAAATTATCATATATAAATAACGACAACATGGTATTTGAGTCTGGCAATCAATTCCTTAGAATCAACACAAGCAATTTCGACAACCGTCCGGAGAAAACACGGACTGTGTATAGGGAGGAAGAATATTACGAGGTAACGCTTTATAACGACACAAAAAGGAACACGCATACATTTATCGAAGACGAGGATCTCTTTGGAGAGAAATACATTTATCTTGAAAAAACATACCTCGACCCAACGAAAGAAGCCGATTATGCGTTAGTCAATTTCTTCCTTGAATGGCCAGAATATATGATTGGCAAGGACATCTATATCATTGGTGCAATCACCGATTGGCGCATTGACGACAAAGCGAAAATGGAATACGACACACAAAGGAAAGGATATAAGAAAAGTCTGCTCCTAAAACAAGGCTATTACGACTACATGTATGCCGTGCGTGACAAGGCTTCCGGAAAGGTGTCGTTAACACCTATAAACGGTGACTTTTGGGAGACGACGAACAAATACACCATCTTCGTCTATCTTTTCAACCCCACGCTCAATTACGACCAACTAATTGGATATACAACAATAAATTCGCATTAAATGGATAAATGTCTAATATTATTATCTGCATTGCTCCTAATTGCCTGCGAAAGGCAGCCAAAGAAGACAACATATTACGGAATAACGCAAAGTTCTTATTTCTCAATAGCTTACTACGACAAGGAGAATAGAGATTTTGAAGATGAGATCGACTCAATATTCACAGCTGTTGACAATTCGGTCTCTCTTTGGAATGAAAATTCTATAATTAGAAAAGTAAATAGGAATGAAGATGTTACAGTTGACAAGATATTCAAAGACAACTTCGCGTGGGCAAAGAAAGCGTCGGAGTTTTCTGACGGGGCGTTCGATGCTACAATAGGGCCGTTAGTTTCAGCATGGGGCTTCCATTATAAAGAAAAAATGGAAATGACACCTGCGATTATAGATTCCATCATTCAACTTGTTGATTATAAGAAGATTGAAATAACTGATGACAAGGTAACAAAAGCAAATCCCAATATGACACTCGATTTCAACGCCGTTGCGCAAGGTTATACCGCCGATATTATCGGGGAGTTTTTAGAGGATAAAGGCATTGATAACTATTTAGTTGACGTTGGAGGCGAGATAATAGCGAAAGGGAACAAGCCAGATGGAAGCCTGTGGAGCATAGGGATAGAGAAGCCAGCCAAGAACTATGACTCAGAGCCGGCGGTTCAAATAAAACTTGGAATCAAGGACAAAGGTATTGTCACTTCGGGAAATTACAGGAAATATATTGAGAAAGACGGAGTTAGATACTCGCACAGCATCAATCCACGCACAGGTTATCCAGCGCCACAGAATCTGCTCAGCGCCACAGTAATCGCTGATAACGCCTCTTGGGCCGACTGTCTCGCCACAATATGTATGATAGTAGGAAAGGAAAAAGCCTTACAACTCCTTGAAAACGACGACGACTTAGAAGGCTACTTGATTTTCGTAGATGAAGACGGAAACATAAACACAACTTCAACAAGCGGATTTGACAAGTATATCAAGTGATTCCCGAAAAGGCAAATAAGCCGGAGCAAAGAATGAGATTCGGCTGTTAAATTCTTTCGAACAACGATATACAAGATATTACAAATGGCGACCAACTCTCAAAGCAAATTCAGAGCGATATAATCGAATACTTGTTTAGGGACTGTTGTTAAATGTTTTCTATCTGAGCAGAGCAGCGACTCGCCCATCAATTTTCTGCTTCAAACTTATCGATTTTTATTTTTATCTCATCATGGCCCTTTCAGACATGATTTTTCAACTCTTCAAAACCCAATGGATATAGTTTCTCTCATCAAGTGGTCTTTTGATGTGAATATCCGCATAGCAGGTGGCATCAGTGTACATTTTGCGCTATCTCAGCAATATTTCGTACTTTTGCCATTGTATTTATTTTACAATTCCTCTAAATTCAACTTCCTATAACCTATTGGAGTATTTTTATTTACGCATCAAGACACGAAATATTTATCACATTGGCAATCAATTTGTTATATATTTTAAAAATTTAGCGACAGTGCATAGTTACTTAACTAAAAAATAGTGTATAATGCTTTCTTCAAAATTACCACGGAAATGAATTTGTTCAGTAATATGAAACAAACCTGTTTTAAACGGTTTTAATGTATATTCTACTGTAGCCTCATCACCACCACACTTTCCAGCTTCCATCATTTCAGAATGACGATATATGATATCTCGATAAACTCTAAATGATTCCTGCGGATAGATGATCTCGTATTCCCAGCCGACTGATCCGTGAATTTTACCTATAAATTATTTTTTCCACTTTTGAGATTGAGTATATTCTCTTTCTCACTCCACGATGGAATCAAATTGCCAGATTCGGTAATCATACTAGTTCCCAAAGAAATAATTGTACATTGACAATGGGCACATTTGTAAACCAAAGGATCGCCAAACCACATCGTAGAAAACAGGAGTTCAACATAATTTCCACATTGAGGGCATTTTTCTGATTCTTGTTGTGCAGCAGTTTCTTCTTTTATTGAATACTTTCTTTTAAACAATCTGAGTACTTTAGCAAAAATAGATCCATTTTTGCATGATTTATTCTCTCCTCCTTCTGATAAAAGTATCGCAAGTGAGAAATCATTTGCGATACCATATAATTATAAGCCCATCTCCTCTCTTATTTTTGGTGGTATGGCATTCTTATTTACTACGATGTCTGTAGTTTTATATCTAACATAAGACTTGCTTACATACCATATACCATTATATGGTCCTGCATTACCCCATGAGTTTTTTACCATGTAATATTCAGTACCATTTTGGTCTTTCGCTATACCGAATATGTGCATTCCGTGGTCATCAGTTGTTGAGTAATCATCAAAACCTTCCTGACGAAGCTCTTGAGTAATCTCTAATTCGGGACATGGCGTTTGCAGATATAAAGGTTTGCCATTAACTTCTGCACTACCAATCCAACGTGCCTCATCACTACCTTGTATTGTTTTGGTTATATCAGGAACGACGGCAATACCAGCTCCTGTAAAACCATCCTCACTAACATCACTTGCCCAAGCCACAGTATATCCATTATCAATAGCATTATCGATAATAGCAATCAAATCGTCCAATGGTACATTAAAAGCAGCACGTCCCCTCCAGTTATCAGGAACCTCAATAACCATAGTCTCATAAAATGGATGATGCATCCATGAAGAAATGTCAACATAATTATCTAAGTCGATACCCAAAGATCTCATATAAGATTTAGGGGTGTATTCCTTTTGATTAACAGTGAATGTCTCAGGGATTTTACCAAGATACGCAGCTATCATATCTCTAAAGCCAACCTTCCATGCTTTTGAAAGTTTTTGATTCGGATTCTTTATTAGTGTAGCAACGATACTTTTCAATACCTCATCCATTTCAAAGTGCTCATGTTGGTTTGTTCCATAATTCAACCCTTTCATTTCACATTCTGGGACAATTCCATAAGTTTCTAATACAGCAAGGACATCACTAAAAGAACTACCAGGCCCAAAATTTAAGTGTCCGTGCATTCTTACATATTTAAGAGCCTTGTCATAATATGCATTTGACACAACAAACATTTCACTTAAGTCATATTCTTCTCCAGTTGCTCTCAGAATTTCTGACTCAATGAATGAAATACCACTAAAGCACCAACATGTACCACTTGAAGCTTGGTTTTTCACCGAGGTAATCGGATTTTCAATAATAGTCTCAAATTTGTAGGGTTCAATCTTTGTTTCTTTACTCTTTTTCTGAGCATAGGATGGTATCGACAGTAAAGTCAATACAAAACCTAAACATATAATCTTTTTCATAATGATTCTATATTAAGTCGACAGATGGATATACCATCTGCCGACATTATAAAATTAAAATACCTTAAACTTTTTACTACCTAAACAATAATCGTTATACCATACCTCATACCGATATGTTCCAATACCCCATTGTCCTGCATTATTTGAGCCCCAACCAGAAAGTTCAACTGTTTGGTTTGAACTACCACTAATGGTTACGCTATTAGAGAAAGTGCTATCCTCTGGCGAGGAAGAAGTATTTCTCTGCAATACATTATCCTTGTATAATTTAACATATACAGTATAACTACCGGAAGTCTTAAAGGGTTTAATAGTAATACGCGGCTTCAAATATTTAGTTTTGAAATCGTAAATTGTGGATCCGTAATCTTGAATTATATCCCCGTTATATTCCACATTTGCGACTTCCATTTTTGTAATAATAAACGGAATCTCAGAAATATTGTACGAGCCAGATGATGAAGATATAGTTCCAACATTCTTACATTCATCCAAGAAATCAGATTTCACACTATCTATTATTTCTATTAGTTTGTAAAATGCTGATTTAACAGGTTCTGCATCTCTTACATAAAGTTCAGCCCCAATTCTAAATGATTTTTCAAAGCAAAGAACTTTGACTCCTTTATAGAAGTTTAATTTTGTTGAAGCCATTGCAACTGTTTCTTCTGAATATTCATCTGGATTGCTGAATATTCTATACAATACAACATACATCGGATTCTTATCAGTTTTTGAGATACTAATGAAATAAGGCTGACCTTCAGACTTGAATTTAATATCTCCATCAGAGTCCAACTCAGGAATAAATCCTTCTTCCTTCAGGAAATTAAATAAATCTGTGCGAAGAGCAAGTTGTTCACTATTATACTCAGCATCATTTTGTCCTCTCAACGATATAGGGACAGCAGTTGTGGCTAAAAGCAAAAATATTATAATTAATCGTTTCATAACATATAATTTTATTTGTTACTTATGTATTATTTATTTACTTCTTAATGTATTTTAATATTTTATTACATATCTCAATCCATTTCTTTTCATAAACGAACAACAGAATTGTGAGAATTAATGAAGTCCAGAATGTGTACATTATATATTCCTCACTATTAAATATTCCATACGCATCAGTTGCGCTTTCAATAAAAGAAAATCCATAAACAACTGATAACACAACTCCCATCCACTTTAAATTATAAAGTAACACTCTTATTAATTTCATAATATTTTTTGTTAATTATTTGATAGTTATTTACTTCTTGACAATTCCCTTCCTTTACTATCTTCTAAAATATATGTTAGTTTTATATTATTAGGAAGATCCAATTCCTCTTCCAATAAAATTATTATTAGTTCTGTAAGTTGTGTATAAGTTTCTATGTCCTCATTAGACATTGCATATTTAGATAAAGGTGCTTTCAGAAGAACTTCAACCTTAGATTTTTTAATGTTATACGAATATAACACAAGATTTAAGAGCTCTTCTCCAAAGTCAAGAGGAAGTTCTTTGCCGAAATATTCTCTCACCTCTTTTTGCCAATCTCTCACCTTAACCCATTCTCCATTCTCAATTCGTTCATGAACTTGCATGATACCATTAACATCATACCCCAGTCGTTCTGTTAACATATTATCTTTATCGTATTTCATAACAACTTTATGAAGCCTATTGTATGCGTTTATCGGTTTCCCTTTAGTATCATAATAGGTGTTCTCAATTTCTAAATCATTATCATCAAATTTATTCACTTGTTTATGATAATTATTTACCAACATAGGAGCTCCATTGGTGTTAAAATAAGAAATTGTATGTATCTTACTGGTATTCGTATATGTATTCACAACTTTGTGATAACCATTCTTACATAGCACAGCCTTTTGTTTCTCATTGAAATATGAAATCCACAACACATTCCCTTTGTTGTCGTATTCACTTCTCAAATAAGACCAACCCGTTTGCGGATTACGAATCAGATTGCCTTTACCATCTAAAGAAGCAAGATATATGACATTTCCCCACTTATCATATTCGACAGCACCTTCAGGAACCATTACTTTCGGATCTGTAGGAAGACCATTCTTATCAAAGAAGAATTGTTTGATAACTCTTCCATACATGTCATACTCAGAAACTATACTAGAGTAACTACCGTCCTGAGAACCATAATAAATAGCAGGATTATTATTCTTATCGAAATACGACACCTTCACGTTTAATCCACGTTCGTCATATTCAGAACGCACAATGCAATAGTTATAATTAGAATATGGTGTTAACTCACCTTTAGTATTATAATAGCAGGTCTCTATACATTGATTTCTATTATTGAACTTCTGCGTATACTTATGGATATCATTAGAATTTATAGCAGGTTTTCCATCAGCATCAAAAACCGCAAATTCAATTAAATTGTCTTTGTCATCATACTTGTATCGAACCATCAATTTACCCTTAGCAATTTTCTTATCAGTACCGATTGGGAATTCTTCTATAATATTACCATGTCCATCTCTCTTGTAATTATTTCCTGCGATACCATCTACAAGTACTAAATCATTTTTAACATCGTAATATCTGTTACTCAACATATGACCTTTATCATCATATGTATATGCTTTTTGTGCAAATCCAATATAACCTTTTGTTGGTTTATTATTTTTGTCAAAAAACTGTCTAAGAACCTCATTACCATTATCATCATATTTATATTCAGTAATGGCAATACCTTCATTGCTCAATGTTAAATTGCCTTCTTCATCGAGATATGACATTTTTGTAATATTTCCTCTGAGGTCTCTTTCCATTACAATTGAGCAAATATTGGCATTACTTGTAGTAGGCTGCATATCTGTTCCAAAATTAGATTGCTTTATGCAGTCTCCCATTGCATTGTATTCACTAGTCCAGCCTGCGTATCCCGAGTTCGTTTCACAAGGCTCGCCATCCTCACCGTAATATGTAATTTTAATCATATGACCGAGAGAATCATATTCGGCTTTGTGACCAGCATATCCCTCATCATTGGCAACGAGTTCATTGTTTACATCATAATTCCATCTTTCAAGTTCATTGCCCTTTTCATCTGTAACAAGCTTAATAATTGCATTTCCCTGGTTTGTGGCACACGGATTACCTTCTGCATCCATGAATGTTATCTTATTGTAGAAGCCATATTCATTGCACTCATATGAAATCATAGCTCCTCCTTGTAATGTGGAATATTCAACATTACCATCAATACCTATGAAGGTTTGTTTACGGGTAAAGCCTTTATCGTCAAATTCTACTAAACAACCAGCACAGCCCTGTCTACCAGGAAGCATAAGTTGTCCTTCAGAATTTTTGAAATACTGGGCGGTAAGGTTGCCATATTTGTCGTATACATTCTCGCAAATTCCAGTTCCTTCTGTATCGTCCAAAGCTGGCTGTCCGTCAATAGTTTGATAAACAGACTTACTCCAATTATCATTTTCATCATAATAGAAGAGTTTCTTACCCATACCCCACTTAGTTGCTTTAGGAGAACCATCATAGGCAAGATACATTTCCTCTATAACTCGACCCTTATTATCTCTTACATATTGTTTACCATAAATGCCGTGAGAATCACTTACATATATATTTTGGAAACCAGCATAACGAAGAGTTTTAATATAACCATTTTCGTCATACTCTAACAAGTATCTTGAAATTTTACCTCTATTTTGATTAGAGGCGAAAGCATCTACATAACCTACGGTTTCATTTCCGATAGTTTTTTCGGTTCCATATTCGTCGTTAAACTGAAATATAACGGTATTAAGTTTCTCATTATAAGACTTTATATATAAAACCTGCCCATTATTATCCATAACTTTTGCTCTACTTAGATGGTTATCATCAGTATAATAGAACATAATGTCAATAGGTCTTTCATATCTTTCTGACTCCGTATCAGGAATAACTATTCCTAAACTATTAACGTGCGAAACTCTTTGCAATTTATAGTTCTTGTACTCAAATCGATACATTCTATGAGTATGCTCGCGATCAGAAGAAGATATTTTACCAACACCCTGTGGAATACCCCATTGCTCGACATAATCCTTGTAATATGAAATCTTTACTCGATTATAATCCCAAATAAAGAATACGCCCAATACCACTACAGCAGCTACAGCAGCAATCATCGCTTTAACGCCCTTAGATATCTTCGGAGGATAAATTGCATTGTGCAGTGCTTTCTTAAACTCCTGACAAGACCGATATCTTGATTCTGCTTTTTTACTAGTAGCTTTATCAACAATAACTTGAACTTTATCAGAGACATACTTGTAATATGTCTTCATTCTTGGAAGATTATCCTCTACGACATGCTTATAAATTTCATGTTCAGTCAATGTTGTAGTATCATAAGGAGGATTTCCTGTCAGCATCTGATGCAACAATACACCTAAAGAATAGATATCAGATCTCTGGTCTAAACTTTCACCCCTAACTTGTTCTGGACTCATATAGGACGGAGTACCCATAATGACATCCTTATCTTTCGATTCGCCGCCCTCATCTAAAAGAGCAGCAATTCCAAAATCAAGGATTTTTGGAGTACCTTCGTTTGTTATTATGATATTAGATGGTTTAATATCTTTATGGATAATCTTATGCTTGTGAGCATAATCAAAAGCATCCAATAACGGTTCAAAGAAAGAGCATATCTTTTCTTCAACTATCAAACCTGATACATTCTTTATGTAATCTTCTAGACTATAACCGTCAGCATACTCCATAATGAGATAAATACTGCCAGCTTCATCAATGTGATAATTGATAAAGTGTACAATATTAGGATGATTCAATCTCGCAAGCCTATCTGCTTCTTCAGCAAGTCGTTGACGTGTAAAATCATTAATCATATTGCCATTTATTACCTTAATGGCAACTTTTTGCTGTTTTATGTACTTGTGCTCTGCCAAGTAAACACTTCCCATTCCTCCTTTTCCAATAAGAGATAGAATGGTATAATTTAAAATCTCTTTACCTATCATAAATACTTATTTTATCAATTTTGACATTTACATTGTTAGTCCACTTATAAATCCTATCACAAAACTGATTGCTATACTTATCCAAGCAATATTTGCAGCTTGTTTGGCTTTATAGTTAGATGTATCTTTCCAAACAAAGTAGAGTATAAATCCAATAATAGGGAATATAAACGACAAGATACCCCAACCTGCACCAATTGATTCTTCTTTCGATACAGGATATTGACTTATTACAGTTTCATACTCATTAGATTTATGGTGATTCCCTTGAACTTTAATTGGAGAATTAGGTAGCAGCATCAGTATCTGAGCCCAAGGTAATGGTACCTTATTAGCCAAGTATATTGGAGTGCCTGGAGTAATCACTACTTTCTCATTCTGGTAAACTCTACCATTAATGGTTGTACCATTTTTACTTATATCATTGTAAACATACTGCCCATTTACTAATGAAATTATGGCATGTTTACGACTTACGTTACTATCAGATATGATAATATCACAATCTACTCTTCCTATTGTTATTGTTTTCATTGAATTGCACTTGAAATTATACCAGATAAAAATGATACGACCAAATTAAACAGAAAGCCATACCATGCTAATTTATTAGCCGACTTCGCTTTGACTGGATTCTCTGATTTCCATACAGCTCCAAAAATCCAACCTACAATCGGCACCACAAAACAGAGAATACCATATCCAACTGTAATATCCTCAAATTTAGATGGTTCTACTATTCCTCCATATACATCTGTATCGCCATTATTTTCATCAATAATAGATGTTGGAAGATCCATCTTCTCGAATAAAATATTCAAAACTGTTTTCCATTCCAAAGTATGCGAAGCCAACCCTGCAATCATAACCTGTGGTAAAGAAGAGGAGTCATTCATCAGGGATTTAACAGATTGATTTACCATAAAATAATATGATTCATTTTTTATCTTTCTACCATTAACTCCTGTTCCATTGGTACTATGATCTTTGATTGTCACTTTATATGAAGTGCCTTTGTCATTTTGAGGTTCCCAAATAATATCAAGATGATGACTACTTACATACTCGCCATATAGGACAATATCACAATTAGAACGTCCCACAGAAATCTTACAAATGGCCTTGTCTTCTAATGCAGCTTTAAACTCCTCTGTTGTTTGGAACCTAAGAGTCATGTTTTTATTAACTGCTGTCAATATAGCCTTCTGGGTTTTATCGCTAACTGTGAAACCCTTCTCTGAAACTAGAGGAAAGTTATTTTCCAAAATAGCACATATGGTATCATAGTCATTTGACTGCTTAGGTATTGCATGAGTGCCTGTCAACATGTAATGTAATAGGCATCCTAATGAATAGATGTCTGTACGCGTATCAATATTGTACCCATTGGCCTGTTCTGGACTCATATATCCGTCAGTGCCAACAACTCTACCAATAGTTTTACCAGTACTTGTTTTACTATCTTTTGCAATACCAAAGTCTATAACACAAATAGAACCATCTGGCCTTATCATAATATTGGAAGGCTTTACATCCCTATGAATACAGGACTGATTATGTATATATGAGAATGCATCAAGAATTTTAATGAAAATAGATAGGGCTTCCTGTTCATTAAGAGCTCCTTTCCCTTGGACAATTTGAGAGATGGTTTTCCCTTCAACAAATTCCATTGGTAAATAAAGATTACCTTCTGCATCAGAGAAAGGTTCAGCGACAATCTTAACAACGGATGGGTGTGATAGTTTTTTTAATGAACGGGCCTCAAGATCAAACATTTCACGATAGTCTGGTTGAGACGCAGCTATGGCACTCATCATCTTTAGGGCCACCTTTGTATTGTTTGAATCAAGTGATTCGTAAACGCATCCCATTCCACCTTTTCCAACTTCACGAATAATTTGATAGTCATTCATAATGAATAGATTTTCTGGTTAAAGTTAATCGCTATTAGGCTGATTGTTATTTTTAAACTCCCCTCTTTTTTCAAAATCAGTTGGCATTTCAACACCATCTTTGTCACTTCCTTCATTAGACACCTCATTGTCATCTTCGCTGTTTTCCTTTTCCTCAAATGACACAACACCATCATCCTTGTTCTGATTGGGAACAATTTTTACAGAAATCACGACTTGGTCTTCAGAGTCTCTTACAGCACAAGGAATTACGATTGTATGCTGTTTGTCAGAACTTTCACCTTTAAATTCAAATATCAATTGACCATTATTCGGTTTCTTAGTCCAATACAAGTCATCATATGCAAGTCCGTCCAAAATTTTTTCTAATTTGGACTTACTAACTTGTACCTCTTTTTTCATATCATTACTATTAAAAATAAGAGAAGGATTTGCTGAATAATTAAGAATTAGTTTTGAGCCCTTTTCAAGTTTGTCATATTCAAATTGAACATAAACAGTATCAACTTCCGCTACGACAGCTTCTTTCTTTGGATCTGCCTTCTTCGATTCTTCTACTTTAGGACCCTGATAAGGTATAGTTCCTTTAGGAATTGATAGTCCTCCTTTTTCCTCTGCGTTATTTATGTTAAATTGATATTTGTATATCTTGCTCTTATCAGAAGTTGAAATTGAAAATATAACAGATTCTCCTGGTGTCTTATCAGTAAAAACCAACAAAGAATTATTATATTGAGATATAACATTCTCAGATTCAATACTCAGCGTAGTTGGATCTAAAGATACATTACTCTCTGTATATGTATATTTTTCATCCCTGCCCCATTTTAACACCAATGTTGTTTCTGAATATTCTAATTCTACAATTTCTGCATTCTTTTCATATGAAATTTCACCTAAACAACGCGGTCCCATTTCTGCTATTTGAATCTCACCTTCTGTTTTCTTTCCATTTTTATTACACAACCAAAAATAACCGCCAATACCAAGAGCCAACAAGACTGAAATAATGCAAGTTATTTTTGCCCAAGCAGGAAATGTTTTTTTGTCTGTTATCACAGTTGGAGATACTGAAAATTCGACAAGTTGAACGGTTATATTGTCAACTCCTCCATTCTCGTTTGCTAGAGCTACCAATCTATCTACTCGATCCTGTGCATTCATTTCAGATTGACGACTAATAATCTTACAAATAGTGTCGTCTGATACCATTCCGCTCAAACCATCTGAACAGAGAACGAAACAATCACCTGCCTCAGGAACAATAGCATCGTCTGCAATGGTTGCAGGAGACATATTAGGTATTCCCAATGCATTTGTTATTTCATTCTTCCTCGGATGATGCTCTGCCTGCTCTTTTGTGATTTCACCACAATCCACGAGCATTTGAACATATGAATGGTCTTTTGTTAGCTGTACAATCCTTTTACTTCTAACCAAATATATTCTGCTATCTCCAACATGACCGATATACACCTTTCCACCACGGACTAATAATAGTACACATGTAGAACCCATACCTGCCAAATCAGGTTGTTCTGTAGCCTTTTGAATAATAGCACTATTAGCCCTATCTATAGACTCGCCAATAGCAATTCTTGGATCATCATAATAGACATTGTTGAGGTTTTCAATTATTGTTGAGACAGCTATCGTAGAGGCAGTAGCACCACCTACATGTCCTCCCATACCATCACAAACGACAGAAACAAGACCGTTCTGCGTAATGGTATTGTACATGTTGTCTTCATTAGCAGCTCTTTTCCGACCCACATCAGTTTTGCCTACAACATGACAATAACTATAATTATCGTTCATATACAAGATTAATTAATATGAATTATTAAAATTCAGGGATAGATAAAAAAATGAATTTAGTACCACCAATAACAATTACATCGTTATTTTTGAGATCAATTACATCTCCTAATACGTACACCTGCCCATTGACATAACTTCCATTTGCTGAACCTTTATCATATTCTTGTGCTCTAAATGCACCTTTTGCCTCAACATATTGAATTAACAAGTGCTTAGCAGACATATGAGTATCATTCGGGAAAGGAATATCGCAAGTACGGTCACGTCCAATTGTAGTTCTGCCTTCATACACTTTATATACCTCTCCAGTTGGATTAGCGCTATACGATACCAGCAAACCAACCAAACGTCGGTTTTCAGCTACTCCTGTTTCACCTGTTGCTGTTCCACCGACATGGCGGATTACTGTTGCTCCACCTGCCGCATCATTTCCTTCTATGCCAATAGTTTCAGTTGGTTTAGATTCATCGCCACCTAACACTTTTGTACCAAGCCCTTCCTGGAAGTCTGTATTTACTTTTGTTGAACCAGTAGATGAAGGACAAAATGGGCATTTGTCACCATAAATTGCTGGATCATAAAGATGTCCGTTTACACATTTCTTTGTAGCCATAATTTTTAATTTTTAGAATTTAATATTAGTAAAATTTCTCAACAAATTCAATAACTGGAGAAGGATGTATTGCATGGTTGTAGCCTTGTGAAATACCAAGGAACCCTGACACGATTATTCCTGCGAATCTTCCTTGTTTATCATATACAGGGGAACCACTTGCTCCTTGATGAATGGTTATGTTATGACCATACTCGTATGCACCTCTCTCTTGTGTTATTTCTCCACTTTGATTGTTCGCTTCAAGTCCAACAGATGTTTGTCCTATGATAAATGATTGTGGAAAACCTATTGTGCAGATTCCATATCCTAATGATAGCTTCTCCGTTGGAGTTGATTTTGACAGGTCAACATATGTAGAACCTGCAGGAATAGACTTACTGTTTGTTTGCAATACTGCAACATCCAACTCTGATTTATCACTAACTTTAAGAACCGTACAAGGGATTAGATTATTTTCATTATCAATATATGTGTCATTTTGAACTATACCGACACTCAGTATCGTATAATTAACCTC
Organism: Candidatus Limimorpha sp.; assembly: GCA_051875555.1. Taxonomy (GTDB): domain Bacteria; phylum Bacteroidota; class Bacteroidia; order Bacteroidales; family F082; genus Limimorpha. The sequence continues at coordinate 72,216 of JBJEGZ010000042.1, read as the reverse complement.
AAGATTTGCCGCTAATTGTGTTAAATCATTCTCCAGTAATACATACCGAATGGCTTGTTTGACATATTCCTCATTCTTTTTCTCGTCTCCAGAACAACTTACAACATGTCTATTTGTAAGCATCTTACCATCAGGGGAGATAAAGAATCCTGTACCTGTACTACGGGCAATACCAGAAGAAATTTCACCCTTTTCATCTAAATAGCAATAATCTAATTCGTTATATCCATTGAGATATGTGCTGAGAGGTCTTCCTTGAACTGTTGCAAGATAGGCAGACTTCACATATATCAATGCAACATCATTCTTGTGCTCTGCATATATTTCACTCCACTCTTTATCTCCCCATTTCCAAGGCTGTAATAATAAAACACCAACAATCAATACAATTGATGCTGCTATAGAAATAACAAGCTTAAGGCTAATCCTTGGCTTAACTGGATAAACAGCCTCCCAATTCAAAGGGTGTTTATTGGAAATAGTAATATTATCTCCTTTTCTCAAAACATATGGAGACGTGATTTTACTTCCATTCACATAAGTCCCATTTGTCGAATTATTGTCAATTATAACTATTTCTCCATTTGATTTTTTACATATATACGCATGCTTATCAGATACATCATCAAATGAATATTTGATTTGTGACATAGGATTTCTACCTATCAATTTCTTCTCGACAACATCGTGAGGGAAACTTATAGGAACTTTTACTGGTTTGTTTTTGGCAGTTTGGATTATTTGCTTCCAATCAATAGAATGGTTTCCCAGAACCACCGTCGATGATGATGTAAGTACAGCTTTGGTAATTCTTTTTCCGTTCACAAAAGTTCCATTCTTAGAGTTTAAATCTTCAATCGAGATTTCTCCAAAATCAGACATGGTAATGATCGCATGAGAAGTGGAAACAACTCCATCATTTATCACGACATCATTATTTGATCCGCGACCAATCTTTATAGTTTTCATATAGTAATAGTTTTCATATAGTAATAGTTTATTTCCCAAGATTCTCCATTTGTGTTTTTGTCATAGTTCCACGAAAGAACTAAAAGTACTTTGTAAGTATCTGATTTTAAATATTATGCAAAAATGGTTGCTGATATGTTTAATAACATTGTTAATCATTACAAACTGATTTATAAAAAATATCCAAGTACAAAAAAGAAAACGATTTGTCTCATCAAAATGGAGATATTTCTATAATGTATTGGATATAAACTAATTCCAAAAAAAATGTATTTTTTTTCTATTCATAAGTTTTTTTTGTATTTTTGCAGCCGTGTTATTGTTCTTTCGTGGAACTAATCAAGTAATGACATTATAAGTCCTTGATTAGCATCATCTATCACAGAGTTTTCCAACATTGTCAGATAAATACGGGTAGTCTGTTCAGAGGTATGCCCCATACCTGCACTGATAACTGAAATGGGAACATTGTGGTTTCGCGCAGCAGTGGCCCAACTGTGTCTTGAAGTATATGATGTCAGTTTACAACCCGCAGGCAGCGTCTTCGATAATCGTCTTAACAACCTATTATAGTTGTTAATGGCCACTTGATACTCCTCGTATGCCTGTTTCGTCTCCGTAGATGTAAGTATCGGGAAAACGTATGGCGATAATGCCGATGCGTATCTGTCGATAATGCGCTGTATGCTCGGCTCTATCCTTACACTTAACAGTTGCCCTGTCTTTCGGCGAGCATAGCATATCACTCCGTTTTGGATATTCTCTTTCTTCAGATAAGCAATATCCACGAAAGCCATTCCTCGGGTACAATAGCTGAAAATGAATATGTCCCTTGCAAGAGCAATAGGAGTTCCTTCCGTTAATTTCAGTTTATACAACTGTGATATCGCAGATTCTGAAACAGCACGCTTGCGAGTGCGGTCTATACCCGTATATACTCCTGTAAAAGGGTGTGTTTGCTCAACTAACTTTTGTCTAACTGCCTTATTGTAAACAGCCCGCATTATACGCATATAGAATGAGACAGAGTTTCTCACCATTCCTCGCTGAACAAGTAAAGCATTATAATCGGCAATAAGTTGTTCTGTCATTGCAGAGAATGGAGGATTTACCCCACCAAGGAACTCGGCGAAATTCTTCATCGTTTTCTCATAGTTTAGGGCTGTTCCTAAGCGATTGGCATTACGCAATAATCGGATTTGATTACGCATAAAATCCAACACCAAGACATGACATTCGGGCGATTTATAGCGTTTGATAATATCACCAACAGAATAATAGATTCCGCTATTCTCCAAATCTTTGACAATGCGTCTTAGCAATGCGGTATCGCTATCTATACGATTCTGAATAACACTCCTGTCCGCAACACTTACAGCAACCTGCTCTCTTAATGCATCCCACTCGTTAGGTTGCAATCGGATATTGGTTGTTATCTGTTGTGTCGCTCTACGATGAGTCACTTGATAAAATATAGTCCCTGCACGCCCTGCGACTGACGATGGGCGTAGTTTTACTTTAATTGTTGCCATAATGTGATTTGGTTTAAGATGATACAATAAGAGCCTTCTCTCAATTTCTTAAGGATAAGCTCTATTAATAACGGCTACTGGATGTGTACACCAATTACAACGCCATTCTTCTGCGGCGTTAGATGCTGAGGTTAGGATTGCGTTTGTAATGTCTGTATGAGATATGTTCTTCGTATATATCCTTAATTCTATACCCAATATTATTGATAAGGTTAATTCTGTCTCCCAATAATACTAACTAAAATATAATCACTTGGTTATAAGAACTGTTGCAAAGGCGATAGATTATTTTGGGGGAAGAAGCAGTATGAATCGATGGCTTATACAGCGTTAGAGAGGAAATCTTAGTTGCAGCGGTGTCAGCTATTGTGTGAACAACCTTGATGGTGATGATTTAACCGTACGACAACCCCAAAGGCGTGTTCTACGTCTGTTTCGTCGTCCTATTCAATTGTGCTCCTATCGACAGTCTGTTAAAATATTTTCAGAAGTAGTATGCCGTATAGTTAATTTCTGTAACTTTGTCGATATTAGGACGAACTCACGTTACTATCAATATTGAAACAGCCACCATTGAGAAAAGACATGTATGGTTTTGGGAAGATGGTGCTGCGCAATCTACTAACCGACATTCGTTGGAGACGGCATTTGATGAGTTATTACAAAAACCGGCGACATCTCCGGCACAAGGGGGGGGGGTGTAAAGGGGTGTAACTGAATATGGCATCAGGTTGTTTTGAGCAAGGTGCCAAAACGAAGGAGGCGGGTACAAGTATTCCCGTTAAGGGAAATGCCCTTTAATCAAAAGGCACAGTTAAAACAATAGTTATCAAGGCATTATTTCTTGTCGTTCTTGCATTTGCCATTGCCGCCGCACACGCATTTAGCGTCAGGGTCGAGGGAATGAGCGCATTTTCTTTCGAACTTCCCATCTTTTTTGACGAACATTTTAACGCCTATTGCCGCAAAGGACAGAATGACGATAAATAATGTAGGAATCAGGAATATCCAATAGTTCATAATTCTTTATATGGTATAGGGCCGGATTGCGGTCGCAATCCGGCGTTATTTTCAGCCAACAATAATCAGATAATAGTTTTTCTTTCCTTTTTGGACAAGGATATACTTGCCATTCAGGAGGTCGTCACCGTTAACGACTTTCGTTTCATTCACTTTCTCCTTATTAACAGACACTCCGTTGCCTTGTAGCATCTTGCGTGCCTCACCTTTTGATGCGAAGACACCTGTTTGGACGAGGAAGTCAATGATGCTAACTCCCTGTGACAGAGCGTCTTTTGAGAACGATGCTTGCGGCACGCCGTCGAAGATGCTGAGGAGTGTCTGCTCATCGAATTTATGGAGAGCCTCCGATGTACCTTTGCCGAAGAGAATCTGTGTCGCTTCTTCCGCCATCTCAAGGTCCTCTTTAGAGTGGACGACGACAGTGAGTTCTCTTGCGAGAGTACGTTGGAGTTCGCGGAGATGTGGGGCGGCGTTATGTCTCTCAACAAGTGCGTCAATCTCTTCTTTGCTAAGGAGAGTGAAGATTTTAATATATTTCGCCGCGTCCTCGTCAGTGCAGTTCATCCAGAACTGGTAGAAAGCGTAAGGGGAAGTCTTTTCAGGGTCGAGCCAGATATTACCTTTCTCTGTCTTACCGAATTTTCCGCCATCGGCTTTTGTTATAAGGTTGCAGGTGAGTGCGAAAGCCTCTTTATCGGCACCGAGTTTACGGCGTATAAGCTCTGTTCCCGTAGTGATATTGCCCCATTGGTCGGAGCCGCCCATTTGCAGTTTGCAGCCTTTATGCTCAAAGAGATATAGGAAGTCGTAGCCTTGAACGAGTTGGTAGCTGAACTCAGTGAATGACATGCCTTCGCCTTCGCCGTTGAATCTCTTCTTAACGGAGTCCTTAGCCATCATATAGTTGACGGTGATATGTTTGCCGATGTCGCGGATAAAGTTAAGGAAAGAATAATCCTTCATCCAGTCGTAGTTATTGACGAGTTCCGCCTTGTTCGGCGCATCGCTGTCAAAATCGAGGAATTTGGCGAGTTGTTTCTTTATGCAGGCTTGGTTATGTTGGAGAGTCTCATCGTTAAGCAGGTTACGTTCAGCCGATTTCCCTGATGGATCGCCAATCATACCGGTAGCGCCACCGAGCAAAGCCAAAGGTTTATGGCCGGCGGCTTGGAAATGCCGAAGCATCATGATACCGCAAAGGTGTCCAATATGTAATGAGTCAGCGGTCGGGTCTATGCCGAGATATGCCGTTGTCATCTCTTTCTTCAGCTGTTCTTCTGTCCCTGGAGTCATGTTGTTCAACATACCACGCCAGCGTAATTCTTCTACGAAATCTTCTTTCATCAATTTAAATATTACAAAACAATTTGCAAAGATAATACTATTTCTTTAATGGCAATCCCTCGATGGTGACATTAATATTTTTATACTCTATCTCAAATTCATTCTGAGGGAAGATAAAGCAATCCAATTTCTCGCCTTTCACCGGTGTGCCGGCAAGGAAGAACGTCGTCCTTGCCCTGAAATGCTTGGTCCCGTCACCATTATCGGTACTTAACTCAGAGAAACGATAAGCCTTATAAAGCAGGTTATGGCCATTCTTCATTATCTTAAACTCGCTGCTAACCTTTGTCAGATCGGCATTGTTCAAGTTCTTATAGTCGAACTCAACATCAACATAAAGACGGGAGAAATCCTTAGTGATTTCGAGCGTAGGGAAAACCTTCTCATGTCCGAACGCCCCAACCTTAACCCTGATAGGGGAAGTGCCGCCCTCCGACCTATACAACCCCACTACATCAACAGGTTTCTTCAACAGATAATCGTTCTGGGTCACATACCAGTCTATTTGCTTATACTGCCGCAGATATTCCAAGAGTTCGTCCTTTATCGCGTCATCATCGATCTCATCGACATCAAGGTCCTCGTCAACCTTGAACACACGGTTCCTATCAAGAAAATAATTATTATGGAGATATTCGTTCTCATCACGATTGTTACGCATAAAGGAGACTGACTGACTACAATTAAATGTCGGAGAGACATCGAGCGACTTCCCAATCCAATGGCAGTATCCATCGGTCACAAAATCGTAATTATTTGAAAGATAAGATGTTATTGTTGGAGCAATATCATGATGTGTGACGACGCCCTTGAAGGTGCGCGCTTCTTTCTGAAGTGGCGAATAAATTATCAAAGGGACATTATATTTCAAGAGAGGGCTTGCGTTCACATACACCCTACCCATCCGATGGTCGCCCGTGATGACGAAGACAGTGTTTGCGAATTCCGGCTTCGACTTATAATAATCAAACACCATCTTCAAACAGTCGTCCATATACATGAAGCAGGAGTAAATCTCCCTATTGCCTTCCACGTTGGCTTTTTCCCTTGGACCGAAAGAAGTGCTTGCATCAATAATTGAGTCAAGCCTGCGCATATATTTGTCCTGGCCCTTGAAATAGAACGGCTCATGGGTAGAAAGAGTGATATATACATCAGTGTTAGGGCGTTTTGTCTCGACAGTGTCACGATGTCGGAAGGCAGAATTGAACATATCCTTGTCATAAAGTCCCCACGAGCATTCCTTTGTCATCTTCTCTTTAACATCTTGGTCGAACTCCGATTCGGAAGGGTTCATGATATATCCGACGCCGTTTGAGAGCATGTATTCGTCCTGGCCATCAAACGAGGCGTTGCCACCATAATAGAACGAGAGGTCGTAGCCGTTTTCAGACATATCCTTCAAAATAGAGTTATGGTCTGGTATCGGGAACCAGATACGTGCAAAACCAGACTTGTCGTAAGGTGCTGAGGAGAAGATATTAGGGAGTGCGCCGAATGTGCGTTCCGACAATGCAAGACAGTTAGGCCAATAAAGCGAGCATGTCCTCAGGCTGTCGAGGAAAGGAGTTATTGGCAGAGTAGGCCGCGTGGAGGAGAGCCTCTGTCCAAGACTCTCAACAATAATGAACACGAAATCGGGAGCCTTGCCATCAGAGGTGGCATTCATAAAAGGGCCAAGCACATCCGGATCGTCCGACTTGCGCATGAACGGATAATACGGATCAAGATAATCGAACTCTGGGAAACGGCTCTGATATGCCAAAGCACTCTGCAGCACCTCCTCATCGTAACCAAAGTAATCCTCCATCTTGCTATTCATACGCCAATATTCCACAAAATCGTTGAGAGTATATGCGATCTGGTTCGATGCAAGGAAAAAATCATTATACGATTTATACCATTTATCATTTGTTATCAACGACTTAAAGTTAAAGAGCACCACAAACAACAATGATAGAGACAGTGCGATGATTGAGAATATCTTCGACACCCGCACTTTCTTCAACCAGAAACGTACGAGAAGCACATACAAAACGACAATTACAGCGACAATAATGAAAGGGAGGGCAGAGAATCTCACAGAAGATGCGATAATATTTATCTGTTCCTTGATATCATAGACGAAGAACACTCGGTCGAGAGGCTGTCCCACATTTGAGAAATAGACTATTAACATGCCATACACCACAACATATAGCGTAATGAATATCAACGATATAACATTATTAAGCCTTGGCAAAAAACGATGAATGAGCAAAAAAGGAATAAGAAGTGCCACTCCGGTGAATAAAACCACGGTCAAATCGAAGTAAACGCCTGAAAGCACTGTCAGAAAAGAAGAGAACTCCACTTTACCCGTGAATAACATCACAAAGAAAAATCCGACACGCAGAACAAAAGTCAACAAAAGCCATAACAGTCCGAGTTTGGTCCATTGCTTTAATCCCTCTGACACTGCATTGATAAATCCACAAATTTTATTAAAAGTCTTCATATCATACTATTTCATTCTATCACAATCTCATAAACTTTTCCGACGATGTCTGATTTATTATAAGGTATCAGGCCTTGCCAGAACACCACGGGGGCGTGCCATTCAGAGTAATGATACTCTTGGGTCACAATGCACTGCATCTGGTTATCGGGGATACTCGAATAAGAGTCATCAACATATCCGGCTTCTATCATATTATCTGGCGAGTCGCCATGCCGCCATGTGATTGACCTTGGCTGCCAATCAATTTCATAATAATGCACATCATCTTCAAACACCTCATTGCTCATCATAGTACGTATTATCATAGCTTGGGTATTTGGGTTCCAGCGCATCGCCTCATATCTCCTATCGCCATAATCCATTGTAAAGACACCCGACGAGTAGTTCTCAGGTTCACGGCAAGCCATATCCCAATTTGTGCATCCAAAGGTAACATTATTGTTAAGTGAGGCGTCTTCCACATGCGATTCGGCCTCATCGAAATAATAAGCTTTCGGCCAGAAGCGTGACGACTTCGCTATCTCAATATCAATCTCGGAGTAGCAGTAGTCAGAGAGTATCACAGGGTCTTGGTCGGAGCTTGCCTTATGCACGTAACCGGAAGGGCTTGTCCTGCGGTTGTTCCACGGGTGGTCTTCCTGATGAATAAGCCAGAAGGCGTATGTCAGGCCGTTCCAGATGTTCTCGTCATTAAGCATCGGAGGGAATTTTATCTTAGCGCGGATTTTACCGTAAGTAAAGCCCACTCGCGAGCGTATTCCCGTTGACTCTTTGCGCAAGTTATTAATATCGTCATTGCCGGGGTTGATGAGGACAATGCTTCCATCGGTTTCATCAATCTTAACCGTTTTACCCGGGACCTCAGAGACGTAAGGGTGGTCATACAGCAGCTGTGTGCTGTCGAAACGCGTCTTATTCGCCTCATACTGAGCGCGCGTATAAGGGTTCTCTTCACTCACAACATCTTGGATAACAGGGATATTCCTAAGCGTATATTGATGGCTGACATCGCTGAAGAACTGCTCGAACAAAGCATCGGAATAATGTTCCTTCCCGAAATAGATTCCGTATTCCGGGGTAATGACGGCCCTCGTTTTCAACACGCAGTCCGACATAAAGACCTCAACGCCAGGGATTTCGTTTTTAGCGAAAAAAGCATACGGGTTGACGAAACGGCCATTTTCATCGGTGGCACCTATATTCTTGATGTATTCAGGTATTTCGGACAAGGCAGCCTCGTCACACACAACGAGCATAAAAGAGTAACAGCCCACACGCGGATTGCGTTTCCACCTGTTGTTGTCGTCACCGTCATTAAGCTCCGAATTGATAAGCCATCTCGCATCATTAACCAATTGACGCTCAAATGTAACCTGCCTTTCTATCGCCTTCTGAGCCACCGATGCGCTCCATTCCGGCGATGACAATATCGCATTCACGACTTTATCCACCGACTCATCGCTGAGGTTGTCCTTCCTTCTGTCCTTTCCATAAAACCGACGCTCGTCACGGGGATTCCCCACAATACGGATAGAATCCACCACCCTTCCACTTTTCGCTATCCTCTTAAAACCAACGCTTATATCTTCCCAACTGCCATAGAAATTCTCGTCATTGTGCTCACTATCATTATCAAACTTATAACTCTCGTTCTGATAATAGACCTTATAATACTTGCCCTTCCTACCCTTAAAAGAGAAAAGGAAACAGCCCTCATCACATTGACGCGCCGACGGAAGCACTATACCTGTATTAACCACATCTTTCAAATCCATGTCAAGGCAAACAGTGTCGCCACCGCCGAAATTTGTCATCATCTGAAAACCAACACCAGAAGAACAAGATGCCAAAAACAACACCAAAATGAAAACAATGATAACTAAGATTCTACTCATACATCAAAATTTTTTTACAAAAGTAAAAAAAAAACAAATCCAGCCATATATTTTCATAACTTTGCAAATATTTCTGATTTATATGAAAAACCTTAATAAAGCTTTGTTCCTTTTAACAGTAATCATCATGCTGACAGTGATGGTCCAGACCGTATTCCACGTGTTCAACCTAAAAAAACTTAGTGGAGCAAGGGTGGAACCAAAGAAACCAACATTCACTTTTGAGGCATATCTCGACGGCAGCCTCCAAAAAGATGTTGAGCAGTATTCAAAAGAGAACTTCGGCTTTTATGAATGGTTAATAAAGATTTATAACCAATATCTATGGACTTGCTACCATAAGACCAACAACAACAATCTTGTTTTCGGGAAAAGCAATTGGATTTTCGAACAAGAAATAGTAAGAGAACATTATGAGAGCCTTATGTACGAACATGCTAACGACAGCGCGGACATGATGCGGAAACTTGACCTTGAGGCGAAACGTCTTTGGAAAGCACAAGAGATATTGAAAGAGTACGACAAATACATCTTTGTAAACATGCTCCCATGCAAAGACGTTATCTATCCGGAATATCTGCCCGAAAACACCTACAGCCGCCCCGAAGGAATACACGCTTACGAATACTACAAAAAGAAATTCGACGAGCTGAATATCAACTATATCGACAACGTGGAACTACTGAAAGCGAAGAAAGACATTGTCGATTATCCGATTTTTGTAAGCTACGGCTCACATTGGACTAATATCGCATCCATCTATCAGTTTGACACCATCTTAAAATATATGGAACATCTTGGCGACAAGAACCTCAACAATATCGTCATAGGAGAGAAATACGTTGACAAGACAAGGGTGCCGGACAACGACTTGGAGGAACTCCTAAACTTAGTATTCCCTTTAAAATCAGAGCCGAACTACTATGTTGATGTCACAACCGAGAACGACAACAACGCTATCAAGCCTTATTGTATAGTGGTAGGAGACTCATACTTTTGGAACATCATCTACAACATACCTCTCAACGAGATATTTTGCGAGACACCGTATTGGTATTACAACAACACCGTTTACAACCAGCCGCCTATTGTGCCGACAAAACTCAAGAGCCTGACAAATGAGATTTCATCAGCCACATATATCATATTAAATTACTGCACCACAAAGATTTACGAATTAGGCAACTTCTTCATCAGCAAGCTTCTTGTAAGTCTTTGCTATAATGATGAACAAGTAAACAAAGTAGTTGAGGACATCAGCAATGTGATAGTCAACGATGAGAAGTGGTTGAAATATGTGTCGAGGAAGGCAGTAGAAGACAACGTGACGCTTGAGCAAGCCATTGAAAATGATGCGAGGTACCTCATCATGGTTGAGCCTGAGAAATATTTCCCCGAGCTGGCAGGCGATGACATCCCGAGCGTGAGGAACTCCGATTTGAGCCCTTCTTCCGAAAAAATAATATTTGAGACAAAGCGCAAGAATTATATTTACAAAATCTATTCTGACGAGAGTTGGATGAATAACATCAAGATGAAGGCAGAGGTCAACGGCATCAGTTTCGAAGAGCAGATGGAGAGAGATATAATATGGATGATACAAAACAACTAAAACGATAAGTATATGGTATTCAGCAGCAACATATTCCTAATATTTTTCCTACCAATATTCCTGATATGCTATTTCGCATGTCCAAAAAGATTCAGGAACTATATAATACTATTGTTTTCAGTCGTATTTTACGCTTACGGAGCACCTGACTTTATACTTCTGCTTTTAGGTTCCACCATCGCCAACTTCTACCTTGTCAAGTTGATGTATAAGGAGGAGAGAGGCACTTTGAAGAAGATATATTGCGGTCTCGCCATCGGCATCAGTCTCGGGCTGCTCATCTATTACAAATACGCCAACTTCTTGATAGACAACATCAACTATGTCCTTGCCGGTTGTAATGCGCATACCATCACTATGGCGAAAGTCCTTCTTCCGATAGGGATTTCATTCTTCACTTTCCAATCCATCACATACGTCATCGACACATACAGGGGCAACAACCGACCGATGCACAAGATCAGCGACTATATCGTATATATCATGATGTTCCCACAATTGATTGCCGGCCCTATCGTAAGATATTGTGACATTGAGAAAGAGATAATAGACAGGGATAGCAAGCCCGCGGAGATGATGCAGGGCTTTTACCGCTTCGTCATCGGGCTTTGCAAGAAAGTGCTTATCGCAGACATCATCGGAATGCAGGTTGACACATATTTATCTGGCGACCTCGCGTTGATGGACAGCGGCACAGCATGGATCACGATAGCAGGGTACACCATGCAGCTATATTTCGACTTCGCAGGTTATTCCGACATGGCAATAGGTTTAGGGAAGATAATGGGATTCCATTTTCCAGAGAACTTCGACAACCCTTACAACTCACAGAGTATCACTGAGTTTTGGAGAAGATGGCACATCACACTCGGTTCGTTCATGCGTAATTACCTATATATTCCACTGGGCGGCAACAGATGCTCGAAACCGAGAATGTATTTCAACCTTTGGGTGGTGTTCCTCTTGTCTGGTTTGTGGCACGGTGCAAGCTGGAACTTTGTGATTTGGGGCGCATACCATGGCTTATGGCTCGTATTGGAACGCATTGGACTCAAGAAGTTCTATGAGAAAATCGGGAAAGTGCCGAGCGTCATCATCACTTTCATCATCGCAATGGTGGGTTGGGCAATATTCCGAATAGAGAACCTCAACGACTGCATGACATTCATTGGAAGGCTCTTCGCATTCGATTTCAAGGGGTTCACACTCGATGCCGGAGCACACTATTATTCGATGCTCATCGTCGCATTCATATTCTCGTTCATCACGCTCTTCCCTTTCGGAAAGAAACTGCAAGACACAATATATTATAGGGAATATAATGCGGCAGGCAGCGTAATCGCATGGATAGCGGCAGTTTCCCTGCTCTATTTCTGCCTCGCATCAATCAACGCGGCCGGATTCAGCCCGTTTATCTATTTCAGGTTCTAATACCAAAGGAATAACACTTCTTAATGCCACCGATGATTATGGTGTTGAATTAACAAGGACAGAACAAGATATCATTTTGCGCCATATATTTGTATTTCAACATTCTTCATAGTCAATGTGTGTTCTGGACACCAGAAAATATCCTTTATAGGCGGCATTAACGACAAAGTAATGTTTAAACTATCAGTATCATTGACTTTCACGAGATGAGTAAACTCAAGCCTCATGCACTCCTTCGTAGTGAGAGTTTTATTGATGAAAAACTTTGAAATCACATCAGAGGCACAAACATCATAGATATCATCATCAACAGCATCGCACTCAAAAACAAGGCTCATAAACTCGTCCTGCCACACAAACCCTTTGTAATAGACATCTGCCTTTACCACGACCTTCATCTCATCGTATTCGTTTTTTATCCTCTCATTATAAAACACTGTTTTCTCTGGGCGTTTCACACTCGGTTTCTCTTTTTCAGAAACACAATAAACGGAATCAGCGACATGCACGTTTTTTATCAGCTTAAAAGAACTGTTCCTAAGAATAGGATGCTTTGTTATCTTATTGTTTTTATACACATAATTATCAATATTCACCAATGTGTGTAATCTGTCAATTAGTTCTTCAGAAAGGCTCTCGTCGTCTAACAGAGTGATATTCAAGTCTTTCCCAATCCGATAAGATTTGGGAGAGCCATCTAATATGGTGAAATAATAATCATCATACACAATTTCTTTCATATCTCTGCAATATCGCAGGAAATAAGCCTTCAAATGTGATTCAAAATCAGACACAGTATCAAGGCCATCGCTAACCCAGTGCACTGTCTTAGGGCATTCCAGACCATAATTATCACGCAAAAGCGCGATGACGGAAGGCGTGATACCGTTATGCGACACAAGGCAGTCGAAACGATTCGAGGATTTCAGAAGCGGCGACCAAATCAAGAGTGGCACATGGAAAGGAGAGAGAGGGTTTTCATTACAAATATTCAGGCTATGGTCACCTGTGATAATAAAGATAGTATTCCTGTCATCGGAAGCGTTATATTCGTTGAAGAAATGACGGATTGCATCATCTCCGTAGAGCATTCCCATAAGATGGCCGGAGCATTTATCATAATCCGCTTGAACACCAGCCGGGAGACAAGAAATCAGGTCTTGGACCTTACGTCCATATTCTTTCTGCCGTTCGACATCATCAAGCCTTAAATAGTTATCATGTTGAGAGATAGTGACAAACAGGCTCATGGAAGGATTATCATCACGTCTTTCATTCAGCACACCAAGGCTCTTATCAAACAAGCCCTCGTCATGATAGCCCCAATACGTATATTCATACTTCTTTTTATCATCATTCAAATAATCTTGATAAAAAGTGCACATATACTCAATATCTTGCGCGATGAGATAGTCGTAAACCCTGTCAAAAGAAAAATCGCCTGAATAGAAAGCGTTAGTATGGTATCCGTTATTGGCAAGGATGGAGAACATGCTATTATGGGCAGGTATGTCACCGAATTGGAATCCCTTTATCCCGTGAGGCACCGAGCCTGTGATTGCAGGGACCGCGCCGAAGCTACGCGGCGTTGTAGAGAGACAATAAGGCCAGAAAAGAGAATGTTCCGCAAGGGAATCGAGGAACGGAGTGAACGTGACATCGGAATCGTTAACGCCAAAGACATCCGCGCCAAGCGATTCCACCACTATTACAACTATATTAGGCTTAACGTCAGAAACCTCGAAATAAGAGCCGAGCACATTCTTTATATTATCTTTCCTCTCCAAAGGATACATCTTATCAACAACATCTCGTTCGGGGAAAATGTCAAGATATTTATCTACCACACAAGGGTCGAAATCAAATTTAAAAAGACCCTCACCCAACTCATTTCTATTTAGATCCAATGATTCCTTTAAGAAATACCACGACTTATTCACCACGCCCTTATCTTGATTAGGATACAGCAGGAAAAACAAAGGAACCGCAATAGCCATGGCCGCCAACATCATAAGAGTAAAAATATCCTTCTTTACCGAGACACGTTGGGCGATAACAGAAAACAAAACTATCAGCGCTATTACGCCAACAATACAAAGCCAGTGCACGGAATTTTTTATCGTTATAACTGTCTCCCATAACGGACGGATGAAAAGCTCCTTTCCCATAAGTATCCCCGTTGTGCGATAATACATCACAAGTCCTATCTCCGTCACCAGCAACATTGCGAGCAAAACAGAGCAGATCCAAGATGCCGCCTTATCTGACAATAATGATATTAATAGATATAACACTAAGATAATGAATGAGATAAAACAGCAATAAACAAGATTGCCATAAATTATACCATTATAGTCTGCTATTAAGGCCCCTGAACTTAATGTCAAAATAATCTCTACAGCCTTCACAGTGAGAAATGCGGCAAAGAAACTTAGGAACAGACCTGTAAAGTCACTGATTTTGCGATATAACTTTCCCATATTTTCTAAAATGTCAACGTTTTGTAAAATAACATTCACTCTGTTTAACATTTTATAAAAGAAAAAGTTCAATCGGAAGCAAAACTTACAATGATTATCAATGATATACGGTCTTTCATTTATATAGGATTTTATCAAAGAAGATTTTCGTTTTTATATGTTGGAAGTATGGGAATGCAAATCACATGATGCACCATTCTCTTCAAGAACAATTGAGATAGTGTTGAAAACATTTGAAAATCAGAGCAAAAGAAATAACAGACAGGTAAATTTTGTCAATAGAGATCCGTTAAAATATTGGGGTCTGAAATAGATTGCGAGACAGTTAGGTAATCAGAAAAACAAGAAAGTGGGGGATCTTGGAATCGGGTTTGCATTGAAAGCGGCCATTTACTTAATACTCACAAATTCCGCGAGGGGCATGATATGTGGCATTTGGGTATATTTTTTTCTGTGTAAATCAACGGTTTGGTTGAAGGCTATCGGTTTGGTTGGTTCAAAGTGCAGGACAGCGTAATAAGGTGCATTTTCCGCACTAAACCCCTTCGCCCGCAATGCATCGGCTGTCCATATCTGGAACCCCTTCTTTGATTGTTTGAATAGTTGCAGGTTACTGCCGTTAGTGTGCAGACACACATATCCCAACCTCTCAAATCCTTGTTTGACCAACAAAGAACCTTTAGAATCCCCTGCACGGACATATGTTATGCCTAAGCGCATAGACAACGCACGGTCTTTCTCACGCATGTGATTAACTAACACGGTGGCTTCTTGTGCGTTTGCACGCATCTTGTCGAACAGTTTCTTGCGCATGTCGGTGTTTTCCAGCACCTGCCGTCTCCGCAACGATAACTCTATGAATTGAGAGTCTTGCTCAATACCGATATACTTGCGTTCAAGGAGATTAGCAGCAATGCCTGTTGTGCTGCTTCCTGCAAACGGGTCAAGGATGGTATCCCCCGCATTCGTTGAAGCCAAAATGATTCGGTACAACAGGCGCAGCGGTTTCTGCGTAGGGTGCTTGCCCTGTTCTTTCTCCCATCGGCTTACTGCAGGAATCCGCCAAACATCCGTCATCTGTGTGCCACCGTTCAACTGCTTCATAGTCTCGTAGTTAAACTTATGAGTTGTTTTCTCATGCTTCCTCGCCCAAATAATAAGTTCGGTGGAGAAGTTAAAATACTTGCATGAAAGATTTGGCGGCGGGTCGGTTTTCTGCCACGTTATAGTATTGAGCACTTTATATCCCAGTTCTTGCAGACAGCGCATAACTACATGGATGTTGTGGTGTGTACCACTAATCCAGATTGTGCCGTTGTCTTTAAGCTTTGAGCGACAAAGTTCCAACCATTTGTGGTTGAACTCATAGATGTATTCCGGTGTGCCGCCTTTATCCCAATCGCCTTTATCCACACAGACCTGCTTGCCACTTTGCACGCTGATACCGCCGTTACTGAGGAAGTATGGTGGGTCGGCAAAGATAGCGTCGATAGAGTTGTCCTCTATCTCTTTCAAACGCTCCATGCAATCACCTTGCAAGATACGGAAGTCGGGGTATGTAACATTTCTATTCTGCATTAACTATGTGTTGCAATCGAAACTATTTTGAATATATCTTTATGTTCTCTTAATTGTTCCAAAAGATTCCTAAACATGAAAGCTCCTTCATAGTTTGTTTTCTCTTGTATCATGAGCAACCTTGCAAGCAATAACAAGAATTTTACGCTATATTCTCCTTTCCCTGCCAAATCAATATATTCTGATGCTTCAGCATTTACTTCATTTAACAAAGTTTGTGGGTCAAGTATACGCGCTCTTTCTTCTTTACTTTTAATAGGTTGAATCTGGTTGTCCCACAAATTGATGAGTGAGTCAATCAATCGTTCTGTAGCATTATTTTCAAGGTGCTGCTTGATTAGTATGTCAACAGCCCAATGGATATGCTTAGGTGTGCGGATATGGCTCCATTTACCATCTTCAAACTGACGATATTTGATCAATACATCGTATGGCGACAGGCTTCCCTGATAGATAGCTACATAAAAAGTTCCATTTACTGGGAATTCTGCAAGAGGTTTTTCCCCTCTATTAATCATATTGGGAGTTGATACCATATTTTCTAATATAAAAGATAGGTTCGTTAATTATTAAATTTATGCTACTATTCTACTTATAAGCATCCTCCACTCCTTTGAGATAACCAAGGGCAAATGCCGCATGTGGGCTTTTATGCCGTTGCTGTTGCGCCTGACTTTCGTCTAATTGGTCAAGGATATCGGCAATACTGAAATTTTCAGCCATTTGTAAGCCCAGTTCATAACCTTTTTCATATGCACACGCTGCGCATTTATGTCTACCTCTTCCCCCTTGATCATAAGGTAGATGTGCCATAATACTTTGAATGTTAGAGTGATTTTTTTGACAAGCCATAATGTTTTTTATTTTAAAGTGTTAATAAATTCGTTAATCGTGGTCAAATTGTATATACTCGGGATAGCGGCAAATGCTTCTTCCAGTTTGTTGCGGGCAGAGTTCCAACCGATGCCGTCAGTGATCCATACAAACTCAAAGTTCGGCACACCATTTACTTTTGGTGCTACATCAGTATAGGAACGAGCCACTTCATTTAATTTAGAACCACCGCCTGAGTAAAAATTAACTTCGATTAGATATGTTTTGCCATTAGCAACAATGACAAAATCAAACACTTTCTGGTCTGCACCTAATACCGCTGCAATAGCAGGGAATTCCTTTGACGACACTTGCTCACGATAAGAAATGCCAGCATTGTCAAAAATGCGCGCTACAAGCGTTTCGGTAATTTCACCACTTCTATTCTTACGCGCGTTGGTATCAAGACCTGTTTCTACACCAAAAACATAGTCCACAAGGTCTTTTATTTCTTTGTTTTTGAGAACTTTATCCAGTCCTGTGCCCTCAATAAAATTCATTACACCATCCACACTACGGAACAAAGAATGAACCGAGTGCATAGATCCATCGTTGTCGATGTATTTCTTGTCATCTTTCTTTCGTGTGGCGATGAGAATATCCATTACCTCAAAGACGAGCGGGTCTCGATTCCAAAGCGTTTGGACTGCCTCCCGCAGATTTTCTTTTCCGATAAGATAGTTAAGCATATTAAGACTAATCTCAATATCCGCCACGTTGCGTGCTATCTTCGGGAAATCGCAATAGAAATCCAATGTTGCGTTTGTTTCGCGCAACTGGGACATAAAAAGATTGAATTGCTCCGTAGTGTGTGCCGACATATTATACTGCTTTATGTTTTGTTTCCGGATAATTGTGTACAAGTATCTCCGTCAGTTTTCCCCGCTTGCTTGCTACCGCATTCACGCTGCGCGATGCCCATACACGTTCAATAATGTATTGCGCATACAAATCATCAAAGAACATATCCCGACAATCGGAGTTGCTCAACATGAAACGGTATCCTGCTTGCTCCACCCTGTCGCAAAACTTTTTTAGGCGACATTGGGCAAGGTCGTTAAACGCCTCTTTGGTATAATCGTTAAAACTACTGGTGCTGTTTAGAGGACGATAGGGCGGATCGAAATAAAAGAGTGTATTCCCTTTTGCGTGTGATAGTGTTTCCTGATAATCGCCGGTCAGTATCTCCACATGTTGCAATAATTCACTATCGGCATATATAGTGTTCGGGTCGCAAATCATCGGGGTCTCGTATCTGCCAAACGGCACATTGAACATCCCCGATTTATTTACACGATACAGACCGTTGAAGCAAGTGCGATTGAGAAAGAAAAATAACGTGGTATTACGAATAGGTTCTAATGCTTTTGTATTGAACTCATCGCGCATACGCATAAAAAAACGCTTGCGTTCCTCTTCTGAATGCAAAGCATAGTAGTCCTTCTGAATTTCTTGGAGAGATTCAACCAACTCAGACGGGTGGTCTCTGACCACTTTGTAACAAGTAGTCAGGTCTGCATTGATGTCATTAATAATGGCTGACTCGATGTTGGGGTGTTTCTGCAACATATTGAAGAGCATGGCTCCTCCGCCCACAAAAGGCTCAATGTAAGTAACATTCTCCCATTGGTCAAAGTCAGCAGGAAGCAGTGCTTCGAGTTGGTCAATGAGTTGCGTTTTACCGCCCACCCACTTGACAAATGGTTTTGCTTTCATTGTATGATTATTATTTTGCAAAGGTAATTATTTTCCCGCACACACAGATTAACACAGTAAAAAATTTCCATACGCTAATTTGCCGAGCCAGGACAAGGTGAGAAGCGCAAAAAATTCACCACGCAACAACATAGCCACGTGGTGAACAACATTTAAAAATAATTTTAAAACCTATATCTTAAGCCTCACAATCAAGGTCTTCAATAGGATACGGCTGTAGGTCATCATCGCCTTCATCAACGTAACGTTGGCTGATAGCATCTTTAAACTCATTAATTTTCATATTCTTATATGTACCGTCAAAAATCTCGAATTTTTCAAATTTGCATTGGATCGGCCCGTTGTAAAGTTCGATTTTCACAGATGGCTTCAATCCGATATTCTTTAGATTATCGGAGTTTGTTGTCAACACCCATGCCTCAAAACCCTTAAAGTTAGTCTTCAGGGAATCACCGATACCCTTATAGAGCGTTGAGATATCTTCTTCTTCAAGTCGCTCGCCATACGGAGGGTTGATGATAAGTATTCCGCCGCCCTCTGGAGGGATAAAGGTGAACATATCCTGTTTTATGAGTTTGATGTCATGACTAAGATGAGCGTTTTTAATATTCGAATTAGCTATTTCAATGGCCTTAGCGGAATGGTCAGAGGCGATTATTTCGTAGTCGAAATCGCAGATCGCATCATCAGCCTCACATTTTATCCTATCCCAAAGGGAAGGGTCGAAGTCGTGCCATGACATAAAGCCATAGTTATCACGGAAATAGCCGGCAGGTATATTCATTGCTGACATTGCCGCCTCGATTGGGATAGTTGCGGATCCGCACATACAGTCGATGAAATTCTTGTCGTACTTCCAGCCTGAGAGTTTCACGAGGCCGGCTGCAAGCACTTCATTCAACGGGGCTTTGTCAACCATTTTACGGTAGCCTCTTTTATGGAGCGAGTCGCCGGAGCTGTCGAACGAGAGTGTGACTTTTTCATTTTCAACGTGAACGTTGATTCTAAGATCAGGGTTGTCAACATCAACGGAAGGACGTGCGCCATAGCGTTGTCTGAATTCGTCGGCGATAGCGTCTTTTGTTTTGAGTGCTACATATTGTGAGTGATTGAAGTAGTTACCACTCACCACTGCGTCGATAGCGAAAGTCTCGTTGATATCGAAGAGCTCATGCCACGGGATTTTCACTATATTATTATACAGCATCAGTTCGTTTCTCGCCACGAAAGTCTTCACCGGGCGAAGGATACGCAATGCTGTACGGCAACAATAGTTTGCCTTATACATAAGTGCTTTATCACCTTCGAAGCTTACTGCGCGAAACAAAGGCTCAACATTTTGTGCGCCAAGGGCTATAAGTTCTTCAGCGAGGATGTTCTCAAATCCCGCCATAGTCTTGGCGACCATCTTAAAAATCTGAGTATCTTCCATCATTAGAGGTTTTCGACTATTCTCTTTTGCCAATCAAGGAACTGTTCCTCGGTAGGATGAAGTTTCTCACGTTTGAAATCCATATCGCTTTCGCCCTGCAAAGGGACGAGATGTATATGGGCGTGAGGCACTTCGAGGCCCAGCACTGCCACGCCAATTTTCCTGCAAGGGAAGGCCTTTTTCATCGCGACAGCTACTTTCTTCGCAAACACCATCATTTCAGCAAGGTCTTCATCTGGCAGGTCAAAGATATAGTCTTCTTCCTTTTTAGGAATGACAAGTGTATGACCCGGAGCGACAGGAGAGATATCGAAGAACGCATAGAACTTATCATTCTCGGCTATTTTATAGCTTGGTATCTCACCTTTAACAATCATTGAAAAAACAGAAGCCATAGTTATTCTCTTGTGATTTCCAATATTTCAAAAACAAGTTTTCCGGCTGGGACCTGTATCTCAACAGTATCTCCTACGCCATTGCCGAGCAGTCCTTTTGCTATTGGTGAGGTTATAGAGATCTTACCAGCTTTCAAGTCAGCCTCTTTTTCAGGGACTATAGTATAAGTCATCACCTGTTTTGTCTTGACGTTCTTGATCTTCACATTAGAAAGTATCAAGACTTTTGATGTATCCATCTTAGATTCATCGATGACGCGCGCATTCGCTATAGTCATCTGAAGGTTCACGATTTTCATTTCAAGGAGCTGTTGGGCTTCTTTAGCTGCGTCATATTCGGCATTTTCCGACAGGTCACCTTTATCTCGTGCTTCAGCAATAGCCGCAGCGATTTTAGGACGTTCGTTAACACAAAGATTCTCTAATTCGTCTTTTAGTTTCTGTAGTCCAGCCTGTGTAAAGTATTCTACGTCTGCCATAATAATTCTTTTTTTAGTTATTGTAAAAAAGAGACCCTTACCGAAATAAGGGCCCTTTTTCTCGTTAAATTGTATGCAAAGATACAACTTTTTTTTAAGTCGCAAACATTTTTAGAATAAAATTCTTGCGCCTATTGAGTGTGTACCATTGTAATGTGCCGTATTAAGGAATGAGTAGTCGATGCAAACCTTAAGACCTTTCTTGCTGAGAGGTGCGTTTACTGATGCGCCGAGTGACAAACCTTTATATACGTTGGTGCAATCATCTGATTCGATATTCTTAGCTGCGCCAGCCTCAACAGTATAACCGGCACGGAGTACGAGTATATCTCTGAACGAGCCCTCGATACCGCCTATGAACTGGTCTTTTGAGAAAGCGTTTGAGTTAAAGTTAATAGCTAAGGTCAGACGGCTGTTCTGCTCGAAATTGAAATCGTAAGCAGCAGCGATATTCAACTGTGTTGGAAGCTCAAACTCATCAGCGCGTTGTACGACTGTGATATTTGATGTCATTCCATCGAACAATGTTGAGAAAGCGAGACCGTCGCCGCTATACTTCATTGTCGGTCCAATGTTCTTGAGGGCGATACCGAAGTGGATATTATCGGTAATACCTGTAACATATTGGATACCAGCATCTAAAGCAACGCCTGTTCCGCTCATATCAGCGATTGACTCACTAATAATCTTCAAGACGAAACCGCCGTGAATACTATTAGAGAATGACTTACCAATAGCGACATTGATATTCATCAAACTTGGAGTATAGGTACCAATACCGCCATCTGGGTTTGCAACAGTTGTTCTATCAATTTCACCTAAGTTCATTGACATTACTGAAAGACCACCGACTATTGACTCTGAAAGACGGACTAACAAACCGAAAGAAACGACTTTGATGTCAGAGCCAGCGAGCCAGTTAGTATAAGAGAAGTTTGCTTCGAGTGTGTTGGTAAATGAAATACCAGCGACGTTGCTCCACATAGCACTCACACCTTTGACGCATGCCATACCGGCGTTGCCCCAACCTGATGATACTGCCCATGGATTAACTAACAACTCATTTGCGCCTGCTTGACCTGCCCTATCCTTATTACCTGCGAAAGCTTCTGTGCTCGTGAATCCAATAATGATTGTCAAGCTTAATATTACGATAGTTTTAAATAACTTTTTCATGATCGTGTACTTTTAATTTGTTCGCAAAATAATTAGAATGTATTTAAGTCAACCTGACGCATTGCGCAATAGAATTTAACAGTCTTTTCTCCACCATTGACATAGTCTTTGACATGGATGATATAGAGACCTGATGCAATAGGAGTATTTGCATAGTTGGTCAAATCCCAGTCTATTGACGTTGTCGCTGAAGAGTCTTTCTTGAACTGACGAATCTTTGTGCCGTTCACTGTATAGATTGTAACAGTACACTGGTCTGGAAGGTTGGTGATCTTCACTTTATGTGTAAGGGCGTTAGGCTCGTACTGTGAGTATGCGTAGTACGGGTTCGGGACAACCCTTATAAGGTCGAGGTCTTCCTTGCCTTTCACTTCATCTTTATATGTTGGGTTAGTACCCTTTGTAGTGAAAGTGAAGTAAGGTTTCAAACCTTCGTGATTTACAGTGTCAACGAGTTCTTCGTACCTGCCAGGAGCGAGGGCGTCGAGAGCCTCCTTGTCGAGAGGCATTGTGATGTAACCGCTTCTATAAGGCTTACTGATGCGAACAGAGATCTTAACAGGGTTGTTCTCTGGGAGCCAATCTTTTCCTTGGATAGCCATTGGCATACCGACCCACATTGGGAGACCCCAGAAACCGGTCATATAGACGAGAGGTTTCTTCTCATGTTCGATGAAGTCAAGAATATCGAACAATGACTTACCGGCGTCGTATGCGTCAACGTAGAAGTGGCAATCTCCAAGTGTACCACCGTCAATCATTGGGAAGATATAAGCATAGTGTTTAGCTCCGAAGATAGCTGTTCCATCAATCTGGTTGAAGATGACCGGGTCAACGAGCTGTGAGCCGCCGAGGGCGGTGTTCTCCATTACCGCAGGAGGATTGAACTTCATGTCGCGTCCGTTCAACTCTGCGTAGAATGAATCCTCACCATAGATCATGTTCAGACGGATACCTGACTCCATATCTATTGCGTAGCCTGGGAACCAACCCATACCGACAGGGCTGATATAGTTAGCATCGTTCTCGTTGTTGCTAATTTCGCCGTTCTCCAACATAGCGAGTGCTTCCTCGTATGAGTTTGCGCATGGGTTACCATCCTTGTCGATTGAAGGATGCCTACGGATTCTGAAGGCGTCAGCATTATTCTCGTTAAGCTTACTGTCAAGACCCATTTCAACTACAGGGCAGCGTGTCCACTTGCTCTTATCTGCAGTAAGGACGATATCTATTGAACCGACCCTCTGGAAGATAGAATCGATGTGGTTGTTAGCCTTGAACATAGGACCTGGGTTGAAAGTACCGGAGTTACCTGAGTTGTTTGCGAGGATATATGGTGCCCATGTACCTTCAGCAATCTTCTCGAAGTTCTCGTTCGGGTCGTATGGCTTCGTTGTTGCACCTGTTGTTGAAGCAACGTTGAAGTCGTTATTTGCCTTATCATCTTGGTCAGCATAGTTACCTGAACGAATCCAGTTCAACGGGTTAGATGCAGTGACATCACTGTCTCTGATACCGCTTAACCATCTGTATGAACTGTCGGCGTAAGTAACGCTTGATTTGATGACACCATTCTTTGGACATAATGTTCTGTATTGAACAGTGTTGTCGTTACCTGATGTACCAACATTGATAGGGCCAATCTGCCATGGCTGGGTGATGTTGATGGCTATACCTCTTTCAAGGAACAACTGCTCGTTGCTCTTCTCTGTGGTCATATTAGCCTTCATTACCTCGCCTGTCTCAAGGTCTTTCAAGTACCAGTAGAAAGCGTTCTTTGCTGCTGAGTCGCCCTTCACTGAAACATCACCTGTTACGTTAGTGATATAAACTTGCTCGAAGTCATCGAACCAGATAGCGTAATCGGTTGGGTGAACGTTCAATGGGTCAACAATCTGGATGTTGAGAGGTCCCTTGCCTTTCACAAATGATGGGTGATAAGCCATTGGGAATGACTCCATACCATAGATGTTGGTCTCGCTTGCTGGAGCGGCTGAGAGTATCTTCTCGACATCAGCCTTAGAGATCTCAGCCTCAAGGCCACCATTACCGAAGCCTGTCCAACGTGTGATTGTTGGCTGGTCACCGTATGATGAGTTCAAGATAGTACCGTTAACAATCTTATGAGGAACACCTGAATAGAGTTTGATGTTCTTACGGCCAGCGAGATAAGGCTCCATCTGACCATACAAGCCATACTGTATGTTAGGATCGTCAGAATATGTCATATAGTTGTTATATGCATAGGCGATAGCCATGAAGTAGTAAGTAGTATGGTTAACAAGTGATGGGTCGTTGTTTGTTGTGAAAGCGTCTTTTGTAACCTCGAATGAGTGGACGATACCGTTGTCGCTACCTTCAACCATGAGAGTAGGAACGCTTGCTTTAAGAGCATCGTTATACACATAATTAATAATGTTCTTAACGTTGTTCTTGAGGTCGCACTGGAACACGAGACGAGCCTTGTCTGGGTCATTTAACTGGTCAACGCTGACTTCCTTATTTGCAAGCTGATAGACCTGATAACCCTCGAAGCGGTAGTATGGGTCTTTCTCTTGTGTTGAATCGAGAGGATTTGGACCTTGGATACTGATATCTTTCTCGATATAGTCTTCCATAAGGTTATTTGAAGTACCTGAGTTAGACAAGGTGATGATGAGTTTCTTGTCAAGCTCGCGTATTGTCAAGTCTGGAGCGTCAGGACCGTCGAGAACTTTGAAGCAGTTATCGAACATAGCCTGACATTTATCATCGACTTTACGGAGGAGTTCTACTGATGACCATGCTGTACCTGTTGTTGAGCGAGCCCACGGCACACCGAAGGTGATATAGTTAACAGCACCTGACTTCAATGTGAAAGGACCAGCAGACTGCATGAAACGGCGGTCGTTAACAGGGTTAGGATTACCATTGTTACCGGTCTCTTCACTCCAATAGACACCGTCCTGTGCGAAGATACCGTTAGGTGTCAAACCACCTGTACCCCAGTTACAAGGGTCTGAATCGTGTGGGAACATGAAGTCGCAGGCAGGACCATCGCAACCTGTAGTACCAGGGACTGCTGTTCCACCGTATTCCATCTTAGCACCGTTTTTCCAGATACCTCTAAGGAGGAGGTAGTATTCAGGAGCTGTTTTAGGGTCTCCATTAACAGGGTTTGAAGTATTATCGTGATAAACGAAACGACGCATACCGTAACGTTCGTCATCGATGATGCCGTTACCGAAGTTGACACCGTTGATACTTACATTGCAAAGTTGGTTTCCGAGTGAGTCATATTTAGGGTTATCGAGACCGTCCGGGTCGAGGTAAGGACCTTGGAAGAAGTCAACGCCGACCGCTGGAGGGTTAGCACCGTAGGCTTCAGTCTCACCGTTACCATCGATGTTAGCACCGTTGTAACCATAGCCGAGACCACGTGACACGTCACAACCGACATAGTCGTCCTTTGCATAGCCAAGGTCAACGTCGGTCCAAGGTGAGAAGTAAGTGTTTGTCAAGGTATAGGTTGAACGGTTAATAATCTCGTAGCTATAGAATGTCATGTTGTTGATTTCATCATTTGTAGCGAAAGCAAAAGCTTGTGCTCTGATTTCCATACCTATAGCTGAACCACCAGTCTCAGTGTGAGCGTTACCTTTATCGTTGAACACCCACCAGATTGTCTGGTCACCCTTGATGACTTGGTCAGAAAGGATAGAGCCATGAACAGTACCTTCCATTGTCTCCTCCATAGTTGGGGTGATGGTGTGGCAGAGTTCGTTTTTGACATCATAATATGGGTAGTCGCCGTCGGCAGGGTTATAAACGCCGTCGAGGAGTTCACCATTAAGACCTGGGTTGTCATAGAAAGGAGCGAGATAGTAGCTCATTCCTCTTGTCGGGTCGCCGTGTGCAGGCCAGTTAAGGATGCTTGAAGGAATCTTCCAGTCTTCAGTCTCATGAGGGATACCTCTTTCATCGCAATGGGCGAGGAACTCATCAACTTCAGCGCGTGTGATAGTAAACATCTTGTCATATTCCATACAAGTTGCAGCATCGATAGATGCTGTACCATCAACGGTAAGAGGTCCTGTCCAGAAGTCATTACCACCACTACCATCAGGACCTTGACGGAAACGAACAGCAGAGCATTTCAACTGATTGTTGACGTCCAGACCAGCGATCCAGAGAGAACCCGCATACAATGATGTTGCGGAGCCGTTAGCAGGGATATAGTATTTTGCACCAGAACCGCCCGGAAGGTCCCACCACATATCACCAGCAGCATTTACACGCACTCTTGCATTGTTGATGTTAAGCCAAGCGAAGGTAGAAGATGGTGTACATCCCGCTGTGGTTTGTTTCAGATGCCGAGTTTTCGGTCCATTCATCTGGACTTTCTCGGCTCTAACTTCAGTTACACTTGCAATAAGAAATGCAACGGTTAATAAACGAATTATAGTCTTCATATTACCAGTATTTATTTTTCTGTTTAGAAGTTAAAGCTTACACCAACTCTGATTTGACGTGGTGAAGAATAATTGTAGAAGTTGTTGACAAACAGGCTGTACAATTCATAGTATGAGTCAGGGTTTGTCTGGTTGGCGATTTCGCGCTGCCACTCAGGAGCTGAGAGATAGCCATCGTCATCAGGGTTACCTGTTGAAGAGTAAACACCGACTATGTTCTTTGAATTAAGAACGTTCAACACCTGTAAGTAAACATTCAGATAAGCTGAGCGTCTGTCTTCCTTTTCTTTTTTGCCAAGTTTCAGGTTGATATCCTTGTCAACGCGGAGGTCGAAACGGAATGCCCATGGGAGGCGTGAGCCGTAGTATGAACCTTTAAGCAAGTTTGTTCCCGCTGAGATAGGAGAGTTGACGTTGCTTTGTGCTGTATAAGGGGTACCTGAACCACCCTGCATTGTAAGGGCGACACCTGTATTTGCTAACCATTGGATAGGTTTCTTGCCTGAGTTCTCACGTCTTGACACCGGGCCGTTGTAGTCTTTTCCATCAGCGAAGCGGTAGTCGAGTGTCACGTTAAACTGGTGACGGCGGTCCCAAGGCATAGCGAATGTTGAACGGAGGTTTGGAACACCTGCTGCGATCAACGCGCTCATCGTTGTTGTTGATGCACCTGTAGCGTTAGTGAACTGTAAGGTGTATGATGCACGGAGACGTACGTTCTTTGTTCTACGCAAGTCGTATGATGCTGTCAAACCCTTTACTGTTCCGAAGTCCAAATTGCTGTATGATGTATAATCCTTTGGATATGCTCCGGTGTAACGATAGAGCTGGATCATGTTACGCAACTCCTTGTAATATGCAGAGATTGTCATTGATGATGAGTTAGTAAGTTTCTGTGTGAAACCGAGCTCATAGTCAATTGTCTGTGACGGTTTAAGTGAAGGGTTGTTCAAGACATCACTATTCTGTGAGAAGTAATAATAATCATACATATTTGTGAATATGTTAGATGGGCGCTGTGTCAAGACGTCGTAGTGAGCATAGAACAAAGCCTCATCAGAGATTGGGAATGAGAATGAGATACGAGGCATCACGCTCCACTGTGGGCTATAGTCTTTGAATGACTTTGTATCCACATGCTGTTGTGTCGCGTCCTTAATCCAAGGTGAGACACCTGAGCCAACGTCTAATGTAGTAGGGTCGCTGATTTCAGCACCTTTAGCGTTGTACCAGACATTACCGCTACGGTAACCGACGACGCTTGTGATGTCATCAATCTTGTTTACATATACTGCGAAGTCATCACCGATATTGCCTGGGACGTCAACTATAGTACCGTTCAAAAGCTCGATCTTACCATTGTTAGCGACATCGCCTACTGTGTTATAATCATAGAGGATATAAGGGTCTTTCAAAACCTTCTGGTTAGCATCGAAGCGGTCAACACGGACACCAACGTTGAAGATAAGGTCTTTGAAAGCGAATTTATCCTGGATATATCCTGCCATGTAGATAGGTCTGAATGAGCCAACCGGTCTTGTATAGTTCCCGTTCTCATCTTGCTCTGTGAAGAAGTCCTCGAAACTTGGCTGTTTCTTGAGTTTGTTTCCAAGGTAATCGTAGCCATAGTAAGAGACATACGAGTTACCGTCCTGTGTCAACTCGTCAGGAGTGAACATACTGATATCAAAGCCGTCCTGTAAATATGCCTTGTGCATAATACCGTTCTCATCGTAATATTCGATTGAGTTATCGTTAAAGTCGTATGAGTCAGTATTAATCCAATCAATACCTGTCTCACTCAAGCCCAAAGCCTTACGGAGGTTCTTATCGAACTGATATTGAGAGTCTCCGTTATATTTTCTCTTATAGATGATGGTATCAACGAAGCCATCGTGGGAGATGATCTCTGGATTCTCAGTGTCCAACTGGTCGATATGGAAGTTTGAGAGGTTCCTCATAAGGTACCACAGGTTGTAACCGGCTACGCCATAAGACCTGTTGTTACGCTGTTCATATTCGAAACCGATCTTAACCTCATGGTTACCGAGAGTCATAGCTGTAGCGAGCTTCACACTGAACTGGTCAGCCTCTGAATAAGCATATTTCGACTGTATTGCGCCAGGAGCTGCATACATGCCATAGAATGCTGAAGGTGAGCTTGAGTTAAGAAGAGCGCCACCAAGCTGAAGGTCGGTAAAGTTCATATAGTGATCCATCGGGTCTGAATACAGGTTATAGTACTGTGAAGTATAGTTCGAGAGCAACGGGTTAGCGTCAGAAGCGGTGAACGTTACTAAAGTATCATAATCCCATGATGTTGTATGCCAGACGTTATCGTATGTATGACCGTTGATTGTGATGGCAGTATCCATTGTATAAGAAGGGGTCTTATAGATGGAGTATTTTCCGAGGTAGCCATATTTCCAGATATTATCTTTGTGGTCAGGGTCATAGTTTTTGCTATTTACACGGCTATAGTCAACCTGCAAGCTGTAGTAGAAGTTCTTAATGAAAGAAGTGCTTTCAGGGGCTGTAGGGAATCTCTGGGTGAATTTTCCATAGACACGCCAGTTTCTATAGTCGTTGATATAGTTCTTATCGAAGTTGAAATATTCTTGTGAACGGCTGAATCCACGACTTCTTTGAGCGACGAAGCTACCACCAACTGTCAGGTTGATAGTCTCAGTAGTACGGATGTTGATGTTACCTGATACGAGGGCTTTCCAGTTAGCGGTGTTCTGTGAGTTCTTCACATACTCCATTGAACCCATTCTGGTGTATTCACCGTTTGAGTAAGTACCTGAGCCTGTACCGGAAACACGGAGAGGATTGTTTTTAATAAAATCCAACCATTCGTCTGATGCTTTATAATGGCCTATTGCCGAGATGGCTCCGTCCTTGTTATAGGTGAACTCACCGGCGAGGAAGAAGCCCAACAATGCTGAAGAGGAGTTCTTGTCTCTACCTTTGATAAGAGGACCTTGGACGTTAAAGCCTGCTCTTGAGTGGCCATAGCCATCGAGTGACTGTTCGAGTTCGATTCCGGCACCGAATGTTCTTGAAGGGCCTTTCGTTGTCATGTTGATGATACCTCCGGTAACGTCACCGTACATAGCCGGAGTACCTGAAAGCATAACCTCGACTTGGTCGATAGCTGATTGAGGAACTGATGATGAACCGATAACACGGACACCGTCAATGTAATAAACAGTACCTTCGGAACGGGCACCACGCATGTTACCCACCTCACCGTCAGCAGAGAAAACACCACCAACTGTCGCCGCAACTGCTTCTGCAGAACGGTTAGGCATCTTGGCGATCTCTTCCGCAGTGATAGTCGCACCCGCTGAAGTCTGGTCCTTTGAAATCAAAGGCACCTTGTAGTCAACGATTTCAACAGCATCCAAAACCTCTGATTGCATGCTTAATGAAATGTCTTGGAATGTAATTTTGTTGGCTGAGACAACAATACCTTTCATAATGAAAGTGTTGTAACCAACGAAAGTCGCTTTGAGGTCGTAAGTTCCCGGAGGGATAGGGTTGATGTCATAATTTCCATCAAAATCGGAACTCGCACCACCCACCTGTGTACCGCCATTCTCCAAAACGACGTTCGCAAATGGAATAGTCTCACCGGTCTCTTTGTCCTTAATGACACCCTTGAGACGACCTGTTTGTGCAAGTGCTAACGACCACGACGCCAGCACGATGCAAAGGGTAAATAGTAATTTTCTTAACATACCTTGAAATTTTATGTTATACTACTCTAATTTGTGCATTAAACGGGGTTCAAAATTACTACAATTTTTTAATTCCCACAAGCAAAATAATTCTTTAAAAAGAATTTATTTATTAACAAAATTACGCTTGGTTTTGTAATACATTATAAATCAACATTTTAAATTGTTAATCTCTCAAAATATTTATAAATTTACTCCAAATTTATTTCGTTTTTTTTGTTTTTTCCAAAAATTCTCTTTTTTCTTACACCTTATTAATTAATATACATACCTCTTTCTTTTCCCTACAAATTGTGTATTAATCTTATGATGTTGTCTTTTTTTCTCCTCGATACCGGGATATTAGTGCCGTCTTTTAACACTAAGACCATTTCGTCTTTCACGAAATTCGTGATGAACTTGTTGTTCACAAGATGGGACTTGTGCGTCCTTGTGAAACCGTATTCCTCAAGCATCTCCTCCACATCTTTCAGTGTCTTGCTTATCATCATGCTTGAGCCGTCAACGAAATAGAACACGGTGTAATAGTTGTCAGAAACGCAGTGTATGATGTCGTCAACATTCACGACATTGACCTTATCGGAAGTAGATAGGACGACTCGCCTTTGCGAGACATTCTGCCTCATAACCCTCCTAACCTTATTCACCGCATTCATAAAGTCATTGATATCAATAGGTTTCAAAAGATAATCAACAACGGAGAGATGGAATGCGTCGATCGCATAATGCTCATAGGCGGAAATAATCACGACACAGAATTCATCATTTTTAAAGGCGCGTATCACATCAAGCCCTGTGCCGTCAGGCATCTCTATATCAAGGAAAACAAGGTCGGGGTGACATGCTTTTATCGCCTCAATGCCCGACTTAGCGTCAACACACTCCTCACAGATGACGATATCGCTGCAATATTGGGTTATCACAGACCTTAACACATCTCTCGACAACTTCTCATCTTCAATAATAATACTCTTTATCATTCCATTAACATATTAATTTCCACTCTTGTTCCTGATGCGGCTCCATCGTCGCCGTACAAATCTATTATCCTCACATAATATTCTCCTGACGAAATCTTGCTAAGGATCTCAAGCCTCTGCTCCGTGATGCTTGTGGCGTAGGACTTCCCCACTCTTCCCAGCTCTGCCCTTATTTGCTTTGCCCTCTCCCTTCCGATGCCGTTGTCCTCTATCACAAACATTATCCTTCTTTCATCAATCTTATTCACCTCTATACTAAGTTTGCCATCGTTTGCCTTGTATGCAAGTCCATGTATCACGGCGTTCTCCACAAATGGTTGAAGCAGCATAGAGGCGACCTCCACATTTTTCACGTTTATCCTGCTGTCGATCTCGACATTATAAGTGAATCTCCCATTCAGTCTCAGCGCTTCCAAATCGAGGTAAAGACGTATCGCCTCTAACTCCTCGCCAAGCGGCACCTTGTCGCGGTTAGCATTGTTCAACACCCGCCTCATCAGCTTAGCGAACCTTGAGAGATAGATGGACGCGTTCTTGCTGTCGTTGACGAGTATGAAGCTCTGTATGCTGTTCAGGGTGTTAAACAAGAAATGAGGATTCATCTGCAACTGAAGCGCCTTGCCTTTCAACTCATACATCTTCTTTTCCATATCGCTGATCTGCTTCACCACCTCTGACTTGCGACGCTCTTTCTTAATCATGGAAAACACTATTGAGAACACTATTATAGAGATAAGCAGCACTATGCTGATTTTGAACGCCGCCGTCGCATACCATATTGGCTTGACTACTATTGTAAGATAATATGGGGTCGCATTGCTGATGCCAGCCTCGTTCGATGCGTATAGCATAAATGTATATGTCCCCGACGGAATGTTATAATACTCCGCTGAATGTGCCGCGGCCTTGCACTCCCGCCACTTATCGTCATAGCCCTCCATCATATATTTGTACGATGTCCTGTTGAGTTTGTTCAAGTTATAGGCAGAAAACTCTATGCCGAAGGTGCTTTCACCTCTCGGCAGCATTATCGTCTCCTCATTATTTAGGCATACCAACTCCTTGCCTGTCAGCGACTTGAATCTTGTGAAAAGTATCTTAGGCACCGTAGTCTCAAACTTTATCTTTTTGGGGGCAAACATAATGAACCCGCCAAATCCGCCGAAAAACAATGTGCCATCCTCATCAATAAACGCGCCGTTCATCGTAAACTCGTTCCCCTGAAGCCCGTCCATAACGCTGTATATCGTTGTAATATCATTAGAGATGTTATATTTCATCAAACCCTTCATCGTTGATACCCAAAGATTTCCATCATGATCTAAAATGATATTGAAAGCTGTCGAATGCCTGTTCTCACTAAGGTTGTCGAACATCTTAAACTCATCATTATTCGTATCGAAAATAACAACTCCATTCCTGTAAGAACCGATGTAAATCAATCCGTTATCCCCTTTTGTCAAATTATACAGCGTCATATCTTCCGAGTCGGGAACGAAATTCTCGAAAACGTCGGCCTCAAATGAGTATCTTGACAAGCCCTTGTTAGATGTAATATACAGATAACCACCATCAATAAGGAGGTCGAACAATCCGTTGTCAATAATTGAGTGCGGGTCGGCGGCATCATGCACAAAATGCGTCAGATTATTATCGCTCAACCGCATCTTATACAAGCCATTGTCTGTCGCCAGCCAAATGTTTCCATGACCATCGTAAATGATATCATAAAACATCACATCTCTATCGTCGGCATGATAATCGGTCACCTTCTTCTCTATCACATCAAAACAATAAAGTCCGTCATAGCGCGAGCCAACCCACAGATACCTATTATCTATAAAGCACATCGCATTGACATTCATCGACATAAACGGCACATTATCAATCATAAAGTAATCATTCAGCTTTGAATACAAACTTTTGAGTTTGTTAAAGACCAAGACACCCTCGTCCGTTCCAATAAAGAACTCTTCTTCGTTAAACTTCTCAAAGCAACGCACCGGCAGCCTGTGTGTGCCATTATAGAATAAATTAATAGAGGTGAAATCGGAATAGTCTTTCATCATAAAATTGACGCCGAGAGAGGTCGAAATCCAGAACCTACCGCTATCGTCTAAAAAAATATTGTTGATGTAATCGTCTGATATAGAGTTGTTTTTATCACCATATTTGGTATAATGAAGAATCGTTTCCTCAAAAATATTATACCGATAAAGTCCGTTACCATTCGTCCCGATAAGTATCTCATCATCATCAAAAGCAACCACATCTGTGACATCAGGCTCTACGGAGATATACGAGACCTTGTCATTTATCAGCACTCTTCTCAGTGTATCGTTCTCAAAATCAACGGTGAACAGGCCTTCTGGCGAGCCACAGAACACATGCTCGGTATCGACAAGAGCGATAGTCTTTATCTTCCCTGTTCCAAAATTTGACACAGAGCATTCAGAATCGATATGGAAGACGCCATTATTTGTAGCGAGCCAGCATGACTCGTCATCGGGGCAGAAGAAGATATCATTGACCGGGAGGGCAAAGCATTCAACAAGCACGAAATCGTTTTTATTCTCATCAAAGATAAAAAGGCCTTTGTCCGTTCCAACCATTATCTTATCATCGAAGCCTTTTACAATTGTATTTATCTTATTGTTAATCAGCTTATTACAGACAAGGCCCGAATTAACATCAACTATCGAGAGTCCGCTCATCGTACCGAAATACAAGCTGTTGCCTGCACATAACACACTGATTATCCTCGAGTTAAGCATATCAGTGTTTCTATATTCATAGAACTTATAATTGTCGAAATAATACAATCCGCTCAACGAACTCAGCCATATCATGCCGTTTTCATCTTGGTCAATAGCAGAGATAATGATTGTGCTATTATCCGTCAAATATTGGGAGCGAATGGCGGATACCCTTTTCACCACATATTCGTTGTCCTGACTGTTTGCTGTCGTGAGCAATGGCAGGGCAAGGATGATGGCCAAGCACAACATTATTTTAATATTCCTCATAGACCTTAATGGTTACACGGTTTTCTTTTCATGAAACCCTTACGTTTTTTCCCCTCGTTATAACTATCACTTTTTTTCTTATTTTCCTTGACGTTTCGCATTGTTGACTCCGACTGCATGTCCCAGTGTCTTTTTACAAGTTGCTCATAGGTCAAATCGTCTTTTGTCTCTTTATCAGGAAGAAACACTTTCTCTCTATAATTATTTACCGTATTATCTGTTGATTTACATGAGAGGAACGACATGCTAATAATCAAAGAGATAGCTACAATCAAATATTTGGACATCTGTTAAATTTTGCACAAATGTACAATTTTTATTAGATTTTCCAACAAATTTTACAATTTAATTGTAATTTTGTTCGATAATAGGAAAATTAAATTTATATGGAGATACTAAATTGGAAATACAATAATGGAGATAGGAGGGGCATAATTACAGCAATGTTTTTAGCCATTTCTTTAGGGAGTCTGCTCGTATCATGCAATTACAAGCCGAGCAATCCGAACGAGCCTGACATCAGCATCAACTTCACTATTAATCCTAACAGCATGGAATACTTCGAGTTAAACACTGTTGGGGGATACATATATATTGAGGCTGAGTATCCGAGTTACGGCATAATTATTTATAGGAAGAACATTGACGAGTTCATGGCGTACGACAGGATTCCGCCGAACTATCCTTTTGATTGTGAGAACAATAGATTATTTGTAGATTATCCTTTTGTCATGGACACATGCAAAGGATACGAGTATCTCATTCTCGATGGCAGCATAGTGAAAGGTGGGAGCGGTTATCCGCTGGTACAGTATTTCACCGAGTATGACGGCACCAATCTGAGGGTATATAATTAAAAGACTTCCCAAAGACAGGGCGTCTTCAGGAAGTCAGGGAAATTGTGGTAAATTAATATTTATAAATATCTGATTTATAAGGTCCGTTAACTGGGACGCCTATATAGTCAGCTTGTTTCTGGGTAAGCACAGTAAGTTTCACGCCGATTTTCGCGAGATGGAGCCGTGCCACTTCCTCATCAAGATATTTCGGGAGGCAATATACATCGACGGGATAATTACCGCGGTTCTTCCACAAGTCGAGTTGTGCGAGAGTCTGGTTTGTGAAGGAGTTGCTCATCACGAAGCTTGCGTGTCCTGTCGCGCAACCGAGGTTGACGAGGCGGCCTTCTGCGAGTACGAAGACGGCTTTCCCGTTAGGAAGAATGAACTTATCGACTTGAGGTTTGATATTCACCTTCTTCACGCCGGGGCATGATTCGAGGGCACCCACCTGTATCTCATTGTCGAAGTGTCCGATATTGCAAACCACGGCTTGGTCTTTCATGCTCAAGATATGTTCAAGGGTGATGACATCACAGTTACCGGTGCAGGTGACAAAGATATTTCCTTCCTTCACAGCCTCTTCCATTGTCGTCACCTCGAAGCCTTCCATAGCTGCTTGCAATGCGCAGATAGGGTCGATTTCGGTAACTATGACACGTGCGCCATAAGAGCGCATTGATTGTGCACAGCCTTTTCCTACGTCACCATAGCCGAGAACCACAACGACTTTACCGGCGATCATTATATCGGTAGCGCGTTTGATGCCGTCAGCCAGTGACTCGCGGCAGCCATAAAGGTTGTCGAACTTAGATTTTGTGACGCTGTCGTTAACATTGATAGCAGGTACGAGAAGCTTTCCGGCCTCCTTCATTTGATAGAGGCGGTGTACACCTGTTGTTGTCTCTTCCGAAACACCTTTCCATCTTTCCACCACTGAGTGCCAATGCGTAGGATTCTCTTTATATGTAGCCTTGATGACATCCATAAGGGCTTTCTCCTCTGCGCTTGAAGGGGTGACATCTAATAATGACGGGTCGTTCTCACATTCAAAGCCTTTATGTATCAACAATGTAGCGTCTCCTCCATCATCAACGATAAGGTCAGGGCCGTTACCATCGGCAAAAGTGAGTGCGCGGAATGTGCACCACCAATAATCTTCGAGCGACTCGCCTTTCCATGCGAAGACAGGGGTTCCCGTCGCTGCGATAGCCGCCGCCGCATGGTCCTGTGTTGAGAAAATGTTACAACTTGCCCAGCGGACTTCGGCACCGAGTGCTGTGAGTGTCTCAATAAGGCAGGCGGTCTGAACAGTCATGTGCAATGAACCGCTGATACGTGCGCCCTTAAGAGGTTTCTCCTCACCATATTTCTCTCTAAGAGCCATAAGTCCGGGCATCTCATGTTCAGAAATCTCTATGTCTTTTCTTCCCCATTCAGCGAGACTCATATCAGCGACGAGGAATGGGAGTTCTCTGTTTTTTAATTCTTCTTTCATAGTGATATTTTCATTTATTTCTTAAATTCAAAGACAATGGCGTGATTGGCATTTATATCTCCTTTAATATCAATAACATATCCATCGTCTGTCATTCTAAGCTCCGCCTTTGCCTTATTACCGAGTATTTTCAGTTTAAGAGGGCGAGAGCTGATATTCTTGTTTGAAACGAGAGCCTGGAAACCGTCATGGACAGCAATGATAGAAGGCAGTTCCTCGTCTTCATCAAGCAGATAAACGGCAAAGACGCGTCCATTCTTTTGTGTGAAACGGAATTTCCCTTCTGAATAAGGTGAGATGGGACGTGTCTCATAAATTGCGTCACCATTGGTTTTCATCCACTCCCCAATTTCCTTTAACCTTTCGACTGCGGCAAGAGGTAGTTCTCCCTGTGCGTCAGGGCCGACATTAAGGAGATAGTTACCGCCCTTTGCCACCACATCGACCAAGATATGAATAATGTTGTTTGTAGATTTGTAGTTATCATTCTCCACATACGACCATGAGTCGCCCATAGACATGCAGGTTTCCCAAGGGAAAGGCAGCACTGTATCAGGCACTTGCTGTTCTGGAGTACGGTAATTTTCATATTTCCCATGCACTGTTCTGTCAACGATAAGCAGGTCAGGATTATTTTCGCGAGCCATTTCCGCTATTCTCGGGATATTGATATCCTGGACATATCCTTTGCAGCCGAGCCATGAGCGATATTCGTCGTTAATGCTATATTCCGGGCGAATCCAACCGCCATCGAGCCAAAGTATGTCTATATCTCCGTAGTTATGTGTCAATTCCTTAATCTGGTTAAAGGTGAAATCGCAGAAGCGCTGCCATCGTTCCGGGTATCTCTGAGGGTCATAGTTGACGTTCCTATCAGGAGTAGCCCATTGTCTTGCCCAGTAATCATCGTGATGCCAATCAGGTTTTGAGAAATAGAGTCCGGTCCAGAATCCATTGTCTCTGAAAGCTCTGACGACCTCGGCAGTGATGTCGGCGCGTTCATCGGAAGAGAAGGCACAAGAGCCATCGACAGAGGAGTACGACGTCTCTTTTGTGTTGAACAAACAGAATCCGTCGTGGTGTTTTGTAGTAAAGACGACATATTTCATACCTGCGTCTTTCGCTATTTCCGCCCAAGCATCTGCATTAAACCCCACAGGGTTGAAAGTCTTGTTTAGTGCCTGATAATCTTTTTTATATTCAATATAATCAGCGTCATTGCGAGTAATCCAATCTTCATTACAGATCGACCATGACTCCACTACACCCCATTGCGAGTAGATACCCCAGTGCATCATGAGGCCGAACTTCAGGTCCTGCCATTGTTCCAAGCGTTGCACTATGACAGGGTTGTCCTCCGGGGCCGACAAGTCTTGGGCTTGCGATGTCACACCTATTAATATTAATAAGACTATCAGTACTTTCTTCATTTCAAAAACATATTGGGAAGGCGGCTTCACATAGCCGCCCACAACCACGGTTATCCAACTACAATATTAATTATCTTACCACGGATGATGATGACTTTACGCACGACATATCCTTCAATCCATTTTTTAGACTCAGGTGCGGCGAGCACCACATCTCTAATTTCCTCATCGCCCATATCGAGGGAGAGGTTTATATCGAAACGTTTCTTACCGTTGAAAGAGACCGGATACAGATAGGAGTTCTCAACGATGAAGTCCTTGTTAAACTCCGGGAATTTCTGGTCAACGACGCTATCGTTATGGCCGAGAAGGTGCCAAAGTTCCTCAGCGATATGAGGGGCGTAAGGAGAGATCATTATTGTGAGAGGTTCAAGGATCTGGCGTTTATCGCACCGCATATCAGAGAGTTCATTGACGCAAATCATGAAGGCGGAGACGACAGTATTGAACGAGATACGCTCAATATCCTCTTCTTCTTTCTTTATGAGTTTGTGCAGCGATTTTAGCTCTTCCTTTGTTGGTTGATTGTCAGACACTTGCAAGTCGCCTTGTTCATTAACGTAAAGTTTCCAGAACTTACGTAGGAAGCGGTGGACGCCTTCTATTCCCTGTGTATCCCAAGGTTTCGATTGTTCGAGGGGGCCGAGGAACATCTCGTATAGGCGGAGAGTATCAGCGCCATAGCGAGCCACGAGGTCGTCCGGGTTTTGGACGTTATATTTCGATTTAGACATCTTCTCTATTTCCCAGCCGCACACATAGATATCTCTTCCTTCCTTATCTTTCTCACAGATAAATTCCGCGCCTTTAAGGTCATCGCGCCACACTTTAAACTCCTCCATATCGAGGATATCGTTATGAACCATATTGATATCCACACGGATAGGGTCAGAGTAGCACTCACGGCCGGCGACATTTTTCGAGACGAATAGCGGAGGGAAGTTCACCTGCTCGCCTGATTCAAATTCCAGAATATCTTTTCCAGCTATCATATCTATGATATTCTGCTCAATATTCTTATACTCGTCATCGTTGAGGACGCAGCGGATAGGTGCGAGAAGAATCTTGCACCCTATTTGTTTTGCGAGAGACTCATAAGGTTCTGCCACCTTCTCAAGGTCGGTCATCTTTTTGATTTCTATGATGATATTCTTTGAAGGGCAGTAGAAGTCGAAACGGCGGCGGCCCATTTTATAATCTTTGACGAACTCGACACCGAGTTTGTTATCTTTCAGAAGTTGCCACATTCTCCATTCCGCCATTTTCTCGTAGTTGACACGATAGACGAAGCTTGTCCTTCCCTGAATCATGCCTTGGTTAACCATTTTCTTAAAAGGCTCATCTTTGCATGCCATTCCGATATCGAATAGGAATTTGTTCCAGAAGCGGCTATAGATGAGGTGGCCTGTAGCATGTTCGGCTCCACCGATATATAAATCAACCTGTTGCCAATAGTCGTTAGCTTCTTTGCTGAAGTATTCCGTATCGTTATGAGGGTCCATATAGCGGAGGTAGTAGCCGCTTGATCCGGCGAAGCCCGGCATTGTGTTTGTCTCGATAGGATAGCCTTCATCGGTAATCCATTTTTTAGCTCTTGCTAACGGGGGTTCTCCTGTCTCGGTAGGTTTATATGCGTCGATAGAAGGCAGTTCGAGAGGGAGTTTGTCTGTTTCCATAGCGTAAGGCATACCATCTTTATAATAGATAGGGAAAGGCTCACCCCAATAGCGTTGACGGCTGAAGATAGCGTCGCGCAGGCGGTAGTTTGTCTTCCCATTACCTATGCCGAGGCGTTCAAGTTCTTGAATCATACGGAGGATTGCCTCTTTGACTGTCAGTCCGTTAAGAAAATCAGAATTGATAAGCGTTCCATCTTTCGCATCGAACGACTCTGTCCATTCCGACACTTCGGGCATTTCCTCTCCCGGTTTTGTAACAACCTGAATGATAGGAAGTTGGAAATGACGTGCGAAAGCGAAGTCGCGGCTATCGTGAGCAGGCACTGCCATGATTGCGCCCGTACCGTAACCCATAAGGACATAATCCGACACCCAGATAGGAATTTTAGTGCCGTTGAATGGGTTGATGGCGTAAGAGCCTGTGAACACTCCGCTCACTTTCTTCACTTCCGACATTCGCTCACGTTCGGAGCGGTTTTTCGCCCATGAGACATATTCCTCTACTGCATCATGTTGTTCAGCGGAGGTAAGTTCGTTAACCATTGAGTGCTCAGGAGCAAGCACCATGAACGTCACACCGAACAAGGTGTCGGCGCGAGTGGTGAAGACCTCGAGTTTAACGTCCTTATCGGCAATATCGAAAAGCACCGATGCTCCCATTGATTTGCCTATCCAATTCCTTTGGACATCTTTTATTGACTCGTTCCAATCGACGGTATCGAGGCCGGTAAGCAGGCGTTCTGCGTATGCGGTGATACGTAGCAGCCACTGTTTCATTGACTTACGCACCACGGGGTATCCGCCTCGCACTGACAATCCGTCCTGGACCTCATCATTTGCTAACACCGTACCAAGCTGCGGGCACCAGTTCACCATTGTATCAGCCAAATATGCGAGACGATAGTTCATCAGCACCTCCTGCTGTTCCTTCTCGCCCATAGAGTTCCACTGTTCAGCGGTGAATTCCAACGGCTTAGTGCATGCCACATCAAGGCCGGAGGTCCCTTGGCTCTTGAACACCTCCACGAGTTCGCTTATTGGGCGCGCCTGTTTTGCCTGATTGCAGTAGTATGAGTTAAAGAGCTGTATAAAGGTCCATTGTGTCCATTTATAATATTCAGGGTCGCTTGTACGCACCTCGCGGTTCCAGTCGAAGCAGAATCCGATTTTGTCCATCTGCTCCCTATACCTGTTGATATTCTTCTCCGTTGTAATCGCCGGATGCGTTCCTGTCTGAATAGCATATTGCTCCGCCGGCAGACCGTAGGCATCGTAGCCCATTGGGTGAAGGACGTTAAAGCCCTTCAGCCTCTTATAACGAGCATAAATATCTGACGCAATATATCCAAGCGGATGACCGACGTGAAGCCCTGCTCCTGACGGATATGGGAACATATCCAAAACATAGAACTTCGGTTTGTTATGGTCAATCCCAACCTGATACGTGTTATTCTCACGCCAGTATTCCTGCCATCTCTTCTCTATTTCCCTAAAATTATAATCCATTTCCCAACTCTATTAATTATTGAACTCAATCCTTGACGAAATGCTTCACGACATCGCCCTTGTCTGTCTTTATCCTGATGACATAAACACCTTTTGCAATATCAGCGACATCAATATTGTTGTTATCGTAGCACTGCTCTTTCACGAGCACACCTATCATATTATATATCGCGACACTTTCTATTGTCTCCTCGGTATTTATTATCAGGTTATCTCTCACCGGGTTAGGATATATCTCAAACGATGTCCCATATTCCGGCACTGCGTCCGTAGCGATGACAAAGGTGTAAGGTTCGGAGAAATCGGACTGTCCGTCGCTGCAAACAGTCTGAACCGTGAAGTAGTAGGTACCTTCGGTGTCATAGCCGGCGACAATATAATTACCTTCCGTTGCCATTCCGAAGAATTCGCCGTTAACATAGACGTTATAGTATTCCGCGCCTTCGACGGCGTCCCACGACAATGTCACCTTCCATTTATGCTCAAATCCCGGCACGTCTTCTTCGCATATATATCCAAGTCCTGTCGGAGTATCGCATACCGTCACCGTTGGTCCGACGATCACGGTGCAAGGTTCAGACATCTCCGACTCGCCATCGCTGCAAATAGTCTTGACAGTGAACACGAAAGAGCCTGTATTATTAGAGCCGGCGATATACGTTGTGCCTCCTATTGAATATCCAAACCATTGTCCGTTCACATAAACATCATAATATTCAGCGCCATCGACCGCGTCCCAATACATTGTGACTCTCCAATGATACGAATAACCAGGGACGTTTTCCTCGCAATTATAACCAAGACCTGTCGGTGCATCACATTGAGCCTCAGCGAACATTGTGCCTAACAACAAAGTGAAAAATAATAAAACTCTTTTCATACAGAATAATTTTTAATATTAAAATAAACTAAATTAATTTACGTTAAAAAAAGCGCGTAAAATTACAACATTTTTCGCTATTTATCTATATAAAACCAGAAAATATTTGTACTTTTGTACAATGAAGAACAATCTATACACACACCAGAAAAGATGGAAATTGGCGCTTGCCGTGCTTGCCATGATAATAATAGGTATCACGCTATATTACACCAATCATCTTGTGCGATTATTTGCGGAGCAGGAGTCGAAACAGATTGAGATGTGGGCTGAGGCGGTACAAAACCATTCAGCGTTAATGAATTACACTGAGACATTCTTTTCCGAAGTCAGTGAGCAGGAGCAGAAACGCGTCCAACTATTGGCAAAAGCGTATGAAAGTTTTCTTGAAGCCAGCCCTGAGGAGAACACCACCATTTATCTTGACATCATTCAGAGCAACATCAGCATTCCCGTTGTAATTTCAAAAAACACGGGAGAGATTGACTTAGCCATCAACCT
Organism: Candidatus Limimorpha sp.; assembly: GCA_051875555.1. GTDB lineage: Bacteria > Bacteroidota > Bacteroidia > Bacteroidales > F082 > Limimorpha. The sequence goes on along the minus strand of JBJEGZ010000042.1, from coordinate 29,248 downwards.
GCCGGAGAGGCTTAGAGACAAGACATTCTTCGACAAGGAGATGCAGAGTGAGTTCAGCAAATTCCCCCCTATAAAAATAGACCTTTTCGGGAAGACGGAATGGCTTTTCTACAATGAGTCTTTGATATACACTGAGTTAAAAGGCGTTCTTGATGATTTATTCAAGATTTTCATCAACGATGTCACCGACAACGCCGTAGGTGCGCCCGTCATAATCATAGACAGCACCGAGAACATGGTGTTAGCGTTCGGCAATCTTGATTCGGTGAAGATGAGGGACCGAGCGTATGTTGAGGAGCAGATAAGGATAATGCAGGAAGACAATTTCCCCATTAAGGTAAATTATTTCGGCAACAACAAGGCATACATATATTATAGAGGCTCCGACCTTCTGATGCAGATGCGATATTTCCCATTGATACAGATACTGATTTTCTCATTATTCGTACTCATCGCATATCTGTTGTTCAGTTACATACGGCGTTCGGAGCAGAACCAGGTATGGGCAGGCATGGCGAAAGAGACGGCGCATCAGATCGGGACTCCGCTCAGCTCGCTTATGGGCTGGATAGAGCTGCTGAAGTTGGAGGAGAAGCCTTTCATCGGCACTTCAGAGATGGAGAGTGACATCGAGCGGCTCAACACCATCACCGAGCGTTTCTCAAAAATAGGCTCCATCCCCACTCTTGAGCCAACAGACGTGGTAAGCTCGGTAGATAAAACGATGAAATACCTGAAGAGCCGTTTCTCCAGAAAGTTCGAGTTCATGATACAGCTTCCTCCGAGAGAGATCACCATACCACTCAACGACGCGCTTTTCAGCTGGGTGCTTGAGAACCTCACCAAGAACGCCATCGACGCCATGGGAGACAAAGGCACGCTTACAATTGAGATGACGGAAGACCAGGCAAACGTGTTCATCGACATCACCGACACCGGCAAAGGCATGCCGCGCTCCATGTACAAACAAATCTTCAAACCGGGGTTCACAAGCAAGAAACGCGGCTGGGGACTCGGGCTCTCCCTCGCGAGACGCATTGTGGAAAACTATCATAAAGGCAAGATTTTCGTGAAATGCAGCACCGTCGGACAAGGCACAACATTCCGAATCGTACTTAATAAAAAATGACAACACATTGACACGCAAAACACAGAGGGGACAAGCCGCTTTATCAAAAGCCAACAAAATCTTTCCCATAATGCCACCGAATAAATAAAAAGTTGTACCTTTGTCGCTAAAATCCAAGGATATTACAAATTGCAAGCATCATGGCATTATATGAGAGATTTCAAGACAAGACCAGAAAGAAGATAGCGGTCCTCATTGACCCAGACAAGCCCACCGATGAGAATATAATATCGATAGTGGCGAAGGCTAACGAGGCATGCGTGGACTTCTTTTTCGTAGGCGGAAGCCTGCTCACCACCGACAGTCTCGAACACTGCATCAGGTTGATAAAGGCCCATTCCGACATCCCGGTATTGATTTTCCCGGGCAACTCTCTGCAAATCAGCAAATATTGTGACGGATTCCTACTCCTTTCCCTTATCTCAGGGAGGAACGCCGAGATGCTGATAGGCAGGCACGTCATCGCGGCGCCATATTTAAGGCTTTACGGCAACGAGATAATCCCAACGGGTTATATGCTCATCGACAGTGGGAGGGGCACGTCCGTCTCGTATATGAGCAACACAAGTCCGATACCGAGAGACAAGGACGACATAGCGATGTGCACCGCTTTAGCAGGCGAGATGCTCGGCTTGAAACTCATTTACCTTGAAGGCGGCTCAGGAGCGCAAAACCCCGTGACGAGCAGTATGATTTCCAATGTGAGGAAGAGCATAAGCATACCGCTGATAGTGGGCGGAGGCATACGTACCGTAGAACAGGCAGCAGCAGCAGCCGAGGCGGGCGCTGACGTCATTTGCATAGGCACAGCATTCGAAAATGATCCCGACAGACTCAAAATTATCGCTGACGCAATCCATAGTGTCAGATATTGTTCAGAATGAAATCTAATTTGTTACTTATGAAAAAAATATTTTTATCAGTATTCGCAATGATGTTAGCACTGACATCGTTCGCACAAGAGAAAAAGATGCTTACCCCTATGGACGCATCTTACAACAACCGCAGCATCTATCCCGCAAGAAAGAGTTTCAACTGGTACGCCGACACCGACAAATATCTCTTTATCGATGGTGAAGAGTTGAAGATGCAGGCTCCTGCCGAGAAATCGTCACAGACACTTCTAACACTCAATCAGATTAACATCATAGCCGAGAATAGCGGTTTTGAGAAATTCAACCGTATCCCAAACATCACTTGGCTCGACACCAACAAAGGTTATTTCTACAAATGGTCTGAAAACGGCAACCTCACCTTCAACACCTTGGACATCAGTGAGAAAAAGATGACAAAGATAACAGAAATACCAGGTAACGCCGAAAACCACACCATAGCCGCCAACACTCTCAGAGTGGCCTATACCATTGGCAACGACTTATACATCGCTGATGGAGAAAGGCAAATCAGGGTGACAGAAAACCCAGAGCACGTCATCGCAGGCCAATCGGTGCACCGTAATGAGTTCGCCATCAAAGGCGGAATCTTCTGGTCACCAGACGGCAACAAACTCGCCTATTACCTCATGGACGAGAGCATGGTGACTGATTATCCGTTAGTTGACATCACACAACGCACAGCTGAAGTCAAACCTATAAAATATCCGATGGCAGGAATGACATCGCACGTGGTCAAACTTCATGTTTATGACATCGCCGCCGGCACCGATGTCACAATGCAGACCGGCGAGCCTGAAGACCAATATCTTACGGCAATAACATGGAACAACGATAACGAAAAAGTCTATATCGGAATCTTGAATAGAGGACAAGACTCTCTCTGTTTCAACGAATATAACGCACTGACAGGCGAGTTCAACAAAACCATCTTCCACGATGAGGACGAGCAATACGTTGAGCCCCAGGGACCGGCGTACTTCCTCCCAGGAAGCACCACCGAATTTTTATGGCTCGCTCAACGCGACGGTTATTACCATCTTTGGTTACACAACACTAAGACTTTGAAAGCAAGACAGATAGAGAAAGGCGATTATGTTGTGACTGCTTTTGAAGGCTTCGACGGCAAAGGAAACGCTTATTACACCTCAACAGAAGAAAGCCCTCTGCAACGACATTTCTATAAAGTGAACCTGAAAAACGGCAAGAAGACAAAAATCACAAGCCAGCACGGCACTCATAACGTCGTACCAAGCAAGAGCGGGAAATACTTCCTCGACTATTACTCAAGCACCGATGTGGCCTCAGCCGTTGATATTCAAGACGAAAAAGGCAGGGAGTTTGACCGCCTTTACGTTGCTGAAGACCCTCTGAAAGACTATAATATAGGCACTATCGAACTTGGTGAACTGAAATCAGAAGACGGACAGACACTCTACACCCGCCTCATCAAACCTTATAACTTCGACCCAAACAAAAAATATCCTGTCATAATCTACGTCTATGGCGGCCCTCACGCTCAGATGATTACTGACTCATGGACAGCTGACGCAGGCATTTACCTCCATTACCTCTCACAAGAGGGATTTATTGTTTTCACATTAGACAACAGAGGCTCGGCCGACCGTGGAGAAGCTTTCGAACAGGTTATTCACCGCCAATGCGGACAGGCAGAAATGCGCGACCAGATGGTGGGAGTTGAGTATCTTAAAACATTGCCATTCGTTGACCCAGAACGTATTGGTACAGACGGATGGAGCTACGGCGGCTTTATGTCAACATCACTGAAAATAAACTATCCGGAATCAATAAAGGTAAGTGTTGCCGGCGGACCTGTGATCGATTGGAGCTATTACGAAATCATGTACGGAGAACGTTATATGGACACCCCACAGGAAAATCCGGAAGGTTACGAACTTACATCTTTGAAAAACAAAACCGATAAGTTACAAGGCAAGCTCCTCATGATACACTGCACCACCGACCCCGTAGTCGTTTGGCAGCACAGCCTCTCATTTGTCGAGAACTGCATTCACAATAACATTCAGTTAGATTACTTCGTATATCCCGGCCACGACCATAATGTCTATGGACCAGACAGAGCCCACCTTATCACAAAGATTACCGACTATTTCAAGGCAAATCTTTAATAAGACTCAATATCAACACAAGGTGTGTCAGATTTATCTTGGCACACCTTTATTATCTCATCTCCCCAAGGAACAGCCCGTCTCATCATAACTATTTGTTATTCAAGAGTTATGATGCTCTTTTGTTTACGACAACCTCCTTTTTGATATCTAAGCATCATTTGATGATGATTCTTGCAGCACTATACCCACATCTTTGTTTTCAGATGGAAGCATAACGCCAATTCATTCCTTTTTATCTTGGTTAAGGGCTTTTTCCAGTTATCGCACACCGTTTATCCGCAAAAGTTTAGAGCGGCGATGGCTTTCCTTACATCTTTTATCCTAAAATGATTGGATAAACGATATAAAACAGCAATGACAATATAAAACGATGAAAACAGGTGAGCCGAAATTGAAGCGCACCTTTTATAATATATGCTATGCGGAAGGGTTTTTCACTGCTCTTGGTTGCGCCCACTGCCATGCTTGCCTCGCTCGTCCCTCGCTCCGCTCGCATGGCCGCCGGCACGGACAAGTCTTTTTCTCTTTCTTTAGCTTAGTATTGTTTTTTTGCAATAGTAATTCTAAGGAACGAAAGCGAGGCGCAGCCCGCCGTAGTTGTACCTGTTGCTGGGGTCGCCGTTGATACGATACGACACCCGGCAGCACCTCGCGTTGTAGAACCAACTACCACCACGAAGGACGCGGTAAGAGCCTGATGACGGCCCCCGAGGGTCGGTCTGCGCCCCTGAACTGTAACTGTCGTACCGGTCAGAGCACCACTCTTCCACGTTACCGCTCATGTCGTATATCCCAAGCTCGTTAGCTGCCTTTGTCCCTACAGGATGGGTCGTTTCACCGCTGTTACTACTGTACCATGCCACGTCATCTATATTATTGCTGCCGCTGTACTTGTAATGGCAGCTGTTCTTCCCTCCTCGCGCGGCATACTCCCACTCAGCCTCCGTTGGAAGCCGGAAGGTCTTCCCCGTGAGGCTGTTCAACCTGCTTATAAACTCCTGACAGTCGTTCCAGCTCACGCGCTCCACAGGTTTTTTAGCACCCTTGAAATAACTCGGGTTGCTCCCCATCACTGCCTCCCACAGCTCCTGCGTAACCTCATACTTACCTATATAGTAGTCGCTCAGAGTCACCCTGTGCACAGGATACTCGTCATCATAAGCGTCGCTACCCTGCTCCGTGGTACCGCCCTCTACATACACCATCTCGAAACTCACGCCGTTAACGGTGAAGGTCTTGTTATCAAAGAATGTCAGGCATAGGCTGCTTTCGCCACCGCTCTCCCTCACGTCAAAGTTCTTCTCCACAGACCTCCCGTCGCGTTCTGCCTTCACGGTATGGGAGCCGTAACCCATCGAGATATGTAAGGGTGAGACACCAGCCAATGAGCCGTCAATATAGATTTCATCGCCTTCCTTGCCGGTGGTTATGGTTATTATCTTGCCAGATTCGAGTTTCTCGTTTAGGGAGAGCATCTCATCTTCCTTCAAGGTGAAGTGTTTTTCCAGTTTCGCACATCCTTGTTTCACGAGAGAGAGCGTGTGTTCACCAATGAGGATATTCTTTATTATCCTTGGTGTTGTGCCATATTCTGTGCCGTCTATCATTATAGTCGCGCCCATAGGCTGGCTGTTAATATCGAGCATGCCATAGATAGGTTCCGGGTCAGGAATTGTTATTGTCTCCTGCATTCCGGCGGTCAGTTTTGCATTTACAGATGAGTTGCGATGAGAGGTCTTTTTCGCCTCGAACTGATGCGCTCCGTCAATGAGGCGTCCTGTCCATCTGCCCTTGCCTTTTGGCTCACCGTCAACGAATATTTCCGCTTCCGTGTGTGTTGTCACTGTGACCGTTGCGAAGTTCGCCTTCATCTGCATTTCCGCCTCGGTTGTCTGTCCGTCCCTAACCACAAAGGTGTTCTCGCTTGCGCTGTACATTTCTTTCATCACCCTCACCTTATGGTTTCCGTTAGCCAGTCTGTCAGAGGTGAAAGGTGTCGTTCCCACCTTTTTGTTGTCGATATAAACCACTGCGCCGCTTTCTGGTTTGCTTGTGACTCTAATAAATCCGTAGGCGGGGCGCATTTTCTTCTCTATCGTAAGCGGTTCGCCGTCTGTGATGTTAAGTTGTCCGCTCTCGCTATGGAACAAGTCGCATTCTATGCTCCAGCTATGTTGTGTTCCCACCTCGCACAGCAGGCTGCCCTCGCCGTTGCCAATGAAAGTCCCGTCGATGCTTATCACGGCATCGGGCTGGTCGCACTTGACAATCAGGTAATTCATGGTCTGCTCTTTTTTGTCCGGTTGCAAAGAATATTTCTCTAACACGAGTTCGTATCCGTGTCGTGGCTTCATATCAAAGGGAAGGTAGAAGTCGGGAGCACTGCTGAGGTCGGGGTGTTTTATCTTCAGGAAAGAGGCATAGTACGAGACATACAGCCAGACCTCTCCGACCTTATATTCCACCTCCACATACGACATGGCGTCGCTGCTGAAACGAAGCTTTGCACGTTCCTGCTCATTGATATTCAACGTCTTTATTATCACAACGGCAAAAGGCTTGTTGTTATCATCAGTCTTTTCGCTCACATCGATGAATCCGGGTATCTCCTTAAAACTACCCTCAACGACCCTTATCTGAGACATTCCCAAAAGTGGAAGGAGTATGAATAATATTGTAAAAAACCTTTTCATAAATATCCTTTTCTTTATACATCGTTTCAAAAACAGAAGCAAATCATATCGCCTACTTTGTCACAAAAACCTTAAAAAACACTTATTTTAATATATTTCTTAGGATTATTCTCTATATTCTCAATCAACGAGTTAACGCTTTCCACGGCATTATTCAAGTTGCGATAAAGCGAGTCATTGTTGAGCAGCAGACCTGCCGAGCCCTCGCCATTTTTCAAGTTTGTTGTTATAACATTAAGATTATCAATAGTCGTTTGCAAGGAGTTCATCAAGTTCTGGTATTTTATCTTTGATAATGAATCGCTAATATCCGCAAGGTTTAGGGCGGCATTATCAAGGGCATTGACAATATTGGAAATCTTATCTTTCTCATTTCCAATCACCTGACGGATATCGTTTGAGGCATAGGCGAGATTTTCCATTGAGGTGGATATATTACTGACGCTGTTTCTGACATTCAGGCACATCTCATCATCAACAAGAGCATTCACCTTATTAATAAGGGTATCCAGATTTGTCATGAGAAGGTCAATTTTGCCCAATATCGGGGTCAAGTTATTTGACATCAGGTCCATCAGTCCCGTTTCGTTTCCAGAGGCGAGAGTATCACCAAGTTGAGCGTCCGACTGTGAATCGCCAAGTACGAGTTTGATAGAGTTAGAGCCGAGGAAGTCGTTAGTGATAAAGGCGACACTGTTTGAAGGCACCCTGACATCTTTGCTCACAGAGAAACGCACCACGATAGAGCCGTCGTTTTTCGGGTTAAAGAAGAGTTCTTCGACTTGGCCCACGGGCATACCATTAACGAGCACTTTGTTTGACTTTCCAAGTTCATTGACGTAAGGATACACGGCATAATAGTAGGGGTAATTATTCAGCAATGATTTACCTTTCAGGAAGTTAAACCCCCACACAAACAACAGCAGCGCACCGATAAAAGACAGTGCGACGATGACAGATTTTCTTTTGTTTCCCATTATTCGATTCTTTTTCCATTTTCAAAAGCCACCACAAACGCGCCCTCATAGCCTTTTGCCACCACCTCTTTCTGGTATTTCTTGGCATCTTCCTTAGAAGAAAAACGTCCGGCGGTATATTTAAACATTCCGTTATGTTCGTAACAACCAACATCTTTCAGGTTAGTATAAACCGTTTCAGGGTTTTCAAGTTTTCTGTTTCTTGTGGCAAACTGCACTTTATAGACCGTACCATTTTCAGTATCAACGGCATTATCAGATTCCCTCTCTTTTTTTGCGAGCGATTCGGCTTCTTGTTCCACGCTATTCTTATAAGAGCGGAAGGCAGAGGCTATTGCAGAAGCGAGATAATTCTGTCCGTTTTCGGAAAGCAGGAATTCTTCTTCTTTTGGGTTAGACATGAAACCCACCTCCACAAGGACCGACGGCATTGTGGTTTTGTAAAGCACGAGGAATCCCGCCTGTTGCACGCCCCTATCGTGGCGTTTCTTTTTCAACTCATTCTGAATCAATTCAGCGAGGCAGAACGACTGAGCCTTATAGTTCGACTGAATATAGCTAAACATGATATAAGCTTCTGTGCTGTTCGGGTTAAAGCCGTCGTAATTCTCATCGGCATCGTTCTCGTACAATATAGAGGCGTTCTCCATCATAGCCACGTTAAGATTTGCAGCGTTACGGTGGTCACCCATGATAAACGTCTCAACGCCAGCGGTGTTTGGCGATTTCGACACAGAGTTACAGTGAATTGAGATAAAGACATCAGCATTGTTTTTATTCGCTATGCTGGCACGTTCGTTCAGGCTAACGGCGACATCGCTCTTCCTTGTATAAATGACCTTCACATCAGGGTGATTCTTCTTTATATATTCGCCGGTTTTTTTCGCTATCGCGAGTGTAACATCCTTCTCTTTCCCCTTCTTGCCAACGGCGCCGGGGTCTTTTCCGCCATGTCCGGCGTCTATCACAACCGTTTTAATCTTGCTCGATTGAGAACAAAGTTCTGTCGGACAAACAAAAATCCAGAATAATATGAGAAAAAAAGTTATTATTTTATACATAAAAACGTATCTTTGCAAACTGAAATCAAATTACAAAATTAGATAAAAATTTGTATCGGAAGTCTATATATCGATGTTTTTTCATTTTTTTCTTCTGTCTGGCAGCGGCTACTATGACGGGAAGGAGTCAAGATATTATAGACAGTGCCGCCTTTTCACCTGCCATTGACACCTTGAATGCGGCAGTGCCATCAGGTGACACGGTATTGGCGAAGCAGGACTCGTTGATTACAAAGCAGGACTCATTGATTACAAAGCAGGAGAAGAAATCCGCCATTGACGCGCAAATTGACAGAAGTTGCAACGACTCCACCATACAAGACTTCGTGAACAACAAGATCTATTATTACGGCAATGTGAAAATCAAGTACGACGACATTGAGATTGAGTCAGCGTTTGTGGAGTTTGATTTCAAGGAGCACACTGTATTTGCCAAGGGAATGCCGGATTCAACGGGTAAAATCAAAGGGAAGCCCGTGTTCACCCAAGCGGGGCAGAAATACTTTTCCGATGAGATGACGTTCAATTTCGACACCAAGAAAGGTATTATTAAAAAGGTGTTTACGGAAGACGCGCAAGGCTATCTTCATGGCGACAGGATAAAGAAGCTCGAAGACGGAAGCATCAACATCCGCTCCGGCTCGTTCACAACATGCAGCAACCAGGAGCATCCGCATTACGAATTCCATTTCAACAAGGCGAGAGTGATTCCCGACGACAAGATAGTAACCAAGTTCGCATATTTCATGCTTGAGGAGACGCCATTACCTATAGGTGTTCCTTTTGCTTTGATTCCCAACAACAAAGGGCAGCGTTCGGGCATACTCGTCCCTTCTTTCGGAGAGTCGGCGAACCGCGGATTTTATTTTGAGAACGGAGGATATTATTGGACTATAAACGACAAGATGGACCTTCAGATCGTGGGCGACATATATACGAGAGGCAGCTGGGCTTTGAAACCTACTTTCCGTTATATCAGCAGATACAAGTACAACGGTTCTGTAACAGCGAGTTACGCTATCAACAAAGTAGGAAGTGAGGGCTCTGCCGACTATAATAAGAGCACCGATTTCAAGTTAAGGTGGATACACAAGCAAGACCCCAAGGCAAAGCCCAAGTCATCGTTCACCGCCGATGTCTATATCGTAAGTAACAACTACAACAAATACAACGCCATCTCTACATCGGAATACCTCAGCAACACATTCCAGTCGAGTATCGCTTACCAGACAAGTTTCAAGGACATGTTCTACCTGACGGTCAACGGAAGTCACAGTCAGAACACCCTCACACACATCATGACGATGACGCTGCCAGAGATAACTCTTTCGATGAACCGTATTTATCCTTTGAAAAACGTAGGGAAGAAAGGCAAGAAACACTGGTACAGCGACTTAAACCTCAATTACAGTGTCAATGCGAAAAACACCGTCAGCATGGCAGACAGTCTGTTCTTCAACTCAAGTTGGACCGACAAAATGCGTAACGGCATTCAGCACCGCATACCAATCAACATGCCTATAAAGCTGTTCAAATATCTCACTTGGACCACTTCCTTGAACCTCACTGACCGAATGTATCTCAACTACATAGAGAAATCGTGGGTTACCGACACAATCACGCCGCAAGGATATGAGAGAACCGACACAATCAACAAGTTCCGAAATGTTTTCACCTACGACGTATCGAGCAACATCACCACAAAACTCTACGGAATGTTAGCTTTCAAGCGAGGCCCCATACGCGCAATCAGGCACGTCATAACCCCACAGGTCGGTCTCTCATACAATCCCGACTACAGCTCTAAATTCTGGAATTATTACGGCACATACACCGACAACGCCGGCAACGAGCATATATACAGTCTCTTCCAAAACGGCATTTTCGGCTCGCCACAACAGTCGAAATCCGGGCGTATAACATACAGTTTGAGTAATAACCTTGAGATAAAAGTGCCCTCTAAAAAAGACACCATCACCGGGGTAAAGAAGATAGTGCTTATTGAGAACCTGTCATTATCAGGCAATTATGACTTAGCTAAAGACTCTTTGAACTGGTCATATCTGACAATCAGCGGAAGGACGACGCTATTCAAAGGTCTCAGCGTGCAATATTCGAGCATGTGGGACCCTTACGTCCTTGACGAGACAGGGAAGAATCAGCTAAACAAATTAGAATGGGACGTCAACAAGCGGCTGTTCAGGAAGAAAAACGTGACTTGGAACTTCAGTGCCAGCTATTCGATTAACAGCAGCACCTTCAAGAAGAACAAAAGCAACAAGAAGAACGACTCCGCCTTCGCATCAGAACAGGAGATGGACGACATACGAAACAATCCTAACGACTATATAGATTGGTCAACAAAATGGTCATTATCATTGACTTACAACCTACGTATCTCAAACAACCTCTCATATATCAACTACATTTTGAACGATGACAGGAACATGGTGCAGACTCTCAGTGTGAGTGGCGACATCATGCTCTCCCCTAAATGGAAGCTCGCCGCTCAATCAGGTTGGGACTTCGAGGCACACAAGCCCTCATACACCTCGCTATCTATTTACCGCGACCTTCACTGCTGGGAGATGCGTTTCAACGTGATACCGTACGGCACCTATAAGTCGTGGAATTTCCAAATCAACGTCAAAGCATCCGCGTTACAAGACCTCAAACTAACAAAAAAGAAAGATTATCGCGATAATTATTGACAATTAAATCAGAATTATTTATCTTTGCCAAATTAAATCATACTTTATGAAAACATTAATCCTAATAGCCTTTATCACCTGCAGTCTGACTGTTTTCGGACAGACAGAGACTGAATATCAAAGATATCTAAGAGAGCACAACGAAAGACTACAGTCGATGAAAGACGAGAAGGACGAAGGCATTGAGAGGTTGAATAAAGAATGGGAAGAATATTATAAGGCTGAGAAGGAGGCATACGAAAATTTCGTAAAGAAAACAGAGGCGAGATGGGGCAAGGGCAACGTCAAAGAGAGCACACAGACCGGCTGGGTGGAATATTCTGAAGACGGCAACACAAGGAGCTCGGTTGATTTTGAGACAGGCGAAGCCACCATTGAGATATTACAGGAAAAAGGAGAGAAACCCGACATCAAAAAACTTGAAGATGGGATAAGATTCCTTATCACAAACAAGGGTAAGACCAAAGACTACGACTCGGAGGTAGAGCAGTCCAAGCCTTTGCAGGAGACTCCGGTGCTTGAGAACCAGGTGATTGCCCCTGACGGGAAGATAGTCACCGAAGAAAACATTGACAACGAGGTGGTGTCGATAATTAAAAATTCGGAGACGGAGGTAACGGCAGTAACGGGGACCGACAACAAGGAGCGCACAGTGGTGACGGTAAGGTTCAACCTCGCACCCGACTATATCAGGACAAGGGCGGAGCAATATAACAACGAGGTGATGAAATATTGTAACAAATACGACATCGACCCTGCACTTGTTTTCGCGGTGATACAGACAGAATCATCGTTCAACCCAAAAGCCAAATCGCATGTGCCAGCATACGGTTTGATGCAGATAGTGCCTAAATCAGCCGGAGCCGACTGCGCTAAAAGCCTCAATAAAAAGTTCAAAATCCCGACAGCCAACTATCTTTATGAGCCAGAGAACAACATTGAGATGGGCATCCACTATCTTTATCTATTGAAAAGCAGATACTTCTCCAAAGTAACCGACAAGGACTGCCAGACATTATGCATCATAGCATCGTACAACACCGGTGCAGGCAATGTGGCGAGAGCCTTGAGAGGCGACACCAATATATCAAAGGCAATACCGCAGATTAACAAGATGTCGTACGACCAGCTGTTCAACTTCTTCAAGAAAAACCTGCATAAAGAGACACAAAACTATATAGTAAACGTAACAGAAAGAATGAATAACTTTAAAAATTATTAAAATGAAAAAAGCAATTGCAACAAACAACGCTCCTGGAGCCATAGGTCCATACAGCCAGGCAATAGCAGCAAATGGATTCCTGTTCATCTCAGGACAGATGCCTGTCGATGCTGCCACAGGCAATGTGGTTGAGGGTGGGATCACCGAGCAGACAGAGCAGGTAATGAAAAACCTAGAAGCTATTCTCACCGAGGCAGGATGCACCTTCGACAACGTAGTGAAATCGACATGCTACCTCAGCGACATCGCTAACTTCGGCGCGATGAACGCCGTTTACGGGAAATATTTCAAGCAAGACCCTCCGGCACGCGCAGCCTTCGCGGTAAGGACTCTGCCCAAAGAGGTTATGGTTGAAATAGAGATGATTGCAGCACTCTAAAATACTATCAATATGAAAAGACTTTCTCTTTTATTGGTAATCAGCTGCCTCGTTGCCGCCATCACATTCTCGTGCTCAAAACAAGAGACACCATCAACAGACACACCTTATTCCGAGCTTATCGTTGGAAGATGGGCAACCGACGATGAGGGCCATTTCGAGGTGTATAACGCCAACGGCACAGGTAAAATGTGGGACCCGGCAGAAGACGTGCAAGAAGACGAAGCCGACACCTTCACATGGACAATTGACGAGAACAACAAACTGACTCAAATAATCAACTTCCAATCAGGCGCAGCCCAAGTGCCTCAATATTGTAACATCTTATTGCTCAATGAGACATCTTTCAAATATAATAACAACGGATGGAGAGCAGAATACGACCTTAACAGAATAACCAAATAATCATTATAGTTTGAAGAGGTCCCTCCTCTTCAAACTATTTAACGCTCACAAAAATGAAGAAAACTTGGAAAATAACATGGATTAGCCTCGCTTCTCTGTTCGGTATCATAATTCTAATTATCGCCTTTGCTCTTTTTTTGCTACTTAGCCCGAAACGACTAACTTCCTTAGTAAACAAATACGCATCAAATTTCATCACATGTGAGTATAATTTCGGAGAAGTAGATCTCTCCCTTTTCAAGACTTTCCCCAATATCGGATTGGAAATCAACGACCTGACAGTAATAAATCCGACAGAGAACAGTCCCTCTGACACCTTGGCTTCCGTAAAAGAATGCGTAGTGTCGGTAAACATAAAAAAAATGCTGTTCAATGACGAGATAATCATCAACACATGCCAGCTGAACAGCGGATTTATCAACGTCTTCTTCAGTGACGACGGCTCAACAAACTTCGATATTTTCCCAATAAGTGAAACGAATAACGAGCCGGAAAAAGAATCAACAAGCTATCTCATCGACCTTAATAAACTAAAACTCAACGATATAAACATCATCTACACTGACCTTTCATCGAATACAGACGCAAAGATCAACGGTCTCGCAATGAAAATGAAAGGCAGGATCACGCAAGAAATAATAAAAGGTGATTTGGAATTAAGTATAGACAAAGTCAATGCGAATATGAGTGACGATACGTCAACGCTCAACGCGAGGATTTACGACGTAATGGTCAACGGCGGGATTGATAACGAGATAAAAGCCAAGGGCGGCACAATAATAGCCAATACAAACATTGCAGTCGGAGAGACAGCCGTCGCAATGACAGGAGACCTCAACGCCGAAGCCAATTTCGAGACATTGAAATTAGACATCGATGGCAGTTTTATCGACTTTGAAATACTGGAACAAACAAATATAAAACTCCTTACAGATAAACTTAACGTATTGATAGACAATGAGAAATTGATTAATAACGCGACTATTTCATTAGACATGCCGCTTACTGCGAACTTCTCCGATTTGTCTTTCTTACTCGCCCCGACACACTTCGCATTCAACAATATCATTATTGACGCCGCAGGCTCAATATCATTAAAAGATGACATTTACACAGACCTCAAATTAAATACTAACACTATTATTATCAGCGACTTGATAAATCTCGTCCCAGATAATATGAAGGAAGATCTGCTACAAGGAATCGATGTCAACGGAAACATCAATTTGGAAGCGGAGGTGAAAGGCGTATATAACGACAAATCCATGCCGGTGGTGACAGCAACTCTCGCACTCAATGACGGCACTGTCATCATAAGCGAGACGCTTCCTTATCCGCTAAGAAATATTAACACTTCTATAAACGCTTATATCGACCTTAACGGAAAATCGAACATCAAGGTTAACTCATTCAGAACCAACATGAATAACAGTTGCATCGCAGCAAGTGGAACAGTCAACGACATCCTTGGGGCAATGTTATGCAACCTTAACATGAAGGCAAGCGCGGATTTCGATGATGTAAAATCTTTCCTCCCGGAAGATATTTCAGCAAAAGGCAAGGTTGACGCCGACCTCAATATCAAAGGGACGCTTGAACAATTCACCAACCTCGACTTAATGAAAACCAAAATCAATGGCAAGATAAAATGTAAAGACCTCGATGTCAATTGTTTCGATACAATTAACTTAAGATCATCAAACATCGCTTTCGATTTCGCTATTCCTAACAGTCCGACAGACATCTTAAAAGACGGACTTGCTAAAATTAGTCTCAGCTGCACAGACCTTAACGCCAACATCGATAAAATGTTAAACACCGAGATAGACGGATTGGTCGTCGATGCCCAAGTATCTAACATTCTCGACAGCACATCAGCTTTAGCCGCTATCGTTGACTTCGGCTTCAACAAACTCGATTTAGGGATGTATGACATGAACGTTTATTCGAACAACGCTATAGGCCGAGCCTCCTCTCTTCCTTCCGCCAATATCGGTAACACTTACTACGGAGCCGTTTTATCAAGCGACAGCCTCACCTTCGCAAAAGGCAGCGAAATGTATTTCGCCACAGAATCAATAGCGTTTGATATTAACGCCGACTACAATGAGAATGAAAAAGAACTTCTGCTTCAATGGAATCCGAACTTAGAAATAAGGCTTAGCAACGCAATATTCGAATACGAAGCCTTACAAGAACAATTGCTGATACCGAATATCGAGCTCACCTACAACGAGACAGGCCTTCATGTTGACAAAAGTAACATAATCCTCGGCAACTCTGATTTCGAGTTTGACGGCAACCTCACAAACTTGAACGAGTATATCAGAGAAAAAGAACTTCTTAAAGGCGAGTTTTCATTCACATCGGACTTCACTGACGTGAACCAGATAATGGAAATCTTCAACGGCATGGGAAGCAACGACACTATCAACGATGATAATCAAGCACAAACAGCTATTACGCAAACTGACACTGATACCGATACCACAGACATCATCAAAGAGCCGAACCCATTCATGGTTCCTCTCGGCATCGATATCATGCTTCACACAAACATCAAAGAGGCCACAACAGGGAACCTTAATGTCAGGAATATCGGGGGAGACATCACTGTAAAAGACGGCATTCTCGTTCTCGAAGAGATGGGATTCACAAGCGATGCTGCCGAAATGCAACTCACAGCAATTTACAAGTCAAAACGAAAGAACCACCTCTATGTAGGATTCGACTTCCACTTGTTAAACATCGATATTGCCGAGATGCTCAGTATCATGCCTGACCTCGACACCATCGTCCCAATGCTTAAATCGTTTGCCGGTAACGCAGAATTCCATTTCGCAGCAGAGACAAACCTCAAAGCCGATTACTCACCGAAGTTCTCGACGCTTAAAGCAGCATGCAGTATAGAAGGGACAAACCTCGTAGTGCTTGATACTGAGACATTTAACACCATCAAGAAAATGTTACTCTTCAATAAGAAGACCGACAATGTCATCGACTCACTCGATGTTCAGTTCACTGTGTTCAAAAATGAAATCGATGTGTATCCGTTCTCAATCGGAATGGACAAATACAACGTCGCACTTTACGGCCGACATAACCTCGACATGAGTTACGACTACAACATTATGGTGCTGACACCCAACATCTTAAACAAACTTGGACTCGAGATCAAAGGTCCTGACTTTGACAATATGAAGTTCAAGATAAGGAGAAACAAACGCGCCAACGTCTTTGTCCCTGAGAAACGCAACTACAAAGACGAGAAGATTCTTGAGATAAAGAAGATTATCTCCAATTCGCTCAAAGATAATGTCAAGTAAGACAAGGACTTGCATAGATACCATAATACGGCTGTCAGTAGGAGCCTTTCTCATAGCGACAGCCGTATTAAAATTAGTGTCAATCGACAGTTTCGAGCTTTACATTTATAGTTTCAACATCTTAAGTTACTCAGTCTCAACAGTTTTATCCCGATTGGTGATAGCTTCCGAGATGTTTTTGGGATTATGTCTGATGTTAAAGGTCTTTTACAGACAGGCATGGTATCTTACTATGGCGATGATGTCAGTTTTCAGTGTTTTCCTTATTTTCACATATTTTTTCAGGAGTGACGAGAACTGTCATTGCATGGGTGACATAATAAGCATGCGACCGGGGGTGTCAATAATAAAAAACATAGTGATAATCATACTATTACTATTGATAAAGGTGGAACGAGGCGATAAGATGAGAAGGCGGGCGCAACGGTTAGGAGCCGTGATAGCGTTATTAATATCATTAATCATACCTTTTGCCATAGTCCCAAACGACATGATATACAATAAAATTTTCTCAAAAGAAGAGAGCATCAACACCGAGGCGTTTTATGAGAGTGTGAGCGACTCAACATACGTTGGATTTTTGAAGATAATACCGGAGAAGAGAAACGACACAATAATCTTTGTCGAAGAAGAACGACTTATGAGCATAAGTGAAGGCAGGTTCGTGATAAATTACGCTCTATCCGGATGCAAATATTGTAAGATGGGAGCCGAGCGGCTGTCGATAATGTTTAAGAGACACGGTATTGAAAAGGAGAAGTTGAAATTCGTTATCGGAGGCGGTCCCATCTCGATGAGTATGTTTATCAAGATGACAGACACATACGAATACGGGCATTGGAAGATTTCTCCGCATCAGATGATGGAACTTACTTACGGGGTTTTCCCACTATACGTATTTGTTGAAGACGGGGACATAATAAAAACCGTCGATTTCCGACATTTAGATGAGACGGAGATAATAGAGTTTTTGAGATAGAAAAAGGGTCAGATAACCGTATTCATTGATACAATCAGTTACCCCATGTACATATTGAACCTGTAGTAATAACGTTACCGGCGGTTGTGAGTTTTTCAGTGCATTCCTCATAAGATGAAGTCATATAAGACTCTGTCAGCACCTCACCTGTTGAGCTAAGGACGTATTTGCAGTTACATTCTTTTTTACAAGAAGAAAAGCAAAGCACTGAAAGGATTGAAACCGAAAGAATTAATATTTTTTTCATGGCACTTAAAAAAATAAAGCCGCAAGCGGTTGCGGCTTACTGTGGAGCATAGGAGAATCGAACTCCTGACCTTTTGAATGCCATTCAAACGCTCTACCAACTGAGCTAATACCCCTTGATAATTCGCTGCAAAAATACGATTTTTTTCTTTACACAACAAAATATTTTAAAATTATTTCACTTTATTTTTCACAACCCTAACATTATCATTTTCAACGGGTTCAATCTCTTTCCTAAAAATATCGTCCTTATCTTTCGGTCGGAGGTGTTCTTTCCAGTCAAACCCTTTGAGGTATTCCATTTCCGGAGTCACCTTTTCCACAGGGTATAATGTTTCGGAGGTATTGTTATTGTATTTTATTCTAACTATCTGATTATCATTTATCTTTATATCCATCGACACGCTTTTCGAGAAGTTGACGCCAATTATCGAGCCATCTTCTTCCCGCAGCCAATAAATTGTCTCGGCATTACCGCTATCAAACACATGATTCAGTTGGTTATCAGTGAAATAGGCGGTAACTGTCTTTCCTTTTATCTGGTTAAACCCAGAGATAGTATCCTTTTGGATTATGAATCCGTTAGGATAAAGCAACACGCTGTCGATCGCGTTATTCGCCACCACGATATTTATTGAGTCGCCGCTAAGTTGGTTATTATCGGACCAGATGACAGGCGACATACGCATTTTTGCGGTAGAGTCAGAGAAGGAATAGTATAGGGAGTCACATTTCCCTTGAATATCATTACGATAGAAGCGGACGTTATAATAAGCGATGACGCGTTCGGCTTTATTTGTGGCGGTATCCATGTAAAAGAAGAGCGAGTCGGAATGCAGATAGAGGGTATCTTTGTCGCCATAATACAATGCGCGCACACTATCGGTAACATAAGTCATGCCTAAGTCTTTCCACATTTCTGCATAATTACTCTCTATGATAGCCTTGTTGACAGTATCCTGAATTTTCACACGGCTCATAGCTTTCGCAAACTCTGTTTTTCTATCATAAAACATTGAGTCAGAATAGATTGAATACTCTTTATTTGAAAGAGTCGCGCCATTATCGAGGAAAGCCACGTCCACGATTCCATCGTACCAGCCGTAATTGCCAACCAGCACATTATCACCGTTATATATTTTAGTCGGGCCGAAGAAAGTCATCTTTTCTTTTTCAATATCATAGACGAGGGTATCTGTAAACATCTGATATTTCGGAGTAGAGACGACGACATTAGTACGGAAATAAGCCGTTTTGATATCATCGCGGTAGTAGCCTTTTTTGCTAACGAGGATTTTATCGTTACGGGTGATGGTGCCATTATTAGGATAGCAGGCGAGGTGTGCGTTCCTATCGTACGTCATATAATTGGTTTTCAGCACTGTAGAATCATCTTTTAGCACCACGTGATTAAACAGTTCGGCGGTTTTCGTCTCACCTTTATAATTACACAGGTCACTAAATATATCTATTGAGTCATTGACATTGATATGGACATTTCCGAATCCGTCAAAGAGTTGTGTTTTGCTGTTAAAGTGTGCGCTGTCGCTAAAGAAAAGAGTTGAGTCGTGGCGCATTTTCACTGAGCCAACGAGACGTTCCACGTCTTTTCCGAGGAAGTCGTCGCTAATGCTTTGAGAGGCGTACAGGATATGGATAACGGTTTTATTATTCTGTTGAGCGTTGAGGTTCAGACAGATAAGGAGCAACAGAGATAATAACACCGGGTTAAAACGATTCATAGCGACAAAAAAATCTTTGCAAAGATAGTAAAATTAATGATATAAGGAGATATAAAAGTTCGGCGGCACGTCATGACGTGCCGCCGAGTATTCTAACGCCGTAAAGTATTATTCGTAGATTTTATTTTCGACCTCTCCATTAAGCACCATGATGCCGTTCAAGGCGAGAGCGAGCATTTCGTCTTCGCCCGGATACACATATACAGGAGCGATCTTATGCAAATAATCATTAAGGATAGAGCAGAAGAGTTTGTCGTAAGCCATACCGCCGGTGATGAAGATACCATCGACATCCATTTGTAAGGCGGCGACAGCGAGTCCACCGACTTCTTTAGCTATTTGGTAAGCCATTGCGCGATACACTTTCTCCCATTCCTTGTTACCGGCTCGGACCTCTTTTTCAACGGTGAGAGCATCGTTGGTGCCGAGATAAGCCACGAAGCCGCCTTTGCCTTTCAGCATAAGGTCAACATCTTTCTTAGTATATTTGCCGCTGAAGCAAGCCTCCATCAAAGGGCCTGAAGGGAGTACGCCGGAGCGTTCCGGGGTAAACGGTCCATCGCCATTCAAAGCGTTATTGACATCGACGACACGTCCTTTCTTATGAGCAGCCACCGAGATACCGCCGCCGAGATGAATACCAATAAGGTTCATGTCCTCATATACCTTATTCACCGATTTAGCATGGGCACGGGCGATAATTTTCTGGTTGAGGGCATGAAAAATAGAGTGGCGAGGGAAGAGTGGGTGGCCGGAGAAACGTGCTATCTCGTCCATCTCATCAACGATGACAGGATCTGCTATATATGCTTTGACGCCGAATTTCTGAGCAATGTCGAACGCTATCAATCCGCCAAGATTACTTGCGTGTTCGCCAAAGGGGCTGTTATTAAGGTCTCTTCTCATAGCCTCGTTAACCTCATATACGCCAGAGGCGAGAGGGTGAAGAAGACCGCCACGCCCCATCACAGCGTTAAGACCATTAAGGTCAACGTTTTCTTTCTCAAGCTCATTCATGATGACTTCCATACGGAAAGGCAACTGGTCAGAGATCCTATCATACTTGGCTATTTCCTCTGCACTATGTTTGAAATTTTTCTTAAAAACCTCTTTTTGGTCGATAAAGAGGGCCACCTTTGTTGAAGTTGAACCCGGATTGACTGTTAATATTTTATAACTCATTAAGTATCAATATATATTTAGTTAATAATTATTTTGCAAGCATAGCTGCGAGAGCTATTGAATAAAGTTTTGTCTTGGAAGTGTCGCCACGGGAAGAGAGGACACAAGGCACTTTTGCGCCCATCACGCACGAGCCCATCTCGGAGTGGTCGAACTTGGTGCAGCATTTATAGAACACGTTAGCTGCCTCGATGTTAGGGAAGAGCAGGCAGTCGGCATCGCCAGCGACAGGGCTCTTGAAACCTTTGATTTGGACAGCCTCTGCATCGATAGCGAGGTCTAAGGAGATAGGTCCATCGACAATCGCGCCTTTTATCTGGCCACGGTCAGCCATCTTTGCGAGCAAGGCAGCATCGACGCAGGCCTGCATACCCACGCTCATCTGCTCAGTAGCAGTGACGACTGCGACCTTTGGGCAGTTGATACCGAGGGCCTTAGCTGTTGAAGTGAGGTTCTTAAGAATTGTCTGTTTTTGTTTGAAGTCAGGAGCTGGAATGATGGCGGCGTCACTGACAAAGAGGAGTTTATGATAGTTTGGATTCTCTATAACCGCCATGTGTGAGAGTGTCACATTAGCCGGACAGAGTCCGCGCTCTTTGTTAAGGATAGCGCGCATATACTTATCTGTTGGGAGAAGACCCTTCATGAGGATATCACCTTCACCACGGTTAATGATATCGCAAGCTGTTGCGGCTGCCTTGACATCATCGCTCTCCTGAACGATTTTGAATTTGTTGACATCGATATTCTCTGCGGCACACACCGAAGCAATAGTTTTCTCGTCACCGACGAGGATTGCCTCAACAAGGCCGTTGTCAACTGCCTGACTTACTGCACAAATTGTATGGTCATCGTTAGCGTAAGCAGCTACAAGGCGTTTTTTCGGACGGCTTTTAAGCACGTCAAACATTTGTTCAAGTTTTGTAATTTCCATAGTTTTTTATAATTTTAAATCATTGATTTTCAAAAATATCAACAGCCAATATACCGTGATATCACGAGTTTAAGTATCTCACTTGTCCCTTCTCCGATCTGTAATATCCTTTGGTCGCGATAGAAACGCTCCATATCGAAGTCTTTAAGAAGTCCGTGTCCACCCATAACCTGTACTGCTTTATCGCACACTTCTGCTGCGACTTCCGAGCAATAGAGTTTCGCCATTGCGGCTTCCTTTCCAAACGGGACACCTGCGTCTTTCATCCTGCAAGCCTTATATAGCAGTTCACGTGCGGCGTTGATTTTCACATCCATCTCCGCGAGCATGAAGCTGACGGCTTGGAACTTGCATATCTGTTTTCCAAACTGTTCCCTTTTCTTTGAATAGGCGAGAGCCATCTCAAAGGCGCCTTGTGCGCAACCAAGACCCATAGCCCCTATTGAAAGCCGGCCGCCATCGAGTGTTGACAGCATGATATGGGAGCCTTGTCCCGGCTCACCTAAAATATTTTCGTTGGTAAGTCGCACATTATCAAACCTCAGCTCACCCGTGTTCGAGGCACGCCACATCATCTTTCTATCCATCTTACGCTGTGTGAAGCCCTGTGTGTCATTCTCGATAAGGAATGCCGTGAACTCCGGTCTGCCATTCTTCTCTCCCGACACCACTTGAATTGTGCTTCCGAGTGTCATTGGTGTGGCACTATTCGTGATAAAAATCTTCGAACCGTTTACTATCCACTCACCATCGACAAGTTTTGCCGTTGACTTAGTGCCTCTTGAGTCGCAGCCTGCTGTCTCTTCAGTAAGGCCGAAGCCCCAGAGATGCGACTTGCACAGACATGGCAGGTATTTCTCTTTCTGTTCCTTAGTGCCATATTCTTTGATAGGGCCTATGCCTAAAGAGTTGTCGGCCGCAATCGTAGCAGCCGTAGAGCCATCGACGCGTGCCAATTCCTCTACAGCTATGATATACGATAATGTATCGAGATTCTGTCCACCATATTCTTCCGGAACACACATGCCGAGCAGACCGAAATCCGCCATCTTCTTTGTCAACTCAACATCGAACTTCTCCTGCTCATCGTTTATCGCTGCCACAGGCTTAACCTCTCTCTCTGCGAAGTCACGCACTCTCTCACGAAGAAGCCTCTGATTTTCAGTTAGTCCAAAATTCATATCGTTAATTCAATTAATATCGTTCTTGTATCAACCTTATCACCTTCTTTAACGTTCACTTTAGCCACCTTGGCATCGCAACGAGCCACGATATTGTTCTCCATCTTCATCGCCTCAACGATGCACAGCACTGTGCCCGCGGTCACTGTATCGCCCTCTTTAACATTCATTTTCATCACGTTACCAGGCATAGGCGAGACAAAGCGCAAATCATCGTGCACTTCTTCTTGAACGAAGTCGTTGACATCTTTCAACTGGTCGTCGCGGCGGCATAAGAAGTCGAACCCTCTAAAATGGACGCTGAAATCGTGCAATGGCGTCTGCGAGACAAACACCGGCTCCGTCTTCCCATTGATGATGACTTTCTTTATATCGCCATCTTGATTTGTAAGTACAACGGAATAATCCTGACCGTTTATCACGCATTCCAAAGCCTTGTCCGACAACTTCTTAATATCCACTTTATACTGTGAAGGTGTCCTATCAACATCTACGGTGACGTTCACTGACATTTGGAAGCGCCAATAACCTATTGTGTTCCAAATATCTACGCCATAGTTCTCAAGTGATTGCGGTTCGTTACATTGTCTTGCATTGAAGTCATGGAAAAGGAACAGTGCCACCACGTCCTCTTTTTTTATTGCGTCGCGTGCTTTTCCCATTGCCTCAAGCAGCTCATCATGATGAGTGCCGCAGTAAGAAGTGTCAATATTATTCTCAGCGAAGTCTTTATTTCCCACAACACTTTGTAGGTATGGGAGGTTTGTTTTCTCAGACTGTATGATAAAGTTCTTTAAAGCTTTCTTAGTGATTTCTATTGCATCGGTGCGTGTCTTGCCATGGCAGATGAGTTTAGCTATCATCGGGTCGTAGTTACCGGAGATAAGGCAGGCGTCATCGATGCTGCTATCGATACGCACACCCCGCATCTGGGGCTCGTGATATAGCGTTACTTCTCCCGCCGCGGGAAGGAACCCGTTCTCCGGGTCTTCGGCATAAATCCTGCATTCGATAGCGTGACCATTATCTATGACAGCGTCTTGCGTCCAGCCCATCATCTTTCCTCTTGCGATACGGATCTGTTCCTCGACTATATCGATACCCGTACGTTGTTCGGTGACAGGATGCTCCACTTGAATACGGGTGTTCATCTCCAAGAAATAGAAGTTCTGGTTTTTGTCAAGGAGGAACTCCACTGTACCGGCGTTATTGTATCTTGCTTCCTTACAAAGGGTCACTGCTGCCTCGCACAGAGCGGCACGGCATTCCGGTGTCAATGATGGTGAGGGAGACTCCTCTATAATCTTCTGATAGCGGCGTTGCACCGAGCATTCGCGTTCAAAAAGATGTATCACGTTTCCATAGTGATCGGCGAGCACCTGCACCTCCACATGGCGTGGGTTCTCAATATATTGTTCCACATACACCTCATCGTTGCCGAAATAATGCAGTGCCTCGCGCGATGCTTGGACGAGTGCGGGTCTCAGGTCTTCCTTCCTCCACACCACATGCATTCCTTTTCCGCCGCCGCCAGCCGCCGCCTTTATCAAGACAGGGAATGGCAGTTCGGGATGCGACATTATTGTGTCGATGCTGCCCACCACGCCTTCCGTAACAGGTATGCCCTTGCTTTTTGCGAACTCGCGCGCCGCAATCTTGTTTCCCATGAGGCGCATAACACCGGCATCAGGGCCCACAAAGATGATATTGTTGTCGGCGCAAGCCTCGGCAAGCTCCGGGCTCTCCGACAAAAAGCCGTAACCGGGATGGATAGCGTCAGCCCCGGTGTCAAGAGCGATATCGATGATTTTATGAATATTGAGATAAGTATCCTTCAAGGCTCCATCACCTAAAGGGCGTGCCTCGTCGGCGATACGGCAATGTAACGCACCCGCATCGTCATCAGCATAGATAGCGACCGAGTTAATACTCAGTTTCTTAAGGGTCTTGATGATTCGGACCGCTATCTCTCCCCTACCTGCTATTAGCAGCTTATGAATCTTTCTTGACGGCATAATTTACAATTCGTTGCAAAAGTAATACTTATTTATTTCTTTTGCAAAATTATTTCCATAATTATATAAAGATATGTTTTACACCAATCAAAGGGCATAAAACATCTAACAAAGTGTATGTTTTCTCACTTTTTCCAGTGTGGCGCACGTTTCTCAAAGAAAGCACACATACCCTCTTGACCATCGTCCGACATTCTCTCCGACGCGATAACGGTGGCTGTAATATTGAAAATGTCGTCGTATCTGTTGTCGCGTTCGCATACGGTTCTGATGAGTTGCTTACATTCCGACATTGCGCGTGGCGATGCCGAGAGGAAGTTGTCGATATACATGTCGAGGCGTCTGTTCACCTCCTCCAAGGAACCCACGAAGTTCACGAGGTTATAATGCAATGCCTCTTGTGCAGTGATACGTCTGCCGCTGAGCATCAGGTCTCTCGCTGCTGTTTCACCGATACGAGAGATGACAAAAGGAGAGATGGTGGCTGGGGTGATTCCTAACCTCACCTCGCTGAATGCGAACATTGTGTCACGCTCCGCGAGAACCACGTCGCATGCCGACACGATACCGTTGCCGCCCCCGATGACGTTGCCATGCACCAACGCTATCACGGGTTTGTTACAATAATATATCGACTGGAAGAGCCTCGAAAGACGGTTCGCATCAGCAAGATTCTCCGAATAGCCGTATGACGCTATATCACGCATATATTCTAAGTCAGCGCCGGCGCAGAAGCTACTGCCGTTACCGCATATCTCTATCACACGGGTGTCGTCACGGCTGCCGAGCCACTCAAAAGCCTCTGTCAACTCCTTTATCATCACAGCGTCCATAGCGTTGTGGACCTCGGGACGGTTTAACGCCACTCGCGCGACATTCTTTTCTATTCCTATCTGTATTGTCGTAAATTCCATATTATCAATCCATTAAAAAAATAACTTTATAGAAACTACATTCTGAACACTCCGAACTGACGAGGCGGGAACTTCATGTTCAACGAAGAGGCTATACCCATCGCAAGGATACGTCTCGTGTCAACAGGGTCGATGATGCCGTCATCCCACAGACGCGCTGTGCTGTAAAACGCGGAGCCCTCATAATCGTATTTCTTCAAAATATCTGATTTCAACTTGTTAATATCATCTTCCGGCACAGGCATACCTTTATTAATAAACTGTTCCTCCTTGACCGCCGCCAACACGTTAGCGGCCTGAGAGCCACCCATGACAGAAATCTTAGCGTTAGGCCACATGAAAAGCAGTCTCGGGCTATAAGCGCGTCCTGCCATTCCGTAGTTACCGGCTCCGAACGAGCCTCCGAAGATGACAGTGAACTTCGGGACGTTTGCGTTGCTGACGGCATGCACCATCTTCGCTCCGTCTTTGGCTATGCCGCCACACTCATATTGCTTGCCTACCATGAAGCCCGTGATGTTCTGTAAGAAAACCAACGGTATGTTCCTCTGGCAGCAGAGTTCGATGAAATGTGTCGCCTTCAATGCCGACTCACTGAATAAAACGCCATAATTCGCGATGATGCCGACAGGGAACCCCATGATATATGCGAAGCCACATACTATCGTTGTAGCGTAACGCTCTTTGAACTCTTGGAAACGGCTTCCATCTACAATTCTCATTATGACCTCGCGCGGGTCAACGATTTTACGCAGGTCAACGGGAGCTATGCCGTAAAGCTCTGCCGGGTCATACAACGGCTCTTCAACAGCGTGGAAATCAAGATGCTGTTTATCAGGACGCTCTAAGGTCTTGAAGATATTACGGCAGATACGCACCGCATGGCTGTCGTTCTCGGCGAGATGGTCGGCCACACCGGACACCGAGGTGTGCATTTCCGCACCTCCGAGTTCCTCAGCCGTCACTATCTCGCCTGTCGCCGCCTTCACCAATGGAGGCCCGCCAAGATATATGGTGCCTTGTTTCTTCACAATGATAGTCTCATCGCTCATCGCAGGCACGTATGCCCCACCGGCTGTACACATCCCCATGACAATGGCAATCTGCGGGATACCCATGGCCGACATCCGCGCCTGATTGTAGAAGAACCGGCCGAAATGCTCCTTGTCAGGGAACACCGTGTCCTGCTCGGGAAGAAACGCGCCCCCGCTGTCAACCATATATACGCAAGGAAGATGGTTCTCCATCGCAATCTCCTGCGCCCTCAAATGCTTCTTCACCGTGTATTGCATGTAGGTGCCACCCTTCACCGTAGCATCGTTAGCTACTATTATCGTCTCCCTACCCTCAATAACTCCTATGCCAGTGATGATTCCCGCCGACGGGAAATTATTATTATAAGTGTCGTAAGCAGCCATAGGCGAAAGCTCCAAAAAAGGAGTGTTCTTGTCAATAAGCAGGTCGATGCGCTCCCTCGCAAGCAACTTGCCCCTCCCCTTGTGCCTCGCTATAGCGACATCTCCACCACCGCGCATGCTCGAATCCATAGCCGCCCTGTACTGCTCCATAACCCTCATGAATGACGCCCTGTTCTCCTTGAACTCCGCACCATTAACATCTATATGTGTCCTTAGTGTCTGCAAAATCTTATTTTTTTTATCAATTGCAAAAATAACGATTTTTCATTCTTGTGACGTTTTTTTTATATTTTTGCAAACTTATTATTCTTAAAAATGAAAAAACACAGACACCTCATAAAGAGACTTTTCCTTAACGATAACTTTATCCTCGCCTTAGTACTCCTCAACTGCTTCGTCATCTTCCTCCAATGCTATGACTATAAAATAGCCTTCATGGGCTTCTATGACAATATCTTCACCTTACTTTTCACCTTCGAGATGGCAATAAAAATCAAAGAGTTCGGATGGAAAAACTATTGGCGCAGCTCATGGAATAAAATCGATTTCGTAATCACAACAATATCTCTTCTGTCACTGATACAGTTCATCACCTACGACCCGTATTCACAAGCGTTAGGATATATCACCGTACTCAGAGCACTCAGAGCCTTGAAACTCATAAGGATACTGAAATTCATCCCCGACCTCGGGAAAATCCTAAGCGGACTGAGACGCGCTATAAAAACAACTTATTTTATCATTATCGCATTCCTTATCATCATCTTCATCGTTTCAATAGTGACCTGCGTGCTGTTCAAGAACCTATCGCCCGAGTACTTCAGCAACCCTATCGACTCTATCTACTCCACCTTCCGCATCTTTACCGTCGAAGGCTGGTACGAAATACCGGACTCAATAGTAGATGGACGCGACTCCGGACTGATGAGATTTCTCGTAAGACTTTATTTCTCAACGATTTTGTTCTTCGGCGGAATAATAGGTGTCAGTATCATCAACTCCCTGCTCGTAGATACTATGGCGGAAGATAACAACGATGAGGTATTAGAGCATATCAAGAACCTCGAGAGACAGATTGAAGAACTAAACAAAAAAATCGAAGATAAAGAATAAATCACGTCTCAAGGCACACTGTTATACACCGCCTCCCATACAAAAGTTCTTCTCAGGGAACAATATAACCTTCGAGCCTCTCATACAAAGCTTTTGACAACAATGGGATAAGTTTTTAATCAGTGCAAGTCTCATTCAATTCATTCCATCTGAGCCAACGGGCGGAGTTTCACATATATTCGACCAAACTCATCGCTTTATTTGTCATCGGCTTGGTGCCATGGCCTGTTTTTTCAATTTCAGCAACATAGATAGAGAACACTACCGTAGGGGAAACCGCATTGTTAATGTAGGTGTGGGTTACATATCCCCTGATTGGATTTGCGATGCTTTCCGGGTATTTTGACAACAATTCCATTTTCCTTTCATGCCAGCATCATTGTATGGAAGCAGTTTAAAATCTGAGGCTGCATAAGGTGCAGAGTAGAAACGTGGCTCTCCCGCTCTTGTCCGTGCCCACTGCCATGCTTGCCTCGCTCGTCCCTCGCTCCGCTCGCATGGCCGCCGGCACGGACAAGTCTTTTTCTCTTTCTTTAGCTTAGTATTGTTTTTTTGCAATAGTAATTCTAAGGAAC
>JBJEGZ010000041.1:0-4180 GCA_051875555.1 Candidatus Limimorpha sp. | reverse complement strand
CCCATGTAAAAGCGGTAGAAAGCATGATACATGGGAATATGAAGGCCCCTTTCGAGATCTTCAATGTGGGCACAGGTACAGGATATTCCGTCCTTGACGCAATACATTCTTTCGAGCGGACTTCCGGCGTGAGACTGAACTACGAGATAGTGGGAAGAAGAACCGGCGATATTGAGAAAATATGGGCCGACCCATCGTTTACTAATGCTGAACTCGGATGGAAAGCCGAGAGAAATCTCGATGAGATGACAAGCTCCGCATGGAAATGGGAGAAGGCTTATAGAGAAGGTAAGACATTATTCAAAATCAGTGACTGAAACCTATAAAGACATTAAATGATATGAATAACAATCATTTGATAATAATGGCTGGTGGCGTGGGCTCAAGATTCTGGCCTATGTCAATACCTGAGTGCCCAAAGCAGTTTATCGATGTCTTAGGAATAGGCAAAACCATGATACAGCTTACGGTTGAGCGTTTCAAAGGTATTGTCGAGCCTGAGCATGTTTGGGTGGTGACCTCAAAGAAATATAAGGATATTGTGATGGAACAACTCCCAGATGTCCCTGAGTCTCATATCCTTATGGAACCGTGTATGCGTAACACGGCTCCATGTGTCGCATACGCGAGCAGAAAGATTTACGCTCGTTATCCTGACGCAAACCTTGTGTTCTCTCCCGCTGACCACTTAGTCCTCGACATACAGCATTTCCAAGAGGTCGTCAACGAGTCTCTCCAATTCACTCAAGACAACAACGTCATTCTTACACTCGGAATGAAGCCCTCTCGCCCTGAGACAGGCTACGGATATATCAAGTCGGTGACATCAGACAATGTTGGAAATATCTTCAAAGTAGATACTTTCAAAGAGAAACCAGACCTTAATACCGCGCTGTCGTATCTCGAACAAGGAGGCTATTTCTGGAATGCAGGCATCTTCATCTGGAATGTTAAAACGGTTGTCGAGACATTTGGCAAGCTCGTCCCGGAGATCTCCGCTGTCTTTGATAAGGTTGAGCCTCATTTCTATCAGGACGATGAGCAAGATATCATCGACACACTGTTCCCTACTTGCCCAAATATCAGCATCGACTATGCCGTGATGGAGAAATCTGACAATGTCTTCGTTTATCCTGCCGATTTCGGCTGGAGTGATATAGGGACATGGGGAAGCCTTTATACCCACATACCTGCTGATGATAATAAAAACGCCCTCATCGGTGAAAACATCAGAATGGTTGACAGCAGCAATTGTATTGTGCGTTCATTCGGACGTGAGAAAGTCATAGTACAAGGACTTGATAATTATATTATTATTGATGATAACAACCGTCTGCTTATTTGTAAGATGCAAGACGAACAACTTATAAAAGAATGGCAAAAATAAAATTACAAATGAAAAGCCTGATGATGAAGTTCGCAGAACTTATTTTTGGCAGAAGAAATTCCGGTTCTTTGCCGAGGTGGATTATTCTCGTATTTGATTTGTTATGTGTGGTGGTATCTATTTTTGCGTTGTTGTTTTTCAAATTCTACCCTGATTTCGACGCTGTCCTTATCAAGGATACGCTAATCAGTACTATCTCGGTATTTGTATTCTTCCTCATCGCATTCCTTGTAGCAGGCTCTTATAAAGGTCTCATCAGGTATTCCGGATTTGAGGATATCACCATTATTCTGATAACCACAGTCAAAGTGTTTGTCGCTTTGTTTATTTGTAAATATCTGACAACTAATGTTAACTCTCTTGATTTCTTAGATGATTATTTCCCCTCATACTCTAATATTTTCGTGATATGTTTGGCTGTAATAGTGATACTTGTGATGTCTCGTCTGGTTGTCAGACGTATTTATAATGAGTATTTTCGTCCGCATCCAAAGGCTATAAACACAATTATTTATGGTGCCGGAGATGCTGGTCCTATCACGCTCAATGCTTTAAAGCAGGATACATCTAAATTTTACAATATTATCTCTTTTGTTGATGACTCGATCAACAAGATAGGGAAGAACATCAATGGTGTGATGATCCGTAAGCCGTCAGATGTGTTGAATAAGGAGTACATCAAAGCGCATAATGTCGATCTCATCGTCCTTGCAATGCCGAGTCTTTCTATTAGTGAGAGACAAGAGATCATTTTAAAACTCATGGATTTAGGTATCACAATCAAGTCGGTGCCTCATGTCACTGCATGGATTGACAACTCTAATCTTTCGTACAATCAGATTGAGGAAATCAAGATTGAGGACCTTCTCGAGAGAGAGCCTATAGTGCTTGGTAATGAGAATGTTACGAATGAGTTGAAAGGCAAGGTGGTACTTGTCACCGGTGCTGCGGGTTCAATAGGAAGCGAGATATGCCGTCAGGTGTTGCAGTATAATCCGGCGCGTCTGATAATGTTCGACCAAGCTGAATCACCAATATACGACCTTCAGTTTGAACTTAACAACGAGAGCCCGTATAAGGATTTCAGGGTGCAGAAAGACTTTGTCATTGGTAACGTGAAGGATTACAATAAGATGAAAGAGGTGTTTGAGAAACTCAGACCGCAGATAATCTATCATGCTGCGGCTTACAAACACGTCCCTTTGATGGAGAATTTCCCTTACGAGGCGGTGTTCGTTAATGTTTTCGGAACAAAGATTGTCGCCGATTTAGCGATAGAATACGGTGCGGAGAAGTTTGTCATGGTGTCAACAGACAAGGCTGTTAACCCGACGAATGTCATGGGTGCGACAAAGCGTATTGCTGAGATTTACACACAAAGCCGTAACAGCAATACAAAGTTTGTCACAACACGTTTCGGTAACGTCCTCGGTTCTAACGGCTCTGTCATTCCTTTGTTCAAGAAGCAGCTTTCCCACGGCGGCCCTCTCACTGTTACTGACGCAAACATCATACGTTATTTCATGACAATTCCTGAGGCATGTAGTCTGGTTCTCGAAGCAGGCGCTATTGGAGAAGACGACGATATCTTTGTCTTCGACATGGGTAAGCCGGTCAAGATTTATGACCTTGCGAGCAAGATGATAAAGCTCGCTAACAAGCCGGAGGTGGAGATAAAAATCACGGGATTGCGCCCCGGTGAGAAACTCTACGAGGAGCTGCTTGCTACAAAGGAAAACACTATCCCGACCAATCACCCTAAGATTATGCGTGCGAAAGTGAGGGAATACACCGAAGAAGAGGTCGATAAGGAAATCGCTGTATTAAAGGAGATCCTTCCTTCGTGTAACGACATGGATATTGTTGCTCAGATGAAGAAAATCGTGCCTGAGTTCAAGTCAAACAACTCTGTCTTCCAGAAGTTAGATAAGTAGAGGATTATAAATACTTTACTAAGAAGGAGTTACCCACGCGGCACTTCAAAAGCCTCACAATGCGCTTTTGAAGTGCCACGTTATCTTATTCCTTTATCAAACTTAATACAAGGAGTGCGTCTCGGCGAATACAGAGTATGGCGGTACGGCATCCGGAG
Source organism: Candidatus Limimorpha sp. (assembly GCA_051875555.1). GTDB lineage: Bacteria > Bacteroidota > Bacteroidia > Bacteroidales > F082 > Limimorpha. Next base: position 701 of record JBJEGZ010000041.1, on the reverse strand, counting down.
CTGCTGCGCACGGCCCCTGCGTATCGACACCTTATTATTAATATAACGCGTCGCCAGACACAGTCACCTTCTGATCGACAGCATGCGCACACCTTAGGGAGACTGTCCCTGAGAAGATGATAGTGGAGAACCCCCACAAACTATGCGCGGCATCATGGCTTGCCCAATACGCCCTATGTGCGATGTGTAAGTTCAATATGTTGATTTACAATATTTTAAAATAATCATCAGACATTTCTTTATGGAGGAACATTTCGTGAGTAATACGCCATGTGATTGAAAATACTAAGTCCGTAATTGTTAACGTATAAAAATAGTATGAGAATCGGTCGATCCGAGATAGGGAACAAATCCGGAAGAATGCTGTGATGCCGTTGAGTTTGAATAAGGATTAGGAGTTATGGTATAGACGGAGATAAGGCATCCACATGTTTGTTTAAGGCTGTCCGGGAGCCGTTGTCCAAGGTATAGGAATATTCAAGGGCCGACATTTGGTGGAAAGTAGCCTGAGATCGAATCTATCACTCTGAAGAACATTCGGGGTTATGCTGTCGAATAAAACAGAAACACCCTGTATAACGTATATAACAGGGTGATAATGAATGGTTTATAATGAAAAGAGCCACGTGGCGGGCATCAACTTCGACGATTTTATTTAAAAACTAACTCTTTGATTATCAATATTCTAATTTCAAAAAATT
>JBJEGZ010000040.1:0-27783 GCA_051875555.1 Candidatus Limimorpha sp. | reverse complement strand
CGGAAATAGCTCAGTTGGTAGAGCACGACCTTGCCAAGGTCGGGGTCGCGAGTTCGAGTCTCGTTTTCCGCTCCAAATCCCGATAAGAGTATCGGGATTTTTTAAATGCAGGATAGTGCCTGAGTGGCGGAATAGGTAGACGCGCCGGACTTAAAATCCTGTGCCCATTGTGGGCGTGCCGGTTCGATTCCGGCCTCAGGTACTGAAAAACAAGCGGGTTCAAATATTTTGAACCCGCTCTTCTTTTATATCACTCTTCTTTTATAAACCTATTTAATCAACTTCCTGACCTCTGTGACACCTGTGTCTTTATCAGTTATCTTGACAATGATTACACCTCTTGTCCCATTAATATCTATCACACAGTCCCCTCCTTTGAAGTCTGAAAACGCGACCTCGTTACCGCTAACGTCATATACCTTAGCCGATACCTTGTTGTCCTTGCTATTCACAATATTTAACATGCCGTCTTTAATGAACATCTGGTACACGCTCGCTTCCGATGTCTCCTCAACAGATGTGTGATTGCCTGACACAATGTATGCAGCCTTTTGTAAATAAGTTGCGTCTTTTTCTCCTATCTCGTCTGGAAACCATAGTCCTTCCGGGCTTTTCTCGAAAATCAAAGTGTAAAAAACACAAGCCGCAAGGTAACTGCCGTATATTGACGGGTGACTGTTGTCTCCGGAATGCAAAACCATGTCGCTGTCTCCCAAAACATACTTCCAGGCTAATCCGACCGGCGCTATCATACTCTCATATTTGTTGGCGCAACTATTGTATGCACTTGCTAATGTGTCTTGCATGTGGTTGAAATCCACAAAGTTAACACTGCAATAAATGCCTTCGCCGAAATTTTCACATTGCTGTCCGCCATAACGACGCCCCCATGTCATATATCCTATCATCTGTGCGTTGTCGTTGTATTTCATAGTTGTGTCACGAAGCATCTGCCATCCTTTCTCCATGTAACTGCGGTAATACTCAATAGTAGGTAGCTGGCTTTGCTCTTGAAGCACAACGTAATCCCAGCCGCCTTCCCTGATAAGGTTGAGGCTGGCAGTGTTTTCGGCATGCTGCAATAACAAGTGACCGCCTGGTGTTGAGCTTTGGTAATAAACGTTTTTCCCGTCGCTCTCCGCAATCTTTGCTACAAGCTGTGGCAGGTTGTTGACCGCTGTGTATGAGTTGCCGAGAAATAAGATGTTGACATCTGCCTGAGCCTTAATATTATTGGATACCAATAATATAAGGATAAATAATGTTAAAAATCTCCTCATAAAAATTTTTTTCGAATTCGTTTGATTATTGTTTGCAAATATAGCACATGTTTTTATTCTTCTTTGATTTTTTTATATTTTTGCAAAAAATTTCTTTTATTATGAGTAAGTCATCAAGTGTATTAATTGAAGTGAAGAACTATGCGGTTATTACTGTCTGCATGTTTATTATAGCTCTCGGTTGGACGGCTTTTCTTATTCCAAATAATATGTTAGGCGGTGGAGTTAACGGTATCGCTACTATAGTTTATTGGGTTACAGGTCTTTCGACAGGTGTCACAATCTTGGCTCTTAACCTTATTCTTATTGTTTTTGCCTTTAAGGTCCTTGGCTGGCGTTTTGGAATCAAGACAATTTACTGTATCGTTACAATGTCGTTCTTCTTCTCATTTTTGCAAGGAGTTATCGGCGATGTGCCTGTCATTTCTGACAAGTTGCTCGCTGCGATAATTGGAGGCGGCATAGGAGGATTCTCTAACGGCATAATCTTTATAGCTGGCGGAAGTACAGGTGGAGTGGATATTATCACTATGATGGTGAACAAATATCGTAACATTTCTCTTGGGAAGTTCACCCTCGCAATAAATCTTTTTATTATTAGCGCGTCTTTCTTCGTCTTCACCGATATGGGCTACCTTGAGCGTTTTGAGTTGATAATATACAGTCTTGTGGGTAATTTTATCAGCAGCTATTGTATGGACCTTGCCTTTACTGGAAGCAAGCAGTCGGTTCAGCTGTTTATTTTCTCCGCAAAGTCACAGCTTATTGCTGACCGCATCGGTAATGAACTGCATAGGGGTGTGACGGTGATTAAAGGCACAGGCTGGTATTCGAAACAGGAGACCGATATCCTGATGGCAGTGGTGCGCAAAACAGAAAGCCAATCGGTTATTAGGATTGTGAAACAAGAGGATCCGCATGCTTTCGTCTCTGTCAACACAGTGATGGGTGTATATGGTAAGGGTTTTGAAGCTATGAAGAAATAATTCTTACACCTTTATTAATATATAGAGCCCCGACTTGCTCCTACCGGGTAGGAAGGGGTTTTTTATTGTTTGTTTCAAAGTACCCGCCGATTGCTCTCTTTGACCATTCATCTTGTATGGGAATTGGTCGAATAGCGGATTGCTTAATGTTCTTTTTTGTCGTTGTCCGGTGAACAGATTCAATGCCTTATAGTTTTTGATTTTGATAGATGACAGCGGGCTTCCTGTCAAAAAATGGCTGTGATATTTTTACGACAACGGGTACAACTTTTAACAACATTTTTTATTGCTGTCTGGTGGACATTTCGATAGAATACCGATTAAAATTCCCCGTACACCAATAGTTCTTTTTCTTGTACTCGGTTAAAAATCAGAGACGAATCCTAATAATAAGAATCCGTCTCCGATATAATGTTGTTATGGTAAACTATTTAATACCAAGTTTTTTCTTGATGCTTTTTGGAAGAGCGTCTTTATGGACAATGATATTTAAAGTTTTGTAACGGACAAAGGCTTCAGAGGCGTACCAGATACCATCATAGTTGCCGGCATCGCCCCATGAGTTCTTAACCATGAAATATACATTACCCATTTGGTCTTTTGCCTTACCGTAGATAACCATGCCATGGTCGTCAGTTGTCTCATAGTTATTATAAGCGTCGATACGGTCTTGGTCGTTGACCCAACGTTGTGGTGTAGGTCTGTTCATAGCTTCTTTCTGTCTGTCTGCTGCGCTAAGTCCGTTCCAGTGTGCATAGTCTGTCCCGGCTTTGTCTGTTGACTTGTTATCGATGTCAGGGAGAACGCAAATGCCTGACATTTTACCTCTGAGCCAGCCTTTTTCGCTGACATCGGCACCCCATGCTATCGGGTAGCCGTTGTCGATAGCGTTGTTCATCACTTCCATGAACTCATCGATTGGGAGGTTGTAAGCGGTACCCCAGCGCCAGTTGTCTTGGACCTCAATCACGAAAGGTGAGTACCATGGCTGATGTGAGAATGACGCTAAGTTGACATAGTCGTCCATGTTGAGTCCTGTTGACTCAGCAAAAGTCTTAGGAGTATATTCTTTTCCGTTATAGACAAAGGTCTCAGGGCATTTTCCGATATATGTGTCAAGGATGCCGTTAAGAGCGTTTTTCCAGAGTGGGGTGTGGTTCTCGTCTGTGCCAAGTTGGAGGGTCTTGCATTTGATAACTCCATCGATGAAAGGATTGCATACTGAGGAGAACTCGCTGAAATCGGATAGACTGTCGCCGTGCATCTGTCCGGCCCTCATCTCTACGTCAGGGACGAGGCCATAGTTACGGATAGCGTAGATGACATCGCCGAAAGAACCGCCTTGTGAGAAAGAGACATCGCCGTGTGTGCGGACCGCCTTGTCAGCTCTGTCCTGATAAGTCTTATAAACGATGTACATCTCGGAGAAGTCATACTCCGGTTTGCCCATACGGAGAAGTTCTGCCTCGAAGAATCCGAGTGATGAGTAGCACCAGCATGTACCTGCCATGTTCTGGTCTTTTACTGGTGTGATAGGCAATTCTTTGATAACTTCAAATTTGTAGCCTTCTTCTTTTTCCTCTTCTGTCGCTTCCTGTGCGAAAGTTGGCACACTTGCTAACATTGCAGCTGCCAAAATCAAATGTTTGAATTTCATATTTGTGTGTATTAAATTATTTGATATTCAGTTTGTCTTTCATTGTCTGCGTCATGGCTTCTTTGTTCATGGTGAAGAAAATGGTGTGAAGCCTTACAAAAGGAACGGAGCAGTACCAATAGCCTTTGTATTCGCCAGTCTCGCCCCATGAGTTTTTCACCTTATAATATTTGTTCCCGTTCTGGTCGTGAGCGATGCCTACAATCAACATGCTGTGGTCATCGGTGGTGTTCCAAGTGTCGTATGCTTCCTGGTGCATCTCATCGGTCACTTCATCTATTTCAGGCATCACGCTCTCAAACTTATACATGCTCTCAAGAATCTCTTCGTCACTCATCTTCTTATATCTCTTCGGGTCGCTCTGCCTGATCTTCTCGATGTCGTCGGTGAGTACGACAGCGGCTCCTGCCTTGCGTGAGAAGCCCTTGTCGCTAACATCTTGTGCCCAACCTACCGTGTATCCGTTTGTTAACGCATTGTCAAGCTCTGCCATAAGCTCGTCAAGTGTCATGTTATATGTGTCGGTGGCTGTCCAATTGTCCTGAATGTAAATGTTAAAAGGCTTGTACAGATCTTTGTGAAGATACGCTCCGATCTGTACATAGTCGTTGACGTTTAATGGATATTTCTCGGCAAAAGTCTTAGGTGTGTATTTGACGCCTTCATATTCAAACTCTTCCGGAACTTCTCCAAGATAAGTGTCAAGAATCTTTTCCATCATCTTTGGATAGACAGTGGGCATTAGTCTGCCGTTTTTCTTTGAAATGACAACCTTTGCATACTCGTTGATAAGGCTGTGCATCTCCCAGTGATTGTGTCTGTCCTCGCCAAGCACTAACCCTGTGTAATAATCCTGCGGAATCATTCCCTTGTCGTCCAACGCATAAAGTACATCGATAACCTCGCCTCCGCAGCTGATTGTCGATTCTCCATGAAGCCTGACATACTTCTCGAATTTGGCGTTATATGCCCAACGGTCGAAATACATCTCCGAGAGATTCAGGACAACGCCATATTTCCTTAATATCTCAGCCTCAACAAATCCGGTGCCGGCAAAATCCCAGCATGTCCCTGAACTTCCCTGATTCTGCACTATTGTGTGTGGAACCTCTATATCATCAACAAATTGATAGACAGGCTTGTCGCTCTTCTGCGCCTGTAACCCTGTTTGTGTGGCAAAAACTAACGCCACAAATAAAAGTGTACACTTCAAATTTCTTTTCATGCCAATATAGTTTTAAGGTTACAAAAATAGTAAATTATTTGTTATTTGGATTATTATTCTAAAAAGATTTTAAATACAAAAAAATCACGTCAAATCGGTTTAATTTGCCTCTATTATTTTATAAAAATGTGTTTTTCTCGCATAGTTCGATTTTTTTTTTGAAAAAAATTGCTTTTTTATGCAATTTGGTAAAATGTTTTACTATCTTTGCAACTTAATATTAATACTTATGAGTTTTAAACCTACAAAATACCAGATTAGTTGTGTGGCAGATGGTCGCACATGTGAGGATAGTGGTTGGATGTTAGATTTCCCGAATGCGGAAAAGCCAAGTTTGATTCGTGCTGTTTACGAGAAAAAACAACTTGAGGTAAAGGAAGATGAGAGCCTTGGACTGTATCGTTTCGCTGATTGGCTTCCGATAAAGAAATTGCTGAAGCATCCTTCATGTCCTGTGACATACAAGAGTGAGGGGCTTGCTAAGGCGTTGGGTCTTAATAATTTATATATTACGTTTAACGGATATTATCCAGCTATTGGTGCTAAGATGCGCACTTGTTCGTTCAAGGAGACGGAGGCTTATTCTGTTTGCGCCCGTCTCGATTCGGAGCAACTCAATAAAGTGATGGTCGTGTCCTCGGCTGGTAATACGGCCCGTGCCTTCGCACAAGTTTGCTCGGATAATAATATCAATCTTCTGCTGACAGTGCCAGAGGATAATATCAACGCGCTCTGGTTTGAGAAACCGCTGAACCCTTGCGTGAAACTTATTTGCACCGAGTCGGGCAGCGACTATTTCGATGCCATAAATCTCGGGAATATCGTTTGCGAACTTGATGGTTTCTTCGCTGAAGGTGGCGCAAAGAATATCGCACGCCGCGATGGTATGGGTACCACGATGCTTTCTGCGACGACATTCATGGGTCGCACGCCTGATTTCTATTTCCAGGCTGTCGGTAGCGGTACAGGTGCGATTGCTGCATGGGAGGCGAATATGCGTTTCCTCGAAGACGGACGCTTCGGTAACACAAAGACAAGGATTTTCGTGTCCCAAAACAAACCGTTTACTCCTATGTATGACGCTTGGAAACAATCATCTCGCACAATGCTTCCTTATGATGCTGACCAAGCCCGCCATGACGCCGGCGAAATATGCGCTAAGGTGCTTTCTAACCGTAAGCCGCCTTACTCAATATGTGGTGGGTTGTTCGACGCACTCCTTGATTCAAATGGTGATATGTTCGCCGTGTCGAACGATGAACTCCGAAATGCATGTAAGATGTTTGAGGAACTTGAAGGCGTGGATATTTATTCCGCATCCGGTGTCGCAACGGCGTCTCTTATCCAAGCGGTTAATAATAAACAGGTTGGAGCCGATGACTATATCATGCTGAATATTACAGGCGGTGGAGAGAAACATTTCATGGACACTCACGACGCCTCTTACCTCAAACCTGACCATGTGTTCGGTGTGAATGCTTCTAAAGAGGAGATAGTGGATTTCGTGACAAATAATCTGAAATGGTAAGTATGTTTCATCTCGTAATGAGACGTTGATTTGTTTTTGATTTTTATTGCTGTTCATTCAAGAACAGCAATATCTCTTTATGGACAAAAAAAAGAGGGTGATTCGTTTCACCCTCTTTAGTACCATATAATCAATGATTATTTTTTGATGACTTTGCTTACAGTTGAATTACCGTTGTTGTCGATAACTTTCACCATGTAGATGCCTGTAGCATAATTGCTCAGGTTGACTTTTACATTGCTTGTGCCGTTGACAGTCATGATGTTCTGTCCGCAGACGTTGAATACTTGGACTTCTTTGATGTTGTTACCGCAGACAGTGATAGTGTTTGTTGTTGGGTTAGGATAGATGCTGTATGAATCAGCGACATTCTCAACTGTGCTTTCATAGTAAGTCATTGTCTTAGCGACTTTTACAGATTTGATGTCGTTTGCATAAACAGCCTCAACCTCTATAAATGTGAAGCCTTCTGTCTCGGCGACTGAATATGTCATATCGTTTGTTGTTGTAACGAGTTCGCCATTAACATAGACATTGTAGTTTAATGGGCTGCCGCCTTGAGGTGCGTCCCATGTCGCGATGAAGTCCTCACCGTCGTTCTCGTGTGTGAACTGGAGGTTTTGTACTGCGTATGGGTGTTCTGATGTATATTCTAATGCGAATGTGCTGTTATAGATCTCTGCTGTTGAGTAGTTCTGGAGCCATATTGCAACCTCGAGGTCTGACATTTCCTCAACAAATGTTGAAGACATATCGAATGATTTCTCCATGTGGACATAGTCGCCGGCCTCAATGCTGATTGTCTCGCCTTGTGCTGTTGTCGGCATTGCCATGAATACATGGTGGAACTCTGTCTCACCGTTTGAACCAACGTTGCCGGTTGTGACTTTCTCGTTAACAGCTATGAAAGCCCTGACATTTGTGAGGTCAACGTATGACATGAAGTCAGCAATGATGTTGATTGTGTTGCCATCAACAGAGAATGAACCCTTGATGTCAGAGAAAGCAGGTGTGTTGCACTCGTTGTCGAATACTGTTTGTTGTACAGCCTGTGCGCCGATGTTTGTGCCGTTGAATACAACGTTTGGAACAGCGTTCACCGCATAGTACACTCTTCTTGTACCGCCATCAGGTGTGTAATATGGGTCTCCGTTGCCCGGCCAGTTCATCTGGTATTTTGTGTATGCGAATCTGCCTGGGTTGTTGTTGCAGAATGTTCCCATTGCGACATTAATACTTACACATGGTCCGCATGTTGAGCTTGAGAAGTGCTCGATGAGCGGAATCCTCTGAACTGAGTTCATTGCAACAGAAAATTCTTGTGATAACTCATCGTTAATATTTGAGTCGTTGTTTACAGATTTGATTTTCACTTTGACATCGTATGAACCTGGCACTACTTCAGCAGGAACACCGAATGAGAATGTGTGTGTAGCAAGTGAAGGGAGTGTGCATGAGAATGTCTCTGTTACTTCCTCTAAATCGTTGAATTGGTAACTTGCCTCGAATGTTGTGATTGTCTCAACACCTTTGTTCATGACTGTGAATGGGACTTCAAACTGGCTTCCTGATGAACTTGTAGGTAAATTGATGCTCTGGATTGCAAGTGTCAACTGCTCCATTGAATATACATCGATGTCATCGAAGTACCAATCGTTGATATTATAGCTGTTGCCGCTGTAGTAGATACAGAGAAGGACATTGTCTTTACCCATATCCTCAGTCTCAATGAACTCTGTCACACTGAATTGGTTCGATTGGTTGTATGATTGTGACCAACCATCATGCCATGTTGTACCACCGTCTGATGATGTAGCAATACCGATTGTGTGTGCTCCAGAATAGTTGCTGAGGCAGTGTTTGAATGAGAAAACAAGTTTGTCAATACCTGTAAGGTCAACAGCTGGCATGACAACGCGTGAGATACCGTTGAACTGCGGACTCCATGTCAACTTTAACTCGTTGGCTTTCCCTCCTGCATTGGCAGTTTGGCTTATTGACCAGCTTGTCTGTCCGAGACCGCTGATCGTCCAACCTGTAGGCATGTTGTTGCCGTTGAACGATTCTTTGATGATCTGTGTTTTTGTTTGTGCAATCATTGTGACACTGAGTAACAATGAAAAGACAAATAGTAATGTTTTTTTCATAAGATATTAATTTAAGTTAATAATGCAAAATTAAACATATTTGTGTAATACAGTTATTGTTTTGTGATAATTCTTGTCAATGTGTTCCCATCGTTGTTTGTTATCCTCAAAATATATGGTCCATTGGATAAATCTTTCAATGAGATTGTAGCGTTTGCGGTACATACAGCAACGGATAATGCGCATTGTCCTAAGACGTTGACAACCTCTATCCTTTTGATTCCGTCGCCACAGACTACGATGTCGTTTGAAGCAGGGTTAGGGTAAACGCTGATAATCTGCTCCTCTGTCTTTTGTACGCCATCGTATGTTATTTCGAGAATCTCCGTCACCGGAACAGACTCCATATTGTCGGGATAAACGGCCCTTACTGAGACAATATCAAGCCTTTCTCTTGGAATAGGCATAGAAAAAAATGTCTCCGTGATGTTTTCCGCCACGAGTTCTCCATTCAAATAGACATTATAAGATGAAGGCTCGCCTTGCTGTGGCTGGTCCCATGTGGCTGTCGCCGTTGTCCCCGTCCCGTTATCAGAGAATTTCAGGTTCGATACAGGGTAGGGGTGGAGACTTGTCTCATAAAGGAAATGGCTGTTCAAGACCTCTTTTGTGCCATAGTTCTGAATCCATGCGCTAACTTCAAGGTCATCGTATTCCTCTATGTTCGTTGATGAAAGGTCAATGTCAAACTCAAGGGTTTGATATTCACCATAATTGATATTCAATTGGTTACCATTAACATCGGTTAAGAACTTCATGAATATGTGGTGAAATTCGGCCTCACCGTTCGTCATGATGTTGCCTGTTGTGGTCTTTTCGTTAACGGTCACAAAAGCTTTTGCATCATTGGTGTTGCAGTATGCCATGAAGTCGGCTTTAACATGAATGACATTCCCTTCGGTATAGAACGAGCCTCTCACTTCGGTGAAGGCTGTCTTCTGGTGTTCTGAGTCGAACAATTCCTGTGATGGCGCTTGATATGCTATATAACTGCCTCCGAGTACTACAAGAGGAACCCCGCTATAACCATAGTAAACATTTCTGATTCCGCATTCCTCTGTGTAATAAGGGTCGCCAATGCCGGGATAGTTCATGGGATATTTAGTATAGGTGTATTCTCCCTGATTGCCGTTGCAAAGGTTAGCCATATTAGCATTAACGTTAACGCAAGGCACGCATGTTGAGCTTGAGAAATGCTCTATCATGACTGTGTTTTGAGCCTTTCCCATCGAGCCGTTGACTTCCTTTGCCAGTGTGTTGTCCGTGATGTCATCGTCGCTGTCTCCGTTCACGCTCTCGATGTTGACAATAAGTTCGTTGACGCCCGGTTGGAAGAATGCAGGCGTGCTGAAGGAGAGTTGCCTCACCTCGAGCGGCGCTATCGTCTCGTTGAATGTCTCTTCGATAATGTCGTCTTCCCCTACAAGAAATGACATCACGAAGTTGTTTATTGTTTCAGAGCCATTATTAGTGACAGTGAAACCAAGTTCTTTCTCGCCGGCAATGACAATGTCGTCAATGTCTATGCTGTTAAGGCACAGGTTGTTGCTCTGCATCTGAAAGACCCTTACCTCATCGAAATACCAAGCTGTGAGTTTGTCGGTATCGCCTGTATAGGTGATGCTTATCATTACGGAGCTATGCCCCATATCTGGAGTCATGAGCTGTATCGACTCTGAGGATTGTAATGTTATCTCTGTTTCAACGTAAGTGTGTGACCAAGCCACGTTCCATGTCGCGCCACCGTCAGATGATGTCTCTACTGACAGAGTGTGGACCCCGTCGAAATTGTTGAAGAAATGTAGGAATGAGAATCCCGCTGAAGAAATGCCTGTGAAGTCCAAAGGAGGTGTGACTATACGTGCGACGCCGTTGAATATTGGATTCCAGTCAAGTTTCAGCTCGTTTATTTCGCCGCCTGCCATATTGCTTTGCGATATATGCCAGTTCGCGATGCCGTCTCCTAACTTCTGCCAGCCCTCAGGGAAGAGGATACTGTTAAAATCCTCTTCCAAGAGTATGGTGTTTGACTGCGCCGACAATGACAATGTCATAAATAGCACTATTATTGAGGTTAGGAACTTTTTCATTATAACACTAAAAATTTTTTCTTGTTGGTAAAGTTTATTTCTCAATAAATGCGAGGATATCGCCTTTCGCTACATTCTTCCCTTGTTCGGCTACTGCCTCGACGAGTTTACCGCTCCAGTTCGTATATACCGGCTCGTTGCAGTATTGTGTCTGGATATAGCAGAACAGGTCTCCTTCTTTATATTCTTTGCCTGTAGCTGGTGCCATTGATTTCTCAACGACATCGATTTCCCAGATGATTTTTCCGCTTGCCGGTGCGGTGACAGCTTCCGCCTTTGGGTGGCGCATAGCGCGTAACTCATTGGCGCTTACTGTTACTCCGCCTTTCTCCATCTTTGCTTTCATCTTATCTTCAAGCTCTTTGTTGAAGCGGCGTTTAGCCTCGCCCGACTTGAATTCACGGTATTGTTTCTCGTGCATAGCGAACTCGAACAGTTCCTCATCATCTTGTCCGCGGTCCCAGCCGTTCTTCTCCATCTCTTCGATGTAGCGGTCAAGCTCGTCCGGATAGTTGTCTTGTGGGTTGCCTGTGTAGAACTCGTATCCTTTTTTCTTTGCGAGGTCAACAATCTCTTGGTCGAGTTTGCCAGGGAGGTTGCCGGCCTTACCGAGAATCATGTCCCAAGCGGCTTTGTCGATAGAGTTCACATAACGTGGTTCGCCTTTGCTGAGTGAATAGAGGTTCATGAGGGCGATGTTCTTCGTATATTGGCTGAAAGGAGTCACTAATGGCGGGTTGCCGAGTTTTGGCCAGATGTTCTGTACCTCATTAAACAGCTCTACAAGAAGTTCGTCTTCGCTTAACTCCGGCTTGCCTTGGTTTTTCAGGTTCATGTTGATTGCTACGTGGACGCTCTTCAGGTCGGCCATCAACGAGCCCATCATGCCGCCAGGAAGGCCGCAGCCGAGAAGTAATGAGTTGAGGTAGCGGTTGCGTGGGTCGATCCAATAGCCGAGGAAATCGTCAGAGAAACTCTGTGTGAGCGAGCGGGCTTCCATGTATGCGTTCATGTTGATGTCCTTAACAAGGAATCCGGCATCTTTTAACATCGCCTGTACCGAAATGACATCCGGGTGGACCGTTCCCCATGAGAGAGGCTCCATCGCACAGTCAATATAGTCGCAACCTGCCTTGGCCACCTCAAGAATTGATGCCATTGACAATCCCGGACCTGTGTGCCCATGGTATTGGATTATGATCTCAGGATGTTTCGCCTTGATAGCGGCTACAATCTTTCCTAATGTCACAGGACGACCGACACCAGCCATGTCTTTTAATGCAATCTCTTTAGCTCCGGCTTGAATCAACTTCTCAGCCATATCTATGTAATATTCAGCGGTATGCACCTCGGAATGCGTGATGCTCATCGCCGCTTGTGAAATCATTCCAGCCTCGTTTGCCCATTCGATCGAAGGTATTATGTTGCGAACATCATTCAATCCGCAGAAAATCCTTGTGATGTCAACGCCCTGTGCTTTTTTTACTTTATACATAAGACGACGCACATCGGCAGGTACGGGGTTCATTCTCAATGCGTTAAGTGCCCTGTCAAGCATGTGGCACTGAATGCCTCCCTTGTGAAGGGCTGAAGTGAATGCCCTTACTGACGCGTTTGGATTCTCCCCATAGAGTAAATTAACCTGCTCTGATGCTCCTCCGTTGGTCTCTACTCTGTCAAAACAACCCATGTCGATGATAACGGGTGCTATGGTCTCTAATTGGTCCTTGCGCGGAACGTACTTGCCTGAACTCTGCCACATGTCGCGGTAAACCAGACTGAATTTGATTTCCTTTTTCATGTTCTTAATTATTTGGTTGACTGATTATATTGTTTGTTAATTATAACTTGTTATTATTCAATGTTTTATCATTGCCTTTCTTCGTTTTACGAAAATATCGCTTGGTATTGGAAAAGGCTAAATATTTTATTTTGCAAATATATAAAAAAATAATGTATTTTTGCAAAAATAAAGTTTATGAAGCAAATAATTTTTGATAAGTCCCGCAATTTATTCAAAGAGGTTGTCGCTATCCGCAGGAAACTGCATAAATATCCCGAGCTGAGTTTCTGTGAGAAATCGACTTCTTCCGTGATCAAGGACTTCCTTGCTTCAAAAGGAATAGCTTTTGAGTCTGATATCGTCGGTTATGGTGTCGTAGCCACTGTTGTTGGCACTGCCCCTTCGACTGGTGATTTAGTTATAGCTCTTCGTGCCGATATGGACGCACTCCCTATCCAAGAGGCAAACTCCTGTGAGTATAGGTCCGTAAATGAGGGCGTCATGCATGCTTGCGGACATGATGCTCATACTGCCATGCTCCTCGGCGCGGCTTCAATAGTTAATGATTTAAGGGATTCTTTCTCCGGAACAGTTAAGTTTATCTTCCAACCGGGAGAGGAGAAATTGCCTGGCGGAGCGTCGCTTATGCTTTCCGATGGTGTGTTGGATGGAGTCGATTTCGTAGTCGGACAGCATGTCTTCCCCGACCTCGAATGTGGCGTGGTCGGATTCCATCAAGGTCCGTTCATGGCATCGTGCGACGAGGTGAATATTGTTGTTAAGGGTAAAGGCGGACACGCTGCAAAGCCTCTCGAACGTGCAAACGCACTCCTCGCCGCAGCGAATATCGTCTCCCGTCTGTCGGAAATGTATCCTGAGTCGGACGCTGACGCTTGTCAGTCGAACGGACTGCTGTGTTTCGGCAGCCTCATCGCTGACGGCACATATAACGTGGTACCTTCCGAGGTGTCGCTGAAAGGTACTATGCGAACCTTCGATGAGGCTAAGCGCGCCTCCATGAAATCAGATATCGCCGCAGTCTCTGACGATGCCGCGGCACGTCATGCCTGCACCGCGGAGGTGTTTGTTGAGAAAGGCTATCCCTCTCTTGTCAACAACGCTGCCCTGACCGAGAAATGCCGTCTCCTCGCCTCTGACTTCCTTGGCTTTGATAAGGTGAAAACGATTCCACAGATGATGACCGCTGACGACTTCGCATATTATTCGCAACTCATTCCTTCGTGTTTCTATCGGATAGGCGTCTCAAACAAAACCAAAGGTATTGTATCTAAACAACATACAGCTACTTTCGATATTGATGAAGATGCAATGCTTGTCGGAATGGGCCTTATGTCGTTTATCGCTATTTCATTGTGTGAAAAGAATAATTTGTTATGAAGATATTGCTAACGTACGCATTAGATGATGAGAGGGTGGATGTGCGTCTGCCGGAAGATGAACTGGTGTATGTTGAGACCGGCGTTGGAAAAGTACGCTCGGCCATGAGTGTGATGCGTGCCATCTGTCAGCATAATCCTGATTTGGTGATTAATTTCGGCACAGCTGGCACCCTGAGATATAACGTGGGAGATATTGTTTTGTGTAACAGGTTCGTGGACAGGGATTTACGCCGCATACGGCTTGACGGGATACTCTCTGAGATAGTGTTCTCTACCGACATCATGCCGCGCCTGTCTAACCGTGCCGATTATGTGGGGGCAACGTGTAGCACGGGTGATAGTTTCGTGACGGAAACAGCTGGTGTTGAAGGCGATGTGGTTGATATGGAGGCGTTCGCCCAGGCTTTAGTATGTAGAGAGATGGACCTGCCTTTCTTATCTGTAAAGTATATAACGGACGTGGTGGGCAGGAATTCCGTTGAAATCTGGAATGATAAACTCGCCGATGCACGAGAAGGCTTGTCGGTCTTTTTTAATATGTAGTGTCTCATGGACTTATTGAAATGGCTTCCTATTACAAAGAAAGAGTGTGACCTCAGAGGCTGGTCCGAACTTGATGTCATCATTATAACGGGTGACGCGTATGTTGACCATCCTGCCTTCGGCGCAGCCGTCATTGGCAGGGTGCTTGAACGCGAGAACTATAAGGTCGCCTTGATACCTCAACCGAATTGGCGTGACGACCTGCGCGACTTTAAGAAACTCGGACGCCCACGCCTGTTCTTCGGCATCTCAGCCGGCTGTATGGACTCTATGGTGAATCATTATACCGCAAACAAACGCCTCCGTAGCAACGATGCTTACACTCCCGGAGGTGTGGCTGGCTTCCGCCCTGATTATGCTACTGTCGTTTATTCAAGGATTCTCAAAGAGTTATATCCTGATGTCCCCGTCATAATAGGCGGTATTGAAGCATCACTCCGCCGTGTCACACATTACGACTATTGGTCTGACTCGCTCAAACCGAGCATTCTCGTTGACTCTCAAGCCGATCTGGGGATCTATGGTATGGGAGAACTTGGTATTGTGCAAATAGCGAAAGAACTCGATGCCGGAAAGAAAATTGATGAGATAACAGATATCCCTCAGACTTTCTTCTTAAAGGAAAAATCGAACTATGTCTCTTCAGAATGGATGGATATAACCCTTGTTTCTCATGAGGTTTGCCTGAAAGACAAAAGGTTGTATGCCTCAAATTTCAAACATGTGGAGGTGGAATCGAATAAAAAACATGCGGCCCGTCTCTTGCAGGAGGTAGGAGGCATGATGCTTTATGTTAACCCTCCCTATCCTACTTTTACCGAGAAACAGATTGACGCCTCCTTCGACCTTCCATATACGCGTATGCCGCACCCGAAATATGAGAAACGTGGCACTATACCTGCTTACGAGATGATAAGGCATTCGGTGAATATCCATAGAGGCTGCTTCGGTGGTTGCGCCTTCTGCACCATCTCGGCTCACCAAGGGAAATTCGTGACCTCACGCAGCCGCGCCTCCATCCTTAAAGAAGTGGAACAAGTGACCGATATGCCCGATTTTAAAGGATATATCAGCGACCTCGGCGGTCCTTCCGCCAATATGTACCGTATGCACGGAAAAGATGAGAAACTTTGTGAGACTTGCTCCCGCCCGACTTGTATCCAGCCTTCTATTTGTAAAAACCTCATCACAGACCATCATCCTCTGATAGATTTGTATAGAGAAGTGGATGCTAACCCGCGTGTCAAAAAAGTGACTATCGGCTCCGGAATACGTTACGACCTTTTCCTTTCCAATAACGACAACGATGGGAAACTCGGTTATGACGAGTATTTCGAGCAGCTGATGCTCAGACACGTGAGCGGACGTCTGAAAGTGGCTCCGGAACAGGTGAGCGACGAAGTCCTTAAACTGATGCGTAAACCTCCTTTCACAATGTTTGTAAAGCTGAAGAGGAAATTCGATGCCGTTAATGAGAGACACCATCTGAATCAACAACTTATACCTTATTTCATCTCAAGTCACCCAGCATGCACCCTCGTCGATATGGCCGAACTTGCGGTGAAAACCAGGGAACTCGGATACCGCCTCGAACAGGTGCAGGACTTCACTCCAACGCCAATGACGCTCGCAACGGAGATTTATTATTCCGGCTATGACCCTTATACTCTCAAACCTGTCTTCACAGCGCACTCGAAAGAAGAGAAAATCGCTCAACAAAGATTCTTCTTTTGGTATAAACCTGAGAATAGACAATGGGTGCGTAACACTCTACGACGGCTTGGCAAAGCTGAATGGATAACACGGCTGTTCGGGAGATATTAAATCCAACCCTTTATCTTATAATACGCTAAAGCGAAATACTCTCGAAAGACAACAATCTCGAGCTTGAGGTAGTTCCAAAAGGTGTATCTTATTTTTGTGTTCTCAATATTCGGCATGTTGATGTTCCCGTAAAGATGCTGACCTTCTAAAGTGAGGTCGAAATTGACCGTGCCTTCTGACGCGGGTACACCTAAAACCTTGGTGAAGCCTTCTTTTTTAAGACATTTGATAGTCCGCCTTATATGTTCTGGCGATGACACTACTGCTATCGGTATGTCAAGGAGCTCGGCGTAGTTCTCTTTCAATCCTAACACTTGGGAACGTGTGTTCGTGCCTATGGTATCGTGATATATTGCGTTCGTAACGCCTTGTCTTACAAGAAAATCCTCCATTTTCGAGTGACATGCCGAGTCAGATGGGAGCACTATTGTCACCGGGCAGTTGTGGACGGCCGATAGGCTCGCGCAATAATAAAGTCGCATCAGATTGCTTTCCGATGGCATTCCCGCACCTCCCATTAATATAATGTGTTGTGGTACGAAGTCCTCGTTCTCGGCGGGGTCACCGTTTTTCCCTAATGAGTGATGAAGATAGAACGGTATAGGCGTTAACGCCAATAATATCATGGTGGCGGATAATATACCTAAGATTAATAATGACCGCTCTAATATTTTCTTCAGTCTCATTGGGCTGGATGGACTAAACGTATGCCGGTCTCGTAATCAGTATAGTGAATACCCTGTTGGTAACGGTTTGTGACTCTTGCCTGGCGCGGGTAGTTGTTCCAGCTTCCACCGCGGAACACTCTGTAGCCCGAGTATGTCGTCTCTAACGGGTCGGTCACCTCTTCCGATGTATAGTCTGAATACCAGTCGAGGCACATCTCCCAGACATTCCCGCTCATATCATACAACCCTAACTCGTTCGGATTTTTCTCGCCAACCTTATTGCATTTCGTCGCATCGTTGTTTGTCCATGCCACATCGCCGATAGTGTTGCTGCCCGCATATCTCTTATAAGTCGTGTTCTTCCCTCCTCTTGCGGCGTATTCCCATTGCGCCTCGGTTGGCAGGTTGAATCTAAGCCCCGTATAATCATTAAGCTTGTTGATGAAGTCTGTTGCTTGGGTGAATGACATCCTGTAAGCCGGATATTTGTCTCCCTTGCCGTACTTCTGCTCCCATTGCAAAGTGGCGTCATCGCCCGGAGTCTTGCCAGTTACGGCTTCCCATTGCTCCTGCGTCAACTCGAACTTATTGATATAGAATGAACTGACATTGACCTTGTGCACCGGCGACTCGTATTCCCCAGCTTCGTTGTCATAGTTAGTCGCAGCCGTGCTGTCGCTACTCGCTCCCATCTGGAAATCACCGCCTTCGACAAATACCATGTCTTTTATCATCGAACGTATGGCATCTTTCTGACTCTTATTCAAATCTCCGTTCCACTGAATGTAAAAACCGTTGATTGTCTCTTCTTTGACTTTGTCCTTACTGCAACTTGAAAAAACGAATATCGCAAGCAACGCAGTTATTGATAAAATAGCATTTCTCATTACTTCAAAATTTTTGTAAAAATACAAAAAAAATGGAATTGTGGCGAAAAAAATTAAAATATTTGTACCTTTGCCTTATGGAACAGGATTTTGATATGATTTTGAAGAGGATTCTTCATTACTGCTCTTATCAGGAAAGGTGCTTGTCGGAGGTGAAAACCAAACTCGACTCTTTCGATATCTCGTCCTCGGAAAAAGGTAAGGTGTTGGAAATGATAGTTGGAAACGGCTACGTGGATGATAGGCGTTATGCAAGGATTTTTGTGAGAAGCAAGCTGAACCAAAACAAATGGGGAGCGAAAAAGATCCGTCTCTCTTTGATAAACAAAGGTATCGACAGCGATATCATCAGCGATGCGATGTCTGAGATTGACCACGACTCTTATCGCGACGAGCTTGTTAAGATTCTTAAGTCAAAGAAAATTAATGAGCCTGACGAATATAAAAGGCGTATGAGACTCGCCAAATTCGCGATTCAAAAAGGCTTTGAACCGGATTTGGTTTGGAGTGTGCTTAAGGATTTGTGAGACCTGCGCGGCTGGCATGTTTTTTTGTCTTTTTTTTAATAAAAAGCAGTTTTGTTAAGATTTTTTAACGCTTTGTTAAGAAAATCACGCTTGTATTCGTTTTGCCGGGTTCTTTCCTTAAAAAAATAAAGGAGGAAGACGGTGTGCCTACGTATTTTAGTTGAAAAAAAAGAGCTGTTGTTTCGTGATTCTGAAACTTTTTCATATTTTTGCGCCATTGAAATGAAAGAATATTATGATTACATCAGAAAATCAGAAAGAGTTATGTAAGAGGATTGATGCCTTGAGGAGGTATCTTTGACATCGACACTAAGTTGTCGCAGATCGCTGAGTTAGAAGAGAAAACGAAGGTTGATGGTTTTTGGGACGACCCGAAAAACGGCAAGATGGTGATGAACAAGATGCGTGACATCAGGAGCTGGGTTGTCTCGTATGAGGAGATTGTGAAGGCTAACGATGACCTCGGAGTGTTGTTTGACTTTGCGAAGGAAGGCGAGGCGACGGAGGAAGAGGTGGATGTACAATATGCGTTTACGGTGAAACTTGTTGAGGACCTTGAGTTCAGAAACATGCTTCATGAGGAGGCCGACTCTATGAGTTGCGTCTTGAAGATTAACGCCGGCGCAGGTGGTACCGAGTCGCAGGACTGGGCTGAGATGCTGATGCGTATGTATATGCGATATGCTGAGGCTCACGACTATAAGGTCAGGATAAGTAATATTCTCGATGGTGATGACGCCGGCATAAAGTCGGTGACAATGGAGATTGACGGTGATTATGCCTACGGTTACCTTAAGGGGGAAAACGGAGTGCACCGTCTTGTACGAGTGTCGCCTTTCAACGCACAGGGGAAACGTATGACATCGTTCGCCTCGGTGTTCGTCTCCCCGCTTATCGATGACACTATAGAAGTAGTCATTGAACAGTCGCGGCTGACTTGGGACACCTTCCGGAGCGGCGGCGCTGGCGGACAGAACGTGAACAAGGTGGAGTCGGGAGTCAGGCTCAGATACATATACAAAGACCCTTACGACGGCCATGAGGAGGAAATCCTGATTGAAAACACGGAGACACGCGACCAGCCTAAAAACAAGGAGAACGCTCTCCGACTGCTGAAGTCACAACTGTATGACAAGGAACTGCAACATCGCCTTGAGGAGAAAAACAAGATTGAGGCTAACAAGAAAAAAATCGAATGGGGCTCGCAGATCCGTTCCTATGTCTTCGATGACCGACGTGTCAAAGACCACCGTACCAACTTCCAGACAAGCAATGTGCAGGCGGTGATGGACGGCAAAATTGATGACTTCATCAAAGCTTACCTCATGGAGTTCGGACAAAAAGAATAATTGACACTTCTTATCTTCTTTATTATGATAACTTTCACTATTGCTCTCGTAATTCTTGTGTTGGGATACATCTTCTATGGTGGTTATCTCAGCAAGCTTTTAGATGTTAATCCTAATCGTGTCACGCCTGCCGTATCCAAAGCTGACGGCGTTGACTATGTGCCTATGCCCACATGGAAGATATTCATGATACAGTTCCTGAATATTGCCGGCCTCGGCCCTATCTTCGGCGCGATAATGGGCGCTAAGTTCGGCACCTCCTCTTATCTGTGGATAGTGTTCGGCACTATTTTCGCAGGCGCGATGCACGACTTCACCTCCGCGATGATTTCTGTCAGAAGCGGTGGCAAGAGCCTGCCTCAAATCATAGGCTCATACCTCGGAAACACTATGCAGAAAATAATGGTGGTGTTCTCTATCATTCTGATGATACTCGTCGGCGTCACCTTCATCTCGCAGCCAGCGGCTATCCTTGATAAAATCACCCCCGACTTCTTCAACCTGTATTTTTGGATCATCGTCATCTTCCTATATTATCTTTTGGCGACAATGTTCCCGATAGATAAGATTATCGGACGCGTGTATCCGCTTTTCGCCTTCGTGCTGCTTTTCATGGCTCTCGGCATCATGGTGGTGCTTTTCGTCAGATGGCCTGAACTGCCTGAGATGTGGAACGGCTTCGGCACGAAATATATGGACAGCCATTCGCCTATCTTCCCTATGATGTTCATCTCTATCGCCTGCGGCGCGATAAGCGGCTTCCATGCCACACAGTCGCCTATGATGGCAAGATGTATCAAGAATGAGAAATATGGCCGCCCTGTCTTTTACGGCGCAATGGTCGCGGAGGGAATTGTCGCCCTCGTGTGGGCCGCAGCCGCCACTTCTTATTACAACGAGTTCGGAGCAAGCCAGCAACCTGCCGACATCGTGATGGCTATCTCTAAAAGCTGGCTCGGCCCTGTCGGCGGATTCCTCGCTATCCTCGGCGTTATCGCAGCCCCTATCACAAGCGGCGATACCGCACTACGTGCAGCCCGAATGATTATCGCCGACGGACTCCACTTGCAGCAGAAAAAGATTAGCAGCCGCCTCGCTATCAGCCTCCCTCTATTCGCTCTCACCGCTATCGCTCTCATCTTCACTTTGTCCGACAGCAGCGGCTTCGATATTGTGTGGCGCTACTTCTCTTGGTGTAACCAGCAACTTTCGGTGTTCACCCTGTGGACTATCACCGTCTTCCTCGCCCTGAATAAGAAAAACTATTTCATCTCTCTCATACCTGCTATGTTTATGACTATGGTGACAATAACCTATATACTTCAGTTCCCAGCAGGAAAATATATCGAAGGCATAGGACTCTCCGGCAATCTCGCCGTGATATTTGCCGGACTGCTTACCATCTTGTGCACCGGACTGTTCATGAATTGGCTTCGTAAAATAAAAAAGAATAGTATTTGAACGATATAGACACTAAGGATTTCATCGCACGTCATCTTAACGATGACGTGCGAGAACTTGCCCTCGGGAATTTCCCTGCCGGCATTGATAAAATGTTCGTCCTTAATCAGATACAGGCTCGACAACTCCTTTCTAAAAAAGTGCCAGCGTGGGTGTCGAACACCAATACCCTGTTCCCAAAACATCTTTCAATAGAACAGTGCTCCTCTCAACAGACCGCGGACTTTAAAAGAATTATCACCCGTGAACTCACCACCGGAAAACCATCGCACTTCGCTGACCTGACCGGCGGCCTCGGCGTTGACTCTTACTTCATCTCCGAAAACTTTAATTACTCCTACTATGTTGAACGCGATGCGGAACTTTGCAGACTCGCCGAGAATAATTTCAAAGCCCTCGGGAAAAATATCTGCGTCGTTAACGATGACGCCCAAAACTTCCTCTCTAACCTGACAACGCATCTCGACCTTATCTTCCTCGACCCAGCACGCCGTGACGGATATAACAGGAAAATGGTGTCGCTCCACGATTGCAGCCCCGATGTGGTGAAACTGCAGGAACTGATGTCGCAGAAAGCCTCCTTCATCTTGGTAAAAACTTCACCTATGCTCGATGTGTCTCTCATTACCAAGGAGTTGCGTAATGTCAGTGACATGTATTTCGTGGCCGTGAAAAACGAATGCAAGGAAACCCTTGTGCTTATCGAAAACGGATTTGAAAAACACCCTCGCTTCCATTGTGTGAATATACTTCACAATGACAGATACTCTACCTTCGATTTTGAGGAAAACGACGAGCAAAATGCCGTGCCAATTCTCGCCGACTCTATAAAGAAATATCTCTACGAACCGAACGCCGCACTGATGAAAGCCGGCGCGTTTAAACTCGTGTCGCAACGATTCGGAATAGAGAAACTACATGCTAACAGCCATCTCTATACCTCCGACAACCTTGTCCATGACTTCCCAGGACGCATCTTCTCCGTGCGCAATGTGCTGCCTTTCAATAAAAAAACTAAAAACGAAGTGTCAAAACTATGTAACGCTGCCTCTGTGGCAGTGCGTAACTTCCCTCTTGATACCCAAAACCTTAGAAAAAAACTCGGACTGAAAGACGGAGACACTAACTTCATCTTCGGAACAACCTCTTCGGATAATAGACTCGTACTGCTGTTGTGTGAGAAATTATCTTTGTAATTGTCTGCTTATATCGCTCGCTCTATTAAACAGAAATGTTTGTGCAAAGCCCCTTGATATCAAAACCCTGATTTTTGTATGAGAATCTCTTCATGGAATTATATGGTGACTTCCCACCCCTTCTTCTCGTTTTAAAATTACACTAATAAAATTGTGGTTGAAAAATATATCGGCGCCAACGAATTTTTGAATCTGTCTTTTATCAAAATCAAAATGGATAAGTTTTTGACTCTTTTCCTGACACCAATAAAAATGTTGTCTAAAGTTGTCCTCCGTTGTCGTCTTTTATCAGAATCAATAGGAATAAGGCTTTAACTACTTTTCGGACGATAAAAAATGTTGTCTAAAGTTGTCCCTCGTTGTCGTCTTTTATCAGAATCAATAGGAATAAGGCTTTGACTCTTTTTTCCCTGACACCAATAAAAATGTTGTCTAAAGTTGTCCCTCGTTGTCGTCTTTTATCAAAATCAAAATGGATAAGCCTTTGACTATTTTCCCGGACAAAAATAAAAAATGTTGTCTAAAGTTGTCCCCGTTGTCGTCTTTTATCAGAATCAATAGGAATAAGCCTTTGACTATTTTCCCGGACAAAAATAAAAAATGTTGTCTAAAGTTGTCCATCGTTGTCGTCTTTTATCAGAATCAATAGGAATAAGGCTTTGACTCTTTTTTCCCTGACACCAATAAAAATGTTGTCTAAAGTTGTCCCTCGTTGTCGTCTTTTATCAAAATCAAAATGGATAAGCCTTTGACTCTTTTCTTAACACCAACAAAAATGTTGTCTAAAGTTGTCCTCCGTTGTCGTCTTTTATCAAAATCAAAATGGATAAGCCTTTGACTCTTTTCTTAACACCAACAAAAATGTTGTCTAAAGTTGTCCATCGTTGTCGTCTTTTATCAAAATCAAAATGGATAAGTTTTTGACTATGTTCAACCTAACACCAATAAAAAATATTATTTGCTTTTTATCGCTTGTAAGAAAATAATATGTATTTTTACGGAAAAATTTTTTATGAGAAAATTGTTTTGTGTTGTAGCGGTGTTGTTTGCAGCAAATATTTCGTTTGGACAGGAATATAAGTCGAATATTGCTGAGTCTGAACGGATTAAGAAGGATACCTGTTATTATTGGTGTCAAAGTGACGGTGATTTCGAGTCGGTGGAAGACGCTGAGGAAAAGGCTGTAGATGAACTTGTAGTGGCTATTAAGAAGGGATGTAAATCGAATATCGTCCCTGTTGGTGACAACACCGCCATTATGAATTTCGTCTTCGATACCTTCAAGCCTTTTGTCGAACAGAATATCCAATATCTCACACTGAGGGAGGGGGAACGGAACGAGGTGTTCGCCTATATTACAAAGGAAGAGTTCAGGAATGAATGTGCCCAAAGAAAACAAGACATTGACTATTATATCAATACGGCTGATATCGCCTTTGAGAAGGAGAACCTCGGTGATGCCCTGCGCAATTACTATATCGCCATGATGTTATGCTGCTCGCACCCATACGGCAACAGCCTGATGATAAAAGATGAGGAGACAATGCGGGATGTGAAGCTCGCGAACTGGCTCTCCAACCGTATCGATGGCGATGACGGAATACTCAGTATGGTGAGGTTCAATGTGGTGAACTGGACCGAGACCGATGAGAATGTTGATGCAGAGCTGCGCGTGTCATCTGTTACAGGCGTGCCGCTCAGCAATATTAATATAAGGTATAACAACGGACGCTTCAACCAGACTTGTAACGTCACGAATGGCAGGGCTAACCTTCAGCTTTTTAAAAATGAAACCGATATTAAGGAACTTAAAGTCGAGGTCGATATGTCGTATTCCGATGTGAGGGTCGAACCCGTAGCATCTATGCTCAAGTACATGAGGAAGAAAGTCGATTTCAGCAAATGCGAGAAGACTGTCAAAAACCCGAACCTGAACGCTTAAAAAAAAAAGAAGTCCGACTCGAAGATGGAGACGAAGACCGACAACAGCTCGATAAACTCTTATATGGTGTCGGACGACATCTATCTTAAGAACATGAAAACCATTGAGGACGCTATCCGCCGCCACGACTATGAGTCGGTGAGGGAACTGTTCTCCCCCGAAGGCTATGACTTCTTCATGAAACTGAAAAATTACGGGACTGCCTCCGTTATCGGCACCCCTGACTATAAGATGTTCGCTTTCAAAGGCGAGGTGATATGCCGCAGCATCCCTATGCTATTCACTTTCAACCGACAGTCTTTCTCCCACGACGTGGTCTTCCGTTTCGATATGGACTCAAAGAAAGTGACCTCTATCTCATTCCGCCTCACCGACACCGCCGAAGACTGCATCTGGAACAACGAGGAATGGAATATCGACTCTCGCCTCGTCCTCGTCAACTTCCTCGAAGACTACCAGACCGCATACGCATTCAAACAAATCGACTACCTTGATAAGATTTTCTCCGATAACGCCCTGATTATCATCGGACACGTTGTCGAAGAAAAACCTCTCACTACCGACGGCAGACAGTTTGGGAACAATAAGAAGGTTGAATATACCCGCAAATCGAAAGAAGAGTATATCAACAGCCTTATGACACAGTTTAATAACAAAAGCTATATCAATATCCATTTTACCGACCTCAACGTGCGGCATGCCGCTAACAAAGACGAGGAGGTGTTCGGCGTGCAGGTGCACCAGTATTATCACTCAAGCAATTACAGCGATGAGGGCTATCTCTTCCTAATGGTTGACCTGCGCGAGGAACTGCCTATCATCCATGTGCGTACATGGCAGCCGGGCAAAACAGATATTAAGGACCTTATTAATTTGAAAGATGTCTTATAGGAAATCAAATAATCATTATATGAAAAAAATATACGTATTTATTGCCCTGATGTTTGCTGTTCTCGATATTTTCGCACAGCAGAATAACTCAAGACTTAATGTTAAGTCGCTGAAACTCATAGAGAACGACACCGAAGCCTCCCGCGCGAGGAAAAAAGATGGCAACGGCGACTTCTGCGCCCTCCTCAAAATACAGACACCCAATATGAATGAGGTGGAACGCAACAAACTTAAATTCTCCGCCGATATGGGTACCTTCGTGTATAATGACGAGACTGCCGTAGGAGAAGTGAAACTCTTCCTCACCGAAGGCTGCAAGACCTTGATAATTATGCACCCGGATTATGGAAAACTGACATACCCCGTGCCATTGAATATGGAAGGGCTGAAGACTTACGAGATGGTGCTCATGGCAGATAAAGATGATAATGTCACTCCAAAGACTATTTCCCTGAACAGTAACTATGTGATTATCAATGT
This sequence comes from Candidatus Limimorpha sp., assembly GCA_051875555.1. Classification (GTDB taxonomy): domain Bacteria; phylum Bacteroidota; class Bacteroidia; order Bacteroidales; family F082; genus Limimorpha. Next base: position 1,919 of record JBJEGZ010000040.1, on the reverse strand, counting down.
CACACCAAAAGACGCCATTATTAATGTTGATGGAAAACTTTGCCAGAACGGAAAGGTAAACCTCACCGTTGACGAGCCGCACCACCTCGAGGTGTCGCACAAACTCTATCACCCCTACGAGAGCGAGATCCATGCAAGCGCAACTGAAAAACTGAAGTATGACGTTAACCTCGCACCTGCATACGGCTGGCTGAAAATAAACTCGAAACCGGAGAGCGGAGCTATCGTTCTCATTGACGGTGAACGCAAAGGCACGACACCATTCTCCTCCGACACCCTCCCAAGCGGAGAATACGAGGTGAAACTTATGAAGGACATGTATGAGACCGGCACTTTCACCGTCGTCGTAAAAGACTCAAAGACACAGGAGATAGAACTCCCAATAAAGCCTACTTTCGCAGAGGTTACAGTGACAACAGACTCAGAATCTGATATTTATATCGATGGCGAGAAAAAACGTGCGGGAAAATGGCAGGGACGCCTCACCGAAGGAAAACATCTGTTGGAGGCAAGGAAAACGTCTCACAGAACAACCGTAAAGACTGTTGATATTATCGCCGGAAAAGAGGAGAGCTTTGCGATAAAATCTCCCGTCCCAATTTATGGCGCACTTGATATTCAGAGCGAACCTGACGAGGCGGAGGTGTATCTCGACGGCGTGAAAATAGGCGAGACGCCTCTCAAGAAAAACGATGTCCTGGTGGGTAACAGAACAATAAGGTTCGAGAAGAAAGGCTGCGCCACCCTGACAAAGACCTATACGGTGGAGGAGAACAACATGCTCTCGGTTTATGAGAGACTCGACTCCGGCAGGATTATCTCTATCACTACCGGCAGGAACGGCGATAAAATCTATGTTGACGGCGCCTATGCAGGTCTCTCTCCCATAGATGTGTCAATGGGTTACGGCACCCATACCGTGAAGGCAGAACGCGGCGGACGCTCAGTGGTGAAAGACGTAGACGTGAAGATAAACGGCACACAGACTCAACTGACACTTGAGTTCGGCAAGCTGATAACTATCACCACCGACAAGGAAGGCGATGAGATATATGTTGACGGCACGTATGCTGGCGAATCCCCACTTAATATTGACCTGTCTTATGGTTCCCACGACATTAAATCGGTGAGAGACAAGAAGTCTGACGAAAAGAGAATTGAGGTGAAAAAGGACGGCGGAGTGTCAAGTGTGAGCCTTTACCTTAGGGCTGAGACAGCTTCCAACTATGTGCGCAACGGCATTACCTTCGTTACCGCTAACGCCGCAGTATCAAACTATGGCACACCCTCGTTTGGAGTGACCTTCGGAAAAGTAAAAAAGGTGGGCTGGTTCGTGAGCGCGACAACCAACTTCATCTTCAAGAAGGCTGAACTCGAATGTGACCAATACGGCATGGTTGACGGCGTCTTCCCCGGCTATCAGCAAGGAAGCAGAAGGAACTCACGCCTCTCACTCATGGGCGGTGTGATTGTGAAACTCTATGGTCCTCTCTGCATGAGGGCAGGAGCAGGATATGCTACCAACACCAACCTTTGGACCACTGTAGGAGGACAGACGGTGAAATCTTCCACAGAGAGCTTCTCCGGTGTTGACGCAACGCTTGGAATGCAATTGAACCTCAAAGGCATTACGCTCTCACTCGATATGGTGACAACCAACTTCAAGACCTTGGAAGCCAAAATTGGCGTTGGCGCTTGCTTTAAAAACAAAAGATAATACAGACTTATAAAAAATTGGAATCCTTAGAATACTAAAAATCAGGACAGGATATGAAGACAAGACTATTATTTATTATCGCAATTACAATGCTGCTTGGCGGCTGTAAGAAATATATGGACTTCAGTGAAATGAAGTTTGAGTTTGCGAATGAGAAGTGGTCCGTCACTGGAACGACCGCCACATTGACGGCTGACTATTC
>JBJEGZ010000039.1:0-116772 GCA_051875555.1 Candidatus Limimorpha sp. | reverse complement strand
CATAGCCGACCTAAAGGATTAATTCCAAAGTATTTCTATTATTACTGATGTTCGGAAAACTTCTGCGAATACATGTATTTTTTAACACACAACATGATTTTGAAAAATAATGCACAAGAAAAAAAGCAACGACAAGTAACAATACCTTTTTTTTTTTCCCCCCCCCCCTACATTTCCCCACACGCAAAAAACACATCTCACACATTTCCACACACGCAAAAAGCATATTTCACACATTTCCCCACACGCTCCAAGACCATTGTCCGCGCCTGTTAGCCGTTGTCACTCACCGCTAAAAACAAAAAGTGCATCCGTTTTGTTGTACCAAAGATTGTATTTACTATTTTTGCATTTCAAAAAAGATGAAAAATGTTTGAAACAATAAATTTCCGCGAGATTGTCAGTGCGTTCATCGTGATGTTCGCGATAATCGATATTTTCGGCTCGATACCGATATTCATCAATTTAAAGTCAAACAACCAGACTATCAAGGCGTGGCAGGCTGCGCTTGCGGCTATGGCGTTTTTTATAGTGTTTTTCTTTGCCGGCAACGGTTTGTTACACCTTTTCGGTGTTGATGCCGAGTCATTCGCTGTAGCGGGTTCATTTGTAATATTCCTACTCGCGTTGGAGATGATTCTTGGAGTAGAGATCATCAAGAGTGACAGTTCATCGGGAGGTGCCTCGATAGTGCCAATAGCCTTTCCCCTCATCGCGGGGCCAGGCGCTCTGACAACGCTTCTCTCGCTCAGGGCGGAGTATGCCGACATAAACATAATGATAGCATTGGTCGCCAATGTGTTAATTGACTTCCTTGTTTTGCGTTCTGTTGATACCATTCAAAAATTCATCGGCAACAACGTTATTATTATCCTTAGGAAATTTTTCGGGGTGATATTGCTTGCCATTGCTGTAAAACTCTTCGCCACTAACCTTGCGATAGTGATTTCGGGACTGAAGTAGTTAGTCGCTATTTATTATGTTATTCACTGATTTTTAAAGAAGGAAGTACCTTTTTCGTACTCCGACACTTGTCCTTTCAGCACACCTTCTTTATATTCCGCTACAGATTTGAGGCTACCGTCGTCATAAAACTCCACCGACTTACCCACTTGAATATTTTTCACGAAATTTTTCCTTGATTTCAGATTACCGTTCTCGAAATACGTCTCCTGAATCCCATCGAAAAGTCCGTCTTTATAATTATACATAGCTATTTTTCCGCCCTGTTCCTTACCATTATAATAATACCATATTGTAATCCCGTCGCGGTTGCCGTCCTTGTACGCAGACTCTTCCATTATCGTTCCCTTGTCATAACAAATCACCGATGCCCCATGTCTTTTCCCATTTGAATACTCCACCGATTCTGTCATCACGGATAGTTTGAATTTCATGCACTTGCCATTGCGAAGTCCGTCTTTATACTCAGCCTTAGTAAGCAGGTTGCCTTGCCGGTCGAATTCAATGAAAAGACCATTCCTTTTATTGTCGGCGAACTGTATGATAAAATGCGGGAGTTCACTGTTAGGGTGGTTCTCCACCCAAGTGCCGGATTTTTCTCCATGGCTCACGCTGCCGGTCACCGAGGCTCCGTTATACAGTTCGACATAACCGCCATCAGGCTTGCCCGACACATCGACATCATCGATATGCTGGGCTGACAATTCGGCGCACAAAGCCGATAAGAGTAGAAACATCAGTATCCTGTTCATAATTTTTTATTTCCGCAAAGATAGCATTTTTAGAGAAGGAGGAAGGAATTAAGGATAAAAAAATGATGCCTGCTTACTAATTAATAAGGTATGATCCCTCTCATAATTCATAATTCCCTTTTGACTTTTTGACTCTTCGACTTCCCCGCTCAAAAAAATTCATGATAAGAAAAGAAATTATTATTACTTTTGCGATGCAACCGGACAAGGGAGCAAAAACAACAAATAAGTTTAACATAAAGAGACAAAGACATGTATGGGCATGAAAACGAAACGAGCATAAGTGGATGAGTGGGTTTGGTGGTGGTTTGGCTTTATATTCAGGGAGTTACGGTAGTTTGGGAGGGTGAGCAGGTGAAAAACGAAACGAGCAAAAAGTTGAATTTGCTTTAATTTCGGTTTAATTTCGTGGGTGCGGGCGTTAAATGGAGGTTTAATCAGAGTTTAATCGGGGTTTAATTTGGTTTAAGATATACGGCAGGTTGGTGGGGTTTGGCTGCGAGCTGGGCACACCTGACGCTGGAGTCATAGACGGCACGGAGCCGCTGGGCATGACCGCTAAAAACGGCGCGCCTGGCGGCTCTTTTTGTGTGGGTAGTAGTGGAGGCAGGAAAGAGGGTGAAACGCGGCACAGCGGGCTTTCTGCGGCTTTCTGCGGTGTGTCAGGCGGCTGCTGTGGGCATCATTTTGCTAACGTCGGCAATATGGTGGGTGTGGTGGGTCTGCTGGCAGTGGGTTGGGAGGCTCTGACGGGTTGAATGGGTGCCGCTTATGGGCGACGAGGTGGCACGGAAACGGGCGTTTAACGGGGTGTTAAATGAGGTGTTAAATGGGTGTGGGTAGAGGCAGAAAAAATGCTGCCCAAAAGTGCCTTTTTCGTTCTGTTTTCGGGGTCGGAAAAATGGGTAAAAATGGGGTTGGGGTTACAGTTGGGGTTACAAATGGGGTTACTTTTTTTGCAAGCAACGACCCCTTTAATGGAAAAAAATGCGGCAAAAACCGCGAAAATCGGGCAGAATGTACCCCTTTAATTCCATTTAACGCATAGGAAAAAGCACCTTAAAAATTTGGTGTAATTACTATGTGTATCAGTGAGTTAAACGCATTTAACGGCGATTTAACGTGCAGAAAACAGCTATTTAGTGCCTTTTTCGTTATTCCTGGGGGTATCGTGGTGCCCATAGTGCCCACCCCATTACCCTGCATTGGCAGTACGTTCTGTGCTGGCAACATCGCCTATGCTGTTGCTGCCGCTGTACTTGTAATGGCCGCTGTTCTTCCCTCCTCGTGCAGCATACTCCCACTCCGCCTCCGTAGGAAAACGGTAGGTTTTCCCGGTTAGTTTGTTCAGCTTAGCGATAAAAGAGACATTGGAAGTGAGGGCAACAAAAAACATCAGCCACACACAAGCCAAACATCTCCTCGTTTCACCAAATATTTCAAATAGAAATAAATAAAGACGACAACCTCAATTGCAAATTATAAAATAAAGATTGATAAGGTTTATAATAAAAAAGATATACAAAGACATCGGCTGGCACATATCAAACGAATAGATGTGTCAGCCGATGAGTTAATATAACAAGGTATTAGTATTCAGCGAGGATACCTTGGATTTGGTCTGGTGTGAGTCGTCCATAGACCTTATCACCGATAGTGATGACAGGAGCGAGGCCGCAAGCGCCGATGCAGCGCAGCACGTCCAAAGAGAACTTACGGTCATCGGTAGTTCCGCCCACTTCGACTTTTAGTTGTCTCTTAAGTTCCTCGAGAACTTTCTCACCGCCACGGACATAGCAGGCAGTACCGAGGCAAACAGAAATAGGGTACTTACCTTTTGGGATCATGGTAAAGAACGAATAGAAAGAGACTATGCCATAAACCTTAGCGACGGGAATATTAAGTTCCTTAGCAATAAGGGCTTGGACTTCTGCAGAGAGGTAGCCGTATTCGCCTTGTACTTTATGAAGGACGTTAATCACTTCACCGCCCTCATTATTGAATGACTTGCAAACACCTTTGATGAAGTCAACCTGTTCTTCAGTTAATTTAATATCTGCCATAATATAAACATTTTTCTAATAAACTATAAAAAATTACTTTTCGATTTTGACATGGTTTGACTTATCGAAATAATGAGTATGGAGAAGTTCATGAGATTTAAGGCCGCAAGGTTCGCCGAGGTATTCCTTGTAAAGTCTTTGTATTTCAGGGTTTTCGTGAGACTTACGGATAGGTTTGCCGGCATCTTCGAGGTAAGTAGCTTCTTGGCGTTTCTTAATAATGTCAATATTGCCATGATGATATGGTTGTCCTGCGCCTCCGATGCAGCCGCCGGGGCATGCCATAACTTCGATAGCGTGGAACTGCACTTTGCCGTCACGCACCATTTCGAGCAATGTACGAGCGTTTTTAAGGCCGTGTGCTATACCGATATGGATGTCTGTGCCGTCGAAATCGACATGGGCTTCACGGATACCTTCGAGACCGCGGAGTTCGGTAAAGTCAACGTTATCGAGTTTCTTACGGGTAAAGAGTTCGTAAGCGGTACGTGTTGCAGCCTCGATAACGCCTCCGGTCACGCCGAATATCACGGCGGCGCCCGTTGACTCGCCGAGAGGGTTGTCGAAGTCCTCGTCTTCTATTTCTTTAAGGTCGAGGTTATAGAGTTTGATAAGACGTGCAAGTTCACGTGTTGAGAGGACATAGTCAACATCAGGGTTACCGTTAACTTTAAACTCATCGCGTTGGCATTCATATTTCTTTGCGAGGCAAGGCATGATAGAGACCACAACAATATCCTCACGTTTGAGACCCATTTTCTCTGCCCAGTAGCTTTTAGCGATAGCGCCGAACATCTGTTGAGGAGATTTTGCCGTTGAAGGGACGTCGAGCATATCCGGGAAGTTATGTTCGAAGAAGTTCACCCAGCCAGGGCAGCAGGAGGTAAGGATTGGGAGGCGCACTGACTTGTCGCCGGCCATAAATCTGCTGATACGTGATAGAAGTTCCGTGCCTTCCTCCATGATGGTAAGGTCGGCGGCGAAGTCTGTATCGAACACGTAGTTGAAACCGATACGGCGGAGTGCGGCGGCAAGTTTGCCTGTCACGATACTGCCCGGTTCCATTCCGAACTCTTCACCGAGAGCCACGCGCACTGCGGGGGCTGTCTGTACAATAACAGTCTTACAAGGGTTGTTGATGGCGTTGATGACATTACGGGTATCATCGACCTCGGTGAGTGCGCCTGTCGGGCACACCTGCACGCATTGTCCGCACATGACGCATGCGGAGTCAACGATATCCTGTTCAAACGCGGTGGCGACGACGGCCATAAATCCGCGGTTAACACCCGACAAGGCTCCGACGCTCTGGAGTTCGTTACAAATATTCTCGCAGCGGCGGCACATGATACATTTGTCTATGTCGCGGATAATAGAAGGAGACATATCCTTACGGTATTTCGACTGTTCGCCCTTGTAAGTCACCTCGCGGATACCGAGGTCCTGTGCGAGTTTCTGGAGTTCGCAGCGGCCTGACTTAGCGCATGTGAGGCAGTCGGCCGGGTGGTCGGAGAGAATAAGCTCGACGACGGTACGGCGTGCGTTGATGACGCGTGCGTTATGTGTATGTATCACCATGCCTTCGGTGCATGCTGTGGCGCAAGCCGGGGTAAGGTTGCCTTTTCCCTTGCCTTCCACCTCAACCATACAGACACGGCAGCCACCTGGCTTGTTCTCAAAATTCATTCCTGCCATCTCGAAATAGCACAAGGTAGGAATATGGACTCCGGCTTGACGAGCTGCTTTCAAAATGGTTGTACCTTCTACAACTTCTACCGGTTTATTATCTATAGTTACTTTTACCATTTTTATGTTCCTTTAAAATTATTTTATATCGATAGCACCCATCCTACATTTCTCATGGCATGCGCCGCATTTGATACACTTAGACTGGTCGATAGTGTGTGCCTTTTTCTTCTCACCGGAGATAGCGGTTTGCGGGCAGACTCTTGCGCAAGCGCCGCATCCGATACATTTCTCCGGATTAATATCATAGCGCATAAGGGTTCTACAAACGCCGGCGCGGCATTTCTTATCCACGATGTGTTCTACGTACTCATCCCAGAAGTTATCGAGTGTTGAGAGCACAGGGTTTGGCGAAGACTGTCCGAGACCGCATAATGCCGTGTCTTTGATGACGTTGGCGAGGTTGCGGAGTTCGTAAAGGTCTTCCATTGTGCCGTTACCCTTGGTTATCTTGTCAAGGATTTCGAGCATACGTTTGTTTCCTATACGGCAAGGCGAGCATTTTCCGCAGCTCTCCTCCACCGAGAACTCAAGGTAGAACTTCGCGATTGACACCATACATGATGTCTCGTCCATGATTACCATACCGCCAGACCCCATCATTGAGCCGGCTTTCTGTAATGACACATAGTCGATTGGGATGTCAAGATGTTTCTCTGTCAGGCAGCCGCCCGAAGGTCCACCCGTCTGAACGGCCTTGAGTTTGCGGCCGCCCTTGATACCACCGCCGATCTCGTAAACGATCTCACGCAGCGTTGTACCCATCGGGACCTCTATAAGACCGACGTTATTGATCTGTCCTGCCAATGCGAACACCTTAGTACCCTTTGAGTTCTCTGTTCCGATAGAAGCGAACCATTCTGCTCCCTTGGTAATGATGATAGGGACGTTAGCGAAAGTCTCAACGTTATTGACGTTAGTAGGCATCATGAGGTAGCCTTTCTCCGATGTGCGTGGAGGTTTCATTGTAGGCTCGCCACGTTTGCCTTCCATAGAGTGTATAAGAGCCGTCGCCTCACCGCAGACGAACGCTCCCGCTCCGTAACGGAGTTCGATATCGAAATCAAAGCCTGAGCCAAGGATATCCTTGCCGAGGAGACCGTATTCCCTTGCCTGCGAGATAGCGACTTGGAGACGGTGTATCGCGAGAGGATACTCTGCGCGGATATAGATGAGGCCCTTAGTAGCGCCCGTAGCATAACCGCCGATAGCCATAGCCTCTACAACAGAATGCGGGTCACCCTCAAGGATCGAACGGTCCATGAACGCGCCCGGGTCTCCCTCGTCAGCGTTACAGACCATATATTTCTGCTCGCCCTTAGCGCGCGCTGTCGAAGCCCACTTCTTTCCTGTAGGGAAGCCGGCCCCTCCACGGCCACTAAGGCCCGAACGCGTGATAACGTCGATAACCTCCTCCGGAGTCATCTCTGTCAACACCTTGCCTAACGCCTCGTAACCACCGCGGGAAATACTCTCATTGATATCCTCAGGATTGATGAAACCACAGTTACGCAACGCTATCCTCAACTGCTTCTTATAGAAACCCATGTGCTTGGAGTCAGAGACATGCGTCTTGTTCTCCGGGTCAAGATACAGAAGATCCGTCACCTTACGACCCTTGATGATGTGCTCATCAACAATCTTTCTTACATCTGTAGGTTTAACTTGGGTGTAAAATGTGTTGTCAGGCAATATCTTTACGATAGGACCCTTCTCGCAGAAACCGAAACAGCCCGTCTTTATCACCTGAACTTCATCTTGCAAACCTTTCTCCTTTAATATGCTCTGAAAGTTCGCAACAATCTCATCACTTGCAGATGCCTTACATCCGGTTCCTCCGCAGCAAAGCACATGCGTCTTGATTTGTGTCATATAAAGTCCTCCAATTTAGAATGATTAATCGATTTTCTCGTAGTTAACAGGAATGATCCCCTCTACCAACTCATTATTCATGACATACTTCTCAAGGATCTCATCTGCCCTATTATTGTCAACATTGCCGAAGACAACAGGATCCTTGCCAGGCACAGTCACCTCAATGGTAGGCTCGGCATGGCAGTAACCCATACAACCTGTCTGAGTGAAAACAACTTTTAACTTCATCTCGTTAGTTTTCTCCATCATGTGCTCCATAACTTGTTTAGCACCAGCGGCAATGCCACATGTAGCCATTGCTACCTTTATCTGGACAAGCTTTTCCGATTCATCACCTCTCTCCCTAAGGTCAAGGGTAGATTGTAAATTTTCTCTCATGGCTTTTAACTCTGCCAATGATTTTATTTTCGCCATTTTTATGTTAAATTATGTTAATGAATGATTTGGATTATTATCATACAATTTTTTGCCATTAGTAAATTCCTTGCAAAAATACGATTCTTTTTTTTACATACAAGAAAAAACATCTTAATAACCATAGTTTTCATATTTCTTTCCCCAACATCACGAAACATCGCCCTCCCGCACCTCATTTTCAAGCCATACGACCTTATTTTTCAACATTCACAACTATTACGCCACTATTCATCAAAATTTATATATCTTTGCCGCTTGAAAAACCGACAGACAATGAAAAGACTTATTTCAACCATTCTGATAATCACCTTTGCCTTAGCCACCTCTTTTGCCAAAGAGGTTTCTATTGATACCGCACGCCAGGCAGCCATCAACTTCGCCACCAACAACACAAGCCTTGAATTTGATGGGCAGGCAGATCATCTCGAGCCTTCAATCACATTCAGCTCGTCGCGCGGGACGGCCTGCCTTTACGTGTTCAATATTGGCGACGGATTCGTCATTGTCTCCGCCGACGATATTGCGATGCCTATACTCGGTTATTCGGAGGAAGGGAACCTCACAAGCGGGAACATCCCTGATGCTCTCAACGCTTATCTGCTTCATTTCACCGAACAGATACAGTACGGCATTGACAACGGGACGGCCACCAACGCCGCAAGGATATGGGAGCGCGTCATGACCGACGGCAGCATCTCTGAGACGAGGAACAAGACTGTTGTGACCCCGTTGGTGTCCAGCCTTTGGAACCAAGACTATCCTTATAACATGCTTTGTCCTGAAGACGGAGACGGACCCGGCGGACACGTGTATGCAGGATGCACCGCGACATCGATAAGCCAAATAATGCATTATTGGAGATACCCTCTGACAGGCAGCGGCTCCCACACATGGCATCACTGGTATTATCCGCCACAAACCGCCAACTTCGGTGAAACACAGTATGATTACGACAACATGCCTAACAGCCTTGGCGGAGCCACAGCAGAGCAGAAAGAAGCCGTCGCACTCCTACAATGGCACGCAGGCATCGCTCTCGATTCCAACTACGGGCCCACAGGTACAGGAGCCTACCCCTCCGAAATAAGCAACGTTATTAAGACTTATTTCCGTTACGCTAACGACTGCTACGGCGAATGGCGCAACGGATGGTGGAAAGGCGATGGTATATCCCGAGACGAATGGACCGAAAGATGCAAAAACGACCTCGACAACGCACGACCTATACATTACGGCGGCTGGACATCAGAAGGCAGCGGTCACGCCTTCGTCTGTGACGGCTATGACGAGAACGACATGTTCCACTTCAACTTCGGATGGAGCGGCTCAGGCAACGGATACTACGCGCTCGACGCCATCGATGTGCAAGGCTACGACTTCAGCTATTCTAACTTCGCCACCTTCAACATCCACCCTCAAGGCGAACGGCTTCATGTCAGGACAGAACCCAATATCGCATACAGTGGCGAGGTATTCGGAGTAGGCTCCTATGCACCGGGCGAGGTCTGCTCCTTGACAGCCTGTCCTAATAAAAACTATATGTTCGACAGCTGGTCAGAGAACGGCGAGACATTATCAACCGACTCCATAATAACCTTCACAGTCAACTCCGACAGACATATTATAGCAAACTTCTCACGCCAAGACTGCGTGATAACAGTGTCAGCCAACCCGCAGGAAGGCGGCATAGTCACCGGAGCAGGGACATACCCTTTCAATGAAGAAGTGACTCTCTCTGCAACTCCAAACGACGGCTATGTCTTCAAAAAATGGACTAAAAACGGAGTGAAGGTATCCTCCAACCCTATCTATACCTTCAAGGCAAGCACAAGCAAAGACTTCGTGGCCTTTTTCGACAAGGTAAACGGCACTGACGAAAACTCAGCCCGCATCACCGACATCTACCCTAACCCTTCAACCGACAAAATCTTTGTTGAAGGACTCAATATCAAAGAGATAGCTCTGTTCAACACCATCGGACAACTCGTTATCAAACAAACTAACGACAATCTTGACGAGACTGTGTCAATCAACATACAAGGCTTGGAGAAAGGCATCTATTATCTCGTGATAAACGGTGGTATAACGAGAAAAGTAGTTAAGGACTAACGGCTTAGGGTGCATTCCGCCGCGTCAGTCCGACTCCTCTTTTCTATTCTTCATTGAGAACTCACATCCGCAATAAAGCTGGTTGTAGAATCCGTATTCCTTTATTATCTGCCGGCGTCTGTCCTGAAGCCCGCCCTTACGCCAGTTATGAGCCCAGAAACACACATCGCTATACACCGACTCCGCATACCTCCCAGCCTCCTCAATCTGCTCAAGGCTCTTCCATCGGCTTGACGCCAAGGTAGTGGTGATGACAGAAAAACCATTCTCGTGAGCATATCCCGCAGTGCGCAACAACCGGTATTTGAAACACCTCAGGCATCGGGCACCCCTCTCCGGCTCGCACTCAAAACCCTCCATGGCGCGAAGCCAATCGCTATGATTATAATCGTCATCAATAATCTGAAGACCGAGCGACTCCGCATAACGAGAACACTCGTTTTTCCTGATATTATATTCCTCAACGGGGTAAATATTTGGATTACAATAAAAAATGACCGGCTCAACACCGTGGCTCATCAGACATTCGATAATAGCTGACGAGCAAGGAGCGCAACAGGTGTGGAGCAGAACACGCTCCGCACCGCAAGGAACGACAAACTCAGATTTCTTTTTCATTCCGCAAAAGTAAAAAAAATAATAATTTATTCACATCATTAGTTTAAATCATTAACTTTGCATTCCATTATCTTATAAAAATATGACAGTAAAAGAATTAGTAGAAAAGACAGGGCTGAAAGTGCTCGCCGGAGGCAACGGTCTTGACAGGGAGGTTGACGGATGCTACATATCCGACTTGCTCAGCGACGTTATGGGATATGCCGACGCTGGCAATATCTGGATCACCCTGCAAACACACAAAAACGTTATGGCTGTGGCATCTCTCAAAGAATTATCATGTGTCATTTTAGTAAAAAGCCTTGGAGCCAACGAGGACACCTTACGGCAGGCCGACGAGGAAGAGCTGCCAATACTCAGCACGCCTCTCTCCACCTTCGAGATAGCAGGAAGAGTTTATAACCTCTTAAACCCTTGACACACACCGTTGAACGCATATCAAAACAGATTGAATGGAACTAAACAAATATAGGGCAGACCTACACCTGCACACAGTCTTATCACCATGCGGCGACATATATATGTCACCCTCAGCCATTGTGGAGCAGGCGAAAAACAAAGGTTTAGACATCATCGCGATATGCGACCACAACACTACCCGGCAAGTAAAAACCACACAACGGATTGGAGACAAATCGGGCATCTTCGTCATTGGCGGCGTCGAGGTGACGACAAAAGAAGAGGCACACATACTTGCATATTTCGAGAACGATGAGCAACTCGACACCTTCCAAGAATATCTGGACCAGCATCTTCCACAAATACCCCTTGACGAGGAGAGATTCGGATACCAACTTATTGTTGATGAGGAAGAAAACGTCATCGGTGAGGAAGAACGCCTGCTGCTCTCCGCCCTCGATTGCGACATCGACACATTGTATGACATCGTTCACGGTATTGGAGGGCTCTTCGTCCCGGCGCACGTCAACAAACCATCTTCAAGCCTGATGTCCCAACTCGGATTCATTCCACCCGACCTCAAAGCGGACGCCCTCGAGTTGTCGAAACATATCACCAAAGCGAAATTTCTCAAGAAAAACGCTTATCTGAAAAGGTTTATGTTCACCAAAAGCTCTGACGCTCACTTTATCCAGCATATAGGAGAGACCTTCTGCCTCCTTAACATCAAAGAGCCGACATTCGAAGAGTTCAGGAAAGCCGTCAGAGGAGAAGACGGGCGCAACATCATTACAGAACTAGATGTTTTACAATGACAAGGAATCAGCCAAACAGGAGAAATGAGAGAACTATCATTACATGTATATGACTTATTAGAGAACTCCATCGCGGCAAACGCGACAGTGATCGAGCTTATTATAAAAGACAGTCTGAAAGAAAACATCTACTCCTTCACCATCAACGACAACGGCAGAGGAATGAGTCCGGACTTCCTTGCGAGAGTCACCGACCCATGGACGACGACGCGCAGCACGAGGAAGATAGGTATAGGGCTGCCGCTGATAAAGATGAACAGCGAGAACTGCGGTGGAGGTATGGATATACAAAGCGAGCCAAACGTTGGCACTACGCTCAACTTCTGGTTTCAGCACGACCACATCGACCGACCGCCAATGGGCGACATCTCCGGAACGATAGTGATGTTATCCTCCCAATACCAAAACATCAGGTTCATTTACAGGCATATCACCGATGTGGGAGAATACACATACGACACAGACGAGGTGAAGGAAGCGCTTGGCGGAATGTCTATGCAGGACATCACGATAATGAAATATCTGAGAGAGATGATTGACGAGAATCTTAAAGAAATTAAATATAACGATTGATATGAAAATCAGTGAGATAGTAAAGATATTAGATGCAAGTGTCATTTGCGGCGAGGAACATCTTAACAAGGAGATAGACAAAGCCTTCGCCTCCGACCTCATGTCCGACATCCTGACTATTGGAGATAATATACCGATGATTATCACCGGTTTATGCAACATGCAGACCATTCGCACATGCGAGATGGGAAGCATAGACACAATATTGTTCATCAGGAAGAAAAAACCGACAGAAGAGATGATAGGGCTTGCGAGAGACAACGACATGATAATCATCGAGAGCGACTACTCTATGTTCAAAGCATGCGGCCTATTATGGGAAGCGGGCATCAAACCAGTATATTAACCCTTAAACAACAACACTATGCATTTAGAATACACTTTAACGGAAGGCGATTTTGTCAATGCTGGTTCAGCGTCAAGCTCTATAAAGAAAACCTTAAAGCAGCTCAATGTCAGTCCGGCGATTGTGAAGAGAGTGGTCATCGCCCTTTACGAGGCCGAGGTCAACGCGGTTGCGCATGCTTACGGTGGCAAAGTCACAGCCGATATAGAAGCAGACAAGATACTGATGCGCGTCATTGACAAAGGGCCAGGAATACCAGACATCGAGTGGGCCATGAAAGAAGGCAATTCCACAGCCTCGCAAGAGGTCCGCAACATGGGTTTCGGCGCGGGAATGGGACTGCCCAACATCAATAAAAACGTTGACAGACTTGATATTCAATCAACAGCGGGCGTTGGGACAACCGTTGAGATGGAAGTGAAATTAAAATAAAAAACCGCCATGACATTTTTCCACGCTTTACATATTAACGAGAACGTATGCGAGGGCTGCGCACACTGCATCAAAGTTTGTCCCACAGAGGCCATCAGAGTGCGAGAAGGCAAGGCACATATCTTCGAGAACCGCTGTATTGACTGCGGCAGCTGCTACAAAGAATGCCCACATCACGCAATATTCGTGAAACAAGACGATTTTGATGAGATATTCAAATTCAAATGCAGAGTGGCACTCATTCCCGCAGTGTTCCTCGGACAGTTTCCCAACGACATAAGCGTTTCTCGCATATATAACATTCTCAACGATTTAGGCTTCAGCCACGTCATTGAGACAGAGATAACGAGCCAGTTTTATACCGAAGCGAAAAACAAACTCGCAAGAGAGTCTGGCACCCTTCCTCTCATCTCCTCATTCTGCCCGGCAATAGTACGTCTTATCCAAGTGAAATTCCCAGGACTTGTTGACAACCTCATCCCGCTAAAAGCCCCTATCGACTTGACAGCCATGTATATAAGGAAAAAGCTTGAGAAGCAGGGATTCTCCTCCGATGAGATAGGAATCTTCTACGTCACACCTTGCGCCGCAAAAATAGCAGCGGTGAAAAGCCCCGTAGGCGAAGAGAAATCAAGCGTTAACGGAGTGATAAACATGGACTCTCTCTACAACAGGGTTTATAAAAAGATAAAAGAGCAAGGGCACAATTATAACGAAGAGAACTCGCAAATAGAACAGCTTTCGTCTGATAACATCTTAATCTCATTAACAAATGGAGAAAGAAGATTGTCAGAGTCGAAGCACTCTCTTTCGATTGATGAGATTTCCAACGTGATTGAATTTCTCGAGAAAGTAGAGAATGACGAGGTAGAAGGCATTGACTTCCTTGAGTTAAGAGCCTGTGACCAGAGCTGTTCAGGTGGGATACTCACATGCAACAACCGTTTCCTGACTTGTGAGAAGATGTTTTCGAGAGCGAGATACGTGGCAGAAAAGGAGCGTTTGGGAGAGATAACAAGGACAAAAGAGGTTGAGGAAGAAAAAGATTATATCATGAGCAACATAAAACTTGGTGAAATCGAGCCCCGTTCAATGCTCAGCCTCGACGAGGATATTGCGAAAGCACTTGAGAAAATGAACAAGATCAACGAATACAAGAGGAAGCTCCCACAAATAGACTGTGCCATCTGCGGCGCGCCATCATGCGACGCCCTTGCGAACGACATAGTATGCAACAACCGCCAAATCACCGACTGTATCTTCATCCAACGCGGACTCGAGGCAAGAAAAGAAATGAACGTTGAAGAATCCGTCAAGATAATGGAAGAGATATGGGGCGACGACAGAATCATGAATTATAACAAAAACAAGTAATAATATCTTGATATTTCAAAATATTTTGTATTTTTACAAAACTTAATTTCTCTTTTAGAAACAAAACGACTAATTAAAATAACACTATGAGCATTAAAGACTTACAACCAAAAGAAGTATTTGAGAACTTTTATAGTCTCACTCAGATACCGCGTCCATCAAAAAAAGAAGCACAAGTGGTAAGCTTCATGAAGAAATTCGGCGAGGACCTTGGTCTTGAGACAATTGTGGACTCTGTAGGCAACGTCATCATCCGCAAGCCGGCGACACCGGGATACGAGAATAGGAAAGGTATCGTCCTCCAAGCGCATCTTGACATGGTTCCACAGAAGAACGCTGACAAGGTACATGACTTTGAGAAAGACCCTATCGAGACCTACATTGAAGACGGTTGGGTAAAGGCAAACGGCACAACTCTTGGAGCAGACAACGGCGTTGGAGCCGCCGCCGCAATGGGAGTACTCGCATCAAAGACCCTTGAGCACGGCCCTATCGAAGCTCTTTTCACAATCGATGAGGAGACAGGCATGACAGGAGCTAACAAACTTGAGCCAGGAGTGCTGCAAGGAGAAATCCTTCTCAATATGGACTCAGAGACAGAAGGCGAACTTTATGTAGGCTGCGCCGGCGGTATTGACACAACAGGCATCTGGACCGCAAAAATGGAGGATACTCCAGAAGGCATGACAGCATTCGAACTCATGGTAAAAGGTCTTAAAGGCGGCCACTCAGGAATGGATATCAACCTCGGCAGAGGCAACGCCAACAAGATTATGAACACTTTATTAATAATGGTTTCAGAGAAATTCGGAGTACGCCTCGCAACAATCAACGGAGGAAGCCTCCGCAACGCAATACCTCGCGAGTCATTCGCAACAATAGTTGTCCCAACCGACAAAGCTAACGAGTTAAAGGCATACGTTGAAGAATACGACGCCATCGTAAAAGAACAGTTCGCAAACGTCGAGCCTGAGTTGTGCGTATCGTTATCTGACACCACAATGCCTGCTAAACTCATTGACAATAAGACATTTAAGAATATGTTAGAAGGTATCGCCAAATATCCTAACGGCGTTATTGGCATGTCAGCCGACTTCCCTGGAACAGTGGAGACATCTTCAAACCTCGCCATCGTCAAGTTCGAGGACGGCAAAATCATCACCTGCTCCCTTCAAAGAGGACTTATTGACGACTTGAAGGAGAAACTCGCAAGCGACATCCGCAACGTCCTCGTTGAGACAGATGCTTACGCTGAGTCATCAGGCGATTACCACGGCTGGAAACCAAACATCAACAGTCCTATCTTGGCAACTATGAAAAAGGTCTATAACGACAAATTCGGAAAAGAGCCACAGGTCATGGTTATCCACGCCGGACTCGAATGCGGAATACTCGGCGCAAAATATCCTAATTGGGATATGATTTCTTTCGGACCAACTCTCGTACACCCACACTCACCTGATGAGGCCCTTAATATTGAATCAGTAACTCCTTTCTGGGAATTCTTGACAGAAACACTGAGAAACGCCCCAGTTAAAGACTAAATTAAACAGCGGCAATATCAAATTTTACCGCACAACAACGCCTTTTTATATACAACGTGCTAATAATCAGCACGTTGTATATAAAATAATTTTTTCAAAGAAAATGTTTTTTGAATAAAAAAAATTCTTAATTTTGCGCACTGATTAAGGAAAAAAAATAAACATATAATACAATGAAACGCACATTTCAACCATCTAACAGAAGACGCAAAAACAAACACGGTTTCAGAGAAAGAATGGCAACTGCCAATGGTCGTAAAGTATTAAAGGCACGTCGCGCAAAAGGCAGAAAAAAACTCACAGTATCTGACGAGTATTAATTGCGAAGCCGTACCTATAAATTATTTAAGGTTAAAAAAAAGAGACAAATCGTTGTCTCTTTTTTTGTATTTTTGCAAAAACAATCAAACAATGGGGAAAATAAGGATTTCGATATTATCCATCTTATTTCTTTTCTTTAATATCACCTTATTTGCTCAACAGAACTCATTCTCATTTGAAATAGATAACATTGTAAGGCCTACAAATTTCCTTCCTTCCGAGCCAGGAACCCCGGCACTCAACTCAGTGTCAAAATACATTACCGTACCCAAAAACGCGAAAATAGAAATCTCAATAAACATTAACAAAGACATTATTTTAGACAATATACTTCTAAATCCGTCAAGAGAGATTCCCAGCGACCTTGCCCTTAACGAGAGCATTGGGTCAACAGACAGCAACTTTTATTCAACCGACAGCTTCTTTCCACAAGAGATAATCAATTATGAGCGAATTGAATACACCGATTTCGACCTGATTCTGTTAAACATAGCGACAGAAAGATATAATGCAAAAGAAAAAAAGCTACAACAAATTGAGAAGGCTGTAGTAACAATCAACACTGATGCCAACGGCAAAATAAGAATTGAAGGGAACGCCTTCGATGAGATGTTAATAAATATTATCGAAAACCCGGAGATATTCAGCATTGAGAGCTGTTCGGAAATAAACGGAAGAAGAGATGGTGCCAATTATCTGATAATAACACCAAACAATGCCGAGATAAAGAGATGGGCGGACACACTGAAGACATTTAGGGAACAGCAGGGCATCATCACTAAGGTCTTGACGATGAAGGATATAAAGCACAATTCGGCAGACTCATTAAAAGCGTTTCTCAAGAATGTCAACGATAATTGGAGTCCCCGTCCCGCCGCCGTACTGCTGCTCGGCGACTTCAGCAATGACCCCGCCCTCGGCATCCCCTCCTTCCAACTTTATGACCACCCACAAGGCAGCCAGTTCGAGCCTTACCTCGCCGACAATAAACTTGTTGACTTCAACAATAACGGCTTACCTTCAATAGTAATAGCGAGAATGCCAGCCGCAACCGGTGCGGAAGCCCAACTTATGGTAAGTAAAACCATTGATTATGAACGTAATCCATATCCAAACCCTAACTATTATTCTTCCCCAACAACATCAATGGGATTCCAATTGTCCCGATGGTTCCAATTATGCACCGAGATAATGGCAGGCTATTTCGACTCTCACAACAAAACATGCAACCGCATCAACGCCATTTACGAAGGACCTGCCGACTCGCTCTGGTCAACAGCGCAAAACACGGACAAGGTCATTGACTATTTCGGCACAAACGGACTCAACTATATTCCAGATGACATCTCCCACCTAACACATTGGAATAACAACGGCTACAACTTAAAAAACGCCTTGGAAAACGGGACATTCATGCTCATTCATCGCGACCATGGGACTTTTGAGACTTGGGGAGAGCCACTTTTCTCTACAGAGATCATCAATAATCTTCAAAATGACATGCTTTCCTTCATCATGTCTATCGACTGTCAGACAGGCGCATTCGGATATAACGACAACGGGAACGACTGCCTCGCGGAGAGATTCCTACGCATCAAAAAAGGCGCGATGGCCGTCATAGCAGCATCACAACTGTCTTATTCTTTCGTTAACGACACATACGCATGGGGTGTCTTCGACTATCTTTTCCCCGACTTCTTGCCCGATTATGGAGGTTCAACATTTGACTTCAAATACCCGGCCTTCGCCAACGCTTACGGCAAATATTATTTGAAACAATCATCGTTCCCTTATAACGATAGTTATAAAACATTAACAAACAACCTATTACATTATTTTGGAGATGCTTATTTACAACTTTATACAGAGATGCCTCAAAACATCAATGTAACTCACCAAGAAGAACTCGCCGCCGGTTCTCGCTCAGTCACAATCTTTGCCGACAACGGCTCATCAATAGGACTTTCCATCGATAATGTATTAATTGCAAAAGGAAAAACAATCAACGGATCCGCCACCCTACATTTCAACCCCGTTAATGACGGTTCGATAATAAAGGTGGTTGTGACAAAACAAAACCATTACAGACACGAGAGCTACATCACTGTTGGAAACGGAAATGATAATGATGACGACGATACAGAGGATATAATAAGTATTTATCCTAATCCAGTTGACAATATTCTAATTATCGAAGGCAAAAATATTAATAATATATTTATTTACAACAGTTTGGGACAGATAATTATTGAGAAAGAAAATGCCTCGAATGAAAAAACCATCACAATTGACTGTGCAGACCTTCCTCTCGGGCTGTATCATACCGTTGTTTCGTCAGACGTGAAAACGATAAAAAGATTTATTGTTGTCCGGTGAACAGAGGCGAAGACTTATCCATTTTGGTAGATGACGACAACGAGGGACAACTTCTAACGACATTTTTTATTGTTGTCCGGTGAACAGAGGCGAGGCCTTATCTATTTTGGTAGATGACGACAACGAGGGACAACTTTTGACAACATTTTTTATTGTTGTCCGGTGAACAGAGTCGAGGCCTTATCCATTTTGGTAGATGACGACAACGGGGACAACATTTTTTATTGTTATCCAGAAACAGAGTCGAAGAGTTATCCATTTTGGTAGATGACGACAACGAGGGACAACTTCTAACGACATTTTTTATTGTTATCTAAAAACAGAGGCGAAGACTTATCCATTTTGGTAGATGACGACAACGGGGACAACATTAGACAACATTTTTTATTGTTATCCAGAAACAGAGTCGAAGACTTATCCATTTTGGTAGATGACGACAACGAGGGACAACTTTTGACAACATTTTTTATTGTTATCCAGAAACAGAGGCGAGGCCTTATCTATTTTGGTAGATGACGACAACGGGGACAACATTAGACAACATTTTTCGTAAGTATCAGGTAAACATTTCGATAGAATACCGATTCAAAATTCCGGACAGCAATGTTTTTAATATTGAGTCATTAAATGAAGCGTCTCTAAATATCCAAAAAGCAGTTTGTTTAGGGCGGACAAATCGCGAATTAAACAACAACAGTTATTTTAAAGCCATTCATATAAAAGCCACTGCGTCCGCGAAACGAAGTTTCGCGGACGCAGTGGTAAATTATATTCCAAGCGATTAGATATTAAACACAAGGTTAAATCTGAGCGTACCCTCAAGAGGATTTGTTCCTGATGTAGCAGTATTATTTACAGGAACGAGATATGAGATATCCAATGCGAACACGTTATACCTGAGACCGGCGCCAAAGGTAAGATACCTACGGTTACCCTTCATCTTTGCCTCGTGGAAGAAACCAGCACGAACGCTGAACACATTATTATACCAATATTCTGCACCAAGTCCTATAGTAATCTCGTTCAATTCTTCCGATAAGCCACCCGGAGCATCGTAGAATGACTGGAAGATACCTTGCATCATAGACACGTCGTCACTCATACCCTCGGCGATAAGCATATTTCCATTGTTGTCATACATAATGGCGCCCAAACTGTCCCTCTGATAGATAGGAGGAGTTGGAACAAGCAATTTGTTAAGGTCTAATGAGACAGCTATTGAGTTATATTCGTCAATATTCATTTTAAGTGTCGGACCGAGGCGAAGGTTTGTCGGGATAAACTCTTTTTTCACATTGCCGTAGCTGTAATTCATTTTGCTACCGATATTTGTGATAGCGACACCCCAAGATAAATCGCCATCAATAGAGCCGAGATCCACAGGTCTCTTATAGTAAACCGCTATATCAGCAGCTACTGAAAACGCTGGTTTTGAATAATTTGTAACACCTTGTGACAAGTTTGAATAAATAATCCTACCAGCCACGGCTGCTGACAAATACTCACCCAGCTTTCTTGAATAGCACAGGTCAACACTAAACTCGTTTGGTTTGTAAGTGCCTTTATCTTGGTTATTCTCATCTCTGAAATTGATTTCTCCGAGGCTGAAATAACGCAAAGAGGCAGCCACTGTTGACATGTTGCTTACACGTTTTGAGACGCCGAGATAGGCGATGTTCATGTCAGGAACAAGTTTTCTCAACCATGGGCTATACGCAAGTCCGATATCAAAATCTTCATTAATAAAGGCATATTTCGCTGGATTCCAATGCATTGAAAACACATCAGGGGAGGTTGAGACACCCACATCTCCCATACCGGCCGAGCGCGCATCAGGAGCGATAATCATAAAAGGCACCGCTGTTGATATTACGTTATAATCAAGATTTTGGCCTGTATGTCCCTGAACATCAGAACCTTGAGCCTTTGCATACAATCCCATTAGCATAAGACCCATTAAAACTAAAACTGATTTTTTTGTCATATTATCTCTAATAAAATTTGCCGTAAAATTACGAAATTATTCTTTACTAACGACCATCGTCAAACAATATTGTTTTTACCTCGAAATAATCAGGATTTGATTTGTTTGATAATGATTCCCCTCGCAATCACTCACAGACACCTTATATAAATAAGTGCCGGCATCGAGAGTTCGTCCCATATTGTCACAACCGTTCCATTCCATCTCGTCCACATCATTAAAATAAAGCGTATTGACCCTCCTTCCCATGACATCGAAAATATCTATCACGACCTCAACAATAGGGTTGGCATTATTATAATCGACAGTGAAAACGGTGCTGCCACTAAATGGATTCGGATAATTCCTTACATTCTTTATCCTCTTCTCGTGCGGAGTTCTCGCCACATTCACCACGAATGTCTCCTGATTACTGTTATCGTGCAGATCCCACGCGCGCAATGTAAAGACGTTCCTTCCCTCTTCAAGATTCTCGAACGCAAGGTCAATCTGTCCGCTTGTGTAGCTATCTATTTGCGGGGTGAAATATTTATTAACAATGACAGTTGACGAACCGCTCTCTGTCTCGTGAACGAGGACTATATCTCTGCCTAAAGTCGTACCATAATGATAAATCCCTTGGGGATCAAATATCTTGGCAGTCAAAACACCCTCATTAGACAGATCTGTTCCCGGCTCTTCCTGTCCGTTCCAAAGCATCGTTATCTCCGGGCCCTCCGCATCAGGGGCGTTTGTAGAGACACCGCCAACGATGAAAGCGTCATAATAACCGTTAGCGTCAATATCCCTTATCGTATCGACAGCATAAAGGCTCAGTCTCGCATTACCTTTATGATTGTTAACGCTTCGCGGGATGATGAATGAGAAAGAGAAAAAGCCATCTTTAACCGACACCTTCCCTTCATAAATCACATCGCTATAACATTTAAATGAATAATTATTATTGTTAGTTCCAGAATTATTCAAGGTATTATAAACCGATATGTTGTCAAACATTTTCGGATAGAGGTAACCGTTGAAAGCGTAATCGACATCTCCTTTATCATCTTCAATAAATCCTTGAACCACAACAGAATCCATCGGTGAGAGGACATTATTAAAATATGTGGTGCCCGTATTCACCTCGCTGACCTTAATATTTTTCTTCGGATAGTCAAAGCGCAATGCAGGATCACCGAACAGCACATAGGAGACGTAATTAGAAGAGTTTGAGGCATTTTCCCCCTTTGTCAACCGGGCAAAATCACCGAATCTCAAAGTCCTGATATTATCTCCTTGGAAAAAGTTATTATGAATAGATTTTAAGATTGTAAAGTTCGTTGACGATACGGTAGGACGAGTAGAGGTATACATCGCAATCGCGCCACCGCCTTCCATTTTAAACAGGCGCTCTCCCGCAGAAACGAAAGACGCGTCATCGAACGCGCTGAACTCGCATGTCCCCGTTATGACAAATGGCATGCTATACTCATTGGTAAGTTTAGCTATATCCTTTATTCTAAATAAGTTAGAGTTACTTAACCCTTGTACGCCGCCATGTCCCACATACGTCATCATCATGATACCCTCCTCGAATTTCTCAAGGATGGACGCTGTCGCAGAAGGATAACAGTAGGCCCCACTCGCATTCACTTCACGAACAAAGGCATCAGCATAGACCTTATCAATGTTTATTGACGGTTTCAAAGTGGCAATGATACTCTCGATCGCATCACAATTCTTCGAATACTCTTTGGAGTCGTCAGAGACGAAGAGCATGTTATGCCGCCATGCGCCAAAGGTCTTGCCCTTATCGATATGCTTTCTGATTTTTCCAACCACAATATCAGCCTCTTCAGATGTCAGAACCGGTATCCTTCCAACGCCGACATCCATCTTCCCATAACAGTCCTCCCCCTCATTCATGTCCAAAAGTCCAAAATAATCGTCACTAACATACGCAGTAATCTCATTGACGCTGTTACTCGCTTCATAAGGTGGAATGAAGTTCCCGCCATAGCCCTCGATATCCTTATAGTCATTCGTGCCTCTTCCTAAAAGCAGAACATATTTCAGTTCACTGTCGCGAGAATATACCATTCTGATGAAATTACGCAGTCCCGTGATATCGCGCGAACCGGACGAGAACTCGTTAAAAATCTCATCAATAAACACAACCTCGCACAACAGTCCGTCCTCAGACTCATGTATATCCCTGATCTCATCTGCTTGAACTGAGAAAACCTTATCGGTAATAATGAGCATATCCGCGCTCTTCAGCGAATGAAGGTTCTGGTTTTCAATTAGCCTTATTGATGAAATCCGTAAAAAATCATCATCGTTTAACAAAACAAAAGAGTTGCTGACAGCATTTTTTCTAAAACTAATACCATTACTCTCAGCTGTAAATCTTTGAACCATAGGATTTAAAGGATCTGTGACATCATAAAGAAGCATATCTGACGCGGCATTATCTATCTTTATCAACTTTGGCTTCATAAGTCCAAATCCATTAATCAAACCGAAATTCAACTGTTCATTCTCATAACGCAGTGAGCGCCAAGCGTTAACGCTAATGAAATCAACACCGACAATTGAAGAGTTATTTTCTGCCGTCGATGAAAGGCTGACGTTAACAATATCAGAGTCAACGGCAAACTCAGAGCCAACAACTTTCTCAACGCCGAAAGCGTAAGTCCCAGCCTTATTAATAAAGACATCATCCAACACGGAGACATCATTCACGCTCACGTTCAGATAAAAGTTCTCTGTTTTCGATGCGCCTACAAATCCAAGCTCTAAGAAAGCCGGTTGCGACACATCGGCATTTTTAAACTCGAAAGAAAAAGACAAAGGCTCACAGCCGCCTCCATTCAGCGTCTCTCCATACCATTTCCTTCCCCTATGATAATGGTTATGAAGGTCTTTCTCGTGATATTTCTTATCCAGAAAAGAAGTGACTACCTCATTATAATCCTCTTGCGACTCTTCTTCAAAAGCCATTCGCCTACCTTTTTCCACATTATTTATCTTCAAAAAGTAAAAAGTAGTATCCGAATAATAATTTGTGTTGTACTTATAGTATCCGTTGGTGAGCGTCCATTTTGCAGGATTTTGGCCATAAAAAACTATACCGTTTTCATCAACGCAAATACTCATCTCCGTCAAATCGTCATAACAGTCAGAGGAATTTGATTCCGGCAAGACGCCATTTACATTCCCGAAGAGGCTGATATTGTCGATTTGCAAGGCTGAGACATCGATTCCCGCAGCATACAATTCGTCAAAAGAGATGAGATACATACCGTCTTCAACGACGCCAACTTTATAAATAGTGCCATCTTTCAGGACAGAGTTCTCGACATAACGTTGCGCAAATGACAATTCGCACAGGAGCAGCAATGCAGTCAGTATAATTATTTTCATTTAATAATCAATTAGAAATCACCAACTTAGAATAGCCTGTCGCTTTCTCCGACTTTCCGTTAGTAACAAAAACATTATAAATATACACACCAGCAGGCAGTTTGGAGCCATTGTCGGATGTTCCGTCCCAAACGATAGGCTCGATGCGGGTTGACGTGCCGTACCTGCTTTCAGTTATCGTCTTAACCCTTTGTCCGCTAATATTATAGATATGAATCTCAATATCGAGCGGTCCTTTTTGATTATGCTCGAATTCAAAGCGAGTATAGTTTGACATCGGATTCGGGATATTCATCAGGTTTTCAAGAGCCAGGTTCTCGCTTCTCACCACGGTGAAATCGAGCGACACCGTTGTAGAATTATTATAAATATCCCAAACCTTAAGTGTCAGATGGTGTTCGCCCTCATTAAGGTTATATAAGCGATAATATATTGTACCATAGTCATTTACATCAAAAGGAGAGTCATAAAACTTATTAAGGTTATAAGTCTTATTCGTCGCGCCCGTCAACGAGGCCTTGATGTCGTGGCCTATGCCGGCCCCTGTCGCATTGATACCGTCCTCATCTTTCAGGAAAGCGATAAACATAGGATTCTCGTTTGTAATACCTCCGTTCACAAACAAAGTATCGTCAATAAACAACTTCACTTCCGGGCCCTTCTCATCTATCACAGCGTCAGCATCATATCCTCCGATGATGATATTTGAAAACGAGCCGTTCGCATCTGTCTTATAATCAGTGGCATACAGACTTATCAAACCTTCTCCATAACTGTAATTGATGTCTTTTGGAATAACAAAGTCTATATAGAACTCTCCGTCAACCACTTCGGTCCTGCCGTTAAACAGCAGGCTGTTCCTCAATTTGAAATCAAAAGAGGCACTGCCATTATCTCCGAATGTGGAATAAACATTCTCCTTATCATAGACGCTAACACGTGCGACACCGTTGAAGTCATTCATTTTCAATCCGAAGTTATCTCTGACCTCACCTTTAAGGGAGACATGTTGCAGTGCGCGCAAGGTGTCAGCCACAAACGAGACGCTATTGCCATTAATCTCAGTTACCACAACATTGTTTTTAGGGTAGGCCAAACGTATGGCGGGGTCGCCGAAAAGCACAAACACCTTGGTATTATTATCTTTCTTTTGTTTAGCGTTAAAAAATATATCGCCGAAAGTGGGGTATTCACCGTCATACATCGTAAACATTCTCTCATAGGCGCGCGACATAATATCGAGGCTGCCGCCAGTGGTGCGCGCGGTAGTAATCATAGAGATAGCGCCGCCCTTGCTGCTAAGATAAGCCAGCTCGCCAGCCGATGTTCTCGTATGGTCGTCATAGCGGCTGAACTCGCAAGTGGCGGTGATGAAAAGAGGCAGCATCGGGGAGTTCTCCCATGAGAGAATGTCGTCAATAGTAAGGATACGCTCATCACCCCAGCCTATTTCTCCTCCATGCCCGTTATAGTTCACAACAAGAGACCCTTTCTCTATCCTGTTCGATATAGCCTCATTGATATCAGGGCACCGCTGACCGCTCGCCGTCGCAACTTGCTGGTAAGCATCAAGATAAATCTTATCCACAATAACATCTGCCCCCCATTTAGGCAACGATTTCGCCAAAGTCTCCGAGTTTGTGATAAAACTCGAATCCTCATCGTCACAAATGAAAGTCACAACGTTTCTCCAACTATCCATCGTCTTGGAATCTCTGGAGAGATAATCCTCGATCTTATCAATCACAACGGTCGCCTGCTCTGTTGTTGAAACAGGCATTCTGCCTATTGCAAGGTCTATCATCGAAGTACTGTTATCCATAACTCCCTCATTATCATCAAGGCAGACGAAGAAATCATCGGTCACTACAGAAGATGTTATTATACATCCGTTTTTCGATTCCCAAGTAGGTACCAGACACACATCGGGGTCTTTGTAGTTATATGAGGCGTCACCAAGGAGCAGCACATATTTTATCCTATGCTCATCGCTGCTATTTTGATACAACATCTTGATATAGTTCCTAATAGCAGAAATATCCTGGGCTCCGCACGAGAACTCATTATAAATATATCTCGGCTGAACGATATCGATGACCAGGTCATCAATGCGAGAGTGGATTTCCTTCAAACGCTCCGCATGGGATTGGAACATAGGGTTCGTAATAATAAGATAGTCAATATCCTTATTTGCATGCAGGTTCTGATTCTCCACCATACCCACGAAAACCACCTTATTATAAGAATTACTGTTGAAAGCGACAAACTCATTATCCTGCCTTCCATAAACGCTGAATCTCAATGTGGAGCCATCGAGGACAGCCGGCATAATCTTTGGCTCGATTGGATTGGTCACGTCCCAAATCTGTATAGCGTTTGATGCGTTACGGAGCTGATATTGATAAACCTCAGCCGGATTTACGCATTCCGGATTCCTAAACTCCATAGAATTTCCCACCATAACGAGTTGCCGCCAAGCATTTACCGAAATATAGTTAAGCCACCCGACCGATGAGGTTGACGTCCGGTTATAATTCACATTTATAGATATAGGAGAGCCAGTAGCGTTGACACTCAACACATTAGTGGAATCCATATTTGCATAGACATAAGCTGAAGTGATAGGTTTGAATGTCTTACTATAAATAACATCATCATTGTATTTGAATTGGAAAGTAGCGGCAGTGCCGTTTTTCGATGCCACTTCCGACTTCATCTTGACTTTCCGTGACGTGACAAGGTTTTCAAACACAAAGTCATATTTTCTTTGAAGTGTGATATCAAACTTATCGAAATACCATGTACAGCCCATATTATTGATATTGAACTCGTCATTATCTATAACTTTATGGTCGAGGAACTCGGTTACTGTATTCACAAATGACGATTGCGGCATTTCAGATGTCTCAATACGCAAGCCCTCCTCATCGCCAATTGTCATGAACACATAAGTATAGTCGGTATAAGGGTTTTTCAGATGGCTGTAATAGTCTTTTGCCATAAAATACTTCCAAACCATAGGGCCGCGAGCATAGAAAAGTATATAGTCGCCCTCATCGAATCTGCCGTCTTCCTCGCCATACACAAAGATTGGAATCTCTGCGAGGTCGTCCGGATAATAGTCCTTATTTATAACGGGGAGCATGCCTCCTCCATTATGGAACAGCCTGATATTCCTTGGATTAACAGTGCTGACATCAACACCCATCGCTCTCAAATCGGAGGCGCCAATAGAATACATTCCCGTTGAAGAGATGGACATTTTATACCATTTACCGGAACTCAGAACAGAATTAGCCGCTAAAACATTGCCATTAGACAACAGAAACAGAGCCAAGCCTGCCAAAAACATTATACAATATTTTATATATGAAGCGTTTTTACTCATGATTGCAAAAATAAACATTTAATTCAGACAAACAACGAATCAGTAAAAATATTATTGCATGATTTTTTTTGAAAAAAAATTAAAAAAGTCGCTAAACTTTTTAAATAAAGTCGTAATATTGCACTTTGAAATTTACGCACAAACATGTTCATAATTTTTTGCTTATATGCAATAAATTTGAACGAATTAGAGTTAGAGGAAATGTATCAAAAAAAGAGAACAATGCTAAAAAGATTTAGATCAATTGCAGTTTTTGCGATTTTTTGCAGCAGTATTATTTTAATATCATGTGGTAAAAACACCACAAACAAATCCAAAACAACGGGTTGGAACTACAACGACCCCAATTTCGGCGGTTTCTATGTGACTGACTCACCTGAGCAGCAGACAGGTCCGGGGCTTGTAGCTATTGAAGGCGGAACTTTCACAATGGGTTCTACACAAGAGAACGTTTATTACGAATGGAACAACTCTCCACGTCAGGTTACGGTTTCTTCATTCTTCATGGACCAGACAGAAGTAAGCAACCTTGACTATTTAGAGTATATTTATTGGTTAACAAGGATTTACGGCAGCGATTATCCTGAGATGGTGACAAGGGCTCTTCCTGACACATTGGTATGGCGCAACTCACTTGCATACAACGAGCCTATGATCGAGGTTTATTTCCGCCATCCTGCATACAGGGATTATCCCGTCGTAGGTGTCTCTTGGTTACAGGCCAACGACTACGCGCTGTGGCGCTCCGACCGTGTCAACGAGAACCTCCTCATAGAGGCTGGCGTTCTCACTTTCGACCCTAACCAGAACAAAGACTCGAACTTCAGCACAGACGCTTATTTAACAGGCCAATATAAAGGTGTCATTGCCAACGGTTTCCAAGACCTTGACCCGAACAGCGAGACTGGCCTGCGCCCGGTAAGAGTAGAAGACGGCATCTTGCTTCCTAAATACCGTCTCCCCACCGAAGCCGAATGGGAATACGCAGCATTGGGCCTTATCGGCAACACCGTTGACGAACGTATCGTTGACCGTAGGATCTATCCTTGGGATTCAGACGGACTCCGCTCACAAGACAAAGACTATCGCGGTAACTTCTCTGCAAACTTTAAAAGAGGTAAGGGTGACTATATGGGTATAGCCGGAAGCCTTAACGACGGTGCCGCATTCCCTGCCCCAGTAGTGTCTTATTGGCCAAACGATTACGGTCTCTATAACATGTCTGGCAACGTTTCAGAATGGGTCCTTGATATCTACAGACCTCTTTCTTTCGAGGACTTCGCCGACAACAACCCTTATCGCGGAAACATCTTCACAAAACAAGAGATTGACTCCGCCGGCAACTTCGTCCAAATACCATTCCAATCAAACGAGATAGCTTCAAGAAAGAATTACCGCGACAGTTACAGCCTCAACTATAACGACGGTGACTTCATGTCAACAATACAGAGCGATTGGACAAACATGGAAAACGAACAGAAAGACTATACAACCCAAATGTATGACTTCGAGAACACCACGCTTATCTCCGACCACGCCCGCGTTTATAAAGGAGGCTCATGGGCTGACGGTCCTTACTATCTAAGTCCTTCGGTCCGCCGCTTCCTCGAGGAAGACCAAGCATCATCAACAATAGGATTCAGATGCGCAATGACTAAAATCAGCACTAAATCAGCAAAATAATCTTTTAAACCTTATATTCAAGCCGTCTTAACCGACGGCTTTTTTATTAATATGGATATAATCGAACAACTATACGGATTTTATAAGAAATCTTACACTGTCACCACCGATAGCAGGACCGTCACCGAAAACTGCATTTTCGTAGCATTAAAAGGAGAACATTTCGACGGAAACGATTTCGCATTCAAAGTAGCAAACGACGGCGTGGCAGCAGCTGTCATCGCTGATAGGAAGGACCTCCCAAAACACGACCGGCTATTCGTTGTTGACAACAGCCTGTCAACGCTTCAACAACTCGCCCTTCACCACAGAATGACGATGAGAACCCCTATCATAGCGATAACCGGAACAAATGGTAAGACAACAACAAAAGAACTTGTCTCCTCAGTATTGTCCCAAAAATTCAACTTGGTTTCCACACAAGGCAATTTCAACAACCATCTTGGAGTACCTCTTACTATATTGAGAATCAAACCTGAGACAGAGATAGCCGTTGTTGAAATGGGTGCTAACCACCCTGGCGAAATCTCCCAATTAGCCCTTATCGGCATGCCAGACTACGGCCTGATAACCAATATCGGGAAAGCCCATCTCGAAGGATTCGGAAGCATTGAAAGCGTTATCAAGACAAAAAATGAGATGTACCAGCATATTTCCGAACATAACGGCATGCTTTTCGTCAACCACGACAACTCCTTGCTCCTCAATCTGTCGAAAAACACCAAACGCTTAACATACGGCTCATCACAAGAATCCGATGTTCAAGGATATATAAACTCAGCCAATCCTTTCCTCTCTGTAAAATGGAAAGAAAATATCATCAACACACAGCTTATTGGCGATTATAATTTTGAAAACGTAATGGCCGCCATCGCTATAGGTATGTTTTTCAAAGTCGGTGATCATAAAATCATTGAGGCATTAGAATCATACACCCCAACAAACTCACGCTCCCAAGTAATAAAAACAGCAAACAACAGCTTGATTTTGGACGCTTACAACGCGAACCCAACAAGTATGAGCTGCGCTATCAGCAATTTCAATAAAATATGCGAGAAGAAAAACCTGCTGATTATCGGTGATATGAGAGAGTTAGGAAAAGAATCGCAGGCGGAACATAAAACTATCTTCAACAAAATCAGAGAACTTGGCTTCAAAAATGTTTATTTCGTCGGAGACGAGTTCTCAAAAGTGGCAAAAGACTCCGTATATTCGACCTTCGAAAATACCGAAGAACTATGCAAGTATTTGGAAAACAATAAATTAAAAGGTTATCATGTTTTAATAAAAGGTTCCAATAGCGTTCATCTCTCCAAAGTCGTCGAATACCTTTAACATCAAGATATGAAGAAAAGCAATATTATAGGACTAATGTCTGGCAGTTCTCTTGACGGCATCGACATCATTGACGCGGATTTCTGGAACGATGGCGCATGGAACTATAAAATCATTGCGAAAGAAACTATAGAGTATTCGGATCATTGGAAAAGAACCTTGTCAGACGCCTTCTATCTATCAAAAGAACAGTTGGAAGACCTTGATATTCAATACGGCAGGTTGCTTGGAAGAACAATCAGCGATTTCATCAGACGCAACGGCCTTAAACCTGAGTTAATCGCATCGCACGGACATACCGTCTTTCACAAGCCAGAAGAAAGATACACCTTGCAAATTGGTGATGGACAAGCTATTGCTGATGAATGCGGTGTCACAGTCATTAACGATTTCCGCACCGAAGACGTGTTAAAAGGAGGACAAGGTGCGCCATTAGTACCTATAGGAGACAAACTTTTGTTCCACTCCTACCCTATCTGCCTAAACATAGGAGGCATTGCAAATGTATCATACGACATTGATAATGAACGTATCGCATATGACATCTGCATAGCAAACCAAGCGTTGAATTATCTGGCAAATCTGTCAGACGACAGACTTAGTTATGACAAAGACGGAGAGATAGCGAGGTCTGGGAAAATCGACAAAAATCTGTTAGACAAACTCAACTCACTTGGATATTATTACAAGAATCCTCCTAAGTCATTAGGAAGGGAATATTTTGAAGAAGATATTCTACCATTATTCAAGATGGAGGCATTGTCGGTCAACGATATAATGGCGACGTTCGTAGAACATATCGCTATTCAGATAGGAGAAAGTGTAAATGCCTGTGATACAGCGACAATGATAATAACCGGTGGCGGAGCGAAGAACAGTTATCTTGTAGAAAGAATCAAGCATAATACGAAACACCAAGTCTTCATTCCAGCCATTGACATTATCGACTACAAGGAAGCCTTGGTGTTTGCTTTTCTCGGATTACTCCGTAAATACGGAGAAATCAACGTATTAAAATCGGTAACTGGAGCTTCGAGCGACTCCAGTTCCGGTAAGATACATTATTTTAGCAGTTCAATCCGCCACAGCAATGGATAACCTGGCCTGTCACATAACTTGCGAGGTCAGAGGCGAGGAATAAGGCGACGTTTGCCACATCCTCTGGTTTTCCACTGCGTTTCAATGGGATTTTCTTTGCCCAATCAGCACGCACCTCATCAGGTAAAGACTTGGTCATATCGCTTTCGATGAATCCGGGAGCGATGCAGTTAGCACGGATATTACGGCCACCCATCTCCTTAGCAACAGATTTGGCGAGACCTATCAATCCAGCCTTTGATGCGGCGTAATTTGCCTGACCGGCATTTCCTGAGATACCCACAACACTCGCCATATTAATAATACTGCCGCACTGTTGGCGGGCCATCATAGGAAGAACCGCGTTGATATAGTTAAAGGCAGACTTCAGGTTAACATTGATAACAGTATCCCATTGGTCCTCAGTCATTCTGAGAAGGAGCCCGTCTTTAGTAATACCGGCGTTATTCACCAAAATATCAATTCTTCCGAACTCTTGTGACACCTTAGCGACAGTCTTCTTAACTTCCTCATTATCAGAGGCGTCAGAAACGTATCCGACAGACTTAACGTCATATTGTTTAAGTTCTTCAAGAGCTAAAGCAACATTTTTCTCATTAACGCCGGTGATTGCCACATTGCAACCTTCTTGAGCGAAACGGATAGCGATTGCCTTGCCGATACCTCTTGCGCCCCCCGTAATCAATGCATATTTATCTTTTAAAATATATTGGTTCATAATGACACTTGTGCTAAAGTCTTCGATAATTCACCAAAACCTAATCTAATAATTATCTCACATGACTTCAAGAAACGCTCATTGCGCATTGTATCAAGGAGAAGGAGGTAGCCCATGATAATATAGCCGACAGCCTCAACAAGGCGGCGATGATGTTTCTCATCTGTTCCGACTTTAGCGAAGATCTCGTTATACACCGATGTCATTGAGCGCAAGGTGTCGCGTAATTTGTGAAGTGACTCAGGTATTTCGACAGCATCGAGTTCCTTAATATAATTAAGGTATGCGCCATTACCTAAGAAACGTGCTGCGGCAACCACCTGCAATTGTGATGTACCCTCATAAATAGTAAGGATTCTTGCATCACGATAGAGGCGTTCGCACTTATATTCCTTCATAAAACCAGAGCCGCCATGAACTTGTATATCGTCGTAAGCGTTTTGGTTTGCGAACTCGCTGCCCAACATCTTAATCAAAGGAGTGAGCATATCGGCGACACGCTGTGCTGATTTATTTCTTGATAATTTAGAAAGGTCAACATAGCGGGTTGTCTCATATAGTAGGGAACGTGTCGCGTCTGTTTTAGCGCGCATAACTTCGAGTATCTCTGCCACTTGTGCGAACTCATTGATTTTCTTGCCAAACTGTTCACGCTGTGAGGCATATTCCTCTGCATCTCTACATGCTGCCTCTGAGAGGCCTACTGATTGTGCGCCAACGCCAAGACGTGCGCAATTCATAAGAGACATGACATATTTGATAAGACCGAGACGGCGTTCACCGACAAGTTTTGCGGGAGCATTATTAAATACAAGCTCTGCCGTAGGGCTTCCCTTGATACCGAGTTTATTCTCAATACGTCTGATAGTCACGGCTTTATCTTTTCTATCATAGATAAACAAAGACAAACCACGGCCATCGGTGCTGCCTTCTTCTGAGCGGGCGAGAACAAGTTTAATATCAGCATCGCCGTTAGTAATGAATCTCTTAACACCGTTAAGGCGCCAGCAGTTAGAAGCCTCATCAAAAGTAGCCTTTAGCATAACTGATTGGAGATCTGAGCCGGCATCAGGTTCTGTGAGGTCCATTGAACAAGTAGCACCAGCGTTGATACGAGGAAGGTACTCGTCTTTAAGCTCGTCAGATGCGAACTCATAAATTGTCTCTGCGCAGTCCTGGAGACCCCATATATTAGCGAAGCCAGCATCAGCACGGGAGACTATTTCAGCGGCCATCACATAAGGTACATAAGGGAAGTTAAGTCCGTTATATTTACGTGGGAGGGACATGCCATAGAGACCGGCGTCGCGCATAGCCTCATGGTTCTCTTGAGTTCCAGCCGCATAAACTATTTCGTTATCAATAATCTTTGGACCTTCCAGATCGACAGACTCGGCATTTTTCTCAAGAATTTCACCAGCCAATTCGCCAACGATATCAAGAACCTTATCATAATTATCTATCGCATCGGCTGCATCGACAGGAGCGAGTTCATTTGTTGCGCTTTCCGCGAAATCATTTTCTTTAAGTCTCGCTATTTCATCCATCATAGGATGTGAGAGATAAAAAGCCAGACTTTCATTATCTTGATAAAAATTCATATTCCTATTATTTGTTTTTCAAATATTTAATCATTTTACCGACAACATCGACAGCGTCACCAACAATCACGTAATCAGCGATAGAGTTGATAGGTGCGTTTGCGTCGGTATTTATTGAGATTATCAATGCAGACTGATCCATACCTGCACGATGTTGGACTGCGCCAGAGATACCGCAAGCGATATACACTTTCGGTCTGACTGTCACACCTGTCTGCCCCACTTGGCGAGCCGGTTCAGCGAAACCTGCATCGACAGCGGCACGTGTCGCGCCGACCTCGCCACCGAGAAGGTCCGCAAGTTCATGGAGCAGTTGGAAATTCTCTTTCGACTTCATTCCATAACCGCCAGAGACAATTATCGATGCACCTTTGATATCAATGTTCCTTTCCTCAAGATGACGTTCGATAATTTCCACAACGAAATCAGAGTCAGACACATAGTCATCAGCATTGATATTTACTACTGAGCAGTTCTTAGGTTTGTCGAACAGTTCTTTTTTCATGACGCCTTCTCTGACTGTTGCCATTTGAGGGCGGACGTCAGGGGAGATGATTGTAGCGATGATATTTCCGCCGAAAGCCGGACGTATCTGCATAAGGTTACCTTCCTCATCGATACCGAGGGCTGTACAGTCGGCTGTAAGTCCGCATCTGAGATATGAAGCGATACGAGGTGCCAGATCGCGGCCGTTATTTGTCGCGCCGAACAGCACCGCATAAGGTTTCTCATTCTCCAGAATCTTTGTCACCACTGCGAAATGAGGAAGAGTTTGATAGACTGCGAATCTTTTGTCATCAACACGGAACACCGTATTGACACCATGGTTATAAAGACCTTCTTCTAAACCATTCAAATTATTGCCAATGACGATAGCGTTTACGTCAACGCCAAGTGTGTCTGCCAGGTGGCGGGCCTTAGAACAAAGCTCAAGGCTCACATCAGCGATTGAACCATCATCTTTGACTTCACAATAAACAAAAATATTATTCATCAAGTTAACTTTTATCTAAATTAAAATGCCTCAATACTATTTACCGAGCATGTCTTCAACCACCTTAACAGCATCACCGACGGTGACGATTTTCTCTGTCATATTGTCAGGGATGTTGATATTGAATTCGTGCTCAATATCCATGATTAATTCAACGATGTCGAGAGAATCTGCACCAAGTGCGTTAATAAACTCAGCGTCATCTGTGACGATAGATGGTTCAACATTAAGTTTGTTTACAATAATGTTTGTGATTTTTTCTTTGATTTCTGACATTGTTTTCAATTTTTTGGGTTAAATAATATGTGATGAGATCAGCTCGTTCAAAAGGCTGTTGACATCATCTTCCGAGTTGCCTATGTTTCTGCTTTCCTTCTTTGTAAGCACCACGTTCTCTATATTCTTGACTTTTGTAGGAGAGCCTTTAGCGCCCAGCCTTGAGAAGTCCGGTTCAAGGTCGTCAGCGGTCCATTCAGGGATGGCTGTCTTCTTGTTCTTAATGACGAGTTTAGCATGGCGTGAGCGGCTTTGTTTCGCGTCACAGTGGACGGTCACTAAAGCCGGCAAAGGGGATTTGACCACCTCTATACCGTTGGTGATGCAGCGGCTTACGACTATCTCGTTCTCATTAAACGACTCAAGTTTCACCGCGTTAGTAATCTGAGGCACCTCAAGTTTCTCTGCTGTCTGAGGGCCCACCTGCGCAGTGTCACCGTCGATAGCCTGACGGCCTGAGAAAATCAGATCGACCTTCCCTAATTTCTTAATAGCCATTGACAAAGCGTATGACGTTGCGAGTGTGTCGGAGGCCGCAAAACGTTTATCGCTTATCACAAACCCGTTATCTGCTCCGCGGTATAAAGCCTCGCGGATTATCTCGGAGGCGCGTGGAGGTCCCATTGTGATAACAGTTACACATGCGTCCATTGAATTCCTCTTAGCGGCGTCCTTACATGACAATGCCATCTCAAGGGCCTTCATGTCATCAGGATTGAAGATCGCAGGAAGAGCGGCACGATTTATTGTTCCATCTTCTTTCATCGCATCTTTTCCCACGTTCTTTGTATCAGGCACCTGTTTCGCCAGAACTACGATATTAATTCTCTTGTTTTCCATTTTTAATCTTCTTTTTTTACCAAAGCGAATGACAAACTACCGCTAACGCAAAATCTTCCATCTACAGTCAATTTCGCGTCGCAGAAATATATGTTGGCACGATGGGCGGTCAACACGGATTCTACTTCCACTGTGTCGCCCGGCACAACTTGTGATTTAAACCTTACGTTATTGATTCCCGTATAAAATGTCAGTTTTCCAATCAGGTCGTCCTTCATGAGGAGGGCGCATGACTGTGCCATGATTTCGCATAAGATAACTCCTGGCACAACAGGTTTGCCCGGGAAATGGCCTTGAAGGAAGAACTCGTCACCCCTCACATGATATTTTGAGTGAGCGACATTGTTCTCATCGATATGAATCTCATCGATGAGAAGCATAGGTTCCCTGTGAGGCAAATAGTTTTTTAATTCTTCTCTATCCATTTTACACCTTTATTATTATATTATATTTTTCTGATTGCAACACAACCGTTATGACCTCCAAATCCAAGTGATTGTGAGATAGCGAGTGTCAATGGGGCCTCTACTGCCTTAAGCGGGGTATAGTTAAGGTCGCAAGCAGGGTCTGGGTTAACGAGGCCTATCGTTGGAGGCACGATGCCGGTTTCAAGGGCCAATGCCGATGCGATAATCTCGACAGCGCCGGCGGCACCGAGAAGATGGCCTGTCATAGACTTTGTAGAGCTGATGATAGCCTTGCGTGCGTTTTCCTCACCGAGGGCTTTCTTAACAGCGAGAGTCTCTGACGAGTCGTTAAGGGCTGTTCCTGTTCCGTGGGCATTGATATACAACACGTCATCATCGTTATAATTTGCCTGGTCGAGAGCCATTCTGATTGCTTTAGCGGCGTATGTTCCCTCCGGATGCGGAGCTGTGACGTGATGTGCGTCGCAGGTGTTACCATATCCGCAGACCTCTCCGTAAATCTTTGCGCCACGGTTGACAGCGTGTTCGTACTCCTCAAGGAGGACCATACCCGCGCCTTCACCTATTACGAAGCCGGCGCGCTCCGCATCGAAAGGAAGAGAGGCTCTAAGCGGGTCGGTGGAACGTGTCAAAGCCTTGCAGTTTGCGAAACCGGCTATTGACAGAGGATTGATAGGGGCCTCTGTTCCTCCGGCGATAATAGCGTCAGCATAGCCGTCCTTTATTGCGCGATAAGCCTCACCTATAGCATGGGTACTTGTAGCGCAAGCTGTTACAACGGGCAGGCACACGCCGTGAGCGTTATGGCGTATAGCGATATTACCAGCGGCTATATTCGCTATCATACTTGGGATCATCAAAGGAGAGACCCAACGCACACCCTCGTTATCCATTCTCCTCAACTCGCGCATCATTGTATCGAATCCACCGATGCCAGATCCAACATAAACGCCGAGACGGTCCGGGTCGAAACAACCCTCATTGCCACGCATAGCCTGATTTGCGGCGGCCATTGCGAACACCGAGAACTGGTCGTTACGACGGACGAACGTGCGGTCAACATCATCTTTGCTGAAATCCAAGTCCTTAACCTCAGCGGCTATAACTACAGGAAGGTCTGTCGTATCGAACTTCTTGATATGGTCAATACCGCAGACACCGTTTTTAAGATTATCAAAAAAAGTCTCAATATTATTACCTACAGGAGAGACAACGCCCATTCCTGTAATAACTACTCTTCTACTCATTTTTCTTCAATTTTTAGTTTTACCATTCAAGGATACAAGCGCCTGATACAAAGCCAGCGCCGAAAGCACTGAGAGCCAGCATGTCGCCGCTCTTCAACTTGCCTTCTCTATTGAGCTCATCAAGAAGCATGGGGAGGCTTGCCGACGAGGTGTTCCCATATTTGTGGATAATGACGGGGAATTTTTCCTTCGGCTGCTCCAGATAGTCCTGAATACTCTTGATAATACGCAGGTTAGCCTGGTGAATCAAGAAAGTATCGATATCATTGGCAGAGATGTTAAGTGATGAGAGCAAGGAACTCAAATCCTTGATAGCTGCATTTGTCGCGAATTTAAACACGTCCTGTCCGTGCATAACCAACGGCATATTCACATCCGTCTTGGTATTGAAGGGAGTGTATTGAAGCTCTCTTCTTTCACAAAGTCGGTCACAAGCTGGTGATGCCGACAAACGGGTAGCTTTTATATTGTCACCCGGGGTCAACACCGCGGCGCCGGCTCCATCGCCAAACAAAACGCTACATGTACGGTCATGCCAATTCAACATACCCGAAGGCTCCTCCGCGCTCACAACAAGTACGTTCTTCACTTTACCGATTTTATAATACGCCTCGGCAATATCAAGGCAGTAAATAAATCCAACGCAGGCACCGTTGATATCCATACATGGACATTTTGCACCAATAGCAGACTGAATCATACAACTCATCGCAGGAGTAACGTATTCGTTTACCACATTGGAGCAAATAATGAAGTCAAGATCTTCAGCATTCATTTTCGCATCATCCAAAGCCTTACGGACAGCCTCGACAGCGATGTCGATAAGATACTCTGACGAAATAACCCTACGCTCTTTGATTCCTGTGCGGGTTGTGATCCACTCGTCTGAGGTATCAAACATCTGTGTAAGCATGTCGTTAGTCACAATCTTTGATGGATGTGCGCTTCCTGTTCCAGATATTTTCATTAATTTTATTTTTAAAATACGTTGCAAATTTATTGCATATTGACTTTACTTCAAAAAAGTGTGATAATTTTTCACCTAAAATGTGACGAAATCCCCAAATATGTGACGAAATCCCCAAATATGTGACGAAATTAATTTTTTTCGGTACAAAAGGAACGCATGTTTGGGATAAAATTCGTACTTTTGCACCATCATAATTTCGAAAACACTATGAATAAAGAACTACCCAAATATCTAATCGATAAGAATAATCTAATCGTCCAACTGACAATATCAATTCTATTTGCGATAGTTTTCCTCGTAATTTACTCTCCTTACTCTAACACTACGTGGTTCGCAACAAGGTTCTCGGACAATTTCATTTACACTTCTTTCTTCGTAATTCTCTCGATGATATTCCTTATCATAAGCAGAGTGATTATGTATTATTCGTCAAAGATATTTATAAAGTTCACATATTTGATATACACACTGTGGAACATTGCCGAGATAGTGCTAATAGGCTCTTTCCATTCCTTAGTGTCAATTAAAATGGTTCATATCTCCGGTTATTCATCGGCATATATCTGGTCAAAAAGCGTTCTCATCACATTCATAGCATTGGGCTTCCCTTATGTAGTCACAAGTCTGTGGTTTGCCCTGACTGACGCACGCAACTTATTGATGGTCACTAATTCAGAAAAAGTCGCATCAGATGGAGAGGTTATCCCGGAAGATATAGACATGATAAATATCACCGACAACAACGGTGTCCTTAGGCTTACAGTTAAGTTGGACAACCTTTATTATATAAAGTCGGACGGGAACTATGTCAAAATCTTCTATATTAAAAAAGGTGTAATGAGCACTTTTATGCTTAGAAGCAAGATTCAGACGATAGAAGAGACATTCGCCAACACCCCTCTTATGAGATGCCATAGGACATACATCGTGAATATCAACAAAATTAAAGTCCTAAGGAACGAGCCGGACGGATACTACATTGATTTCGACCACGCCGAACTTGACTCTATCCCTATCTCAAAGACTTATAGTGACAAAATCGTTAAAAGATTTGCCGATTTGTAATAAATCAGATATTTAGCAGTTATATTGAAAAAATAAAAATATGAATTTCTCCTGTTTATTAACACAGTTACTTACGGTAAGCGCGTCAAGCGAGCAATCGGAAATCAGGATTTCCCTATTTGAAATGGCATTGAAAGGAGGATGGATAATGGCAGTCCTCGCAATCTTCTCCGTCATTGCCGTCTATATCTTCGTTGAAAGATTCATCACCGTGAACAAGGCTGCAAAAAAAGACGACACTTTCATGGAAAACATCCGTAACTATATGAAAGAAAGCAGGATAGAGGATGCGCGTATCCTTTGCCAAAAGACAGCGACTCCGCTTTCGAGAATGATAGAGAAAGGAATCTCAAGGGTCGGGAAGCCCTTGCACGATATTCAAACCGCAATAGAAAACGCGGGCAACCTTGAAGTTGGAAACCTTGAGAAAGGCGTTACAATACTCGCCATGATATCAGGCGCCAGCCCCATGTTAGGTTTCTTAGGAACGGTAATCGGAATGATCCGCGCTTTCTACGACATGTCAATGGCTGGGAATAATATCGATATAGAACTGCTGTCAACGGGTATTTACCAAGCGATGGTAACTACAGTAGGCGGACTCATTGTCGGTATCATAGCATTCATTTTCTATAACATAATTGTCGCCCAGATCGACAAGGTGATAAACCTCCTTGAGTCAAAAAGCATTGAGTTTATGGATGTGTTAAACGAACCGGCGAAATAATATGGCACTCAAACGAAGAAATAAAAGAAAATCAGATTTCAACTCCTCGTCAATGTCCGACTTGGTGTTCCTTCTGCTTATTTTCTTCATGCTAACATCGACACTTGTCGCTCCCAACGCAATAAAGTTATTGTTACCCAACAGCAACAGCCGCACAATGGCAAAACAGACTGTCACAGTATATATAAATGAGAAAACGGATTATTTTGTTGGAGAAAAACCGGTGACCGAAAGCCAGTTACAAACAGAAATAACTATAGCGTTAGGCGACACAGCCGAAGGCACTGTAGTGGTGCGTTCCGATAAAACGGTACCTGTCCAATATGTAGTCAATGTCATTGATGCAGTGAATAACATAAACAACGAGACACATCAAAACCATAAAGTACTTCTTGCAACCTCATCAAAGAAATGAGTACGGACAAGAGAAATAGGACAATAGCAGTGATTGTTACCACAACAATACATGCGTTATTAGTAGTGCTACTTATAAAAATGGCGCTTTGCACTCCCCTGCCCCTACCCAGCGAGTCAGGAGTAGAAGTGAACTTGGGAATGTATAACCAAGGCATGGGGACTTCTAACACAAAGGCGATAGCATCAAAGGAAATTGTAGAGACCCGGAAACCAGAGATAAAAAAAGAGACGGTGACCCAGGAAACAGAAGACACTCCCGCCATAGATATGCAGGAGCAACATAAGAAAGAAGAACCCAAAGTCAACCAACGTGCGCTTTTCAAAGCACCAACAGCGAAAGAGCAAGACGCACAGAAAGGAATAACCGAGCAGCCTGGAATACAAGGCAAAGACAACGGCCTCCAAAACATTAACAGATACGACGGAAACGGAGGGAACAACGGAGGCACCTCATTCTCCCTCGATGGAAGAGGCGCGCTCAAACTTACGGTCCCAGATTCCGACTTCCAATATGAAGGCGTGATCGTTGTCACAATAAGCGTTGACAAAGAAGGGAAAGTTATTGAGGCACACACCTCAAAAGGCACCACAATAACTGACAAGAGACTTCAGAAAACAGCAGTCGATGCCGCTATGACATCTCGTTTCACCCCGAACCCTGACGCCGAAGATTATCAAACAGGAACAATAACGTATAACTTTAAAATAACAAAATGAACTACACTGATACTACCAACTGGATGTTCAACAAATTTCCAATGTATCAAAAAGTTGGAGCCTCTGCTTACAAACCTGACCTCCGCAACACAATAGAACTACTTGAATATCTCAACAACCCACAAGATAATTTCAAGACAATACATGTAGCGGGCACTAACGGCAAAGGCACCGTCTCTCACTCTTTAGCGTCAGTTTTACAAGAATGCGGCTATAAGACAGGCCTTTACACCTCACCGCACCTCCGCGACTTCAGAGAGCGAATCCGTATCAACGGCGAGATGATTCCAGAGCAAAACGTCATCGACTTCATAGACGTTAACAAACCAAAATTTGAAGAGATGCAACTGTCTTTTTTCGAAATGGCAACGGCAATGGCTTTCGACTACTTCGCAAAAGAAAAAGTTGATGTCGCAATAATTGAAGTGGGCATGGGAGGACGCCTCGACTGTACCAACGTCATTGAGCCTGAACTCAGCGTCATCACCAACATCTCCCTCGACCATGTTCATTTCCTTGGC
Source organism: Candidatus Limimorpha sp. (assembly GCA_051875555.1). Taxonomy (GTDB): domain Bacteria; phylum Bacteroidota; class Bacteroidia; order Bacteroidales; family F082; genus Limimorpha. Next base: position 74,635 of record JBJEGZ010000039.1, on the reverse strand, counting down.
AACACAATCGCTGAGATAGCAGGAGAGAAAGCCGGCATCATAAAACCTAACACCCCTGTCATCATCGGTGAGACACAACCAGATACGAAAGATGTGTTCATTAATAAAGCTGCTGAAGGCAACTCCCCTATTTTCTTCGCAGACCAGATTTTCGACTGCGACAAACTTCATACAGCCGACAATGACTTCCAAGTTTTCGATATTTGGAAAAACAGCGACCTATACCTTGAAAAACTACAATTCCCTCTTCTCGGATATTACCAGAAAAAGAATCTCACCACTATCGTTTGCGCCATCGACCAACTTAAAGACAAGTTCAATATTGAGGATAAAAACATTCGAGACGGTCTTGAAAACGTCATCAAAAACACCAATCTGATGGGACGCTGGCAAATCTTGGGCAAAAACCCTCTCGTTATCGCTGACACCGGACATAACGTCGGCGGAATAACTGAAATAACCAACCAGCTTAATGACATGTCATTCAGGAAATTACATTTTGTCCTTGGCTGCGTTAACGACAAAGACATTGACGGAATCCTGAACCTCCTCCCAAAATACGCGACATACTATTTCTGTAAGGCAAACCTGCCAAGAGGTCTCGACGCGAACATTCTCGCAGAAAAGGCGTTTAAAGCAGGTTTACGCGGAAACATATACGAATCAGTGCAAAACGCTTACAGATCAGCTTTGAATAACGCTAATTTCGACGACATCGTTTTCGTTGGTGGAAGCAACTTCACTGTGGCTGAAATAATTTAACATCTTATTAACGGGTTATATTACATAACTCGTTATTTTTTTTATAGATAGATAAGTCAATATTATTATTATGGTTATCTTTGCAACCAATATTTATGCGAAAGCTGAAGAAAATCATATTATTCTTGCTTGTAACACTAACGTTTACAAGTTGCGCAATCAAAGACTATGTTCCGAAAGACAAAGTAGTATTGATTGACAATCAAATAGTTATTGACTCTACATATTCAGGAATCAACAAATCTGACATTTCAAACTATATCATACAAAAACCAAACTCAAGCATATTCAACTGGTTGCCGAGAGTATGGGTCTATTATAAAACCATCGACAAAACAGACCGTAATTTCTACAGATGGCTGAACCAGAGTTTTGGTAAAGAGCCAACCTACTTTGACAATTATTCCACAACGGAATCGCAAAAGCAGATAACTAACTACCTTAACGACATTGGTTTCTTCAACTCAAGCGTTACTGCCACTAAGACCGAGAAAAAGAAACGGGCAAAGGTAATATATAATATCAAGTTATCAGCTCCTTACATCATAGAAAACAAGAACATCGACATTAATGACACTGTTATCGGCCGTTATGTGAATAAAATATCCGACGAACTTCCTGTTAAATGCGGCAACAACTTCAACGCCTTCACAATGAGCGATGAACGCGACTTTATCACGAACTATCTGAGGAACAACGGCTTCTATACTTTTTCCCAAGATAATATCCTCTTTGAAGTTGATACAACATTCAATAGTAAAAGAGCAGATGTCACTTTGAAAATCAACGGTGACAATCAAAAAAAATATTATATCAACAATGTCTTCATCTATCCTGACAACAAAAAGTCTTTCAGAAGCAATATTGACAACGATACCACGAGCTATACTTTCTCCTTTGGGAAGCAGCATCCCGACTATACATTTTATTTTGTCCACAACGGAGACCCTAAAATAAAATATAAGACTTTCAACCAAGTAATCCAGATTCATAGCGGAGAAGAGTTCTCACAGAAAAAAGTGACTCAGACATATAGTGCTCTTGGAAAACTAAGCGTTTACAACCTTCACAACATCAGTTTTGACACTATAGCGTCAGATAACGACAGTGTCAAACTTTTAAATTGCAACATTCTCCTTCAAAAAGGGAAATTGAACTCATTCAACATTCAGGTTGAGGGTACAAACTCCGGAGGCAACTTAGGCGCATTAGGAAGCGTCACGTTCAAAAACAACAACATCTTCAAGGGCTCGGAGGTTCTTAACATCAAAATCCAAGGCGGTTTCCAATTCCAGAATGTCTCAAAAGAAATCGTCAACTCAGGGCTGTTCAACAACCGAAGGTTTGGAGTAGAGGCAAAGATTTTGTTCCCAAGGTTCCTAAGTCCTTTCAAGTTGCGGCAATTTGTCATCGAATACCAGCCGCGCACCAACCTCACTGTAGGTTACGACCTTGCTATCAAGGCTCTATATTCGAGATACTCCACCACAGCGTCATTCGGTTACAACTGGATGAGTAACAACAAATTGCAGCACATTCTTAACCCAATTAACTTAAACAGCGTCAAAGTCAACCAGACTCCATTTTTCCAACAGATGCTTTCTGAAGAGACAAACCAGAGAATAAAGGACCAATACACGAGCCACCTTATTTTCGGTATCAACTACTCGTTGATTTTCAGTAATCAGAACATCAAGCAAAACAACGACTTTTTCTATATCCGAGCCGACATAGAGACATCAGGAAACTTCCTCTCTTTATTTAACAACACCCCTATCGTCAATACCAATAGCGACAACAGTCACGATATCTTCGGAATCGTTTATTCACAATACCTGCGTTTAGGGCTCGATTTCCGTTATTATCATTACTTTAACAGCTCGCATATAGCCTTCAGAGCGATGGGAGGTTGGGGAATACCCTATGGCAACTCGAAAAACATGCCATTTGAAAAGAACTATTATTCTGGCGGCACTAACAGCATGAGAGGCTGGGGATATAGGGAACTCGGACCAGGCGGATTCCACAAAGATGGAATTACAAAGATAGAGCGAAACGGCAACATCCTCTTAGAATTCAATGCCGAATACCGGTTCCCCATTTACGGAATTTTAAAGGGCGCCGTTTTTACAGATATAGGGAACATCTGGAATTCAGACGATAACGAGACTTTCACTGACAGCAAGTTTGACATCAACACATTTTATAAACAATTAGCGATGGACATCGGATGCGGATTACGGCTCGACATCTCTTTCTTCTTGCTAAGGTTTGATATAGCAATTCCTACAAGAGACCCGCAATACATTGAAAGTGAGCGTTGGAGATTTAATAAATGGCAATGGAAAGACCTCGTGTTCAACTTCGGTATCGGCTATCCGTTCTGATATGACAAGACAAGATTTATTCAGTTTATTAGTTAAATCATTCGGTTTCAAACCGACAGCAGGACAAAACACGGTGTTGTACCATCTTGCCGCCTTCCTATTGTCAAATAAGCAGAATCCCACTTACCTGCTTCAAGGATACGCGGGAACAGGAAAGACCACACTCGTCTCTACATTGGTAAAGACCCTCCCTACTATCGGAATGAGATACCAACTACTTGCACCGACAGGAAGGGCCGCTAAAGTTTTGAGCAACTACACCGGGAAAAGCGCATCTACTATTCATAGGAAGATATACAGGTTTACGGCTACGGCTGACGGAATCGCAAGCATGTCGAGGTCTGAAAACAAAGCCAAAGACACTCTTTTCATAGTAGATGAATGCTCTATGATAGGCGATGAAAGCTACAATGGAAGGTCGTTACTCGATGATTTGATTTCATTTGTCTTCAGTGGAGAGAATTGCCGCCTCCTACTTATTGGTGACAAGGCCCAATTGCCGCCTGTAGGCACCAACATCAGTCCGGCTAACAATATTGATTATTTAAAAAGCGAATTCGGATTGACAATCGCATCGTTTGAGATGACAGAGGTGTTGCGGCAAGCCTTACTTTCAGGCATTTTGTTCAACGCTACAGAATTAAGGGACAAGATAAACAGCACTGACGACAACTTCTCCCATCAACACTCTGGCTCCATACTTCCTATTTTCACCACAAAAGGGTTTGATGACATAAAAAAGATTAATCCCGAAGAATTTGAGGAGTTATTGTCACAAAGTTTCGGTGACGACAATAGGAACGACGCTGTGGTGATTTGCAAAAGCAACAAACGTGCGAACATGTACAACCAGGCAATCAGGGCGAGGATTCTTCAAGAAGAAGGAGAGATTTCAACCGGAGACAGGCTCATGGTGGTGAAAAACAACTATTTCTGGACTGACGAGACGCAGAGGATAAGTTTTATTGCAAACGGAGACATGATCAGGATAATGAGAATCAACCACATTGAAGAGCTATACGGTTTCCATTTTGCTGATGTAGAGATACAAATGTCTGACTATCAAGAAGAGCCGCAGTTGTCGGTAAAGATTATCCTTGAGACATTAATGAGCGATGCGCCAGCCTTAACCGAAGAAGAGAGCCGGAAGCTATATATGGCGATTGAGGAGGACTACAGTGATATATTGAGTAAGGGAGAGAGATTCAGGCAGATCAGGTCGAATCCATACTATAACGCGTTACAGGTCAAGTTCGGTTACGCATTAACATGTCACAAGACACAAGGTGGTCAATGGAACAACATTTTCATTGATGCGCCTTACGTGCCAGATGGAGAGGAGGTACAAAGGAGTGATTTACGGTGGTTTTACACTGCGGTGACACGTGCGAAGGAAAGGTTATTTCTGGTAAATTTCAAAGACAAGTATTTCAAAACAAAAGAGGACGACTGACAGCCGTCCTCAAAATATTTCGAGTTATACAGATACTATCTGAAGAACTTATGGTTTTTACCTGGATAATAAGCCAGATCACCGAGTTCTTCCTCGATACGCATAAGTTGGTTATATTTGCAGATACGGTCGGTACGTGAAGCAGAACCGGTTTTAATCTCGCCTGTATTAAGAGCGACAGCGAGGTCAGCGATAGTAGTATCCTCTGTCTCACCAGAGCGGTGGCTCATAACAGCCGTATATTGGTTATGGTATGCGAGGTTAACAGCCGCGATAGTCTCTGAGAGAGAACCTATTTGGTTAACTTTGACTAAGATTGAGTTAGCGACATTACGTTCGATACCCATTTTCAGACGTTCCACGTTAGTGACGAACAAGTCATCACCTACAAGTTGGATTTTGTTTGACATCATATCAGTCATAAGTTTCCAGCCGTCCCAGTCATCTTCCGCCATACCATCTTCGATAGAGATGATAGGATATTTTTTCACCCATTGATTCCAGAATTCAACCATTTGGCCTGGGGTAAGTTTCTCACCTGTAGATTTCTTCAAGTGATACACATTCTCCTCTGGGAGGTAGTATTCAGAGGCGGCAGCGTCGAGTGCGATGAACACGTCTTCACCGGGGCGGTAGCCGGCTTTTTCAATAGCTTGGAGAATAACTTCGATACCCTCTTCGTTTGAGCGCAGGTTAGGTGCGAAACCGCCTTCATCGCCGACGTTAGTAGAATATCCGGCAGCTTTCAAAACGTTCTTGAGGTTATGGAAAATCTCAGAGCCCATTTGGATAGCTTGATGGAAGGAAATCGCGCCAACAGGCATAATCATGAACTCCTGGAAATCGACGCTGTTATCAGCGTGAGAGCCTCCATTAAGGATATTCATCATTGGGATAGGGAGTGTATTGGCGCTAACGCCGCCCACATAGCGATAGAGAGGCTGGTAAGTGCTGATTGCGCCTGCTTTTGCGCATGCGAGAGAAACGCCGAGAATAGCGTTAGCTCCGAGGATCTCCTTATTTGGTGTGCCGTCTATTTCGAGCATTCTTTTATCGATACCGTTCTGGTCAGTAACATCAAAACCGATAATCTCATCAGCTATTTTTGTGTTAACATTTTCGACAGCCTTATAGACACTCTTTCCCATAAACTTAGACTTATCGCCATCACGAAGCTCGAGTGCCTCATGGACACCTGTTGAGGCTCCTGAAGGGACTGCTGCTCTACCGAGGATACCATCATTGGTAATAACGTCAACTTCTACTGTAGGATTGCCGCGTGAATCCAAAATCTGACGTGCATGAATGTTAGTAATTGTACTCATATATTAAAAAATTTTGCCCATTTTTCAGAGTGCAAAAGTATAAAAATTTTTGGAGAAAAGACATTATATAGTAAAGTTTTTTTCTTTATAAACAAGGTATGTGGGAAATGGGACAAGAATTAAGATACGGGGGAGGTGGAGATATAAAAATCAGCCGTTAGACTTTGGTAGTCAGTGGCGACTGACACAAAGGCCAACGGCTAAATGATATCGGTTAAAACTTTGAACTATGAGGAAACTTATTCAGCTTTTGGGGCTTCTGTTTCTGTCGCTACCGATTCAGTTTTTTTCCTACCACCACGGCGGGTTGCTTTTGGAGCCTTAACGACTTTCTTAGCGTTTGTATAGACCTCGTTATAGTCAACGAGTTCCATAAGGCACATATCTGCGCTATCGCCGGGGCGATTACCGAGTTTGATAATTCTTGTATAACCACCGGGGCGGTTAGCTACTTTCTGGCTCACTTCGCGGAAGAGTTCGGAAACTGCATATTTGTTATGGAGCATAGCGAACACTGTACGGCGTGATGTAGTAGAGTCATCTTTAGAACGTGTGATCATTGGTTCTACATACATGCGCAAAGCTTTAGCCTTAGCAACGGTGGTGATGATACGTTTCTCGAGAATCAGAGAACATGCCATATTGGCAAGCATCTGACCACGGTGAGCGGCTTTTCTTCCTAAATGATTTATTTTCTTATTGTGTCTCATCTCTATTATTCCTTATCTAATTTGTATTTACTGATATTCATTCCAAATTCGAGTCCCTTACTTCTGACCAGTTCTTCAAGTTCGGTGAGAGATTTCTTACCGAAATTACGGAACTTGAGCAGGTCGGCTTTATTGAGGGCAACAAGTTCACCTATTGTCTCAACCTCGGCTGCTTTCAAGCAGTTAAGAGCGCGAACTGAAAGATCCATATCAACAAGTTTTGTCTTGAGAAGTTGGCGAGTATGCAATGAGCTTTCGTCAAAGTCATCTGACACCGTCTTTTGCTCGTCCATGAGTGTGATTCTTTCATCTGAGAACAGCATAAAGTGGTAGATGAGGATTTTGGCGGCTTCAGTCATTGCATCTTTAGGATTGATTGATCCGTCTGTTTCAATGTCAAGGACAAGCTTCTCATAGTCGGTTTTCTGTTCGACGCGGAAGTTTTCAACCTTAAAGCTGACATTTCTGATAGGTGTGTGGATAGAATCTATTGCTATAGTATTGAGTGGTGCGTTAAGCACTTTGTTTTCATCGGCATTGACATATCCTCTACCCTTGTTGATAGTAATATCGATGGTTAACCTCACCGATGGATCCATGTGGCAGATTAAGAGTTCTGGATTCAGCACTTGGAACACTGACAAGAACTTGTTGATGTCGCCGGCGACAAATTCTTCTTGTCCACCGATTACTACGGTAACCTTCTCGAATGTCTCACCCGGAATTTGTTGTTTGAAACGAACTTGTTTGAATTTGAGCACGATATCGGTAAGGTCCTCGATGACGCCTGGGATAGGGGCCATCTCGTGTTCTACGCCTTCAACACGTATTGAAGTGATAGCATAACCTTCGAGCGATGAGAGGAGCACTCTTCTCAAGGCGTTACCGATTGTCATACCGTAGCCAGGTTCGAGTGGGCGAAATTCGAAGACACCGTGTTTGTCTGTCGATTCAACCATAACGACCTTATCAGGTCTTTGAAATGCTAATATTGCCATAATATCAGTTTATATTCGATTATTTAGAATACAACTCAACGATCAATTGTTCATTGATGGTTTCAGGAATATCCTCTCTGTTCGGATAGTTCATAAACTTACCTGTGAGGGTTGCTGAATCCCATTCTAACCATGAGAAGGTATTTGTGTGTCCTTCCACTGAATTTGTGATCACCTCCAAGCTCTTGGATTTCTCGCGGACTGCTACGATATCGCCTGGTTTCAGCATTGCTGAAGGGATATTCATCACTCTGCCGTTCACTGTGATATGGCGGTGGCTTACGAGCTGGCGGGCAGCGTCACGTGTAGGAGCGATACCTAAACGATACACTACGTTATCGACACGTGATTCAATAAGTTGGAGTAAGATAACACCGGTGATACCCTTCTTCTTTGAAGCCTTCTCGAATGTGTTACGGAATTGGCGTTCAAGGATACCGTAAGTGTATTTTGCCTTCTGTTTCTCATTCAACTGCAAACCGTACTCAGAGATTTTTTTACGTTTCTTCGCAGCGCCATGTTGTCCAGGAGGGAAGTTTCTTTTTTCATAATACTTGTCAGAGCCGTAGATTGGTTCACCGAATTTACGAGCGATTTTTGTCTTAGGACCTGTATATCTTGCCATAACTATCTGATTTTTTAAACTGTTAAACAAAAAACTACACTCTTCTACGTTTTGGTGGACGGCAACCGTTGTGTGGTATTGGAGTAACGTCAACGATTTCTGTCACTTCCACGCCTGATGAGTGGATAGCGCGGATAGCTGATTCACGGCCTGCGCCTGGTCCTTTAACGAATACTTTTACTTTACGTAATCCCAAGTCATAAGCAGTCTTTGAGCATTCTTCTGCTGCCATCTGTGCAGCGTAAGGTGTGTTCTTCTTTGAACCCTTGAAGCCCATCTTTCCGGCTGATGCCCATGAAATGACTTGTCCTTCATTGTTTGTTAATGAAATGATGATGTTATTGAAGGAAGCTTTGATAAATGCCTTACCAGTAGCCTCGATCTTCACAACACGTTTCTTAACTGCTTTTGTGTTTTTTGCCATTTTTTTAAGCGATTTTTTTAATGGTATTATTTATGATCCAACCACTAACATTATTTAGTGGCTTTCTTTTTATTTGCAACAGTCTTTTTACGACCCTTGCGAGTACGTGCGTTGTTCTTTGTACTCTGGCCACGGAGTGGCAGTCCAAGACGGTGGCGGATACCTCTATAGCAACCGATATCCATTAAGCGTTTGATGTTAATTTGGATCTCGCTACGGAGTTCGCCTTCTGTCTTGTAGTTATCGGCGATGATGTTACGTATTGTGTTCTGCTCATCATCGGTCCAATCCTGGACTTTCTTCTCAGCTGGCACATTCGCACTTGCGAGAATAGCCTTAGCTGCTGAACGGCCGATACCGTAAATGTAGGTTAAGGATATTTGACCTTGTTTGTTATTCGGGATATCTACACCAGCAATTCTAGCCATAATTCTTAGTTTTTTAATTAGCCCTGACGTTGTTTTTCCTTAGGGTTCTTTTTGTTAATTACATACAATTTTCCTTTACGACGCACTATTTTGCAATCGTCTGATCTCTTCTTGATAGATGCTCTGACTTTCATTTTATATTTTTTTATTTTACTCTAGAAGCATTCTTTATTCAACGTAGCGGTTTACGTTTTATTGTGTTATTTATATCTGAAAGTTATACGACCCTTTGTCAAATCGTATGGCGACATCTCGAGCTTCACTTTGTCACCTGGGAGGATCTTGATATAATGCATACGCATTTTCCCGGAGATATGGGCTATGATTTGAAGCCCGTTTTCCAACTCCACCCTGAACATCGCGTTACCGAGTGATTCAATTACTGTACCGTCTTGCTCTATTGACAACTGTTTTGCCATATAATTTCCTTTTTAATTATTAATCTCTAATTGTTCCGCCCATTCAAAACTTGATAATATCTCGGCCTTACCGCTGCGAACAACGATATCGTGCTCGAAGTGTGCGGCTGGCTTCCCGTCACGTGTACTGATTGTCCAACCGTCCCTCTCCTGAACTATTTCCTTTCTGCCGAGAGTGATCATTGGCTCTATTGCGAGGACCATGCCTTCTGACAGTTTGATGCCCGTACCTTTTTTGCCGTAGTTTGGCACCTGCGGGTCCTCGTGCATCTTGCGTCCTACGCCATGGCCTACGAGTTCTCTTACTACACCATAACCGAACTGCTCCACATAACTCTGAACGGCATATCCGATATCCCCTATCCTATTGCCCGCCACTGCCGCCTCGATACCTTTATAAAGTGATTCCTTTGTCCTTTTCAAAAGGAGTCTCACCTCTTCAGGCACCTCGCCGCAGCAGAAAGTATAGGCTGAGTCTCCCACATAACCGCTGAGCACTGTTCCGCAATCTATAGAGACTATGTCTCCGTCTCGTAACTCATAGTTTCCAGGGATACCATGTACAACCTGGTCGTTGACGGAGATGCATAGACTTCCGGGATAGCCCTGATAGCCCTTGAAAGCAGGAGCTGCACCATGATCCCTGATAAACTCTTCTGCGATTCTATCGAGTTCTATGGTACGGACTCCCGGACGTATATGCTTTCCCACTTCACCCAAGGTCTTACCTACAAGCAAAGCGGCCTGTCTCAATAATTCGATTTCGCTATCTGTTCTGAAATGAATCATAGACTTAAGAGATTACATCCTTCCCATGCGACCTTTTATACGGCCAGATTTTGTGAGACCGTCGTAATGACGCATAAGGAGATGACTTTCAATTTGTTGCAATGTATCTAACACTACTCCGACGAGAATCAACAGTGAAGTGCCGCCATAGAACTGGCTGAACTGCTGGTTGACGCCGAGGATAGAGACGAGTGACGGCATGATGGCCACAACACCAAGGAATAATGAACCTGGAAGGGTGATCCTTGACATGATGGTATCGAAATATTCCTTCGTCTGCTTACCCGGTTTGACACCTGGGATAAAGCCGCCATTCTTCTTAATATCCTCTGCCATCTGCGCTGGATTGATTGTCACAGCTGTATAGAAGTAAGTGAAGGCCACTATAAGGATGAAGAAAATAAGGTTATACCAGAAACCATTCATATTGGTCATTGCCCTCATGAACCCGCTCATGCTATCAGTATTCGAATATCCGATAATAGTGATAGGTACAAACATAATTGCCTGTGCGAAAATGATAGGCATAACACCGGCCGCATTCACTTTGAGCGGGATATATTGGCGCACACCGCCGTACTGTTTGTTACCGACAACACGTTTTGCGTATTGTACAGGGATTTTTCTTGTACCCTGGACTAAGAGGATAGTCATGATAATTACGAGTACGAGGAATACGATCTCCAGCAAGAAGAAGATAGGACCGCCTGTACCTTCGGTAAAGCGTGACGCAATCTCTGCGAATAAAGCGAATGGGAGACGAGCGATAATACCGATCATAATAATGAGTGAGATACCGTTGCCTATACCCTTGTCTGTGATACGCTCGCCAAGCCACATGATGAACAATGTACCTGCGATAAGGATTATCACTGAAGAAATCCAGAAGAACAGGGTCGGGTTAGCGCCGTTGAAAGGGAATATTGCTTCTGCCGGCAACTGTGCACGCAGGTTAGCGATGTAACCCGGAGCTTGAACTGCCACGATAACAACTGTAAGGTAACGTGTAATCTGGTTAATCTTGCGACGGCCACTCTCACCTTCCTTCTGCAAACGCTGGAAGTAAGGGATAGCCATTCCAAGTAATTGAATGATAATACTTGCAGTGATGTACGGCATGATACCGAGAGCGAACACTGAGGCATTAGCAAATGCACCGCCTGAAAACATATTCAACAAACCAAGGAGACCTGTGCTGCTTTGATTTTTCAGCTCAGCAAGCATATTCGGGTCAACACCGGGGAGAACAACGTAAGATCCGAAACGGTAGATCAGAATGATCAAAAGCGTATAGAGGATGCGTTTACGTAATTCCTCGATTTTGAAGATATTCCGGATGTTCTCCCTGAGCCTCTTGTTCATCCACAAAAGACCAGCGACAACCAAACATACCAAAATAACTATTAATAACTCCTTCATATCCCTTTAGTTTAGTTGTTATATTTTCTCTATAGTACCACCAACTTTTGTGATAGCTTCTTCCGCGCTCTTTGACCAAGCGTGGGCTTTCACTGTAACTTTTGCTGTTAATTCACCGTTTCCGAGAATTTTTACGAGTTCATTCCTTCCAGCTAAACGGTTCTCAATGAGCAACTCCGGGGTAATCTCGAAGATACCGCAGTCGGCAAACTCCTGAAGGACCTCAACGTTAACTGGACGATAAGAGATACGGTTAAAGTTCTTGAAGCCAAACTTTGGAACAAGACGAGCGAGAGGCATTTGACCACCCTCAAAACCGATCTTGTGTGTATTACCAGAACGCTGTCCGGCACCTTTGTGACCACGTGTTGAAGTTCCACCGTAGCCAGAGCCCTGTCCGCGACCGACTCTCTTACGATCCTTGACAGAACCTTTTGCTGGTTTAAGATTACTAAGATCCATAGTATGTTATAATTTTCTTAGTTTAACAATTATATTTCTTCAATTTTGAGAAGGTGTTTCACTTTCTCAACCATGCCAGCCAATGATGGGTTGTCAATATCAACCTCCACTGACTGATGCATTTTCCTAAGGCGCAAGCACTTCAGTGTGTCCTTTTGATCCTGTGGTCTTCCGATGCCACTTCTAATCTGAGTTATTCTTACTTTTTTCATAGTTAGCTAATTTTAGATTATCCGTTAAAGACCACGTCAAGGTCAACGCCTCTCATTTGAGCTACAGTGTGGGCGTCACGCATTTTCGACAACGCTTCGAAAGTAGCCTTAACTACTGAGTGTGGGTTTGATGAACCTTTTGATTTAGCGAGGACGTTCTTTACTCCTACACTCTCAAGCACGGCACGCATTGCACCGCCGGCGATAACACCTGTACCGGGGGTCGCCGGTTGGATATAGACGTATGCGCCACAGTATTTGCCATATTGTTCGTGAGGAAGTGTGCCGTTGATGATCGGAACCTTGATAAGGTTCTTCTTCGCGTCTTCTGCACCTTTCTGAATAGCTGCCTGAACTTCCTTAGCCTTACCAAGTCCATAACCCACAACGCCGTTCTCATTGCCTACGACGACGATTGCGGAGAATGTGAACGCACGGCCTCCCTTGGTAACCTTAGTAACACGGCTGACGTGCACCATTCTTTCTTTCAACTCGATTTCCGAAGTTTTCACTTTCTTTACGTTAACTTCTGCCATAACTCTTAGAATTTTAATCCTCCATTACGAGCTCCGTCTGCTAAAGACTTCACCCTACCGTGATACAAATAACCGTTACGATCGAACACCACAGTCTCAATACCAGCAGCTTTTGCTTTCTCTGCGATGAGGTTACCGACTTTCGCCGCTTTTTCGATCTTTGTAATCTTTTCTTCTTCGATTCCGTTTTCGCATGAGCTTGCGTGGACGAGTGTCCTACCAGCCACATCATCGATTAACTGAACGTAAATCTGCTTATTGCTTCTAAAGACAGACATTCTCGGGCGTGTTGCAGTGCCGCTGACGACCTTACGAACGCGTCTCTTGATGTTTAATCTTCTTTCGATCTTCTTATTCATCTTTCTTTCTTTTTAGAATTAAACATTATTTACCCGCTGCCTTACCTGCCTTGCGTCTCAACACTTCACCTTCAAACTTGATACCCTTGCCCTTATATGGTTCAGGCTTACGGAATGAGCGGATCTTAGCTGCGACCTGGCCGAGCAACTGCTTGTCGTATGAGCGCATCTTGAGGATTGAGTTCTTACCTCTCTCGTTGATTGTCTCGCAAGTGATCTCCTCTGGAAGGACAAAAATCATGTTGTGCGAGAAGCCGAGTGATAACTCAAGCTGCTTTCCGTCCGGCTTAATCTCTGCCTTGTAACCGACACCGACGAACTCTTGGACGACCTCGAAACCTTCGGATACACCCTTCACCATGTTGTAGAACAGGGCGCGGTAGAGTCCGTGCTTCGCTGATGCCTTAGCTATATTTGCCGGTGAGACATAGATGTGACCGTTTTCTATTTTAACTTCCACGTCACCGTGAAAATCCTGGCTGAGTGTGCCGAGCTTACCCTTGACAGTGAGTACGTTGTCTTTCAGTGTAACCTCTGTACCTGCTGGGATAGCGATTGGTAATTTACCTATTCTTGATAATGCCATAACTGTTTCCTCCTGTCAAATTAAGATACATAGCACAATACTTCACCACCGATATGGAGTTTACGAGCCTCCTTATCTGTCATAATACCTCTCGATGTTGAGATAATCGCGATACCGAGGCCGTTCATAACCCTTGGGAGGTTTTCAGAGTCAGCGTAGCGGCGGAGACCAGGGCGTGACACGCGGTCTATTGTCACTATTGCCGACTGTTTTGTTACCGGGTGGTATTTAAGAGCGATTTTGATTGTTCCTTGAGGTCCTTCATCTTCAAACTTATAATTAAGGATATAACCTTTCTCGAAGAGAATCTTAGTGATAGCTTTCTTCACGTTCGAAGCCGGCACTTCAACTATTCTATGTTTGGCATTGACTGCATTACGAATGCGTGTCAAGAAATCTGCTATAGGGTCTGTAATCATAGTTTCAATCCTTTTTAATTATTACCAACTTGCTTTTTTAACACCTGGGATCAAACCTTTGAGGGCCATTTCACGGAAGTTGATACGTGAGATGCCGAACTGACGCATATAACCTTTTGGACGTCCAGTAAGCTGACAACGGTTGTGAACACGGATAGGTGAGGCATTCCTCGGAAGCTTTTGTAATCCTACGTAGTCACCGGCGGCTTTGAGAGCAGCGCGTTTCTCTGCGTATTTCTCAACCATTTCCATTCTCTTGCGCTCGCGCGCTTTCATTGATTCTTTTGCCATATCTTACTATTATTTATTCTGGTTTTTAAATGGAAGACCAAACTGTTTCAACAAGGCCATAGCTTCCTTGTCTGTATTTGCAGAAGTGACGAAAGTGATATCCATACCATTGATCTTGTTGACTTTGTCCATGTCAATCTCTGGGAAGATGATCTGTTCGGTAACGCCAAAGCTGTAGTTACCGCGGCCGTCGAAACCTTTGTCATTAATACCTCTGAAGTCACGGACACGTGGAAGGGCGACAGCGATTAAGCGTTCGAGGAACTCGTACATCTTATCACCGCGCAACGTCACGCGCACGCCTATCGGGTTGCCACGACGGAGTTTGAAGTTTGACACGTCGTGTTTAGAAATAGTCGGAACGGCTTTCTGACCGGTGATAGCTGTCATCTCCTCTACACCATAATCAATCAGTTTCTTGTCGGCGAGTGCCGCGCCGATTCCCTGATTGAGCGAAATTTTCAAAAGCCGTGGAACCTGCATCACAGATTTATAGTTGAATTCCTTCATTAATGCAGGCACGATCTCGCTTTTATACTGTTCTCTGAGTTTGGGTTGATAGTTCATTATTTAATAACCTCCCCTGATTTTTTTGAATAACGGACTGATTTGCCTTTTTCGTCTTTTTTACGACCGATACGACCAGGTTTACCATCTTTGTCACAGACCATAAGGTTTGAGACATGGATACTGGCTTCTTTCTTTATAATACCACCTTTGGGGTTCTCTGTGTTTGGTTTTGTGTGTTTAGACACAAGGTTCACGCCGTCAACGATTGCGCGCTGTTTATCGACGTCAACGCTGAGCACCACACCTTTCTTGCCCTTTTGGGTTCCGGTGATAACGACCACGTTGTCACCTTTCTTTAAGAACATTTTACTCATAGCTTCTTCCTTTCTTCATTAAAGTACCTCAGGTGCAAGAGATACAATTTTCATGTACTGTTTCTCGCGTAATTCCCTAGCGACTGGTCCAAAGATACGAGTCCCTAACATCTCGCCCTGTCCGTTAAGGAGGACGCATGCGTTATCATCGAAACGGATATATGAACCGTCGGCACGGCGTGTCTCTTTCTTTGTACGGACAACTACTGCCTTTACTACTGCACCCTTCTTTACGTTACCGCTAGGAAGAGCGTTTTTAACTGAAACCACGATGACGTCGCCGATACGGGCATAACGTTTTTTGGTTCCGCCTAATACTCTGATGCAGAGCACTTCCTTTGCACCGCTATTGTCGGCTACTGCAAGTCTTGATTCTTGTTGTAACATTACTTGGCCCTTTCTATTATTTCAACGAGTCTCCAACGTTTATTCTTACTCAACGGACGTGTCTCCATAATGCGCACGGTGTCACCGATATTACACTCATTCTTGTCGTCATGAGCGAAGAAACGTGTTGATTTCTTAACAAATTTACCGTAAATTGGGTGTTTTGTACGACGTTCAATCACAACGACGATCGTCTTGTCCATCTTATTACTGGCCACTACACCTATTCTCTCTTTTCTAAGATTTCTTTTCATTTCTTTTCCTTTCGTCGTTCATTATTTAACGTTTTCTGATTTCTGACGCTTTGTAAGTTCGGTCAGCATACGAGCGATCTCCTTACGTGTTTCGCGGAGTTTATTAGGATTATCCAATGGAGAAACAGCATGTTGAAGTTTCATTTTTACGTATGCGGTGCGTGTTGCCTCGATACGCTCCATAAGATCAGCAGTACTTAACTCATTAATTGCTTCTTTCTTCATAGTCATTACTGTTTTTATTCGACATAATCTCTTCTAACCACAAATTTTGTTGCGACAGGGAGCTTTTGAGCGGCTAAGCGGAGAGCCTCTTTGGCAACTGCCAACGGCACGCCTTCAGCTTCAAAAAGCATGTGACCTGGTGTGACGCGAGCTACGAAGTACTCGACATCTCCCTTACCTTTACCCATACGAACCTCGAGAGGTTTCTTAGTGATAGGTTTGTCCGGGAATATCCTGATCCAAATCTGTCCCTCACGTTTCATGTGACGTGTGACAGCTTGACGGGCAGCCTCGATCTGGCGGGCTGTAATCAGACACTCCTCAAGTGTTTTTATTCCAAAAGAACCGAAGGCAAGTTCATGGCCACGGAACGCATTGCCCTTCATTTTGCCCTTTTGAGGTCTTCTGTATCTTGTTCTTTTCGGTTGTAACATCGTTTATAGTTTTTTATTTTCTTACTTAGTACGTTTATTACGACGTGGTGCGCCTCCGTTCTGCTTCGCAGGGTTTCCTGCCTTCTTAGGCGCTGCCGGATTAGATGATGTAGGCATTAATTCCGGACGACCGTAAACCTCACCTTTGCATATCCACACCTTGATACCGATGCGACCGTATGATGTGTGAGCCTCAACGAGTGAATAGTCGATGTCTGCACGCAATGTGTGCAACGGAATACGACCTTCTTTGTAGGTTTCCTGACGAGCCATCTCGGCGCCGCCAACTCGGCCTGATGCAATGACTTTAATACCTTCGGCACCAACTCTCATTGTATCTGACACGGCCTTCTTAATAGCGCGGCGGAATGACACTCGTCCTTCGATTTGCTTTGCGATTGAGCTTGCGACGATATATGCGTCAAGCTCTGGTCTCTTAATTTCGCTGATGTTGATCTGTATCTCCTTACCGATGAGTTTCTTCATCTCTTCTTTCAACTTGTCAACCTCTGTACCGCCTTTTCCGATGATGATACCTGGGCGAGCTGTGAATATGGTTACTGTAACGAGTTTGATCGAACGTTCAATTCCTATTTTCGAGATAATAGCCTTGCCGAGACGCGCGGTAAGATATTTACGGATCTTATCGTCTTCGCCTATGTTCTTGGCTGTTTCTTTACCACAGTACCAGTTTGAGTCCCAACCTTTGATGACTCCGAGTCTTAGACCTATTGGATGAGTTTTCTGTCCCATTGTAACTTAATTATTATTCTTCAACATTAGCTTCTGCGGCTTTAATATCTGCGATTCTGCTATCAACGACAATTGTCACGTGATTTGAACGTTTGCGAATGCGGTGCGCGCGTCCCTGTGGAGCTGGCTGAATGCGCTTCAAAGTGCGGCCCTCATCAACAAAGATCTCTTTAACGTACAAGTTAGCGTCTTCGAGACGTTTACCTTCGTTCTTAGATTCCCAATTTGCAATAGCAGAACGAAGTAATTTATACACCGGTTTTGCTGCTGCTTTTTGTGAGTATAATAAGGCATGCAGTGCAAGTTCCACTTTCATTCCTCTGATCATATCAGCGACCAAGCGCATTTTGCGTGGCGAAGATGGTACATCTCTCAATCTTGCCATTGCGACTTGCTTCTTTGCTGCTTTCCTAGCTTCTGCTGTATTATGTTTTCTTGCTCCCATTTTTCCTATTATTTATCTTTTCTATTTCCGGCATGGCCTCTGAATGTACGTGTTGGGGCAAATTCGCCAAGTTTATGTCCAACCATGTTCTCAGTTACGTAAACCGGGATGAATTTATTACCGTTGTGAACAGCTATGGTTTGTCCAACGAAATCTGGTGATATCATTGAAGCTCTTGACCAAGTCTTGATAACGGTCTTCTTTCCTGTTGCTACATTATCCAAAACCCTCTGTTCGAGTTTATAGTGGATATATGGTCCTTTTTTAAGTGAACGACTCATAGTTTATTCTTTTTACTTGGTTAATTACTTCTTACGTCTTTCTATGATATACTTGTTAGATGCGTTCTTTGGATGGCGTGTCTTGTATCCCTTCGCTGGTAAGCCCTTGCGGCTCCTTGGGTGACCGCCAGACGCACGGCCTTCACCTCCACCCATTGGGTGATCGACAGGGTTCATAACAACACCACGTACACGTGGGCGACGGCCTAACCAGCGGCTGCGGCCTGCCTTTCCTGACTTCTCAAGGTTATGGTCAGCGTTTGACACTGTGCCTATTGTAGCCTTGCATGTCTGGAGGATAAGACGTGTCTCTCCTGAAGGCATTCTTAAGATAGCGTATTTGCCATCGCGTGACATCAACTGAGCGTATGCGCCGGCGCTGCGGGCCATCTTTGCTCCTTGTCCAGGACGCAACTCTATGTTGTGTATGATTGTTCCGAATGGCACATCGCTCAAGAACATTGTGTTACCGATGTTCGGAGTAGCGTCTTTACCAGACATCACTTCCTGTCCGACCTTCAAACCCTGTGGGGCTATGATATAGCGCTTCTCGCCGTCAGCATAGACAACTAATGCTATACGCGCTGTACGGTTCGGATCGTACTCAATTGTCTTAACGATTCCCTTGATACCGTCTTTATCGCGCTTGAAGTCGATAATTCTGTATTTCCTCTTGTGTCCGCCACCGATATTGCGGACTGTCTCTTTTCCAGTATTATTACGGCCGCCGGTACTCCTCATTGGAGCGAGCAATGACTTCTCAGGCTTGTTAGTCGTAATTTCATCAAATGCGCTGATAACTTTGAAGCGCTGACCTGGAGTTGTCGGTTTATATTTCTTTAAAGCCATCTTTAAATGTTGCTAAAAAAGTCAATTGTTTCACCTTTTGCCAATGTCACGATTGCCTTCTTGAAGGCGTTTCTCTGTCCAGTGATAACGCCGCTCTTTGTGTAACGTGACTTGACCTTTCCATCATATCTCATTGTGTTGACAGAGGCAACCTGAACACCATAAAGTTCTTGTACAGCCTTCTTAATCTGCAACTTGTTAGCGCGGACGTCAACAATGAATGCATATTTGTTCAGCTTCTCGCTGATCGCGGTCATCTTTTCCGTAATAACAGGTTTCTTAATGATAATCATCGTTTCAATTTTTTTAGTTATTATCCAAGAATTTCATCAATAACTGCAAGTGAGCTTTCGGTAATGAAGAGCTTATTGGCGTTCAGAATATCATAAGTGGTGAGGTTACGGGCAAGTTCTATCTTTGTACGCTGTATGTTCCTTGAGGACAACAGTACGTTATTGTTCGTCTCTGGGAATACAAACAAGTTCTTGCTACCATTCACTTTGAAGTTGTTCAAGACCGAAATCATGTTCTTTGTCTTGATTGTCTCGAATGTGAAATCCTCTATAATGACGATTTCCGAGTCTTTCATCTTATAAGTAAGGGCAGAACGGCGAGCTAAACGTCTTACCTTCTTATTCAATTTGAAACTGTAGTCACGCGGTACTGGACCAAATACGCGTCCACCACCCCTTAACAATGGTGAGTTGATATCACCGCGACGTGCGCCGCCTGTACCTTTCTGGCGGATAAGCTTGCGTGTACTTCCCGCAATCTCGCTACGTGTTTTGGCCTTGTGTGTACCCTGGCGCTGGTTTGCCAAATACAACTTTGTATCAAGGTACAAGCAGTGATCATTAGGCTCGATGCCAAAGATGTTCTCATTCAACTGAACCTTGCGTCCTGTTGATTCACCGGTAATCTTTAAAACTTCTAACTCCATCTCTCAATTTTTAAATAGCCGTTCTTTGCTCCCGGTACTGAACCCTTTACAACTAACAAATTCTTTTCCGGTACGATTTTCATAATTTGAAGGTTGATTGCCTTTACCTTATGGTTACCCATGTGGCCTGCCATACGTAATCCCTTAAACACTCTTGAAGGATATGCGCAAGCTCCAATTGAACCTGGTTTCCTCAAACGGTTATGCTGACCGTGAGTTGATTGTCCGACGCCATTGAAATTATGGCGCTTCACGACTCCTTGGAAGCCCTTTCCCTTGCTGATACCGCTGATATCAACAAATTCGCCTTCCATAAATACATCGACGGTGATTGTCTCTCCGAGGCTCTTCCTGTGTCCTGCCTCGAATCGAGTAAACTCCCTAACCAATTTCTTTGGCGTTGTGCCGGCCTTCTCAAAATGTTTGATCATAGCCTTAGAAGTGTTTTTCTCCTTCTTCTCATCAAACGCTAATTGGATAGCATCGTAACCGTCTTTCTCTTTTGACCTTACTTGGGTTACTACACATGGACCCGCCTCTATAACTGTAACAGCTACATTCTTGCCGTTATTGTCGAAGATGCTGGTCATCCCAATCTTTTTTCCTAGTATTCCTGACATTGCTACTACGCTTTAAGCTTTTAATTACTAGATAGTTTTACAATAATTTAATTTCTACATCCACGCCGTTTGGCATCTCTAATTTCATCAAGGCATCAATCTGCTGAGAAGTTGCGTTGTAGATATCTAACAATCTCTTGTAGTATGACAACTCAAACTGCTCACGTGATTTCTTGTGGACGAATGTGGAGCGCAAAACTGTGTAGATTTTCTTGTCGGTTGGAAGCGGTATGGGACCACTTACAACTGCACCAGTCATCTTGATGGTTTTCACAATCTTCTCAGCTGACTTGTCAACCAAGTTATGATCGTGCGACTTTAATTTAATTCTAATTCTTTGGCTCATAAGAATTTGTTGTTAATTTATTTGCTTTTTCCGTTTTTATCTATTATCTCTGATTTCTTTAAAAGAAGAAATATATTCCTTTCGCTTTCTTTATTACGACATCGGCCAACGCCGGAGGTACTACCTCGTAGTGGCTCAACTCCATATTGAATGTGCCCCTTCCCTGTGTCAGTGAGCGAAGTATGGTGATGTACCCGAACAGCTCTGCAAGCGGGGCGTCTGCCTTAACCACCTGCAATCCGTGATCCATATCCACGCTGCGCAACACCGCCCTACGTCTGTTCAAGTCTCCCGTTACATCGCCAAGGTAATCGGCCGGAACATGGACCTCCACTTTCATGATTGGCTCCATGACCACCGACCCGGCTTTGGCACCGGCCTCTTTGAACCCCATACGGGCAGCCGTCTCGAAAGACAGCTCGTCACTGTCAACAGGATGGTAACTCCCATCTATTAAGCGGACTTTGACCGAATCCATAGGAAAACCAGCAAGTACTCCATTCGACATAGAACCTCTGAAACCCTTCTCGATAGCTGCGAAATACTCCTTGGGAATACTGTTACCTTTGATCTCGTTAACGAACTGCAAGCCTGACACCCCATCATCGGACGGACCGATCTCGAACTCGATATCGGCGAACTTGCCTCTACCGCCATTCTGTTTCTTATACACCTCCCGATAATGGACAGTGTTTGTAAACGACTCTCTGTAAGCCACCTGCGGCTGCCCTTCGTTAATTTCGACACCGAACTCGCGTTTAAGGCGGTCAACGATGATGTCGAGGTGCAACTCGCCCATTCCTGAAATGATGGTCTGACCAGAGTTCTCATCGGTAGTCACCTTGAATGTAGGATCTTCCTCTGAGAGCTTGCCAAGTGCTATTATGAGCTTATCCATATCAGCCTGTGTCTTCGGCTCAACGGCTATTTGCACCACAGGAGTTGGGAACGTAATATTCTCAAGCAAAATCGGCTTATTCTCTACCGCGAGAGTATCACCTGTTCTAATCTCTCTAAAGCCCACTGCTGCCGCGATATCACCCGCCTCTATCCTTGTAAGTGGAGTCTGCTTGTTCGCGTTCATCTGTACTATCTTATTGATTCTCTCTCTCTTTCCTGTTGAGACATTAAGGACGACCTGTCCTGATTCGAGAGTACCGGAGTAAACTCTGAAGAACGCAAGTTTGCCGACGAAAGGATCTGTGGCGATTTTGAATGCGAGGGCACACAAAGGCTCCTTTGGATCTGCTTTACGTATCTCTTCTTTTTCAGTCTTCGGGTTGATGCCTGTAACGTGGTCGATATCAAGAGGACTTGGAAGGTAGCGGACTACGCCATCGAGGAGAGGCTGTACTCCTTTATTTTTAAATGAAGCTCCACACATCACCGGACACACTCGCAGTTCTAATGTTGCCTTTCTTAATTCTGCGACTATCTCTTCTTCCGTGATGGTTCCTGGGTCAACCATAAATTTTTCAAAGAGCTCTTCGTTATCTTCAGCTACGCACTCAATGAGTTTGAGGCGGTATTCTGATGCCAAGTCACTCAATTCTTCAGGGATCTCGACTTCATCGAATTGGGCGCCGAATCCGTCTTCCCCCCAAATTAGAGCTTTCTGCTTGATAAGATCGACTACACCCACGAATGACTCATCCTCTCCTATCGGGATTTGCACTGCGATAGGGTTCGCGTTAAGGCGATCCTTTATCTGCTCGATGACTTTAAAGAAGTCAGCGCCACTGCGGTCCATCTTGTTAACAAAACAGATCCGTGGCACATTATATTTATCGGCCTGCCGCCAAACCGTCTCCGACTGTGGCTCTACCCCACCAACCGCGCAGAAAATCGCTATCGCTCCGTCAAGAACTCTCAGCGAACGTTCCACCTCCACAGTGAAATCCACATGACCGGGAGTGTCTATCAGATTGATTTTAAAATGGTCGCCGTTGTAAGGCCAATAGACTGTCGTGGCAGCCGAGGTGATTGTGATGCCGCGCTCCTGCTCCTGGACCATCCAATCCATCGTCGCAGTGCCGTCATGCACCTCGCCGATACGATGATTACGACCGCTATAATAAAGGATCCGCTCAGACGTAGTAGTCTTTCCGGCATCAATGTGCGCCATTATGCCGATATTGCGCGTCAGAGCGAGGTTTATATTATTTTGATCGTTTTTCATCTGTCTTTCTTATACCTTTTTATATTAATTAGAATTTAGAATCTGAAATGCGAGAACGCCTTGTTAGCGTCTGCCATTCTGTGAATTTCCTCCTTCTTCTTGAAAGCCGCGCCTTCTTCCTTGTACGCCTGCATAATCTCACCGGCGAGCTTCTCGCCCATTGATCTCTCATGGCGTTTGCGCGCATAGCCGATAAGGTTCTTCATACCTATACTCTGCTTACGCGACGGACGGATTTCTGACGGGATCTGGAATGTCGCACCACCAATACGACGGCTTCTAACCTCCACCTGCGGCGTGACATTTGCCAATGCTTTCTTCCAAACCTCCACAGGGTCCTCGTTAAGCTTATTCTGCACAATATCCATCGCTTGATAGAAAATCTCATAAGCGAGGTTCTTCTTTCCCTTGAGCATGATATTGTTCACAAACTTTGTGACTAACACCTCACCGTACTTTGGATCCGGAAGGATTATTCTTTTCTTTGGTTTAGCTTTTCTCATCTCCTAAACATTTTCTGATTTTACTTCTTTGCTGCTGCTTTCTTTGGACGTTTCGCTCCGTACTTCGACCTGCGCTGACGGCGGCCATCGACACCGGCGGTATCCAATGCACCACGGATAATGTGATAACGTACACCCGGAAGATCCTTAACACGACCTCCTCTAATCATTACGATCGAGTGCTCCTGTAAGTTGTGTCCCTCGCCTGGAATATAGGCGTTCACTTCCTTCTGATTTGTCAGACGTACCCTCGCCACCTTACGCATAGCCGAATTAGGCTTCTTTGGAGTCGTAGTGTAAACACGCACACACACTCCACGACGCTGTGGGCAAGAATCCAAAGCAGGAGATTTACTCTTGTCTTCCAATTTCTGACGTCCCTTGCGGACTAACTGTTGAATTGTTGGCATTCTTTAATTGCGTTTAAATTATTAAATTTTATTCAGTTTATAGGATTTTATTTCTATCAACTTCAAAAACCGGTAATTCTAATATGATGCAACTGTCACAATAGCAAGGAACGATAAGCCATAGTTCGACTTCTGGACTTAAAACACACCGCAGCCAAAGAACTGATTTTGAACGGCTTGCGATGAAGAAACCTTTAACGTTTAACTTATCAGGTCCCTTACTAATGTAAATGAGGCAACATTTACTACCTTTTTTCGGCTGCAAAATTACAAATAATTTTAACACAACCAAATATTTATGCCATTTTTTTTGATTTTTTTTTCAATCTCCCTTATCTCCTTATTTTTATCGCCTTCCCTCAACTTCCAAACGGCTCCTTCCACCCCGTCCTCACGCATAATCTTACACCTAATTCTATTAATCACACAGCAAAATACGCCACAACTTCATTCTTTTTTTAAAAAGTTTTCTCAAAAAAGCAATGTGGATCCTTTTCATCAATATGTTTCTTCACCACCACTCTATGCCCGACAGTAACGAATCGAAATATGGGGAACAGACTCTTCCCCTTCCCCGATTCCTACGGCAAACAGCCTGTTTCAAACATCCGTGACGGCTCCAAACACTTTTTTTATCATCTTAATGTCTTGACTAAACTATTTTATGTAACTTTGCAACGAAAATTTTTGAAACGTGGCTGACATACTTGAAAAACTAAACGGTCCTCAATTGGAGGCTGTGACTACTATTAATGGTCCGGTGATGGTGATTGCCGGCGCAGGCTCTGGAAAGACCCGCGCCCTGACCCATCGTATCGCCTATATGATTCAGGAAGGCGTCAACCCTTTCTCCATCATGGCTCTCACCTTCACCAACAAAGCCGCAAAGGAGATGAAGGAGCGTATCATGCAGCTTGTCGAGCCGGGCGCAGCGAGAAACGTCTGGATGGGGACATTCCACTCTATTTTCGCAAGGATACTGCGCATTGAGGCCGCGAGCCTCGGATACTCCCCCGACTTCACCATATACGACACCGACGACTCCAAGACGCTTATAAACAGCATACTTAAGGAAAAGGAACTCGACACGAAGGCTTATCCCACGAAAGTGATACTCGGCCGCATATCCATGGCGAAATCGGCTCTGTACTCGCCAGAGGACTATTGCGACAACGCCGAAATACAAGAGCAGGACAGACGCGCGAACAAACCGCTTATAGGCGAGATTTTCAAAGCCTACAACACAAGGCTGAAAAGAGCCAACGCTATGGATTTCGACGACATACTGTTCAACACCAATGTGCTGCTCCGCGACTTCCCGGAAACACTCTACAAATACCAGAACCATTTCCAATACATTCTCGTTGACGAGTACCAAGACACCAATTACGCCCAATACCTTATTATTAAGAGGATTGCGGCAATGAGGGAGAACATCTGCGTTGTAGGCGACGACGCTCAAAGCATTTACGGCTTCCGCGGAGCCAACATACAGAACATACTCAATTTCAAAACCGACTATCCCGGACAAAAGCTGATACGCCTCGAACAGAACTACCGCTCGACAAAAACCATTGTCAAGGCTGCGAACAGCGTTATCGAGAAGAACCAAGACCAAATCAAGAAGAAAGTATGGTCCGACAACGAGGAGGGTGAGCTCATCACCTTGTTGAGAGCCACTTCCGACAATGAGGAAGGGACCCTTGTGGCAAGCTCGATTTTCGGTTATAAGATGTCAAGGCAACTCGCGTACAAGGATTTCGTCATCCTATACAGGACCAACGCACAGTCGCGCTCTTTGGAAGAGGCCTTGCGGAAACAGGACATCCCCTATAGAATATACGGCGGACTTTCTTTCTACGACAGGAAAGAAGTCAAGGACCTGCTCGCCTATTTCCGCACAGTCATCAACCCTCTTGACGAGCAGGCTCTTTTAAGAATCATCAACTATCCGGGGAGAGGTATAGGGGACACCACAAAACAAAAACTGCAGGTTATTGCGGAACAACGCAACTGCCCTATTTGGGAAGTGTTGACATCTATCGGCAAGGAGCCTATAGAATTCAACGCTGGCATCGCCAAAAGACTTATGGACTTCACCACCCTGATACAAAGCTTCCAGACCCTTCTCAAGAAGATGTCGGCTTTCGAACTCGCCAAACACATCACCGACACCATCGGACTCATCAAGGTGTTGAAAGAGGAAGACTCGGCCGAAAGCATCATGAGAATACAGAATATAGAAGAGCTTTTGAACGCCATCATGGAGTTTTCCGACAAGCAAGTTGACGAGGTGACAGGCGAACAGATCTCGGTAAGCCTGCCAAAATTCATGGAAGACGTCGCATTGCTGACCGATCAGGACAAGAAAGATGACAAAGACAGCGATGTCGTGACACTCATGACGATACACAGCGCGAAAGGCCTTGAGTTCCCATACGTCTATATCGTTGGCCTTGAGGAGAACCTTTTCCCTGGCATTCAGGCCTTAGGCACAAGGGAAGACCTTGAGGAAGAGAGACGGCTTTTCTACGTCGCTATAACGAGAGCGGAGAAGAAACTGACCCTGAGCTATGCCGAGAGCCGTTACCGTTGGGGAAGCATGACCTTGAGCGAGCCTTCAAGATTCATTGAGGAAATCGACCAAAGCCTTATAGAGAAGACGAGGAAAGCATCGTTCAGAGGGGCGACAATCAAGGAAGAGAGGAGATACAATCCCTTTGACAAAAACAAAAGCCCATGGGGTGCCGAGAACAGCCGCAAACACGAGAGCGAGAGGATAGACTCCGCCCCTGCCAAGACGAGGCAGCCTGTTATGCAGAACGGCGACATGAGGACGGCAGACGCCTCGGAGATAGAGGCCGGGCAGCGCGTTTTCCACCAGAAATTCGGAGCCGGAACGGTGATAAAAGTCGAAGGCGCAGGCCCCAACAGAAAGGCTTCCGTTGACTTCGATGAAAGCGGAAACAAGATGCTGATGCTGAAATTCGCAAAACTCAGCATAATAAATTGACAATAAGACCTGTTTAATAAAAATAAAAATTATGGAATACAACACAGAACGCGAGCAGATAGTGATTTCGGAATACGGCCGGAACATTCAAGTGATGATACGTCACCTTTTAAACATTGAAGACCGAAAGAAACGCACTGAGGCAGCGTACTTCATAGTTAGCGTTATGGCGCAGATGAATCCACAAGTGAAAGAGTCGAACGACTATATGCACAAACTATGGGACCATCTATATATCATATCCGAGTACAAACTCGATGTTGACGGGCCATACGAGCCGCCCACACCAGAGATGCAACACAAGAAGCCGGACCATGTAGGATACCAGAAGAACAACATCCGCTACGGACATTACGGACAATACCTATATGATATTGTGAACGTGGTGAAAGAGATGGAAGAAAGCCCGAAAAAGCAGGCTATACTTGTCAACATCGCGAACCAGATGAAACGCGACTATCTCAACTGGAACAGGGACACGGTGAATGACGCCCTTATCTTAGAAGACCTGAAGAAGATTTCAAGAGACGAGCTATCACTCCCTTCTGACACCAAGCTGACACCGACGAACGAGATAATCAACAAAGGCATCCAAGTACAGCAGCCGAAGAAGAAACAGTCAGGGAAACAAAAGAGCGGGAAAAGCCAGTCGAAGCAAGCCAACCCTAATCGCCCAAACAAAAAATAGCAACCATGCCGTCATTCAAAGTAACAGGAGGGAACAAGCTACACGGCACCATAGTGCCACAGGGAGCCAAGAACGAGGCCATGCAGGTCTTATGCGCAGCGCTGCTCACTGACGAGCCGGTGACAATAACCAACCTGCCAGACATCTTAGACATCAACAACCTCATCGACCTCCTTGGCGAGATGGGCGTAATTATTAATAGGTGCAGCAAAAACGAGGTCATACTTCAGGCAAAAGAAATAAACCATGACTATTTCGGCACGGAGGACTTCCAGCAGCGCGCCACACGGCTCAGGGGCAGCGTAATGATAACAGGTCCGTTGCTCTCGAGATATGGCAAGGGTTACCTCCCTCGTCCAGGTGGCGACAAGATCGGACGCCGCAGGCTCGACACTCACCTCGTCGGGCTGCAGAAACTCGGCGCATCGATAGAGCCGACATACATGGGCACAAGTTTTAAGATCGTGGCTCCGGCAGGGGGATTGAAAGGCGCGTACATACTCCTTGACGAGGCATCGGTAACAGGAACCGCCAACATCATCATGGCGGCTGTTATGGCGAAGGGGACGACGACAATTTTCAACGCCGCATGCGAGCCATACATAGTACAGCTCTGCCGCATGCTAACCTCCATGGGCGCGAAAATCGAAGGCATAGGCTCAAACCTCCTAAACATTACCGGTGTAGAGAGACTTCACGGCACGAGACACAGACTCCTCGCCGACATGATAGAAGTAGGCTCATTCATAGGCCTCGCCGCCATGACAGGCTCCGACATCACAATAAAAGACGCCGGCATCAAAGACCTCGGCATCATCCCAAACACCTTTAAAAAGTTAGGGATAAAGATGGAGTTCATTGGCGACGACATACATATACCGGCGCAGCAGCATTACGAGGTGGAGACATTCCTCGACGGAAGCATCCTAACCATTGCCGATGCACCATGGCCTGGATTCACCCCCGACCTTATCAGCATAGTACTCGTCGTTGCCACACAAGCAAAGGGTACGGTGCTTATCCACCAGAAAATGTTCGAGAGCCGCCTGTTCTTCGTTGACAAACTTATCGACATGGGAGCGCAGATCATCCTATGCGACCCGCACAGAGCCAACATCATCGGGCTCGACCGCAGCCATCAGTTGAAAGCCGTCAATATGGTATCGCCTGACATCAGAGCCGGCGTCGCACTTCTGATAGCCGCACTCTCGGCCAAAGGCACCTCCAGAATCGACAACATCAGTCAAATCGACCGCGGCTACCAGGATATAGATATACGACTGAAAAGCCTCGGCGCAGAAATAGAGAGAATTTAACTTCCCCTTAACCGCCATACTGACAAAATGTCGTGTTATTTTTATGGCAGAAACTTTGATGAGGAATCGGCATTTATCATGGAAAAAATCAAAAAAAAAAATATATTATGGCAGACAAGAAAGAAAAGAAGAACCATCAAAAAGACGAGAAAACAGCAGAAGTCAATGATGAGAGAACAACAGAAGTAAATGAAGAGAAAACAACAGAGCAGCAGGGCACCGAGACAAATAACGGGGATAAAGAAAAAGAGGCTGTAGAGGAAGCGAACCCGTTAGAAGAAGCCCATGCTAAATACAACGAGTTGAACGACAAATATTTACGTTTATACTCCGAATATGAGAACTATCGTAGGCGCACATCATCAGAGAAGGTCGAGCTAATAAAGACCGCGGCAGAGGGCACCATCATGGCAATGCTACCTATTCTCGATGATTTCGAGCGCGCATTATCGAACATGGATAACAGCGAAGACAAGACACATTTCGAGGGTGTACAGCTGATATACAACAAGTTCAAGCGCGCTCTTGAGCAAAAAGGGTTAGAGGAGATCAAAGCCGCCGGTGAGAAATTCAACACAGACGAGCATGAGGCTCTGACACAGGTGCCCGCGCCAGACGAGAGCAAGAAGGACACTGTAATAGATGTCATTCAAAAAGGTTATAAATTGAACGGTAAGGTAATACGCTACGCAAGAGTCGTAGTTGGTTGCTGAAATCAAAAGTTTGAAAAGGAAAAATGGATAAGAGAGATTACTACGAAGTGTTGGAAGTCTCAAAGACAGCTACTGTTGAAGAGATAAAGAAGGCATATAGGAAAAAGGCATTGCAATACCATCCTGACAGGAATCCAGACAGCAAGGTGGCAGAGGAGAAATTCAAGGAGGCGGCAGAGGCATACGGGGTGTTGAGTGACCCTAACAAAAGGGCAAGATACGACAGATACGGCCATGCAGGTTTAGGAGGGCAAGATTTCAGCGGCTCATCAATGAACGACATCTTCAGCCAATTCGGAGATATTTTCAGCGACCTGTTCGGAGGTGGCTTCAGCGGATTCGGCGGCGGTAGCGGACAGCGCCATGTCTATAGAGGCTCAAACCTGAGGCTTCGTGTGAAACTCACCCTTGAAGAAATCAGCACTGGAGTAAAGAAGAAGGTAAAAGTCAGCAAATACGTCCCATGCCAGAAATGCAACGGCTCCGGTTCGGAAGACGGCACAATGGAGACATGCGCCGCATGCGGCGGTAAAGGACAGCGCATGATGCGCTCCGGATTCTTCACCCAGGTATCTACATGCTCGGTATGCGGCGGAGAAGGACGGGTCATCAAGAAGAAATGCCCCTGCTGTAACGGCGATGGCATAGTGAAGGGAGAGGAAGTGATTGAGCTTGATATCCCGGCAGGAGTAGCCGAAGGAATGCAGCTCTCGGTGAGAGGCAAAGGAAATGCAGGAGCACATAACGGCATCGCAGGCGACCTCTTGATACTTATAGAAGAAGAGAAACACCCACAACTCGAACGCTACGGAAGCAACCTCATCTACCACCTTTTTATCAGCTTCCCTCAAGCGGCACTCGGCTGCAACGTTGACGTGCCTTCTATCAACGGCAACGTCAACATAAAAATCCCAGCAGGCACTCAAAGCAGCGACATCATCAGAATCAAAGGCAAAGGACTGCCTGAAATAAACAGCTATAGCAAAGGCGAGCTAATCGTCAACATCAACGTCTGGACACCTAAGAAGTTGACGAAAGACGAAGAACAGATAATGAAGACTCTCCTCAAAAACGAGAACTTCAAGCCCAGTCCTACCGCTAACGACAAAAGCATTCTTGACAAGATAAGAGATTTTTTCAATTAAAAACCAAGCCGTCAACGACATTATAGTTACTGACGGCTATAACTTTATTATTATGAACTACTTGGAGATAAGGAATGTCTCAAAGACTTATGGAGACAAGAAAGTCCTTGACGACATATCTCTTAGCGTGCCACGACAAAGCATCTATGGACTTTTAGGTCATAATGGAGCAGGCAAGACCACTCTCATCAGAATACTCAACCAGATCACCTTGCCTGACAGCGGGCAGATTCTCCTCGAAGGCAAGCCCATGAGCCAAAACGATATAGCATTAATCGGATACCTCCCTGAGGAACGAGGACTTTATAAGAAAATGAAAGTCGGAGAGCAAGCCATCTATCTCGCACAGCTTAAAGGTCTTCCGAGGAAAGAGGCCGAGAGACGTATCAGAAGGTGGTTTATAAAATTCGACATCATAAACTGGTGGGACAAGAGAGTTGAAGAACTGAGCAAGGGAATGCAACAGAAAATACAATTCATCGTAACAGTGATACATGAGCCAAAACTCATCGTCTTCGACGAGCCTTTCTCAGGATTCGACCCTATCAACGTGAACATTCTCAAAAACGAGATACTCGAATTGCGCGACAAAGGAGCGACAATACTTTTCTCGACGCATAACATGGCATCAGTGGAAGAGCTATGCGACAACATCATGCTTATTAATAAAGGTGTCAAAATCCTTGAGGGCAGCGTCTATGACATCAAGCAGAGATTCAAAGGCAACAACTTCGAGATAGTGCTAAAGCCGTTCAAAGAAAGCATAGACATTCCACAAGGTCACACCATCATCTCTATGGATAACACCAACAACGGGCAGGTACGCATCGTTTTGCAGACCAACATGCCAAACGAGTTGATCAGGTCTTTGTTAGACGAAGGAGATCTCATATCTTTCCACGAAATACTCCCTTCTATGAACGAAATATTCATTAATCTTGTCTCATCATCAAATAAGTCTTAAGCCATGAAAATAGGGATTATCATTAAAAGGGAATATCTAACAAGGGTCAGGAAACCCTCTTTCATCATTCTGACCATACTCGCACCTATTTTTTTCGCGGCTTTGATGTTCATTCCAGCAATACTCGCCACAAATTCCGACAAGTTTGACAAGAAAAGGACTATAGCGGTTTGCGACGAGAGCACTATGTTCAGAGGAAAATTCGAGAACACGGAGTTGAACACATTCGTGATGGTGGACAAGGACATTGAGTATTTGAAAAAACTGGTAAGGGAAGACATATACGATGCCGTGCTATACATTCCCGCGACCACACTCAACATTCCGGTCAATGCCGAGTTAATAAGTAAGAGCCAGACATCCATGTCGTTGACATCGTATATCAAAACCACTATGAAGCAAGTTGTCGAGCACCAAAAGCTTTTAGCCTCGGGCATAGACCCTGCTATCGTAAAGGCGACAACGACCAACATCAACCTACAGTCAATACGTCTGAGTGATGAGGACGGAGTAGAGAAAAAGAGTTACAGCGAGTTCGAATATATCCTCGGCATTTTGCTTTCAGTGATAATCTATTTTGTGATTTTCATGTTCGGTGGGCAGGTGCTGCGCGGAGTCATAGAGGAAAAGACCAACAGAATCGTAGAGGTGATCATCAGTTCGGTCAAGCCCTTCGAGCTTATGTTGGGCAAAATCATAGGCTTAGCGCTTGTAGGACTTACACAGTTCCTTTTATGGATAGTATTGACAGGCGCGATATACGGTTCGGTATCACTTCTCATTCCAACGCAGGAGGTGTTCTCTTCCGGCTCAGTGATGTCGGAGCAGATAGCCGACATTCAGACACAGGGAGAGGAACAGGTGATTTTACACGAGGTCGTCAATATAGTAAACTCCATCAATTTCAAAGGCATACTGATTTGTTTCTTCTTCTATTTCATTGGTGGATATTTCTTATACGCCTCAATGTTCGCCGCTGTAGGCTCAGCCGTTGACAACGAGACGGACAGCCAGCAGTTCACCACGCCAATATCACTCCTATTAATAATACCGATGGTGTGTTCGACGTTGATAGCCAACGCTCCTGACAGCGGGTTAAGCGTATGGATGTCGATGATTCCATTCACCTCACCAGTAGCGATGATGCTCAGAATACCGTTCGGTGTGCCATATTGGCAGATAGTTATCTCGATACTGCTGCTGTTTATCACATTCATCGTTTTCACTTGGTTCGCCGCAAAGATATACAGGACCGGCATTCTGATGTATGGGAAGAAAGTGTCATGGAAAGAAATATTCAGATGGATAAGATATTAATTAAAAAAAATATTTGAACGGATTTAAAAATATAGTATTTTTGCAACTTAAATTTTATAACTTGCAATTAAAGAAAAAGTTTAATTTTATAAAATCTTAATTTACAATGCAGAACAAAGGAGTTATTAAACTTTTAGCGTTATTACTTGCTATCTTCACCGTGTATCAGTTGTCATTCACGTTCGTGACAAGGCACGTGGAGAAAAAAGCGAGAGTATATGCTAACAGTCAGGAAACCATTTCTTTAGCACAGAGTTTAGCTAAAGGAGACCAGAATGCCTACGAGTATTATCTTGATTCAATCCAAACATCGAGAGAGACATACTATCTCGACTCAATAGGCACCATTAAAATCTACATGTGGCAGGATTACCGTAAATGCAAAGAGCAGGAACTTAATCTCGGTCTTGACCTCAAGGGCGGTATGAACGTTATGATGGAGGTCTCTGTACCGGACATCATCTACGCTTTAGCCAACAACAGCACAGACCCAACATTCAGAGAGGCAATGCGCCAGGCAAACGAACAGCATCTCAACAGCCAGAGAGACTTCGTTGACCTTTTTGGCGATGCTTACAAGGCACTCGACCCAAACGCTCGTCTTGCATCAATTTTCTTATATGAGTTCAAAGACAAGGGCATCACCGTCAACTCGACAAACGACGATGTTTTAAAAGTCATCAAAGAAGAGACAAGCAGTGCTATCGACCGTTCATACCAGATTTTGAGAACCCGTATCGACCGTTTCGGTGTCGCACAGCCAAACATCCAGAAACTTGAGGGTTCTGGCCGTATCCTTGTTGAGTTGCCAGGTATCAAAGACCCTAAGCGCGTACGCAAACTCTTGCAGGGAACAGCACAGCTCGAGTTCTGGGAGACATACAACTTCAACGAAATCTACCAATATTTCGATGAGGCTAACAGCAAAATCGCAGAGTTAGAGAAAGCTAACAAGCCGGCATTGAAGAACAATGAGGAAAAGAACGACAATGACGGTCTCGCACTTCTTGAGCAAATGAGTGCAGAGGACTCATTGAAGAAGGCACAAGAAGAAGCTCGCAACCAATTCCAGGAGAACAACCCATTATTCACATTGTTACAGCCTTCGTTCTATCAGAACAGCAATGGTCAGATCATACCGGCTGAGACAGCCCGCGTTGGTTCTGCAATGGTAAAAGACACAGCTAACATCAACAGAATGTTGAAGATGACTTCCTCAATATTCCCACGCAACCTTAAGTTAGCATGGTGTGTAAAGCCAAACAAGAGTACCGATGGAACAGTGGAGTATATCGACCTCGTAGCACTCAAGGCAAACCGTGACA
Organism: Candidatus Limimorpha sp.; assembly: GCA_051875555.1. Lineage (GTDB taxonomy): Bacteria > Bacteroidota > Bacteroidia > Bacteroidales > F082 > Limimorpha. The sequence continues at coordinate 40,040 of JBJEGZ010000039.1, read as the reverse complement.
ACAAATGCTCACTCGGTGGCGAGGTCGTCACAGAGGCACGTCAGGACTATGACCAGAACGGCCGTGTTGAGGTAACAATCCAGATGAACACTGAAGGAGCCAAGGCATGGAAACGCCTCACCGGTGACAATATCAATAGACAAATAGCCATCGTCCTTGACGATTACGTATATTCATATCCGAATGTATCCAATGAGATATCTGGCGGTCGCTCTTCAATCTCTGGCGGAGACATGACAGTGGAAGAGGCTCAGGACTTGGCGAACATCTTGAAAGCAGGTAAGCTCCCGGCTCCCGCAAGGATTCTTGAAGAGAACGTTGTCGGTCCTTCACTCGGCCAGGAAGCTATCAACGCCGGTTTCTGGTCATTCATCATTGCATTCTGCCTCGTCCTTATCTACATGTTGTTCTTCTACAACAAGGCAGGTATCGCAGCTGACATCGCATTAATAGTCAACATCGTGTTCTTCTTCGGTGTCATCGCATCATTCGGGACAGTACTCACACTGCCGGGTATTGCAGGTATCGTGCTTACATTAGGTATGGCTGTTGACTCTAACGTTATCATCTTCGAGCGTATCAAGGAAGAGATCGCAGCAGGCAAGAGCCTCCGCACAGCCGTCGCAGACGGTTTCAAAGCCGCATACTCAGCTATCTTAGACGGACAGATCACCACATTCCTCACAGGTTTCATCCTCTTCGAATTCGGTACAGGACCTGTACAAGGCTTCGCAACAACATTGATGATCGGTATCTGCACCTCACTGTTCACCTCAATCTTCATCACTCGCCTTATCATTGACGGATGGCTGACCAAGAACAAAGACGTTAAGTTCTCAACAAATATCACACGCGACTTCATGAAGCACACAAACTTCGACTTCATCAAGTTTGGTAAGACTGCTTTCATCATCGCAGGCATAATGATTGCTATTAGCGTCGGCTCATTAGCATTCCGCGGACTTAACCTCGGTATCGATTTCAAAGGTGGACGCAACTATGTGGTCCGCTTCGACAAGGAAGTCTCTGTAGGTGAAATACGTGAGGCTCTGTCTAACCTCCCTGAATTTAAAGATGACACTCCGGAGGTTAAGACTTTCGGACCTAACCGCCAAGTGAAAATCACTACTAAGTATAAAATCAACAGCAATGACCCAGAGGTTGACGCTGAAATCCAAGGCTTGCTCTACAATGGATTAAAAGCCTTCTATACCAAAGACTTATCATACGAGCAATTCACATCAGACAGCGACAAGAGCGATATGATGCTCGGTATCATGTCATCTCAAAAAGTCGGTGCGACAATTGCTGACGACGTAACACGTAAGGCTTTCATCGCAGTTATCATCTCATTAATTGTAATCTTCGTTTACATAGCTATCCGTTTCAAGAAATGGCAATACGGCGTGTCATCAATCATCGCTTTGGCTCACGACACCATTATCGTAATAGGTATGTACTCGTTGTTCTACAATATCTTACCATTCTCAATGGAAGTTGACCAATCATTCATCGCGGCCGTTTTGACAATCATCGGTTATTCAATCAACAACACTGTTGTTATCTTCGACCGTGTACGTGAAAACGTCACCCTCTTCCCAAAGAAATCATGGTATGAGAAAATTAACAACGGCGTCAACAGCACTTTGCTCCGTTCATTCAACACATCAGGTTCAACATTAGTGGTATTACTCGCAATATTCATCTTCGGAGGTGAGACCATCCGTGGTTTCGTATTCGCTCTGTTAGTCGGTATTCTCGCAGGTACATACTCATCATTATTCATCGCATCTCCTGTAGCCTACATGCTGTTCAAAGGCAAGAAGTTAGATGCCAAACTGATTGAAGAACAGACAAAGAAGAAAAAATAATTTATAATATATTGTAACAGATAATTATTTAATTGTAGATTATTTTCATAAACCACGCAATGGGTCCGGCTTTCTAACCGGACCCATTTTTATCTGCCATGTAATCAAACCTTATCAAATTTTGACATTCACCCTCCCCTTGTAACAAATTTCTCAAAATCAGAATAAAACAAAAACACAATTTTTTCAAGCAATAATAATTACATCTCAAATCAATCGATTTTTTTTATACTTTTGTAAGATTATTAACGTTAACGTAATAAAAAACTCTTTATGTACAGAAAATTATTGCTCATACTTTCCATATTATTGCTTGCAGCAACACAACCTATTGAAGCACAACGCAAAAGCCCTGCAAAAAATGCAGACATCGCATTTGAGAGAGGACAATACAACGCGGCAATAGACCGATACAAAAAGGCTTTGAAAAAGACAGGAAAGAAGAAATACGAGGAAGAGCGTGTTAGAATAACTTACAAACTTGCGGAATGCTATCGACTTACAGAAAACACAAAGCAAGCTGCCGTCCAATATAAGAAACTTTTAAAGACAGACTTCCCAAAAAACAACCCTATAGTTTATTATAACTACGCCGAGGTCTTAAAACGCAATCAGAAGTACGATGAGGCATTGACATATTATGACCTTTACTCAGAAGCCGTTCCAGACGATGAGAGAGGACTACGCGCCGCGGAAGACATCGCACACATAAAAGAATGGCTCGATTTCCCTTCAAAATATGAAGTGACAAGAATGAAACCATTGAACTCAAAGTATTCCGACTTCGGAATAGCTTGGATTTCAAATAATTATAACGAGGTCATCTATACTTCATCAAGAGAAGGTGGTGTAGTAAAAGAAAAAGACGCAATCACAGGACAGTATTTCACCGACTTCTACTATTCGAGACAAGACAAGAAAGGTGTATGGAGCAAGCCGGAGCTCTTAGATGAGGAAGGCGGAGCAAATACAAAAGGCAGCGAAGGAACGCCTTTTATGAATAAATCATTCTCATCAGTATATTTCACGAGATGCCCTAACGATAAGAAAAGGCAGTCAGGATGCCAAATAGTGAAATCCTCACAATCGGGAGGCAACTTCGACGAAGGAGTTGTGGTTCAAATACAAGGCGTTGATTCTCTTGATATTATAGGACACCCAACATTGAATTCCGATGAAACAGTAATGTATTTCGCTGCTGACCGTAAAGGAGGATTTGGAGGCAAAGACATCTGGGTTACAAGGAAAGACGAGAACGGCAACTTCGGGCGTCCATTAAACCTTGGAGACATCATTAACACTCAGGGCGATGAGATGTTCCCATTCCTGCGCAACGACAGCACCTTATATTTCTCCTCTGACGGACACGGAGGCATGGGCGGACTTGATATTTTCGTCTCAACAATAGATAGCACAGGAATGTGGAGCGAACCCGCCAACTTGAAGCACCCTATCAACTCGATAGGAAATGATTTCGGAATAATATTCCACCCAACAGAAGAAAGAGGCTTCTTCTCATCAAACAGAGACAGCAGGAACGGTTTAGACGATGACATATATTATTTCATAGAGCCACCTATCCTATTCACACTCAACGGAACAATCAAAGACAAGAACAGCCTTCAGTCAGTGGCGGGAGCAAATGTCAAGATTGTTGGCTCAGATGGAAGCAAGGCCACAACACTCTCGAGTGAGAAAGGCGCATTCCAATTCAACAGCAGTCAACTGTCTATCAATAATATATATGTCTTAACGATAGACAAGGACAACTTCTTCACTTTAACTGACACTATCAGCACTATGGGTCTTGAGTTCAGCAGGGACTTCACTCCGAATTACGAGATAGAGATGATTCCGGACGGGTCTATCTTACTTCCAGAAATTCAGTACGACCTCTCACAATGGGATTTGAAGCCACAGTTTGAGGACTCATTACAAGGACTCATCGAGATATTACAGATTAATCCAAACATCACCATCGAGTTAGGCTCTCATACCGACTTCCGTGACACAGATGCGAGAAACGATATTTTGTCACAAAAACGTGCGCAGTCAGTATGTGACTATCTGGTTATCAGAGGTATAGACCCATATCGACTCACAGCAAAAGGATATGGAGAGAGAGTCCCGAGAACATTAAAGAACGATATTACATACGAGGGATACACATTCAAGAGCGGTACAGAGTTGACAGAGAGTTATATCAACGCGCTGCCAACGGAATCATTGAAAGAGTACGCCCACCAGCTTAACAGGAGAACGGAGTTCAAAGTATTAAGCAAAGACTATGTACCTCGCAACAACATCGATGATGAGCAGACTGCGACAATCAGGTTGAACCCTGAAGACAACAAGGTGCAGTTTGTACAAGACAAAGCCGGGAACTTCGTTTTCAACGCTATTGTAAACGCATACACTCAGACTATAACATATAACCAAAACGCGGATTTCACAGTATCTCAGAAACAGGCGATGGAACTGTTAAAGAACGGAGCTATCAACAGGCACGACTTCATCGGCGACAACATCGAAAAAATCATCATGGAGGGGGCTATAAAAGACCGTTCAACATTCATTATCAGAGAGATGAGGATTGCGGACAGAACAGTTCAAAACATAGAGGTTACCGTTTTCAACAATCAGAAAAACGATTGGGTGATAGGCGCTAAAGCATTGAAGAAATTCGGCAACTTTGAGTTTAACACCGATGAACATAAATTGATTTTCAAATAGAAGGAAATGTCAAGAGACAATTTTTGACATGATAAAACAATCGAAATTATGCCAGTAGAGAAACGTTATCAGCTTCGCGGTGTCTCTGCAGAGAAGGAAGACATCCATAACGCTATTAAAAACCTCGATAAGGGATTGTATCCCAATGCCTTTTGTAAGATAATTCCAGACATTCTCGGCAATGAAGATGATTATTGCAATATAATGCATGCCGACGGTGCTGGGACAAAGTCATCTCTTGCATACCTTTATTGGAAAGAGACCGGAGACCTCTCCGTTTGGGAAGGCATCGCACAAGACGCGGTAGTGATGAATACCGATGACTTGATGTGCGTCGGTGCGACAAACAACATGCTTTTATCGTCAACTATCGGACGAAACAAGAATCTTATTCCCGGAGAAGTCATTTCCGCAGTGATAAACGGAACAGAGAAGTTCCTTGCCAAGTTACGTTCGCTTGGAGTAGGAATACACCTTACCGGAGGAGAGACCGCCGACGTTGGAGACCTTGTTAGGACAATTATTATAGATAGCACCGTCACAACGAGAATGAGGAGAAAAGATATTATCGAAAACCATATAGCGCCTGGCAACGTCATTGTCGGTTTTGCCTCATACGGACAAGCGACATACGAAGAAAGATACAATGGCGGAATGGGCAGCAACGGACTAACATCCGCACGTCATGACGTGTTAGGACATTATCTTGCAGAGAAATATCAGGAGAGCTACGACCATTCCATACCGGAAGAATTGGTTTACTCAGGCACTCACACCTTGACGGAAGCCACTGAAGTTGAAGGTATCGACGTTGGAAAACTGATTCTTGCCCCAACTCGCACCTATCTCCCAATGATGATACCTGTCTTAGACAACTTTAGAGATAAAATCAACGGAATCATCCATTGCAGCGGAGGAGCACAAACAAAAGTCACGCATTTCATCGACAATGTACATGTCATAAAAGACAATATGATCGAGATTCCACCTCTCTTCAAGATGATTCAAGAATCATCAGGAACAGACTGGAAAGAAATGTATAAGGTATTTAACATGGGCTCACGTCTCGAAATATATACCGACGAGCAATCAGCAGAAGAAATGATTGCGATTGCTAGATCCTTCAACATTCATGCACAAATTATCGGACACGTTGAGGCCTCTGACAAAAAACAACTCACAATTAAGAGCAAATACGGAATTTTTGAATACTGATGGAAATAATAGACAAATTAGAAGCAATCAAAGAACGCTGGGAGAATCTCCGCGAGCAACTTAATGACCCCGATTTGATGAACGATATGAAACGTTACGTCAAAGTCAATAAGGATTATAAGGACCTTGAGCCTGTCGTAGAGGCCTTCAACGAGTATAAGACAGTACTATGCAATATTGAAGAGGCGAAGGAAATACTGAAAACCGAGAAAGATGAGGATATGAGGGAGATTGCACAAGAGCAGCTTGATGAGGCTACAGAGAAAAGTGGCAAACTCGAAGAAGACATCCGACTGATGCTCATCCCTAAGGATCCTCAAGATAGCAAGAACGCCGTCATGGAAATACGCGCCGGGACAGGTGGTGACGAGGCTTGCATCTTCGCCGGTGACCTTTACAGAATGTATCTTAAATTCTGTGAAACAAAGAATTGGAAAGTTGAAACCGTCGATATTAGCGAAGGTACCGTCGGCGGATTTAAAGAAATAGTGTTCAATGTAATCGGTGACGGAGCCTATGGAATATTGAAATTCGAGTCGGGAGTCCATCGCGTTCAACGTGTGCCAAAAACTGAGACACAAGGCCGAATCCACACGTCAGCCGCTTCAGTGGTGGTGCTTCCTGAAGCTGAGGAATTTGACGTTGAACTTCTTGACAAGGATATCAAAAAGGAAATCTATTGCGCCGCGTCAGGTCCCGGTGGACAATGCGTCAACACGACTTATAGCGCGGTACGTCTCACCCATATTCCCACAGGCATCGTAGTCAGCTGCATAGACGAGCGTTCACAAGCCAAAAATTACGCCAAAGCAATGAAAATCCTAAGAACGCGTATCTATGAGCAAGAATACAACAAGTATATGGAGGAAGTATGCTCAAAACGTAAGACAATGGTTTCAACAGGCGACAGGTCTGCAAAGATCCGCACCTACAACTATCCGCAAGGCCGTGTCACCGACCACAGAATCGGATTCACAGTCTATAACCTCACGTCTGTAATGGATGGCGACCTCACCTCTTTCATCGAGAACCTCCAAATTGCAGAGAATGCGGAAAGACTAAAAGAAGGAATGGAGTAACCGATTAAAACATTAGAACATAAAAACAGTTTAATATGAATAAAGAGCAGATCGTCTCACAGATAAAGGAGAAAAAGTCTTTCCTCTGCGTCGGACTTGACACCGATATTAATAAGATTCCCAAGCATTTATTGGCAGAGGAAGACCCTATATTCACTTTTAACAAGGCAATAATTGACGCCACGGAGAAATATGCCATAGCATATAAACCGAACACCGCTTTTTACGAGGTCTATGGCGCCAAAGGCTGGATTAGCTTAGAGAAAACCATCGACTATATCAAGACAAACTATCCAGATATGTTTGTTATCGCTGACGCAAAACGCGGCGACATTGGGAACACGTCAGCGAACTATGCACGTGCTTTCTTCGATGGTCTGAAATCAGATGCCGTGACTGTGGCTCCATATATGGGTGTTGACTCTGTCGAGCCATTCCTCGGATTTGACGGCAAATGGGTTATCCTTCTCGCACTGACATCAAACAAAGGCTCCAAGGACTTCCAATATCTCAATATTGAGGGGAACGAGTTATACAAGAAAGTGCTTGAAAAATCAACCCAATGGGCCGACAGCAATAAGATGATGTATGTTGTCGGTGCCACACATCCTGAGGAACTTGGTGAGATACGTAAGATTTTGCCAGAACATTTCCTTTTAGTTCCAGGCGTGGGTGCACAAGGCGGTGATTTGGATGCAGTAGCAAAATTCGGACTAAATCAGAATTACGGACTAATAGTAAACTCATCGAGAGGCATTATTTACGCATCTAACGGTGAAGACTTTGCAGAGAAAGCCGCTGAAGAAGCAAGAAAACTCCAAGAACAGATGGCTTTATACATCAAATAATTATTCAGTGGTTATATCAACTTTATAAGGCTAAAACATATTATAATCAACATTATTCAAACATAAACAAAAAAAATCCGTAAAGAGTCTTTACGGATTTTTTTGTTTAATGGGGAAAAACTATCTTGTGATAGAGACTTTCTTTGTCGATACCGAGCCATCAACGCTGACAACTCTAACGACATAAACACCCTGTTCTAACGAAGCCACATTAACAGCCATCTTATCTGATGATGCAGGTGTTGATGCAACTACTTGACCGAGAGCGTTATAGACCTGAACAAAGCTAATATTCTCGCCTTCGATGAAGATAAGTTCGTTAGCTGGATTAGGATAGATATTGATATTTGATTCAACATTGCTTTCAACGCCGTCTGACACTAATATTGAGAAATGGTGTGATGCTGATGCTCCGAAGTTACCATTATCCTGACCTTCACCAACGATTGTAACGCCATCAACTTTAATCTTATACCAACCTTCACCATAGTTGCAGCAGATACCGTTATTCTGTGCATCATAGATAGTGAATTTATAGCACTCGTTTGTCGGGAGATCTTTTATTGACTCAACGTGCTGCTGTGTAGCGCCTTGACCGGTAAGATGTGCGTAAGGGCCACCTGAGGCTACAACGTCACCGACTGAGTTGATAAGAGTCCATGTTGTCTGCTCACCATATTGGTCTTGGTTAATATAAACCTTGACATTAGCTGTTGATTCAGTTGTTGGGCACTCAATCCACTCGTCACAGATTGAAACGAAATTTGTTGAGTATTCATAATCAATTTCATTAGCTTTCAAGATTTTCACAGTACCGTTACTTGTACCGAATGGGACTTCTATATCGAAAGTGAGAGGTGTCTGCTCGTTTGATGCAAGGCTGCCTTCCCATTTCTCATTAATTGTCACATCACCAAGGCTGATTTCGAAATCGACAGATGTAAGTGTTTCCGTACCAGCATTTAACAAATCGAAATTGAATGTCTTAACCTGAGTGCAAGATGCGTTCATAACCTGTTCCATGCCCGACACCACCGGATTGATAGGTTCGTTTGAACCATAGGTCTTATCAAGTTCCATAACGTTCAAGACAGGACGTGTCGCAGGACCTTGAACTTTCTCTGTCACGAAAGCGATGAAATTGATGTTATTCATATCCACCTCAACTCCGTTAGGGGCACCTATTGATTGAGGAACCGTGTAGTTATAAGTCTTGGTGATGAGAGTACCCATTGTTGTAGGAGAGACCTCATCGCCCCATGTTGCTGTCAGAACATCGCGCAGCACGTGCATGTGGCAATAACTTCCGTTGATAACCTGTGCTGGGTTATAGACACTGCCACCAGATTGAGAACCCATAATACTATCCTGTATCATGAAGATAGTGAGGAAGTTTGTTGATTCCGCGCTATTATCTGTATAGTAAAGCTCAACTGTGATTGACACCTCACGGGTATCTTTATTTATCACCGCCCTGCCATCTACATTAACAGGTGTTGCCTGTGCAAGCTGTGAATTTGTGATGCTTGTCCACTGGTTACGGCTTACAGAGGTAGCTAAAGAACGGTTAACACAACCTGCAGGGTAGCTTGTTACTGAGAATCCGGCATTGTAAACATTACCCGCATTAGTATTAAGGTTAGGGTATGAGGTTGGAGAGAATCCTCCAGTATGAATATTGACAGCCCATACTCTTCCAGGATTGTTATCACAGATCTGGTTTGCAATAGCATGACCATCAGGGCAATATCCACAGTTTCTTCCTGTAAACTCCTCTATGATCACATTTTTGTTTGATGGCTCTGTCGAAACAAACTGCTGAGCGTTCACAAAGAAACATCCAAGCATTGCGGCGAACAATAAAATCAGTTTTTTCATATTGTAAAGATTTAAGAATTAGATTTCAACCAAAGTATTCCATCCGAACTCATCAGGCTCGCTACCAGTCTGAATACCACGGAGTTTCTTATAAAGTTTCTCACACCACGGACCCGGTTTGCCATCACCGAAGGTATATGACTTACCTGTCTCAGGGTCATCGATACGAGAGATAGGACTGATAACAGCTGCTGTACCGCATGCGCCTGCCTCCTCTAATGTAGCGAGTTCTTCCTCTGCTATTGGACGGCGTTCAACCTTCATTCCAAGAGACTCAGCGATCTGCATCAAACTCTTGTTTGTGATTGAAGGAAGTATTGACGTTGATTTCGGTGTGATATATGTGTTATCTTTAATACCGAAGAAGTTTGCGGCGCCAGCCTCATCGATAAATTTCTTCTCTTTTGCGTCAAGGTAGAACTCGCATGCGTATTCACCGCCATGGCATGCCTCAACGTGGGCACGCATCGACGCGGCATAGTTCCCACCCACCTTATAGACTCCTGTACCGAGAGGGGCCGACCTGTCGTATTTACGAGTGATGACGTATGGGTTCGCCATGAAACCACCCTTGAAATATGGACCTACCGGTGTAGCGAACACCAAAAACAGATACTCATCAGCCGGTTTGACACCTACGCGGCAGCCTGTTCCGATAATGAGTGGACGCAGATACAAAGAAGCCCCACTCTCGTATGGCGGAATAAAATCAGCATTGAGTTTCACACACTTAATAACAGCCTCCTCGAATTTCTCCAATGGGAAACGTGGCATAACAATACCGTCACATGATGACTGAAGACGTTTGCCGTTCTCATCAAGACGGAAAATGCGGATCTTTCCGTCAACGCCACGGTGAGCCTTCAAACCCTCGAACGCCTCTTGTCCATAGTGGAGACATGTGGCACCCATGTGAATGTTGACTGTTGTTTCCGAGCTAACCTCTAATTCGCCCCATGCGCCGTTCCTGTAATAACAACGCACATTGTAATAAGTTGGATAATAACCAAATGGGAGTGCTCCCCAATCGATGTTTTGCATGATATATTTTATTTTTTAAAATTGATAATTCATTTTTAATATTTCGCAAAGATACATATTTTTTCAATAATGGTATCAAACAGCGGAAATATTTTCAAAGCTGTCCCCGTATGTTTTTGGAGAAACAGAAGTTATATTTACAAACCTCTTTTTTTCGTAAAACAAACTCGAATCCATGGCCAAAATGCGTCTTTTTTTTTTACAAACCCTTCCAAATCCCTTTGATAAAAAGTCTTAAAAAAACGCAAATCTCCTAATATCGTTTTAATAATAAAAAATATAAAAACACCTCCCAAACCAGCGTGAGACATCACAACCGTCAAAAAGCCGGACCAATTTCCTAAAGACCGGAATTTGTCTGACAAAATCATTTCAAAATAAAATGCATGGTCCAAAGATGTGCGTCTGAGTTTTAGGGCATCGATTCCTCCAAACAAAATAAATAATCCATCACCCTTCACTCCTTTATATTAATAGTGTGAAGCAGCCACAGTCTATTCACAAAAACCATAGTCAAAGAGAAAAATAAAATTCACACGATTCACGTTCTAATGATAAAAGCGGCAATCCGTCCATATTAACAGAAGGCCATTGTTACCGTGATACTTAAATATTACGGTTCCGCCAAAGTTTCTTCCAAAGATAGTGTTCTTGAATCCCATATTGTTCGAGCAACGACTGTATCTGCCCCATAATCTTTTCCTTATCCACCGCTGCGTCGCTCTTCCTTCCCACAAGGAGGACGTTTTTAGGGGTATCTTCCATTTCAATAAACTCCATGACACGGGTCTTATATCCGCAATATTCAAGTACCAAGGCACGAACCGCATCAGTAATCATAACGGCTTGGCGTTCAAGGAAGATACCATATCTCGTAATAACATCCACCCTACCCGACTTCTCCATCTCGCAACGTATTTGTTTGTGGCAACATGGAGCGCACACTATCATTTTGGCATTGTTGCGGATACCTTTTAAAATAGCGTCGTCAGTAGCCGTGTCGCAAGCGTGCAGTGCGATAATAACATCAACATTCTTCGGTTCATATCCTTCGATGCTGTTCTCCACAAAACGCAGCGACGAGCCGGTTGGGAGAGCGTCGGAGCACTGTTCTATGATGCCGTTGATTTTTTCTACAAGGTCCGGGCGGATCTCCACGCCCTCCATATCGATACTCCTGCCTTGGCTCGTGAGATATTCAAAAAGAGCGAAGGTGAGATAGCCTTTTCCCGCGCCCATATCCGCGATTCTCAAGGTGTTCCCGAGCCTTGCCTGCCGTATTTCCGCATCCACAATCTCCACATATTTGCAAATCTGCTTGAACTTGTGCTGCATGCTCGCCACAACCTTCCCATCGCCCGTGGCAAGTCCGAGGAGGTTCCACCATTTGTTCGTGGGATTTATCAACCTCGACTTCTCATGGTCATGCCTCATGTCAGGCTCACTACGCTCACGGACATTCTTACACATCACCGTAGGCTTGCCTTTCTTACTGACAAGTAAAGTGACATCTTCGTCCAAAGTAAACATAGTGGCATTCATAAAGGCCGAAGGCAGAAGGGCATACATCTCACGCATCAACCCTTCCTCAGAGAAATTCTTCGTCTCATCACGTCTCTCGTAATGATACACAAACTGATACATCTTATTGTTTTTCAACAGAATAGGCTTGATATATATATTTCGAAGCGCATTGTTTTTATCGGCAGGCTTCGACAGAGTGACCTTCACTAACGAGGAATCACGAAGCGATGCGGCAAGCTTCCCAAAGAATTTTTCCATCAATTTACACCTTATTTAAATATGGCACAAAGATATAAAAAACGGGAGAAGAGGAACCTGTTTTTTTTATTATTTTCCAAACAAAAGGGCATCAGTGCCACAGGGAACCATTATTCCCACAAATCTTTTTATCATGATTTCTGTTAATACATTGAATGACACCGTTGAGGCAGATGTCACCAAGCGGCAGAGGTGGAACGACAATTTGTCAGTAACTATATTATGGCATATATTTTGACTTTCAGCGCAAAAATTTGAAATCAATAAAATAAATAATTAGAAATATGCAAAAAGGTTCAATTGGAGTAAAAACGGAAAACATTTTCCCTGTAATCAAGAAGTTCTTATATTCTGAAAATGAGATTTTCCTCAGAGAGATTATCAGTAACGCTGTTGACGCCACCAACAAATTAAAGACGCTGGCATCAGCGGGCGAGTTCAGCGGTGATATGGGCGATTTGACGATACAAGTAGAGGTTGACAAGCAGAAAAAGACCATCACCGTTCGTGACAAAGGTATAGGGATGACGGAGGAAGAGGTTGACAAATACATCAACCAGATAGCATTTTCCGGTGCGACAGAGTTTGTTGAGAAATTCAAGACGAACAGTGAGGCGGAGTCCGCCAACATCATCGGGCATTTCGGACTCGGTTTCTACTCCGCTTTCATGGTCTCGTCAAAAGTATCGCTCATAACCAAGTCATTCAGGCAGGGTGAGGATGAGAAAGGCGTTATCTGGGAATGCGACGGCTCGCCAGAGTACGAGATGAACCCGATTTTAAGAAGCGGGAGAGGCACCGATGTCATTCTGTACATTTCAGATGACTGCCAGGACTTCCTTGAGGAAAGCAAAATCCGCCAGCTCCTTAACAAATACTGCAAGTTCATGTCAGTGCCAATTCAATTCGGGACAAAGAAAGTTAGCGAGACAATAGAGGGAGAGACAGACGAAGACGGGAAACCGAAGACACAAGAGGTTGAGAAACCATGGATTATCAACGATGTAGCGCCGTTGTGGAAAAAAGCGCCTTCAAGCATTGAGGACAAGGAATACGATGATTTCTATCACACCCTTTACCCTATGAACTTCACGGAGCCACTGTTCCACATCCATCTCAACGTAGATTTCCCTTTCAACCTGACAGGTATCCTATACTTCCCGAAAATCAGCAACAAATACGAGTTCCAGCGCAACAAGATTCAGCTTTACTGCAACGAGGTATTCGTAACCGACTCAGTTGAAGGCATCTTGCCGGACTTCCTCAGCCTGCTTCACGGTGTGATTGACTCCCCTGACATCCCATTGAACGTCAGCCGCTCTTTCTTACAGAACGACCAGAATGTCAAAAAAATCTCCGGGTATATCACCAAAAAAGTGGCAGAGAAACTTGAGGAACTGTTCAAGAAAGACAGAGAACATTTCGAGAAAATCTGGGATGACATCAGGATTTTCATCGTATATGGAATGATTACCGACCAGAAATTCTTCGAGAGAGCAGAGAAATTCATGCTTTTCAAAGACAGCGAGGACAAATACTACACCATTGAGGAATACAGAAAATTAATTGAAGAAAAACAAAAGAACAAAGACGGAAATGTCGTATATTTGTACGCTACAAACAAGGACGAGCAATACGGCAACATTGAGAAAGCCAAAGAACGCGGTTACAGTGTCCTGATGCTCGACGGAATGCTTGACTCACACTTCATCAGTGCTTTTGAACAGAAGTTTGAGCACACCTCATTTGCAAGAGTTGACTCCAACACCATCGACAAACTCATTGAGAAAGAGGAAGATAAAAAAGAGTCAAAACTTGACGAGAAGCAAAAAGAGGATATTAAGAAGGTCTTCGATGACATCGTTGACAAGGCACAATATCATGTGGAGTTCAACACCCTTGGTGAAGAGGACGCGCCTATAGAGATAATACAGAACGAATGGATGAGGCGTTATAAAGAGATGAATCAGATGGGTGGCGCGATGTGGGGTGACATGCCAGACAGCTACACCTTGATTCTCAACACCAACAACGCTGCGATAAGCAATATGGTTGAGAAGGCGGAAGAGGAGCAGAAAGAAGTGGCAAAACAGCTGTACGACCTTGCAAGACTGTCAAAGAACCTGCTGAAAGGCAAGGAGTTAAGTGAGTTTATAAACAGGAACTTCAATAACATTATAAAATAAAAAGACATGAAGAAAAAAGGAATCATCACGACAGTAGTAATCGTAGCTGTAATACTGATGCTTTTCGTCTGGGTCAAGAACTCATACAACGGCATGGTATCGAAACAGGAGGCAGTTGAGGCTCAATGGGCACAGGTTGAGAACGCATATCAGCGCCGTGCCGACCTTATCCCCAACCTTGTCGCAACAGTAAAAGGATATGCCGAGCATGAGCAGTCAACACTCAGAGAGGTTATAGAGGCACGCTCGAAAGCCACAAACATCACCGTTGACCCGACGAACCTTGACGCAGAAGACATCGCGAAGTTCCAAGCGGCACAAGACCAACTCTCTGGCGCGTTATCACGACTTCTCGTGAGCATTGAGAGATATCCTGACCTCAAGGCGAACCAGAACTTCCTTGAGCTACAGTCACAGCTTGAAGGGACAGAGAACCGCATCACCGTTGAACGTCAGAAGTTTAACGATGCAGCCAAAGGCTACAACCAATATATCAGGCAATTCCCGCGCAACATAATATCATCTATGTTCGACTTCGAGAAGATAGGATATTTCAAAGCCGCGAGCGGCTCTGAGGTCGCACCAAAAGTTGAATTCTAATGGATGCGAGACATTTCTTCACCACTGAGCAGCAGCACAAGATTGTACAAGCCATCAAACAGGCAGAAGCAAACACAAGCGGCGAAATCAGGGTACATATTGAGAACCATTGCAGGGGCGACATCATGGATCGCTCCGCAATGGTATTCAACATATTGAAAATGGACAACACTGCCGAAAGAAACGGCGTCCTAATCTATCTCGCAATAAAAGACAAGAAATTCTCCATTATTGGAGATGAGGGAATTAACAAAATGGTTGAACATGACTTCTGGAACGACGTCAAAGACATGATGTCCGAGCATTTCAGAAACGGCGACTTCACAGAAGGCATTATTCAAGGCATTCTGCGAGTTGGGGAGAAGCTTAAAGCTTTCTTCCCTCATCAATCAGACGATATTAACGAACTTAACGACGACATCTCCTTTAACTGACAATAAAAATGAGAAAAATATTCCTGTCATTATTCTTCTTATTAAGCATCACCGCGTTCTCTCAAAATATACCGTCAAGGCCAAACCCGCCCCGACTTGTCAACGACTTCGCCAACATCATCAGCGACAGGCAGGAGCAAGCCCTTGAGCGCAAACTCGTCATTTACAACGACACCACCTCGACACAGATTTGTGTGGTAACCGTAAGCGACCTCGGCATCTACCCTATCGCGCAGTTCGCATACGAGATTGGAGAGAAATGGGGTGTCGGCAACAAAGAGAACAACGGCGCGATAATTCTCGTCAAGCCTAAGAACGACAATGGCAAAGGACAGGTCTCAATACAAGTAGGATATGGCTTGGAGCCTTACGTGACTGACGCAATGTCGAAGCGCATCATAGAGCAGAACATGATACCCGCTTTCAAGGCAAACGATTATTACACAGGCATTAACGATGCTGTTGACATGATAATATCGCTTGCATCAGGGCAGTTTTCCGCCGAGGAGGAAGAAAGCGACACATTGGGAATCATCATCGTAATAATCTCATTGGGTTTTATCCTCTTAGTGATCGCGCTTTTAGGCTCAAAAGGCAACAATGGAGGCGGCACTATGTCGTCGAGAGACGGTGACGACATTATGAAAGCGTTATTCTGGGCGAGTATCTTCTCAAACAACCGAGGCAGGAACAACTGGGGAGGATTCAGCGGCGGCTCAGGTGGGTTCGGCGGTGGAGGCTTCGGAGGCTTTGGAGGAGGACATTTCGGAGGAGGCGGAGCTTCCGGCTCTTGGTAACCAGACAGTGACCTCTCCCATAGACAATATTTTTTCATATCCCACACATTCATTAAGGAAAAAAACAATAACTTTGCAAAAACTCCCTAAATGAGCAACATTATCACGATAGAAAACGGCTCCGTATTCCAGCACGAGCGCAAGATATTGAGCGACATCAACCTGACAATAGACGAAGGAGAATTTGTCTATCTCATAGGACGAAGCGGCTCCGGAAAGTCATCGCTATTAAAGACACTGTACGGTGAGTTGCCAGCGAAAGAAGGCCGTTTCACTATAGATAAATTCAACCTCAATAACATAAAAAGGAAAGAGATTCCTTTCCTGAGGAGAAAAATTGGAATTATCTTCCAAGATTTCCAACTGCTTTATGACAGAAATGTTGAAGACAACCTTTCTTTTGTGCTAAAGGCCACCGGTTGGAACGATGACGATTCAATAAACAAACGTATCAATGAGGTACTGCAATTAGTTGGCTTACAAGGCAAAAGAAAGATAATGCCCCATCAGTTGTCAGGAGGAGAGCAGCAGAGCATAGCCATAGCGAGAGCGTTATTAAACAGTCCGAGTGTCATTTTGGCAGACGAGCCGACAGGTAATTTAGACCCCGAGACCACCAACGACATCATCAAACTGCTAAGAAAAATCCAAGACAACAGGACAACGATACTGATGGCGACACATAACTACAACCTTATAATGAAATATCCGTCGCGAGTGATAAAATGCGAAGGCGGAAAGATTAGCGAGTCACCTAAGTAAACCGACTATTTTATCGATATTATCCGATGAGTTATGGAATCGCTCCATTCCTCTTTTCCGCATCTCAACCTGCTCGTTGGAAAACGGCTGCTCCATCAGCCTTGACACTACGGAACGAATCTCAGACGGCTCATCAGCGACAACACAAAGGGAGTCTGTATCCAATCCTGCGACCATCTTACTGTTCACCACACAGTACCTGCCATTGTACAAGGCGTTAAGCAACTTCAGCTTCAAGCCCGTCGATTGCGTAGTCACCAATATATTAATATGTGCGTTATGAATAAGATTCTGCATCGTTTCATCGTCAGGGCTGTCGATAAGTTCAATATTCTGTTCCTTACCAATCAATGAGACAAGATATGGAGGAGGATTCATACCTGCGATTATCAAGCGCAAGTCTGTCCCGGAAAAGACCTCACGGACAAGAAATTCGGCGGCATTATAATTCTCCGCTACATCAAGTTTGCCATGATAAAGAGCATAATCGCCTTGGCCTTCAAGCACATCCACCTTGTCAAAACGGGTAAAGGCGGGGATGAGACTGACATCATGGAACTTGGAATCAAAATACTCAAAATCATTTTTTGAGATAGCGAAAACACCAGAAGCCTTATTAAGGACAGGTTCAAAACATTTGAGTTTCCGTGCTTCTAAAATGAAGAACAGTTTCCGTAAAATATTTCTCTCACTTTTAGCGAGGAGCCTGTAATAATCATGTTCCACATTATGAGTTCTCACAAACACCCTTCTATCGCGGAAATCGTCATCAAGGAGAATGCCGCAACAATGGAGTCCTTCAAGAAGAATAGGATAGCTGTCTTTTTTTAGATTTGAAGTTAATTCTTTTGATATTCTGGAACATACGATATAAGGCAGATGAGACAGGGCATATTTTAACGATGTGCCGCGTTTGTAATAATTTACAGAGAAGCAAAGGTTTTCGAGCACAGCGGCATGAGGGCGGCCGTATTCAAAAACATGCAGATGTATTTTCATTCCGCGTTCAGATAGGGCCTTGATTTTGAAAAAGACATCTATCACCCCACCATAATTGGCAGGGAATGGCACATCAAAGCAGACGACATGAATATGATTGTCAGATATATCGCTCATAAATATTCAACAACACGCTCTCTTCTTTCTCCCAGCAGAGATTTTGAGCGGCAAATTTAAGATTATTTTTCCACAGTGTAATATTCTTCTCATCATCAATAGCGGAACGCACAGTTTTAGCTATAGTTTCCGGATTATGGTCATCGATGAATGTTCCTATATTATATTCTCTTATAATACGTTCTATTTCAGGAAGATGCGACGCAACAACCGGCACTCCGGCTTGAATATAATCGAAAAGCTTATTTGGCAGGCTGAAACGATAGTTAAGATTAGTATCTTTATCGAGTGTGAATCCAAGTTCCGCAAGTTGAGTGATAGCCATCATTTTCTGATAAGGCATACGTGGGAAAAATATGACCCTGTCAGTCCAATTGTTTTTCCGCACCTTTTCCTTCAAAACAGGGAGCACATCTCCCCCTCCTATTATAACAAGTTGGCAATCATCAAGATAAGCCATTGCATCAACAAGTTCTTCCGAACCGCGATGAATATTTATTCCAGAGCCTTGGAGTACAAGAATATGTTTATCCGGGTCAAGACCAAGATGTTGGCACGTTGAAGGAGCAGGCAGCATTTTCCTCATCGGGATATTCCTGACGACATTCGTCTTTATAGAGTATTTATCCCTAAACAGTTTCGCAATTGACTCATTTACAGTAATCATCTCGTTCAATTTCGGCAGGACATACTCTTCAATCCTCTTCCATACCTTTTGAACCCTCGGTCTGCTAACCAACTCAGGCACCTCGGTGAAATACTCGTGGCTATCGTAAATCAAGCCGATTCGTTTCAATTTCGACACCCAGAAATTCGGCAGCAAGGTATCTAAATCATTAGACAGAAGGCAGTCGGCGCGATGGAACAAAAGGAAGAAAAAAAGCCTAATATTATATTCTGCGTAGAAAAAAGGGCCTTTCTCAAAAAGCAGTTTCATTCTGTGAGACTTATAGGGGCGCGCGTCCATCTCAGGAGAGCCACGCTGCTTTCTACCTATCAGAAGCACCTCAAAACCCACCTTTTGCAAGGCAAGACATGACTTATTAACACGCTGGTCAGTCACTAAGTCATTGATAACCGATACAATTACACGTTTCAAATCAAAAAAATTTTTACACTATAAAATTAGATATTTTCTCCCTATCTTTCGTAAAAAATGCTTATTTTTGAAAAAATTTTGAACAAATGAAAGAATATTTCTCCCTGCTCGGAAAAAACACCTTTGGTTTCAACATTATAGCAAGATATTTTGTTGAGGTCAACAGCATTGACGACATAGGGGAAATCATTGATAATAAAATATTTAAATCATACAAAGACAAAAACAGGGTCTTGATTTTAAGCGGTGGCAGCAATATCCTTTTCAAAGAAGAGTTCTTCGATGGTTTTGTTATCCACATTAATATTAAAGGCATAGAGATTATCGACAACGGTGAATCCGGTGAAGTAACGATAAGATGTCAGGCCGGAGAGGTTTGGAAAAATTTTGTCGATTTTACAATATCCGAGTCTCTTTACGGATTAGAGAATCTTTCAGGCATTCCGGGATATGTAGGCGCTGCGCCCGTTCAAAACATCGGAGCCTACGGCAGTGAAGTTAAAGACACTATATTTCAAGTACATACGATAGATTTATCCAGCGGGGAGAAGAAGACTTTCAGCAATGAGGAATGCGATTTCTCTTATAGAAACAGTATTTTTAAGAAAAACAAAAGCAAGGATTATTTACCATTGATTTTAGCTGTTGATTTCAAGTTAAAGAAGAGCAGGGAGTTAAAATTAGATTATGGTAACATTCGTAAATCATTGGAAAGCAACGGCATTACCAATCCAAGCAACAAAGACATATCTGAAATAATCAAAAAGACAAGAGACGAGAAGCTGCCAGACACTGATGTCATCGGCAGTGCAGGCAGTTTTTTCCAAAATGTCATTATCGATACGAAAAAGTATGAGGAGCTAAAATCACGTTATCCGGAGATGCCATCGTATGCTGAGAAAAACGATATGTGGAAAATCCCGACGGGCTGGCTTATTGAGAAGGCAGGATGGAAAGGCTACCGCGAGGGACATGTAGGAGTATGGGACAAACAGGCACTCGTCCTCGTCCATTATGGAGGAGGGAAGCCAGAAGAAATCACAGAATTATCGGAAAAGATACAATCATCAATATTAGAGTTGTTTGGAATAAACATATCTACAGAAGTAAATATTATTTAACAATTATTATATGAAAAGATTCTCTTTACTTTTAACATTGATAATCACGGCATTATCATTATCAGCGCAAAGAAACGTGTTAGTAGAGGAACTAACAGGAACATGGTGTCAATATTGTCCGGGAGGCATTTACTATGGTGACTCATTAAGCCAGTCATACGACAATGTGTATTTCGTCGCGGTTCACACCATTGACGTTATGGGCAACGAAGAGTATGCCATCAGCACAGGATTAACGAGTGCGCCATCAGCCAACATTGGACGCAAACACATGAACAAGACCTTTGACAAATGGTTTGAGACAACGCTATCATACATGAATGACGGTCAGGAGCAAAGCACCGTTGACATTTCAGCGACTTTCGAGCCGGAGACAAGGTTAGTGAATATCACTGTTAGCGCTACTGCGAAAAACAACATGGGTGGGAACTATAGATTTGCGGCAATAGTTGTGGAAGACGCAATCACAGGTCCTGCCCCTCATTACAATCAAGCCAACAACTACAGCGGCTCATCATATTATGTGGGCGGATTCGAGAGTCTGCCAAACCCTGTTCCTGCCGAGAGAATGGCTTACGACCATGTCGGACGCCACCTTATCACCGACTTTGACGGAGCCGAAGGTTCTTTCCCTTCATCATTAAACGCTGGACAGACAGCGACTTACGAGTTTACATACACACTTCCGGAAGAATATAACGAGAATTTTGTCCGCATCATCGGATTGTTAGTCAATCAAGATACTAAGGAAGTGGATAACGCCGCTCGCACGACTTATCTAAACGGAAGCACAAATGCCGCCCCAATATTCACCTCTCATGGGAAGACAGAAGGTTTCGTAGGAACAACATACAACTACAACGTATTCTGCCACGACACAGAAGGCTCTGCCATGACTATTACCGCGGTGGAGAAACCTGAATGGCTTTCTTTCGAACAGACCGACCACAAATCCGGCATCTTAGTTGGAACGCCATCACAATCAGGTGATTACACCGTAATATTAGAAGTAAACGATGGTATAACAACAACAACACAAGAATTCGTTATCAATGTATCTGACGAACTCGATGGGAATTGGATATATATTGGCGAAAGAGGATTCAACAACGGGAGTTCTTACGTTCACGACATGGTGTTCTTTGGAGACATCTGTTATGTCTTAGTTCAAGAAAACGACAAACCTATTGTGTATAAAAGCGTTGACGATGGCGAGTGGGAACAGGTAGGCAATATCAACACAAGCATGACATACGTCACTTCAACAATCGATGTTACAAGCACAGGTGAAATATATATCGGATATTCGGAGGAAGTCAACTTCTCATATTATGGAAGGGTAAAGAAATGGG
This sequence comes from Candidatus Limimorpha sp., assembly GCA_051875555.1. Classification (GTDB taxonomy): domain Bacteria; phylum Bacteroidota; class Bacteroidia; order Bacteroidales; family F082; genus Limimorpha. The sequence goes on along the minus strand of JBJEGZ010000039.1, from coordinate 18,126 downwards.
ACGGCAACTCATGGTCTGATGTTGGCAACGTGCCTAACTGTTTCGACATCTATCTCCGCATTGACAGCAATGACACACCATATTTCATTTGCCGCCATGACGGCAACTGGTTAGGATACCTCCACAAACTCGTTAACGGCGATTGGATTGAAGTAGGCGGAGGTCCTATCAGCTCTTCTTACACCTATTGGTTCTCAATGGATTTCGACAATGACGATATACCATATATCTTATGGTCAACGGATGGCAACCACGCCTACGTGGCAAAATATGAAAACGATGAGTGGGTAAGCCTTGGAACCGTTTCTTCACAATCTGTTTACTATTATATGTGCATAGGTATCAACGAAGAAAACAAAGTCTTTGTCGCATTTAATAACAATGGCTCAAGGGGAATTGATGTTTACACTTTTGAGAACGAAGAATGGTTGAGCATAGGCACAAATGTCGGTGATTGCACCTCAAAGCACATGGATATGGTTATGAGTGAAGGTTATCCTACAATAGTGTATGCCGATGAAACACAAAGCAATGCGTTAAGCGTGATTCATTATGACGGCACCAATTGGGATTATATTGGACCAAGGGCTTATACCGAAGGCGCCACATCGTACCCACAAATCGCACTTAGAGACACGACATACTATGTGGCATTTGTTGAAGACGACTTAAACGACGCAATATCTGTAATGAAATACCAACTGCCTGAGCCTCCGGAGCCACCGACAGCTATTGCTGAAGTTTCTGCCAACGGCACATTCACCTGTTATCCAACGGTTGCAAATCCGACAGTAATGGTTGAAAGTAAAATCGATGGAGAGGCTAAGATATTAAATGTCAACGGCGTTGTCGTTAAGACATTTGAAATCAAAAAGGGAACGAATGTTTTAGATGTCTTGAATCTCTCCCACGGCATTTACTTTATTGATATTAATGGGATAAATGCAAAAATCATAAAATAATCAAAGATTTTTAAGTTTAGTAAAAATTGCGGATATGATTTGTCCGCAATTTTTATTTATACCAAGCACGAAAACCATGACAACGATGGACAACATTTTAGGATTTACTGCTTAACGACAGACCAGAAAAGTTGTTTAAAGTTATCTCCGTTGTTAATAAATACTATATCATTCGTACCCGCGCTCCTCTATCGTACTTTTGTCTGATGGGAATCCGATGCCAACATCAATGGTGTTATGTCGGTGAGATATAGTTTTGTGTAGCCCCTTCCCTTTATCAGGCCAAAGGCGGAATCCACAGTTCCGTCTATTTTTGGTATCTCATATCTTTTCTCAGTTTTTGGTTTAAAAATCTTTATTCTGACCGTAAAGGCACAAAGATGATGCTATCCGGTTGTTGACGGAAAAATATTTTTAAGACAGGTGGTATCTGATAAGATGTTGAAATACTATCGTCAGCTTTATATCATATAATCAGTCCACCGACAAGTTCATTAACATCGGTGACACCGTGCAGTTCGCAGTAATCCACAATACCTTTTGCTATCTTTGCAGATATTGCAGGGTCGATGAAGTTAGCGGTACCAATCTCTATTGCAGACGCACCTGCGAGGAGGAACTCAACAGCATCGTTGGCAGAAGAGATACCGCCAAGTCCTATCACTGGGATTTTCACAGCTTTGGCTACCTGCCATACCATTCGTACTGCGACAGGTTTTACGCAAGGGCCAGACAATCCGCCTGTCACCATAGAGAGGCGAGGGCGGCGTTTCTCCACATCAATAGACATTCCGAGAAGAGTATTTATGAGGGAGACTGAGTCAGCGCCTGCGGCTTCTGCAGCCAATGCTATGTCCGCGATATTAGTTACATTAGGTGACAGTTTGACAATCAGGTGTTTATGATAGACTTCACGCACTGCGCCCACCACTTGTTCGATGCCTGTGCAAGTGACGCCAAAAGCCATACCGCCTTGTTTCACATTTGGGCAAGAGACATTCAGTTCAATGGCGGGAATATCGTCCAAAGCATCGATCATCTCAGCGGCGGCGACATAATCCTCAATATTCGAGCCGCTGACATTTACTATGACATTCGTGTCGAAATGCCGAATCCTTGGATAGATGGTATCCACAAAATATCCAACGCCTTTATTTTGCAGTCCGACGCAATTCAGCATACCCATTGGAGTTTCCGCCATACGTGGATAAGGATTTCCCTCGCGATGATGCAGTGTTGTTCCCTTTACCACTATACCCCCGAGGTCGGAGAGATTCACGAAATCGGTATATTCCTCACCATAGCCAAAAGTACCCGATGCAGTCATCACCGGATTTCTTAGGGTCAGGTCTTTTAATCTTATCTCAGTGTTTACCATAGCAATCTTTTTGTATTAAAAACAGGACCTTCTTTACAAACGCACACATTACCATCGGTGGTGTTCTCAACGCAGCAGAGGCAAGCGCCAATGCCGCAAGCCATAGAGTTCTCCAACGAGACCTCGCACCAAATGCCTTTCTCATCTGTCATTTTCGCCACCGCTTTCATCATCGGGAGCGGGCCGCATGAGTAAACCTTGTCTATCGACATATTATCCCAAAGGCTGTGCTGTGTAACGAAACCGTTCTCACCGAGCGAACCGTCATTTGTTGTTACGGACACCTCTCCCACTTCCTTATATCTGTCGATAAGCGCGAGGTCGTCCTTAGTACGCCCACCTAAAAGGAAAGCCACTTCTTTAGCCGGATATTTCGCTTTTATCGTCTTAGCAAAATACAGCAATGGAGCGATACCGACGCCACCACCAACTAAAAGCACACTGTCATTCTCCTGCGGCATTGTAAATCCATTACCGAGAGGGAGTATAATATTGATATTCGCACCCAACGGAAGAGAGCAAAGCGTCTTTGTGCCTTCATGAGCCTCTTGTATAAGCAGGTCGATGGTGTTATTTCCCATATCCACATCATGGATAGAAATCGGACGACGCAGATATACGTTGTTATTGCCATCTACTCGCACTTGCACGAATTGTCCGCCGGCTATAGGAGGCAGCGGCTCGGCACCCTTCAGGCGGAAAAGCGCGCCATGCGACAATTTCTCTTTCCCTACTATTGTGAAATCGGTTATTTTTTTCATGATATGACGGTATTATTTTTAAAAAAAGGTGAAATGAATTACTTCGTTTCACCCTTATATCTTCATTACGTTATACAAAATCAAACCTTCTTAGGCTTCTTTGTTGACTTTGCTGCAGGTGCGGCGGCTGATTTCACCGATTCCTTCGCAGTAACCTTCGGTGTCACTGTCTTTGTCCCTTTCTTAATCACCGGTTTCTCCACAACGGTGTCTTCCGACACCTCTCCTTTGTTCTCTTCCTCTGTGAAAACTAAAAGTCCGTTATCGTTAAGAAGTTGGTACCATTGGAACACCTTGACCATATCTGACTGATAAACAGCATCTTCGTCATATTCAGGTAATACAAGCATAAACTTCTCACGAAGCTCGACCGGTGAAAGTTTCTTAGGATTGAAATCCAACTTATCACCTAATTTTTCATGAATATTCATAAAAACTTCCTTAAGAGGTTTATCATCTCCTGTTGTGAAGATACTTATTTCTTCGAGTGAACTGATTCTGTCATGAGCGAAAGCCGGGGTGCGTCTTTTATCAATCAAAGATTCAACAATAAGTTTACCTGCGCCCTGTGATGAGATAACAAATAAACCCGGTTTACCTGAAATAGCTACAACTTTACTTAAATCCATATATAAAACAGTCTAAAAAATTTCCGCAAAAATAATATTTTTTTCGTTTGTTGAAATAATTAAAAGGAGTTTTCTAAAAATGTTAGGTTTAAAATTATGGGATGAGGGTCATATCAGCTTGTCTATAATAGAGTTTGTCTCGTTCCAGATCCATTCGGTCATCTTATGATTGGCGAACTTTTTAGGGAGGGAAGATTTCTTCTTTCCGCTAAACAGGAGTCCGTTATCATTGGAGAACAAGGCGTTACAAGCAGGTATCGCGCCTTTTTCGGGTGATGAGCAGAAGAAAGGTCGGAAGAGTATGTCGGCAAGCGGGTCAAACCATCGTTTCATCGTAATCATATTGCTGTTTACTACGCCAGGGTCTGTCATATTGACATAACAGCCTTCGGGAATTGTCTGCGAAAGTCTTAACGAATAAAGCAAGAGTGCGAGTTTGGACTCTCCGTAAGTGCCGAGTTGCCTGAAGCGTTTCCCGTCAACATCAAAGAAACGGCTGTCAATATCAGAGACGTAGCGAGTGAGAGAGACGGTGTTGACGATATGGAAGCCATTGCCCATCAAGGGCATGATAAGACGTATTAGCAGAGCCGTACCGATGAGGTTAGTACCCACCGTCATTTCGAATCCATCGGCTGTAGTAGAGAAGTCCCTGCACATAATGCCCGCATTATTAAGGAGATATTTCGGTCTCGGGTCCATTTGTGCGACTTCTTGGCAGAAATGCTTTACCGACACAGATGATGCGAGGTCGAGGTGAAGCAGTTCCACCTTTGAGCATGGGAAGTCGTGAAGCAGCACATCGCGTGTCGCGTTGCCTTTTTTGATGTTTCGGCAAGCCATCACGACATCGCAACCATTCTTTAACAGAATCCTCGATGCAGCGCCGCCTATGCTTCCCGACGCACCCGTCACTATCACTTTAGCTTTTTCCATATAATGCTTTTCAAAGAGTTAGGTATTATTCTAACGAAAGCGGGGCCATAGATATTTTGGAAAGAAGGCTGACGTATTTTGCGTTTCCTGAACATTGCTTTAAGAGCTTTCTTCACAAGCCATTGCGGAGAATGTATGATTCCTGTGGCGAGGCCTATTTTCATCAGGCGCGGGTTGAGATTATAGAGAGGAGTGGCGATAGCTGCCGGGCAGACCACTGTTGTTCCCACGTTATAATATTTCATCTCAAAATGAAGAGCCATGGTGAAATTCTTGATGTAAGCCTTTGTGGCAGAATACAAAGTGATGCCAGGGAAAGGTATTCTCGCAGCCATGGAAGAGATATTCAGTATATAGCCGAAGTGCCTCTTTTTCATCTCATCGCCAAATAACCTGCAAAGCCGTGTCAGCGTAAGCACATGGAGGCTGAGCATTGTCTCCATTTTCTGGTCAAAGGATTTATCGAGTTCATGGAAAAAATACATACCGGCATTGTTGATAAGGATATCTATTATCAGTCCGTTTTCCTCACAGAAGTCGAAAAGAGATTGTGCGGCGTTATCAAGTGCCAGATCTTGGAACAGCGGCAATGTTTTCACTTCGTATTCTGTTGACAATCTGTCTGCTGTCGCGATTATTTCCTTTTCCTGGTTGCTAACTATGAGCAAGTCGCAGCCTGCTTTTGCGAGTATTTCCGCATACATCAGTCCCATTCCGGAGCTTGCGCCAGTGACGAGTGCCGTAATTGAGCGGCCCTGCTGATGTTTCAGTTCTCTTACCTTCTTTTTGAAATCCATTTCTATTCAGTCCTCCATTTATTTTCGAGACATTCTATTTCTTTTTGAATTCGTTTAGGCATATCCTTGACGCATTGGTGGCATATCATAGGTTCGGAATACATTCTTGCGATGCAGTAGTTTGAGTGTCCGCATGGGCTTTTTTCCACGAGTCCATTATGAAGTTTGTTGACGAACTCGGTATCGTTAAGCAGTGCGCGAGCCATCTGGAATGCCACGAATCCGTTATCGAGCACCCTCTCCATATTTTCCCTATCCACCATACCTCCAACATAAATGAGAGGCATTTTCAGTTCTTTTCTGAAGCGCATGGCGGTATCGAGGAAGTAAGCGTCCTTATACGGCACTGTCGGCATCATCAGTTTTCCGACGGCAGACACGCCGAGTTTCAGCCACCACATTGATTTCCAAGGCATATAATGAGCCAATGTCTTTATAGGCATAGAGCCTGCCATCACAGACATCGGAGCTTTGCTGACGAATCCAGCTGAAAGCACGAGGGCATGTACGCCAACACTCTCTATTTCCTTTGCAATTGCGAGGCATTCATCAACGCCGAGTCCGCCTTTCATTCCATCGAACATATTCGTCTTCACGATGACGGCGATGTCATCGGCGGCGGCTTCCATCACGGCTTCTAACACAAGACGCATGAAACGCATTCTGTTCTCAAAGCTGCCACCCCATCTGTCACGCCTATGATTTGTCTTTGGTGACAGGAACTGGCTGATAAGGTATCCGTGTCCGCAATGAATCTCCACACAGTCGAAGCCTGCCTTACGCGACAGGTGCACTGCGTTCCGGAAATCATCTACAACTTCCATTATCTCTTGTTCGGTCATTTTGTGGACTAAGGTATAGGCGTAAGGGTTTATTCCACGCGACGCTCCCATTGGCATACGGCCACATGTGCTTCTATGTGTCATATTGCCGCAATGTCCGAGCTGTACCGATGCCTTTGCGCCCTCAGCGTGTATAGCGTCAGTAAGAGTTTTCAGTTCCGGGACGTTTTCCTCGCACATCAGAAGTTGTGCGTCAAACGACAAGCCGCTCCTGCTTACCGCCGCATACGCCACTGTCGTCATTCCGACACCACCGCGAGCCACCGCGGTATGATAGTCGAACAGCTCTTTCGACAGTTTGTTACCAAAAGCCATATTCTCGAAGGCCGCAGAACGTATCGTCCTGTTCCTTAATTCCACAGGACCTATTTTACATGGGGTGAAGATACTTGACTCTATCATAATTCATCATTTAAACGACTGTAAATCCGTCAATCTTTTATATACGCCGCCTTTAGCCACGAGTTCATCGTGTTTGCCGCGTTCCACAATCTTTCCTTTCACGAGGACTAAGATCTCGTCGGCGTTCTGTATTGTTGACAAACGGTGTGCAATGACTATTGAGGTACGGTTTGTCATCACTTTTGAGAGAGCTTCTTGCACAAGGCGTTCCGATTCTGTATCGAGAGATGATGTTGCCTCGTCGAGAATGAGTATTGGCGGGTTCTTGAGCACGGCGCGTGCTATACTGATACGTTGCCGTTGTCCGCCGGAGAGGTTCATACCCCTATCGCCTATAACGGTGTCGTATCCATTCTCGAGCGTCATGATGAAGTCGTGTGCGTTAGCCACCTTCGCTGCCTCGATGACGGCCTCCTGTGAATAATTCTCAACGCCGAAAGCTATATTGTTAAATACGGTGTCATTAAAAAGAATGCTTTCCTGCGACACAATGCCGAACAAGGCTCTAAGGTCGAAAATACTAAGGTCGCGCACATCGTGGCCGTCAACTCTGATACTTCCGGAGCAAACGTCATAAAAACGTGGGAGCAGGTCAACCAACGTTGACTTTCCTCCGCCGCTCTCACCCACCAATGCGACCATTTTCCCTTTCGGCACGGTCATATTAATATTGCTAAGCACCTCCGTCTCATTATAGCTGAATCCAACGTTATCGTAAACGACAGACTCTTTGAACTCTTTTATAGGCAGCGCGTTATCTTTCTCCACTATCACCTCCTCCGCATCGAGAATCTCGAAAATTCGGTCGGCTGAGGCAAGTCCTTTATGCAGGCAGTAGAATCCCTGTGAGAACGATTTCGCCGGAGAGATAATCTGTGAGAACACAACGATATATGCGATGAAGTTGGCGGCTGTTATTGCCGATTTCCCGTCAAGGATCAGAGTTGAGCCAAACCAAAGCACTATAGAGATGATAATGGAAGATAGGAACTCGCTCATTGGGGAGCTAAGGTCTCTTTTCCTATTCACAAACTTTATGACACCTGTATATTTCTCGTTCTCTTCATTAAATTTCTCCGAGGAATAGTTTATTGCGTTAAAAGCCTTTATTATCCTTAGGCCGCCTATTGTCTCCTCTATTGTAGCAAGCATGCCGGCGAACCTGTTCTGACCATCGCGCGAGTCTTTTTTAAGTGATTTGCCAATGTTTCCGATAATAAATCCGGCAATAGGTAGAAGGACAAGCACGAACACCGTCAGTTGCCAGCTCACGCCCACCATGTAAGCGAAGTAAGCCAAAATAGTAAGCGGCGATTTGATAAACACGTCGAGATAGCTGATTATCGACACCTCTATCTCTTGAATATCAGTAGTTATGCGCGCCATGACATCACCTTTTTTGTGGCTGCTGTAAAATGAGAGAGGGAGAATCATAATCTTCTTATACAAATCAGAGCGTATGTCCTTAATAGTGTCACAGCGCACTCCCACCATGAAATAAAGCGCGAGGTATGTAGTGAGGTTCCTCAAGAAGAATGCGAGGACCAAGAGTAAGCAGATAAAAATCAATGCGGCAGCCTGTCCTTTCGTCACTATGATATAGCTGATATAGTAATTCAGCATAGCGAGTAGAGTGTCGGTATTGAGTGCGAATTCTGGTCTCACCAGCGTGAGGTTCTCCGGATTGAACAGGAGGTTCAGGAACGGCACAATCATAGAGAACGAGACGAGAGAGAACAAAATGGCGAGAAGGTTGAATACGATATTCAGCATAACTCCCACCCAGTAAGGCTTGACGTATTTCAATATCCTTGTGAAGTTCTTATTTTTTTTCATAGCCGACACATTAGTAATTAAAGCCCGTGTAGTTCTCAGGCGTGATTCTGTGCATCTCTTCTTTTACACTGTCATCGACTGGCAGTTGGTCGATAAAGGCATCTATCGATTGTTTTGTGACCTTCTCGTTAGTACGGGTAAGTCCTTTCAGCAACTCGTATGCGCCTTCCACCTGTTCGCGACGGAGTATAGTCTGTATAGCCTCGGCCACAACGGCGTAGTTGTCCATCAGGTCCTCGTGCAGTTTCGGCTCATTGAGTATAAGTTTGTCTAATCCTTTCTGCAAGGAGCTGACTGCTATCAAAGTATGAGCGAGAGGCACTCCGATGTTGCGTGTCACTGTCGAGTCGGTAAGGTCGCGTTGCATACGGCTGACCGGCAATTTACGGCTCAGGTGCTCTAACAAGGCGTTAGCCATTCCGAGGTTCCCCTCAGCGTTCTCGAAGTCTATCGGGTTGACCTTGTGAGGCATAGCCGATGAGCCCACCTCTCCTGTCTTGATTTTCTGCTTGAAATAATCCATTGAGATATAGAGCCAGATGTCGCGCGAGAGGTCTATAAGTATGGTATTGATACGTTTCAATGCGTCGAAATACTCCGCCATCACGTCATAATGCTCTATTTGTGTTGTTGTAGCCTGGCGTTTCATCCCAAGGCTCTTGATGAATTTCTTGGCGAAATCCTGCCATTCTATCTCAGGGTAAGCGACCTTATGGGCGTTCATGTTTCCTGTCGCACCGCCGAACTTAGCCGTAAACGGGATATTATCAAGTGACGCGAGTTGGTCGTAAAGCCGTTCTACGAAGACATATATTTCCTTTCCAAGATGCGTGGGGCTTGCCGGCTGACCATGCGTATGCGCCAACATCGGGACATCGCGCCATTCAGACGCAAGCTGGTTGATCTTCGATGTCAGCGAGGCGAGAGCAGGACGAAGGATATCCCTGTTCGCGGTCATAATAGTGTAAGGCACCGCGCTGTTATTGATATCCTGAGAGGTGAGTCCGAAATGGATAAACTCTTTATAATCAGAGAGATGAAGAGCATCAAAGCGACGTTTAAGGAAATACTCCACAGCTTTGACATCATGGTTTGTGGTTTTCTCTATCTCCTTGATCTCCTGTGCGTCCTCCACTTTAAAATCAGAGACGATCTTGCGAAGTTTGCGGAAATCGCCAGGCTTGAAAGTAGCAAGTTGCGGCAGCGGAATGCGGCACAAGGCTATAAAATATTCCACTTCTACCATCACTCTTGCACGAATAAGGGCAAACTCTGAGAAATATTCATCAAGTTTTTCAACTTTCTTGCGGTAGCGGCCATCAACGGGAGAGATGGCGGTTAGTTCTGATATTATCATATTAATAATGTATTACAATTGATTAGGGTTCCAAGAAACGAGAAGAACACATCTCTCATCTTTCATTAATAACCTCGAATTATTCCTGCAAAAATAATAATAAATTACAACTTGTGTAAAAAATTAAAAATAAATAAACACTATGCGCAAGCTCGTCGCGTTTTCAAACGACATTACACACATTATAATAAAAGGTGGAGCTATCGAGATGCAGAGCCTGTAGAGCCTTGTCAACCATTGGTTTACTGGTAGGGATTTTCTTTGAAAAAAGGCATATCCTTGTACCGCCCTTCCGGCTTACAATCAGGAATCCGTTATCATCGATACGGAGCTCAAGATATTTTTTAAAGACAAAAGGCCTCGCGCTTATGAGACAGCGACCTTCCTCTTTCCCAACCATTTCGCCACAGAACGAGCAAACCTTTTTACGGTTTTTATTATCGAAAGAGACAAATGTCATCTCGAGGACACTATTGTTTTTCAAAGAGATAAAAAGGAAAGAATCTATTTTTCCGATTATCGAGCGGCCTTTGTGCCAAGCTATCCCGTACCATTTTCCGGCTATGTCAACATTGAAAGATGACACAATCCGATTATTGAAATAATCCGTTAACATTTTACAAAAAATTTAGTGAGACAAATAAAAAAACAGGGATCCGTAAGGAATATTAACATGAAGAAATAAACTTCACTAACAATGTTGCAAACATAAACATTTTTTTTGTATTTTCGCACAATTGAAAAAAAGAATCTGAGTTAAAAATTTTTTACACACAAATAATTGATTATCATGAGATACGATGTAATAGTAATTGGCAGCGGTCCGGGCGGATACGTTGCGGCGATCAGGGCATCACAACTTGGGAAAAAGGTGGCTGTTGTTGAAAAGTCAGAAATCGGTGGCACTTGCCTTAACTGGGGCTGCATTCCTACCAAGGCGTTGTTAAAGAGTGCTTCTGTATATACATATATGAGGCATTCCGAGAGCTATGGTATCAAACTTGATGGTTCAATCAATCCTGACATGGAGGCTATTGTGGCGCGCAGTCGCGGCGTTGCGGAAGGAATGAGCAAAGGCGTTCAATACCTTTTCAAGAAAAACAATATAGAGCTCATCTCAGGGAAAGGCTCACTTACAAGCGATAAGACCGTCAAAGTAGTCGATGCGGAAGGTGTCACAGCAGAATATGAGGCTGACAGCATCATTCTTGCGACAGGATCGAGAGTTCGCCAGCTACCGGCATTGCCTATCGATGGCAAGAGAATCATCAGTTACCGCGAGGCTCTCGTTCTCGACAAGCTTCCTGAGACGATGGTGGTTGTAGGCTCGGGTGCTATAGGCTCAGAGTTCGCATTCTTCTTCACCTCTATGGGCGTGAAGGTGACATTAGTGGAATTCATGCCTAACATACTTCCCGTCGAGGACGAGGAGGTTTCAAAACAGGTAGAGCGTTGCTTCAAGAAGTTGAAGATGACCGTCATGACCGACTCATCAGTGACAAACGTTGACACAACGGGCGAGAAGTGCGTCTGCACAATCAGCACAAAGAAAGGCGAGAAAGTCGTCGAGGCGGACATCGTCTTATCAGCTGTAGGAGTACAGACCAACCTTGAGGGCCTTGGACTCGAGGAGCTCGGCATCGCCACAGAGAGAGGCAAGGTCATCGTTGACGACTACTACAAGACAAACGTTGACGGCATTTATGCTATAGGCGACATCGTACACGGGCCGTCACTCGCGCACAAGGCATCACACGAGGCCATCATCTGCGTAGAGAAGATGTGCGGGTTAGATCCAGAGCCATTGAACTATAACAACATACCCGGCTGCACATACATCACTCCGGAGGTGGCGTCAGTAGGGTTGAGCGAGGCAAAGGCTGTGGCTGCAGGTTACGAGGTGAAAGTCGGCAAGTTCCCATTCACAGCATCAGGCAAGGCTTCAGCGTCAGGCAACAAAGACGGATTCATCAAAGTGGTGTTTGACGCCAAGGACGGCAAGTGGCTCGGATGCCACATGGTTGGAGAGAACGTCACAGAGATGGTAGCATCTGCGGTGCTCGCACGCAACCTCGGCGCGACAGGCAGGGACATCATCGACAACATCTTCCCTCACCCTACAATGTCAGAAGCCATCATGGAGGCGGCGGCGGCGGCATACGGCGAGGTCGTCCACCTTTAATGTTCATCAAACATATTTTCACCCATACAGTCACGCCCCTCGCATGCGAGGGGCGTGACTTACCACATATTGATTATGAAAAAACATAAAGAATTAATACTCCTTATTTTTATAGTATCAACGGCATTATTAGCGACACTCGCAATAATACTAAGCGTATCCGCAATAAAGATAGCTGAGAAACGCCCCGTATCTCTCGACCAGATAGCGCTGAGAAGCAACGATATAGAGTTTGCCGACGACATCACCTTCGCTGGCGAGGTAGTGCCGATGGAGATGTTCAATATCAGGGAACGTTATGAGCGGGAACTGCTATCCAACTGCTATTTCCATAGCAACACCATGCTGCTCATCAAACGCTCCAAACGTTGGTTCCCAGTCATCGAACCAATACTCGAGCGTTACGGAGTGCCTGACGACTTCAAATACCTGTGTGTCATCGAAAGCACCCTCACAAACGCCGTGTCACCTGCCGGAGCAGTCGGGTTCTGGCAATTCCTAAAATCAACAGCCACAGACTTCGGACTCAAGGTGAACGACGAAGTGGACATGCGGTATAACGTGGAACTTGAGACAGAAGCGGCTTGCCGATATTTCCTAAAGGCTTACAACAAATTCAACAACTGGACTCTCGCAGCAGCCTCGTTCAACGCCGGGACAAACCGGATAGAGAAATTCATGCGCGAACAAAAGGTAAGCTCCTACTACGACCTCCTTCTTCCGGAAGAGACAGAACGCTATATCTTCAGGATCCTCGCAGTAAAGACCATATTCGAAAACCCTGAGAAACACGGCATATATATAAGCAAAGACCTTGAATACCAACCTTTTAAATACAAAACCGTCATCGTCACCGAAAGCATCAGCGACTTTGCTGACTTCGCAATCGAGAACGGCATCACATATAAACTCCTCAAAACATTCAACCCTTGGCTTCGCTCAAAATCGCTCAAGGTAAAAAAAGGCGAGGTCTATGAGATAAAGATACCTGTCGAGCCGTTCAATATCACAGCCGAATATGCAATTGAAGCCATGGGTGCGAAAGATTATTCAGAAATGGAAGAGGCGTCTATCCAGACAAACGACACTATTGAGATTGAAGATATAAACTTTGACAACAGAGATGAATAAGAAACTTGCTGAAAACGAATATCTTGAGATATACGGCGCTCGCGAGAACAACCTGAAAAACATAGATTTACGTATCCCGCGCGATAAGCTTGTCGTGATAACAGGCCTCAGCGGAAGCGGCAAATCATCACTCGCCTTCGAGACAATTTACGCCGAAGGACAACGCAGGTATATGGAGTCGTTCTCCGCCTATGCACGACAGTTCATCGGCAACATGGAACGCCCCGACGTAGATGAGATAACGGGACTCAGCCCTGTCATATCCATCGAACAGAAATCCGTCAACCGCAACCCCCGCTCTACCGTCGGCACCATCACCGAGATCTATGACTTTATGCGACTCCTATACGCACGCACAGCAGAGCCCTTCTCCTATAACACTGGCGAGAAAATGGTTCGCTACTCCGAAGAGCATATCACCAAGATGATAATGGAGAATTACAACTCCAAGAAGATTCTCATCCTCGCACCCGTCATCAGAGGACGCAAAGGTCATTACAGGGACCTGTTCGAACAGATACGCCAACAAGGCTTCACGAAGGTACGCGTTGACGGCGAGTTAAAAGAACTCGTCTATGGCATGCAACTCGACAGGTATAAGACCCACGATATCGAGATTGTCATAGACAGGATTATCGTAAGCAACGACTATAAGACAAGGCTAACACAGTCGATAGAGACCGCCTTCCGACGCGGCAAAGGCATGCTCATGGTGTTGGAGGAGGGCTTGCCAGACATCAGATACTTCAGCAAACTGCTGATGTGCCCTACAACCGGCATCGCCTATCAAGATCCAGAGCCTAACACTTTCAGCTTCAACTCCCCATACGGAGCTTGCCCCAAATGCAACGGACTCGGCACTGTTGTCACCGTCGATATGAACAAGATTATCCCCGACAAAGAAAACACCCTGCGTAAAGGCGGCATAGCGCCCCTCGGAGAATATAAGAACAACTGGGTCTTCTCACAACTCGAAGCCATAGGCAGCCGCTACGGCTTCGACCTCGACACCCCAATAAGCCAGATCCCGGATAACGCATTGAACATCATCCTATACGGAAGCAGCGAGTCGTTCACCGTGACAAAAGAATTATATGGCACTAAATCAACCTACTCAATGCCTTTCGAGGGCATAATCAACGTCATAAAGAAACAAAGTGAAGATGACGCTCCAGCATCTATCCTGAAATGGGCGAACAGCTTCATGAACGAGACCGTCTGCCCAGAATGCAACGGACAACGCCTTAAGAAAGAAGCACTCCACTTCAGGCTCAACGGGAAAAACATTGCCGAAATATCCGAATTGGACACCATCTCCCTGTCAAAATGGATTCAAGACCTGCCTAACCATCTCGACAAAAAACAAAATGAGATATCACACGACATACTCCTCGAAATAAATAAAAGAATCAACTTCCTAATCAATGTCGGCATCGACTACCTCAATATGAACCGGCCCGCGAAAAGCCTCTCCGGCGGCGAAGCACAACGTATCCGTCTCGCCACCCAGATAGGCTCACAGCTCACCGGCATCCTCTATATCCTCGACGAACCAAGCATCGGACTGCACCAACGCGACAACAGGAAACTTATCAACTCGCTCAAAGAACTGCGCGATATAGGCAACAGCATCATCGTCGTGGAACACGATAAGGACACCATGCTGTCATCCGACTACCTCATCGATATAGGACCCGGCGCAGGCGTGAACGGAGGCGAGGTCGTGTTCCAAGGAACACCCGACTCTGTCAAGAACGGCAATGGACTCACCTGCGACTACCTCAACGGCAAAAAAAAGATAGAAATACCGAAAAACCGACGCAAACCACTGGAAAACAAATACATAAAACTCTATAACGCCACAGGACACAACCTGAAAAACGTAAACCTAACGCTCCCTTTAGGAATAATGATTTGCGTCACAGGCGTCTCCGGATCGGGCAAATCCTCCCTCATCAACGAGACACTCTACCCTATCCTCAGCAAACATTTCTACCGCTCCGAAAAACAACCCCTCCCCTACGAGAAAATCGAAGGCCTTGAACTTATCGACAAGGTGATAGAAATAGACCAAGCTCCTATTGGAAAGACTCCTCGCTCAAACCCAGCGACTTACAACAAGGTCTTCGATGACATCAGAAAACTGTACGGCGAACTGCCCGAATCAAAAATCAGAGGCTACAAAGCCGGAAGGTTCTCCTTCAACGTCAAAGGCGGCAGATGTGAGACTTGCCAAGGAGGCGGTGTCCGCGTCATCGAGATGAACTTCCTTCCAGATGTGCAGGTGCAATGCGAAACATGCCAAGGCAAACGATACAACAGAGAGACTCTCGAAGTGCGTTTTAAAGGCAAATCTATCAACGACGTGCTGAACCTCACTATAGACGAAGCTGTGCCGTTCTTCGAGAATATGCCTCAAATATTACAGAAAATCAAAACATTACAAGATGTCGGACTCGGTTATATCACCCTCGGACAACCCTCGACGACACTGTCAGGCGGCGAAGCACAACGCGTGAAACTCGCAACAGAACTATCAAAACGAGACACGGGCAAGACTCTCTATATACTCGATGAGCCAACAACAGGTCTGCATTTCGAAGACATAAAAGTGCTGATGGACGTGCTGAACAAACTCGTCGAAAAAGGCAACACCGTCCTCATCATCGAACACAACCTCGATGTCATCAAGATGGCGGATTATATCATCGACATGGGCCCCGAAGGCGGCACTCGTGGCGGCACGATTCTTTGCGAAGGCACCCCGGAAGAGATCGCCGCACAAAACATAGGTTATACCGCCCAATTTATCAAAGAAGAGCTGCAATCAATGTAACCAATTGATTTACAACATCTTAAAACAATTATTTAGAGCATACTTGTGCATTTCTTGACACATGCCCGTATCTGACTCGTAATAATGACATTTATTTGATTTTTTTGGGCGTTCCGGCTGCGCCGTCGGGCTTTTGCGGCTGCGCCGTTGGGCCGCGGTCCCAACCCTTCGGGCTACAATCCCTAACGCATAGCTTCTGCCCGAACAATCACCGTGTCCCAAAACAACCGCAATCGCACCCAACCTAAAACCACCGACACCAAACACAATACAACTTATTGACTATTAATAGAATAAATACATTTTTATTTATCCACAGAGCTCAGTGCCATTGCAGAAACCCACGTTCGTATAACAGGCAAAGCACTGTCAAAGATAGTGCCGAGCTGTTCGTCATCAGTTGTGTCCACCTTCATTGTCATGATCTAATGAGCAGTTCTGTTGCCGGAAAAATTGATTGTACGTATTATGAAAAAGTATTCACCTCTGCACTCTCAATTCGGCAGACCTGACTTTCCAATACGCCCGATGGTCAGCCACATTATGTTGAAATACCTCCTGACATAATGCATCGTACTATTTTCTCGCTGACGCCTTGACTACCTTTTATCTTTTATCACCCTCCTATTTTTTTAGCATAAATCAGTCATATTTTATGATTCACAAAGGAAAGTACATTCCAACAAGATTGTTTTCTTCTATTCAATCTTCTCATGTACAGAATACAATTTAATCAAATCATTGTCCTTTATTCTGAACCCACTACCGTGATCATGTGCTTTACCATAATTTGAGCCTGACATATAAGAGCCAATCCTTATATCATACATTATCAGCCCATTATCTAAAAGAGAAAGAAAATTATCAAACGATGGTTTTTCATAAATATCAGCCTTATTGAAAAAGAAATATTCAGTATTAGAGTTATCTTTTTTAATATCAGCGGTAACGTAAAACAAATTCTTTAGTTTTTTATTCAATACTTTTTTCAAATCATCATATGTGTAGCCACACTCACAATCAATCATCACTTTTGTCTTCAAAGAATAAACCGCCAAGTAAATGCACTTATCGTTTTTATCATTTATTAATTTAAACGCATATTTCCCAGCAAAAGTATTCGCTTTATTTGCAAACATGCTCGTATGTAATTTCTTTAGTTCTGGGTTTTCAGCACACCTGACTCCAAATTTATTTCTCAAATAAGTATTTGCACTTTTGGGGAAACTCGGACTTTTTGTGAACAAAGTTACATACGATTGAGCGATTTCTCTGTGTGTTTTTATCTCAAACCCAAATAAATCAGGTTTGTCTGCATTGTTTTCAACAACACCAACATAGTCTTCAAAAGTTTTCCCTATGCCTGTATTACTACTACGGTGACTTTTCACATAGCCCATTTTTTTAACCGCACGAAACTTGCTGATAATCTTTTCTTTATTTGTCATATTCTATTATTCTTTCAATTAATATTTTTATTGCATCTTTTGACTCCAACTCATCATCAGAAAGAAATAAGCTTTCAAACGGATATTCAACAAATGAACAGAAATCATACAATTGTTTAAATGTATATTTATGTTGGTATTTAGGGCTTTCAATATTACCTATCTGTCCGTCTGACACCCCCAGTATTTTACTTAAGGAAGATTGGCTAATACCTCGTTCAACTCTAAGTTTTTTTATTATTTGAATTACTTGTGTTTGAATGTCTGTGTTTTTAAAGTCCATATATGCACTCTTTTGAGTGCAAAAATAATTTCAGAAAATATTTTATTCACTCTCATTTTGTGAGTAAATATTTTTTTATCTTTGCAAAAAAAATGAAGAATGTATGAACGAACAATAAATAGTACTTGGAGTTTCAAAACTGCTGACACAAAAGAATATACACATTGCTATCACACATATCCGGCAATGATGATTCCCCAAATAGCACGTTCACTAATAGAACAATTTGCACCAAAAGATAGATGTAACCTTATATTTGATCCTTATATGGGCAGCGGCACATCGCTTGTTGAAGCCTCAATAAAAGGAGTAAATAGTATTGGAACCGACATCAATCCCTTAGCTC
>JBJEGZ010000038.1:0-29607 GCA_051875555.1 Candidatus Limimorpha sp. | reverse complement strand
GACCATGGGGAAAATGATAACGCTGCTTTAAGTTGTCTGTGTTGCATTAAGAAAAAGACTCATTCAAGTTTGATTTTAGATATGCGATAAAAAATATGTTGGAATAAAGCGCGGTATAAAGAAATGTTTCTAAAAACAAAGAAGGTGTATCATAAGTTTGATACACCTTGATTATTTGTTTGTTATTAAAAACAGCTGTTAATATTTGATTATAAATAAAATATTTATCAGTATGATAATCAAATACATTTCATCATTATTTTTTGATGAGTTTCTTTGTAACGACCCGTCCGCCGATGAAGCTAACAACATAAACACCTGAAGGAAGGTCATCTATATTAATAGTTGTATCACCTTCAAAAACGAAATTACGTACTTCTTGTCCCTGCATATTGACAATATGGCAGCACATTTTACCCTTGTTATAATCTGTAGAGAGGTGCAAGAAAGAGTTAGCTGGATTTGGAATCATATTCACAGTGAAAGGGTCGCTATGGTCAATTAAAGTAGGGACGTCGTCAACGACGGAGATGCTATTGCTAAAGCAAACAACTTTACCGCTGAGGCGAAGGATAGGGTTATCGGCCGCGGTACAGTTAGGGCAGTTGTTCTGACCGTTCACGCAATCGGGGAAGTTAGGGTGGCACTCATCGATATAAGTTGGGTCAAACTGATAGAAGAAATGGGCTTGAGCGTTTTGAATATACTCATCGATATTGAAGTCCCATACCATACCAAGGGCTCCGGGGCACCAGCCGGCGCGCGGATAAGTCCAAGTACCGTTCTGAGGTTGGCAGCCGTATGGGTTAGGGTTACATGGTTCCCAGTTATGCTGTTCGAATTTCTTAACGTTATCAACATAGACAAAATGAGTAGCTTCAAAGAATTCGGCAGCGTTTCCTGTATTATAACAACCGTTAACGCCACTGCTCCAGTTATGGCCTGTCGTGATAATCTTTAAGTTAGCTTTCTCAGTACCGTAAGGGAAGTCGAAATCAACCTCCGGAACCGGCTGTTGGTTAGCATAGTCGCCGAAGTCGAATGCGCCAAACCATATTTCGTTCATATCGATATATTTAAAGTCAGGTGTTCCAGCAGTATAATTGAAAGTCAGAGTAGGGTTATAACCATCTCCCTGCCAAGTTTGGAAATAGACCTCAAATTCTACAAGACCTTGAAGCACAGTGGAGTAATCAGTGACATCGAGGTCAGCCTCGCATTCCACGCCGAAAGGGGTGACATATCGGTAAAGTTCGACCCATTCGCCACGGTGGTTTTTCACGCGGCAATAGCCAACGCGGTCGTATGTGTCGCAAGCTCCAACACAGTTATGTATATAGTTCATCCTTATATCGTTAAAAGCGTTAACATGAGAAGGGAAGACATATTCTGCGGTGTTAACTTGTTGTGAGGGGGAGATAACCAATTCTCCGTGCATAGCAGTGACCTGCATATCCGTTATGTTGTCGGTAACGGTAAAAGTGTTCGACAATGTTGTTGTCTTGCCGCCGCTTTGAGTGATGGTGGCCGTCATTGTTGTTTCACCGTATGACTTCGGAATCCATGTTGCATACCAATATCCGTTTTGAGGGTCATCCGGGTAGGCTGTCTGAAGTTGGATATTCTCACCTTCGATATTGCAAGATACGTCTTCAAACTTTATGACGTCACCGTGTTCGATATATGCGCTAAGCACAAGAAGGACAGCATTGTCGAGAGCAGGTGTATAGAGTACAGAGCCATCATAAGGACGGCGTAGAGTGACTTGCGGTTCGTATTGTGATGGGTCAACGACCTCGAAAGTACGGGTCACAGAAGGAGCCGGTTGCCATTGCGTGCCATCACCCTCCTGGCTTGCCTTAACTTTCACAATGCCCGGTTCGCCTGTCAAAGTAAGGGTGTTTCCTGATAACACTGCAGGACCTTGCAGAAGTTCAAGGGTTACAGGCAATGAAGATGTTGCTGTGACATTGAGTTGAATTGGTCCGTTGTCGATAAGCATATCCGGAATTTGAGGGAAGTTGATGAACTGAGAAGCGAGTCCGGCGGGGATATGTCTGACTGTGATATTGTCCCA
This sequence comes from Candidatus Limimorpha sp., assembly GCA_051875555.1. Taxonomy (GTDB): domain Bacteria; phylum Bacteroidota; class Bacteroidia; order Bacteroidales; family F082; genus Limimorpha. The sequence goes on along the minus strand of JBJEGZ010000038.1, from coordinate 27,530 downwards.
ACCTGCTATTGAGCTGCTGAGGAAGAAAACGCCATCCCACATCGCAGGGTCGAAACGGTCGCCGGAACCTGGGGTAAGTCCCGCGTTAATACCTTGACATTCGGTGATAGGCTCAAACTCGCCTGTACAGCCGAAATCAGCGAATAAAGCCACGCTGCCCTGACCGTTATTTGCTTCAAGGTCAATCATGAGTTTCCAGCGTGTCCATTCACGGCCCTCATAGTCGAAATCAACGGCCAAAGTGTTGTTTGGAAGCACTATTCCATTGATAAACATAGGGCGTGGGTCATTAGCCGTAGTCACAAAATAGATACCGCCGTCCTGTGACGGAAGATTAGGGTTCGGCTGCGTAGTCTCATAACTCATAGGAGGAAGCACAACGCCATCACCATCAGCATCATATCCAACTCCAAACACCGCACCCCACCAATCAAGAATCATATCTATCTCAATCTCAATGACACCGCCGGTAGAGAAGTCAAAGTAAAAATCAGATGTTGACTTATGTGTCGCAACCTCGCCATAGTTTGTGTTCGCATTATCGAAAAACACTCCTATCGACTCGTCAGGCGTTGTCCAACCGAAATTGCCGCCGCCAACATACTCCGTCTTAAGATTGCCACCTCCAGCACTGTGTTTCTTCGCAACCCAGCCACCGCATCCGTTCAAAACGCCGCCATCAGTGTAGCTATTGAAATTATCATTAGCCTCCGTCTGCGCAAATAAACTTATGCTCATCATCGCGCATAATAACAATAATATCTTTCTCATGTCATCAATTTTAATTATTAATAAAACTATTTAACTATCAATTTTTGTCTAACATTATCAGAGATAATAAAATAAACTCCTTTACCTAAATCAGATATGTTGATATTTTCTGTATCTCTCACACTGACATTCCTCATTGTCTGACCAATAGAATTGACAATTACAACGTCAACAACTTTTCCTGAATCATTAACAATTGTTAACATTTCTGATGCCGGATTCGGATAAATGTTAAAATCATTAACATATAAACCTTGTAATCCGTCAAAAGCACCTTCTACTGAAATTGTGTTAGAAGCTGCCTCACAACCATCGCTATAAACAGTGTTAATATAATATTCGGCAACATTTTCAACAGATATAGTATCTTGATAATCAAAGACGTCGGTATTCATTTCTGCCAAAACCACATTATCGCGATAAAGTACGAATTTCACAATATCGCCTGTAGAGCCTCCTTCTGGCATCCCCCATGAAAGCTGTATATCGCAAATCGCATCGCCAGGAACAACCGCAGCAACGAAATCCGTCACAGGATTACACTCAATAACAGGTGAGACAATAGGGTTCGCTATTTCGGTAAGACAGCCAATATTCATCTGGCAATAACGTTGTGACATCTCGAAACTATTGACACTCAAACCAATAATATCGTTACTCGTGTGAATGAACGGACTGTAGTCCTGATAATCCTCAAAAGGATAAATACCCATATATCCGTTGTTATTGAATGAGGTATGGTCGCTGTCACCTTCGTTAAAGTTTACGTGACGAACCTGCATCTCAGGGAAATAAACCTGACCAATATTCATATAATAATCCCCAATAGGGGCAACGTTGTCTGGATAAATGCAATCTATATGAATCTCATCACCATCAGGGAGATATCCGTTCATGTCGTTGTTAAAATAACCGACAATATCCATATTCTGCTGTCTGCAACGGGATGCGTAGGCATCACTTCCGTAAAGTCCGCATTCCTCGGCGGAAAAAACACAATAGATGATTGAATACTCAAAATCATACTGTGACAGAATCCTTGCTGACTCAAGGACACTTGCCGTACCCGTAGCGTTGTCATCGGCACCCGGTGCATTGCCGTACCATGCGAAAGAATCGTAGTGACTGCCGCATACAACGTACGTGTCAGGATAAAGAGTACCGCGTTGTATCGCAATAACATTCTTACAATTAGCATTTCCAAGCCATGAATTAACCTGAAAATCCTGTATCTCTATCTCAAGCCCTAACGCCTCTAATTTCGATTTGAGCCATTCAGTGCATTGAAGAATTGTAGTTCCGTTGAAAACACGCTCGCCATAATCCTGCATGTGCTGCACGTATGCCTGTATCGAATCCTGACTCACCTGATTCATCATATCCCTGATGACAGGATTCTCCACCGTAACAACAGGAAAATCACGCATCATAACAGGTAACTTCGCCTCTTTGTTGAAAACAGCTATCATACCATCGTTCTTATAAGGCTTTACAGCTTTGTTTGTCAAAATGATATCCTCACCTTTGTATAAAACATTCTCCTCAAATTCCGAAATATATTCCTTCTGGCTTTCTCTCCCGCAATTAATAATATAGTATGTGTCATTATTTGAGAACGCTATCTCATCGACAAGTGTATATTCCGATACGATAGTTTCGTTATCAATGGCTGTAGCTAAAACGAAATCACCATTATAATAATGTATTTTCAGATTTCCATCATTAAACAATAATTCTGTCTCTTTCGACTCATTTGTATTAATCATCACAAGGCTTTGTGCGAAAGTTACAAAAGAGAAAACTACGAATGTCAATAATGTAAAGTATTTTTTCATAATGAATTTATTTAAATATTAAATTATATTATTAGTTTCTTTCCAAAGTTGCGAAAATGATTTCGCTTCAAATTTAGGTATTTCACGATGAATGCACCATGATTTTTTAAGCAGTTGTTTAAGTTCCAAGTTGTTTAAGAAATCCTTTGTCTTATCCAAGTTTTTCCGGTTTTCAACTCTTTTAAGTAAGAAATTAATAAGATTTTTCTCACCGAGAAGGTTTTTATCTGTTCTTGCTATATCGACCCTGTTTCTGAGGATAAGTTCGCTCAACTTAATGTTCATAGGGCAGTAGTTCTCACACAAATGGCATGATGTACAGAGAGTTGCGAGATGTGCGGCATTTTCATAACCTTGCATTATAGGTGTTATAACGTTACCTATAGGTCCGGGTGTCGGGTTATCATATACGTGACCACCGACAGTGTTGAATACGGGGCAAACAGTATGGCACGCTCCGCAACCGATACAGGTAAAGACTTTTCGTTGTTCTTCTTTCTCCAAGACATCAGACCGGCCGTTGTCAACCAAGATGACATAAAGTCTCTGCCTTATCCCATTGTTTTCGGCAGGTTTATTAATAAAAGTGTATAAAGCCGAGGACTTCACCTTTGTCACCTTAAAAACCGAGGACAGAGGAAGGAGCACATTCAAGTCATCGGAAGAGGCTATCAGCTTATCTATTCCGACGAGGACGACATGCACGTCAGCCACTGCCATTGACTTAAGCACATTGCCTTCGTCTTCCGAAATAACAATATCGCCTGTATCGGCGACCAAGAAATCGGCGCCCGTTATCGCCATCTCGGCCTTAGCATACCTCTCCTTCAAAACCTTGTTAGTCACCGTCATAAGTTTTTTAGGCGAAAGGTTGCGTTGAACGCCGAACTTTTCGGAATAAGCGTCTCCAATCTCCTCGAGCAACTTGTTCGATGCCGAATGCACACTGTCGTAAGGGCGTTCATTAAAAAGATGGCAGATGAAATCACCGGTGTCGGTCTCTGTTACACGCACTTTTTTCATCTCAAGGAAAGAGATAAGGTTAACCTCCTCAGCCACCACGCTTTTAGATTTTATAACATTCTTTACTTTTTCCTCATTTATGATGTCATATATCATCTGCCGCACCTCATCAGCGTTTTTCGCCCACCGCACAATGCCGCCGTTATGCGTCACGTTAGTCTCGAAATCCACCAACAGCTTATCGTAATTCTTGAAAACCTTGTTCCTTATATTATAAGCCCGCGATTTCTCAAGCTCTATATCCGAATATTGGTTGGCATGGTTCTCTGCTGTCTTCCTGAAGAAAACATAACGCGACTCCATTCTCTGCAAATGTTCCGCGCTGAATGCGATTTCTCTCACATTCTTGTTGAAAACAGCACCTTTCTCAGTCATTACTCAACGTCTATCTTTTCAACTCGCCTTGTATGACGGCCACCCTCGAAATCAGTTGTTAGGAAAGCGCTTACAATGTCCCAAGCAAGCCCGTTGCTTATGAAGCGACCCGGCAGGGCGAGAATGTTAGCGTCATTATGCTGGCGGGCAAGACGACCAAGCTCCACATTCCAACATAAAGCCGCACGCACATGCCTGTGATGATTAGCCGTCATCTGCGCTCCATTGCCGCTACCACATAATATTATTCCCAATGGATACTTCCTATCCTGTATGTCTTGAGCCAAAGGATGAATCATGTCAGGATAATCAACGCTATCCTCCGAATAACAACCGTAATCTTTTACAGTGTAACCACTCTCTTCAAGCTTTTCAATAATATACTTCTTCATCAAATATCCACCGTGGTCAGAAGCTATAGGAATAATCTGTTTCATTTTACAAATGTTGAAAAATTTTTACAAAATTAAGAAAAATATAAAAGCAATTAATTACTAAGTGTTAATTTTTAATAAGTTATAAATACACACTTTTTTAACATTTTTGTTATAATATTGAATATCAATTTTTAGCGGCGTTATCAACATTATGTCAGTAAAAATATTGATAACTTGTTGCTAATAAAATGATAAATTTTCCTTTTTGTTGATAAAAATCCACATCGGCCATTAATATGGACAATCTTTCAATTTTTTTCAAACCAATTTAACAAAGTTATTAACATCTGTTAAAACTGCAATTTGATGAGAATAATATATTTAAGCACTTATCAACAGATTGTTATTTATTTAATTTTTTATTAATTTCTTATTAAATTAAGATAAGACAGACAAGTGCTCAAAAAGGATTTTAAATCCGAGGAAGATGAGGATGGCGCCTCCTGTTATCTCAGCCGGCTTGGAATAGCGAGAGCCGAAAAAAGTCCCTATCGCCACGCCGCCTACGCTGAAAACAAAGGTGGTGACGCCTATTGTAGCTATAGTGACCCAGAGTGTGCTCCAAGACAGTTTGATGAGAGCTAACGAGACGCCTACCGCGAGCGCGTCGATGCTGGTGGCGATGGCGAGAAGAAACATCGTCTTCACCTTGGTGCTGCCGTCAGCAGGACAGCTCTCGTCCTCCGTCAACGCCTCCCTTATCATGTTAATGCCTATTAACAATAATAGTCCGAAGGCAATCCAATGGTCGATACTCTCTATTAATTGTTTGAACTGTGTGCCGAGCAAGAATCCTATCAATGGCATCAGAGCCTGGAAACCACCGAACCATAATCCGCATTTTAAAGCCGTTGATAAAGAAAACCTCTTGTTTGCCAATCCTTTACATATTGATACAGAGAATGCATCCATTGACAGTGCCGCACCGATAGCGAGAATTGATATAAAATCCATCAGAAAATGTTGTTATTTTGACTGCAAAAATAGTATTTTTGTAAAAATTATTCTTATGAAAAAAATATTTCTTACAATAATTGTTTCGGTAGCTGCTTTGATAGCTAATTCCCAAGTGCCTCATCTGTTTCAGCACGATTTCCCAACCGTCGCTTTTCCCGACAAAAAAGTAGAGGCTTTGCTCGAAAAAGTCGATGTATCATCTTTACAACAATATGTCAGCCATCTTACCTCATATATTAACAGGCGTTGTGATGGGCGTTATATTTACGATGTAAAGGATTGGCTTATAGACCATTATGAGTCTTTAGGCGTTGATAGCGTTATGGTCCATGATTTTGATGTAATTCCTTTTTGGGACACTGTTCCGCGTCCGTTCACAACCGCTGGGAATGTTATTGCGATAAAAATTGGGAAGACCAAGCCGCAAGAAGTGGTGATCTGTGGTGCGCATTACGACTCATGGGTGGTGGCTGATGAACCATACGATGTTGACACTTTGGTGTCGCCAGGTGCCGATGACAATGCTGTCGGCGTGGCAGGAATACTTGTAGCAGCGGATATTCTGAGCAAATGTGATTTCGAGAGAACCGTCATCTTCGCAAATTGGAACGCTGAGGAGGTCGGTCTGTGTGGAAGCCATGCCTTCGCCCGTGACTGCTCTAACGACAGTATAGATATTGTGGCGTACTTTAACCTTGATATGGGAGGATATTTGAAATCGGGCGGTGACATCCATATTGACCTTTTATATACTCCTTGCGACTCGCTTCTCGGCGATTATGTGATTCAGGTCAGTAACACTTATTTGGAAAACATCCCTATAGGTCAGGCTTGGCTTACTGGAGGTGATACCGATTATTCCTCTTTCAACCGTCATGGATACCAGGCTATTTCACCGAGTGAGGATGTGCATAATATGTCGCCTTATATTCATAGTGTCAACGACATTGTAGGGTTGAGTGTCAACAGTTGGGAGCAGATGGAGGTGTTCACAAAGCTTAATCTCGCCTCGGTGGCGGTTCTCGCAGGAATGCTGCCGGAATCAACGGAGGAAGTGGCTGAAAACAATATACTCATTTATCCTAATCCCTCCGATGAGATGATAATGATAGAAGGCGATTATGAGTTTTTCGAGGTTTTTGATGTTGATGGCAGTATTGTTTTATATAGGAATGTATCTGACATAAAAAAAGTTCCCGTCTCAATCAGTAAGCCCGGTATCTATTTCATCAGGTTTACGTTAGGAAACGGGAACTGTATTACAAAGAAGGTTATTATTCAGAGTAATATTTAATCATATTTGTTATTGCTCTCTCGCACACCTCGCAGAACTTCTTATTTTGGAAGGTGTTCATGAGGCAGTCTATTTTCGGGCGGTAAACGCCTTTCAATTGGTATCCGGCTCCCTCAAAAACGCCCACGGTGTTCTCGTATTTTTCCGTTGCTGGTGTCGGGATAGGTGTCTTCTTTCCAACCATGTCTTGCCATTTGCTTTCAAAATTGACGAGGGTTGTGATGTTTGGCTCCCAAGGCTCTACTTCGAGGTTGTAGTCGGCTGTGCCCTCGTAGGCGTATTCGTCAGCGAGACCCACGAAACCGTGTCCGAACTCGTGAATGATGACCTCTGATGAGAAAGAGTTGCCTGTAGTGCTCACACAGTAGGAGTTATAGATGCCTCCTCCTCCGTATTTCTTTGTGTTTGCGAGAATATATATCTGGTCATAAGGCACTTGTCCGGCTAACTCTTTCATTGTGAGGTTGTCGTATGTCATGCAGTATCTCTCGCTGTCGAAAGTCCAGAAACTGCAGCTGAGTGCTGTGTTCCTATAGATTCCCTCGCCCGGCATGCTGATGTCGGAGTCTTGCGAAGGCACTAAGACAGCGCGCACATTGAACCTGTCCTTATAGGAGATGTATGGCTCGTAGCTGAAAAGGCTCTCCACGAAATAATTGCAGTCGTTGATGAACTTGCCCATCTCGAGTTCGGTGTAACCGTCAGGGAGAAGGACGATATCTACGGCCTTATCTACCGGATAATCGCCATAGACGTTATAGATTGCATAAGGCAGCTTTGGGGCAGGAGTGATGAAATAGTCGTCAGGGTCAATAGTTATCTTCATGTACTCTATCAGCTCGCCTGAATAGTTTTTCGCATAGAAAGTGACATCTACAATCTCTTTCGGGAAAGGCATCACCACTGATTCATGGAATCCCTTGTTGATTTTCTGGGCCTCATCGGTGATCTGCCACTCGCCGAAAAGAAGGCAGTATCCATGCGAGTAAATCATAACGTCTGAGTCGTGAAGCGTGACATCGAAATAATAGTTACCGTTGTTAGAATTATCAATGAGCTGTTTCCTTGGTCCTCCCCACTTCGGTTCTTTAACGAGTTTGTCGAGAGCATACATGACAGTGTCGGCATTGCCATAAAGGTAATAGTCAATCCTTAATTGGCTGTCAGTGAAATAGTTGTCATAATCGGTTTGTGCTTTTAATGAAATGCCTGGCATCATAAAAAGCATCGAAAAAAGTGTTATAATGAGTTTTTTCATATTAGAAAAATTTGAGTCTTCTTGTTAGTTCTGTTGAGAAAACAAATTCGTTAAGTTCTTTATTGTCAGTAGATAATATATTGTTGTTATCACCTTTCCACCACAGTTTGCCGTTATGAAGGAAATTGATGTTTTGCCCTATCATCATCACAGAGTTCATATCGTGGGTGTTGATGATGGTTGTGATATTGTATTCTTCGGTTATCTCGCTGATTAGGGCGTCAATGACTTCGGATGTCTTTGGGTCGAGGCCGGAATTAGGCTCGTCGCAGAACAGATATTTAGGGCTGTTTGCTATTGCCCGCGCTATCGCCACACGTTTCATCATACCTCCACTCAGTTCATTGGTTTTCAATTTATTGATATTTTCAAGCTTTACACGTTTCAAGCAGAAGTTCACCCTGTCGAGTTTATCGCTATGCGTCATATCGGAGAACATATTTAGCGGAAACATTACGTTTTCTTCCACATTCATAGAGTCGAAAAGCGCACCTCCTTGAAACAACACTCCCATATCTTTCCTAATACTTGTCCTTTTTCTCTCGTCAAGGTTTGAGAATCTTCTGTCATTGAACCAGACCTCGCCTTCGTCAGGCTCTAACAACCCTATACAGATCCGCATGAGTATTGTTTTTCCCGAGCCGCTCCTACCTATCACGAGATTTGTCTTACCACTCTCGAAGACAGTGGAAATATTGTCGATGACTGTCTTATTTCCAAACGATTTGCTAATATTCTCTATCTTTATCATGACAAAAGCATTTGGGTTAGGATAAGGTCGAAGAAAATAATGAGGATGCTGCTGTTGACAACACCTTTTGTGCTTGCCTTGCCCACCTCCACCGAGCCGCCTTTCACGTTATAACCGATGAAACTCGACACCGATGAGATAATGAATGAGAAAACAAGGGTCTTTATCAGTGCGAAAAACACTGTTGAGGGGTCGAACCATGAGCGCAGTCCGAGAACATAGTCATCGGGGGAGATAATGTTTAAAATAGCGCATGCCGCATATCCGCCGAAAATACCGAGGAAGATACTGAAGACTATAAGCACGGGGATAAAGAGCAGACAGGCTATTATCTTAGGCATTATCAAATAGTTAGCGGTGTTGACACCCATGGCTTGAAGTGCGTCTATTTGCTGTGTGACACGCATTGTGCCAAGCTCCGACGATATCTGTGAACCGAGTTTTCCCGCAAGGATGATGCAGATGATTGTTGGAGAGAACTCCTGAATGACCATCTGCCGGGTTACGAAACCTATCATCTTGTCAGGAAGCAATGGATTATCAATATTATATGCTACCAATATAGCGGCTACAGCACCAACAAATACCGATAGGATAGCAACTATGATGAACGAACTCACACCGAGATTATAGAACTCGTGCATGAGTTGTCGCTTGAAAATCTTGAATTTAGGCGGACGTCTTAACGCCTGCCACATTAAAATCACGTATTCTCCTATACTGTTTAACATTTCCGTAATTTTTCGAGTGTAAAAATACTAATTTTTTCCAATCTACTTCGATTTTTAAAAAAATTATTACTTTTGCGAAAAATATTTCTCTCATGAATAAGTCGAATAATATCACTAAACGCCGCCTCAGAGGCTCGTATCTCATTTCTCTTCTGAGCGTCACTTTGGTGTTGTTCGTCCTGAGTTTGTTCTCTTCCCTTGTTTTCTATGCCAACAGTATTTCAGATTATTTAAAGGAAAATATTGGTTTCGAGATAGTTATGAAGAAAGGTGTCAAAGAGGGCGAGATTTTGGAGTTTAAGAAGACATTAGACAAGAAGGATTTCGTCAAGTCATCGGAATATATTTCGCAGCAAGAGGCGACGCGCAGGCTTTCGGAAGACCTCGGCGAGGATATTCTCGAATGGCTCGGCGATGTCGAGAACCCCCTCCTCCCATCTATAGATGTCAGGCTGAAAGCGGATTATGCGAACAACGACAGTATCAAGGGTATAGAGGAATGGGTGATGAAAAAGAAGATTGTGAAAGAAGTGGTGTCTCAGAAATCGCTGATTCATTCTATCAATGAGAACATCAACAGGATAGGTGTTGTGATACTCATTGTCGGCGCCACATTATTGATTATGGCGGTGACACTCATAGGGCATACCGTGCGACTCTCTGTATATTCCAAGCGATTCGCGGTGAAAAGTATGCAACTGGTTGGCGCGACAGATGGATTTATCATGAAGCCCTTTATGAGGAATTTTGTGTTACAAGGACTTATAGGCTCGCTCTTCTCACTGGTTATCCTATCTGTATTCCTTATCACCGCAATGAAAAACATCCCTGAACTGAAAATCATCACAAGCTACAAGATAATTTTCCTGATTTATTTATCAGTGATAGTTTTAGGGGTGCTGATTACATCGATATCTACATATTTCTCTTTGAAAAAATATCTTCATGCAGATATTGACGAGTTATATGAGTAATTTTTATATTTTTGCAAACAAAAATTTTATCATGGCAAAAGTGAAAAAAGAAACAAAAAATGGTGACGAAGAGAAAAAAGTTATGCCATTTTCAAAGGAAAACTATATCTGGGTTTTGATAGGGATCGCTTTCCTCGTCTTAGGATTCCTACTCATGATAGGAGGCGGCTCGTCCGACCCCGATGTTTTCAATGAGGATATGTTCAGTTTCAGACGACTGACCCTTTCTCCCATACTTATTTTGTTGGGCTTTGGAATAGAGTTTTACGCCATAATGAAGAAATCTAAACGATAAAGAGTTTTTACAATGGATTGGTTACATGCGCTTTTATTGGGAATCCTACAGGGTTTGACAGAGTTCCTTCCTGTCTCAAGTAGCGGGCATCTCACAATACTTTCTAACATCTTCGGTATGAGTGGCGAGGAGAACCTTACTTTTAACGTGGTACTTCATCTCGCAACTGTCTGTGCCACTCTTTTCGTCCTTTGGCATGAGGTGGTATGGATTTTCAAGGATCTGTTCGCAAAACAGTCGTGGAAATCATATAAAGGCTTGAATTATGGTACAAAATATGCGATAAATATCCTTATCTCCATGGTTCCTATCGCAATTGTGGCATTGTTCTTCAAAGATACCGTTGAAAGGATCTTCGGTTCGAGCGTTTTGATTGTAGGGGTGATGCTTCTCATTACCGCCTCGTTGCTTGGTTTCGCCTACTTTGCGAAGCCACGTCAGCGTGATACTATTTCGCCACTGCATGCTTTTATTATAGGTATCGGACAGGCATTCGCCGTTATGCCGGGACTCTCGCGCTCTGGCACCACTATCGCCACGGGGATACTTCTGGGTAACAAGAAAGAGAATCTCGCTCAGTTCTCTTTCCTCATGGTTATACCTCCGATTCTCGGCGAGGCTCTCCTCGACGCTAAAGATGTTGTTGAAGTGGGTTTCCATACTGCTATGGCAGGCATCTCCCCTCTCGCACTTATCGTGGGTTTCCTCGCAGCATTCATCACAGGCTGCCTCGCATGCAAATGGATGATTAACATTGTGAAAAAAGGAAAACTTATCTATTTCGCTGTCTATTGCCTTATCGTCGGCGTTCTTACAATCTGCTTATCTTAGATTATGCTTAATAAAGCTGATTTCAATTTTGAAGAAGGCGAGGTGTTCCTTATCGATAAGCCTATCGATTGGACTTCTTTCGACGTTGTGAACCTTATCCGTGCCGTGATAAAGAAATATCATGGTATTCGAAAACTTAAAGTCGGACATGCCGGCACTTTGGACCCGCTCGCAACAGGACTGCTTATTATTTGTACGGGTAAAATGACGAAACAGATTGACACCTTCCAATCTAAAGAAAAAATTTATACCGGCTCAATGCTTATCGGACAGACAACACCGACTTTCGACCTTGAAAGCGAACCGGACAATTTCTTCCCAACCGATAATATAGATGAGGAGGTGCTGGAAAATGCAAGACAGAAATTCATAGGCGATATCTTACAACGCCCTCCAAAATTCTCTGCAATAAAGATAAATGGGAAACGCGCTTTCGATTACGCTCGCTCTGATGAAGAACTCGAGTTGAAAGAAAGACTTATACATATCGATGATTTCCAAATAGATACAACAAAATTCCCCGTCGTTGACTTCTCTGTGAAATGCTCAAAAGGCACTTATATCCGTTCCCTTGTGAGTGATTTCGGTAAAACTGTCAACAACGGAGCTTGCCTCTTGTCGCTGCGAAGGACAAAAATAGGTGAGTTCGATGTCGATAACGCTTGGAATCTCATGGACCTTAAAACCCACATTATTAATACAGGTACAGTCGAAACAGAATAATCATAGTCTTTTATTTATCTTCTTTTATGAAACAAAAATATACTTTTTCATCTGGAGAGAGTTTTTGGGCCGATTTAGATGATTTGAAACATCTTCTTGAAGATAACCATAGGTTTTTGGATAACTATTATGACGTGCTTTCCTCGTTGTATGACGACGACTATGTGGCACGTGGCAATGGTTTCTGCGATAGGAAATATAGCGACGATTTTATCGAAGGACAGATAGAGAAATTCACAAAGCATATTGAAGAGCTACGACTTTGGATCGAACAAGAATCAAAGGAATAAGCTAAAAGGTTTTTCATTTTTTTCTTAAAAACAAATTGCTATGTCAGTAAAAACATTTTTAAAAAAGAAAAACGTTAAGGTCTCCGCCAAGGCATACATCATCGACGCTCTTGGATCGATGGCGTTAGGTTTGTTCGCATCTCTTTTGATAGGAACGATTTTCAGCACATTAGGGGATAAGTTAGGTAGCGAGACTCTTCTTGAGATTGCCGATTATTGCAAGAAGGCTGCCGGTCCGGCAATGGCTGTCGCAATAGCTTACGCTTTAGAGGCTCCCGCCCTTGTGTTGTTCAGCACCGTGGCCGTAGGTGTGGCAGGAAACCTTCTTGGCGGTCCTGTGGGAGTTTTAGTGGCAACGGTGATAGGCACTGAGTTTGGAAAGATTGTATCAAAGGAAACAAAAGTAGATATTATTGTGACTCCGACAGTGACAATCGTCTGCGGTATATTGACCGCTATGTTCGTTGGTCCGTATATCAACGCTTTCATGAACGCTTTCGGGGAGTTTATCATCACAACTACTAACCTTCACCCTTTCGTGATGGGAATCATTGTGTCGGTGTGTATAGGCATGGCCTTGACACTCCCGATATCGAGTGCCGCGATTTGCATCGCTATTGGTTTGTCGGGGATTGCTGGAGGAGCGGCCACCGCTGGCTGTTGCGCGCAAATGGTGGGTTTCGCCGTGATGAGTTTTAAGGAAAACAGATGGGGAGGACTTATCTCCCAAGGTTTAGGCACCTCTATGCTTCAAATGCCGAACATCATCAAGCATCCTTTGATTTGGATTCCGCCGACATTGGCCTCTGCTATCACGGGACCGTTGGCAACCTGCGTCTTCCATCTCGAGAATGTGCCGATAGGCTCCGGCATGGGGACATGCGGATTGGTAGGACCTATTGGTGTTGTATCCGCTATGCCTGACGGAGGCACAAATATGTGGATAGGTATCTTGCTGGTCTGTTTTGTGCTCCCGGCACTTCTATCATGGCTTATAGGATTGGTGTTCAGAAAACTGAATTGGATAAAGGAAGGCGACCTGACATTATGAGAATATAACTCCCTTGTTGTTCCCAAAATATCAAAGTTGAGAAACTGGACGATTATCACTTGTTAGATTTTAATTTTTTTTGAAATTGATTTGGGAGGAGATGCGTTAAACGGTTTTTTGTAACTTTGCAGGAAATTAATTAATTATGTCATCTTTAACACAGGTAATAAATGGTAAGGCTTTTGAATATGCTTTGGCGATGGCATATTATACTTACTTATTAGAAAAAGAGGTAGATGTTGATATTGTTAGGAACAATGCTTTCAACAATGCAAGAGAGTGTTATTCACAATTGGATTTTGTTGAGAGAAAAAGATTTGATTATTGTTCCGCATTAACGATAGATTCCATTGTGAAGATTGAACCGGGGACCAACAGCCTATAAGATGATTGGAAACGCTGTGCCTGTAAACCTCGCATATCATGTGGCATTGAGCGTTATCCGTACTTTAAAACGTCATAATATTTTATAGGTACTTCCTTAAATTCTATAAAAACTTCTTGATTTTTCTTGAATCAAGAAGTTTTTATATATCCGCTTACAACCTAAATTTTCACATTGTAAGTGTTGGTACATTTGCGCTGTTTTAATTCTACGATATCAAATGTGTGCGAATATTTATGTTGGCTTTAATATGGCTGTCGCAGATATGTTATGCCGCGGCGGCCGTAAGCGAAAGGCTTTCCTTCAATGTATTATCTTAATAATATTAAAAAACACCAAAAATCCTGTGATATGTAAATTTTATTAGTAATTAGAAATAAAAAAAAGGTCCTGAGAAGACAGAACTTTCAGGACCAATAAACTGTATTTGTTAATATTACTTAACAAGGACTTTCTTTGAAGTACCGTCAGACATCATAATGATGTTAACACCTGTTGTAGGTCTGTCGAGAAGCATACCTGCTGTGTTGTAGATAGCTACTGGAACAGCGTCGGATGAAGAGTTGTTGTCGATGATGATTTCTTCAATGCCTTCTGTGCTAAGTATGATGATGAATGAGAAGTAGCTATATGTATCTGGGTCGATGAACCAACCTGCGATTTTGCTGCTGTTAGGAGTGATTTTGGTTGGAATACATGCCGGACTGTTTGCAAGAATTGCGAAATCAGGTTCTGGGAACACCTCGCCGAAAGTTCTAACCATCTCATCATCATGTTGATAGAAGAAAGCGTTACGAGATGTTGGGCCGAGGATAATCTGGCCTACGATATCGCTTTCATTGCTTATTGATGAAGGATAGAAAGCTGCTTGCTGGAACTCTTCACCACTTGGGATCACTGATACCTCACCGCTCTCCATGTCATAAACGCCGAGACCTGTTGAGAAGTTCTCATCATTAAATGCGAGGTTGAGGGCTACATATCTGCCGTTTGCGCTGACGCACACAGGCTCAATGGTGAAATAAGGTTTGTCACCCCATGCTGGCTCGTATAATGTCGTTGCAACAGTGATGTCGAGCAACCATTCGCCATTATCTTGGAGTGTCCAGAAAATCATCGGGTGTCCTGCCATATCGTCAACGATATAGCCAATGATGGTCTTGCCGTCTTCGCTTACTGCGACTGCGCGGCTGCCGTTGTATGAGAAACCTAACTCTTCAGGTGTAGGTTCAGGTAAGAGTGTGAGAACACCGAACTGATCCCAAATAGCTGGGTTCTCGATGTAACCGTCATGGTAGCAAACACCGACGATGAGCGATCCGTCCGGAGTGATTGCGTTCGCAATAGAATTGTTGTTCTCTGGTGTCTCAAGCTCCATCTTCTCACCTGTGGTGATGTCGAGTGCGATAGCGTTACCGTTCATACCGACAGCGATACCGTCGTTTGATACACCGCGCATCTCTGCTCCGTATGCGTCGATAGATTCGTCATAAACAATATCGCCTGTTTCAACATTCATTATAAATCCTGCCATAGTCTCTGTAGTGCCGGCGACAAACATGCTGTTGTCTGACATTGTCAATACTTGGATAGCGCCATACGCTCCCGCTGGATTAGCGAAGATTTCCAATTGCTGTGCCCATGCAAAAGCGGACATTGCAATGGATAAAGCGAGTGTTAATAAAGTTTTCTTCATACTCGTAAATTTTTGTGTTACTGATATTTATTGATTTATAATTGTGTTTTTGAGTGGCAAAGATAGGCATTATTTCTTATATTCTGACATTTTGAAGAATATATTTTTTATTCTGAAATAATGGTTATATTGTTACTCTTGTATGGTATCTCTTTTTTACCTTTTTTTTCGCTTAATCTGTTGTATGATTGTTTAAATCGTTTGTTTAATGCTGATAATCGCTTTCTGAAATTCTCTTCTTATCTTCTTCCTGCCGCCGATATTGAAGCTTTTATCGCAATGTTCTTGGCATTTTCTTTGAAATGAGAACCTGCTCTGAACTCAGATTTTCTGTCATTACTTCACTTTTTTGTCTGGGTTTTGGCATAAGAATGCTGACCAGTCGCCGTATTTCTTGGTGCCTTTCGGTATTTTGGGCAGTTTGGGGTCGTCGGTGCCGCCTATTACATTCAGCTGGTTCTGGAAACTGTGGCACACCGCAGCCGCCATTGCGTCAGTGGCATCGAGATAATCGGGATGTTCCGAGAAATCGCAAAGTTTCTGTACCATTGCCGCCACCTGCTCTTTCGAGGCTGCTCCGTTGCCCGTGATCGATTGCTTTATCTTCCTTGGGGAATACTCGAAAATGGGTATCTCACGGTAAAGCGCGGCCGCCATCGCCACTCCTTGCGCCCTCCCAAGTTTCAACATCGACTGCACGTTCTTCCCGTAAAACGGCGCCTCAATGGCCAGCTCATCAGGATTATACTCGTCTATTATCTCAAGTACGCGCTCGAAAATCTTCTTTAGTTTTAACGCTTGGTTCGGATACTTGTTTAACTTCAAAACCCCCATGCGTATCATGGATAACTCCTTGCCTCTTTGTAAGATAACACCGTATCCCATGACCATAGTTCCGGGGTCGATTCCTAATATTATTCTCTCTGTTTTCAATTTTTCGTATCTTTGTGCCCGTTATGACAACATTCTGTAATGCAAAAATAATGAAATTTGCAGAGACAATGATAAAAATTATTATCCTTGTCGCTGGTTGCTGGGTTCTGTATGAAAAAATATTCAGAAACAGTGACGTGGATAAGATGTGGGCTTCCGTAACTGATTCATTGTCATCGTGGTACAGTTTGTCGCTCATGTTATTATCGCTTTTACTCATGCCTATTAATATATCGTTGGAGGCGATTAAATGGCGGAAATCGGTGCTTCCCGTCGAACACATCTCTTTTAAAAACGCGTTTGTCGCGGTCTTTACAGGCATAATGTCGGGAATGTTATTCCCAAACAGGACAGGCGATTTCCTTGGAAGGGTCTTTGTTCTTGAACGCGCCAGCAGGGTGAAAGCTGCAATGCTGACCTTTGTGGGAAATATCGCTCAAATGGTGGTTACTACGACTTTAGGTTTTATAGCATTGATTATCATCTATGCTAAGGATAATGTTATCCTCTTTTCTTTAATTGCCGCTACCATAGTGACTTTAGAACTGCTGTTGTTTTTTAATATACATGTTATAAAATATTTACAAATAATTATACCCTCGCGATGGAAAAAACACACCGAGAAATATGTCTCGATTTTTAGTTGTTTCTCTCATAAGGATTTGTTTATCATACTTATGACAGCTTTAGCGAAATACTTGGTTTATTCATTCCAATTCGTATTGCTGATTTGGGCTTTCGATGTGCCACTGTCATATTTTAACGCCATGATTCCCATTATGTTGACCTATCTTCTCATGACAATAATCCCTTTTATCACAATAACGGAAATCGCTGTCCGCGGCTCTGTTTGTTTGTTTGTTTTTGAAAAATGGCTTAACTTGCTGAATATTAACGCTTCTTTTAGTATGATGGTTTTCTCTGCAAGTACTTTGCTGTGGATTTTTAACCTCGCTATTCCTGCCGTTATCGGACTGTTTTTTATTCATCGTATGAAGTTTGTCAGAAAGAGCTATGTATCTTGATTTCGTCTCTATATTATTGGTTATCTTAATATTATCAGCGATAATATACTTTATGTGTATTGGCATTTTTACTTTTGGCTTTTATCGTTTGGAAAAAGAGAAAGGAGATATGTCAACAGATATTAGGATTTCTCCTTATGGCGACCTGGATGGGAAGCGGGTCTCTATCTTGGTTGCGGTGCGAAATGAGGAGGAAAATATTGAGAGGTTACTGCAATCAATTTATAATCAGTCGTATAGCAAGGATTTCTTTGAACTTGTAATTGTTGACGACCATTCCAGTGACGACACCCTTCTCATAATAGAAAGATTTGTTCAGTTGCATAAAGATTTGAAAATAAGGGTTATCAGGGCGAAGGAAGAAGGGAAGAAGAGGGCTGTTGCAGAGGCTTTGCATCAAGCGGAAAATGAGATTGTTTTGGTCACTGATGCCGATTGTGTGTTTTCATCTGATTGGTTAATTTCCATGCTTGGTTTTTTTATGAAGAACAACCTGAAAATGTTGCTTGGCCCTGTCTTGCTTTTTCCCGCCGACTCATTGTTTGAGAAGTTACAAGTGCTTGAGCATCTTAGTCTTATCGGAAGCACAGCTGGTTCAGCAGCAATTGGGATGCCAGTTATGTGCAATGGCGCAAATATGATGTATAGCCGTACCGCTGCCTTGGAGGTTGAGAAATTCCGTACCGATATGGATATCGCTTCGGGAGATGATATGTTCCTGTTAGAACAGTTTGTCGCTCAATATGATAGCAAGTCGGTGGGTTTTATTCTCGATAGGAATGCTATAGTTAGGACAAGGACAATGCCTGACCTTAAATCGTTTATGCGACAAAGAAGGAGATGGGCATCAAAGACGAAATCATACACAAATGGGAAAATTATCGCTACTGCATTGATTGTCTTGATGTTCTGTCTTAGCATGGTTCTGACGTTCTTAGGAGGTTTGTTTGTCCCCAAATTATGGCTTGTTTACCTTATATCGGTGATTATCAAGACGTTTATTGATTTACCTCTCTTGTCTATGATTGCATCGTTTACAAAACAACGGCAACTCCTGACATGGGTGCTGCCGTTGGAATGTATATATCCTTTTTATATAGTCATTATAGGTCTTTCATCGCTTCTACCATGTTCCAAGCGCAATCGTAAATATCCTTTAAAGTGGCGTTAAGCATGTAACAAGGTGTTGTGAAAACCTTGTTTTCCTTGTCAATTGCGACTCCACCGTTCTGTGTTTCAGTGTGTGTGCAACCGAACGCCCTCACATCGTCAGCTTGTGGATAATTGTCGCAACCGACTGTAACGTTAACATTTCCAAGTACTTTGGCGATCATGATAGGAGAGATGCACATCGCGCCTATAGGTTTGTTTTGCGTATGCATGTCTTTGACTGCTTTTTCCACGTATCTGTTGACAGTGAAATTTGCTCCATCGATAGCGTATGAGAACAGGTTCTTGGCTGCTCCAAAACCGCCTGGGAAAAATAATGCGTCGAAATCATCGGCTTTAAACTGCTCTATTGGCGAGATGTCGCCTCTGACAATTCGTGCCGCCTCAACCATGACGTTACGGCTCTCATCCATTGTCTCCCCTGTAACGTGGTTGATAACGTGATATTGGTTCTCGTTTGGAGCAAAACAATGATATTCAATGTTGTGCTGGTCGAGAGCTAATAATAATGTTAATGTCTCCTGTATCTCAGAGCCGTCTTTTGGACCGCATCCAGCGAGTATTACTGCAACTTTTTTCATAATATATTCTCTAAATATTCTTCTGTCTGTTCGTATCCTTCCTCTAATTTCTCCATCCAGATTCCTTTGTTCTCATATAGCCAGTCGGCAACATCTTCTGCGGTCTTGTATAATGCCGATTTTTCGCGCGTCTCCTTGGCTATACTGTCTTTTAATCCGAAAAAACCAAGTGTGTTAATAAGTATTCCTATGATTAGGAATCCTTTAGCAACGCCTAATAAGAATCCTCCAATCTTGTCGATGAACCCGAGACTTAACGCTTTTACGAGGTTGGAGATTATTTTCCCTATCAAATCGATTATTATTGTAAGGATTATGAAAACCAAAATAAATGATATTATAGAAAGTACTTCGGGTGAAAGTTCTATCATGGTGGATAGTTTCTCTCCCACTACGTTTGAGAGCTTTATCGCACCGAAGATTCCTATGATGAATGCCGCGAGCGAAAAGGTCTCACGGATAATCCCGTTTCTGTACCCTTTTATTGCGAAAAGCAATAATAAGACAGAGATGATGATATCTAAGTAATTCATAATCTGTTAGTTAATAATTGTGATTCTTGTTGTGAAAACTTCAGTCGAAGTCTTTGCCTTGATGATATATATTCCAGATGCCAGATCGGAAGTGTTAATATTTGTTGTCTCTCCTTCAGCCGATACTGATTTTACGATGTTTCCGAGAGTAGAGACTATCTCGAAATGTGTGGCGTTTTCACATTTTATCATAATATTGTCTTTGCCGGGGTTAGGATAGACCGTCATCTTGTTTTCTGCTGTTTCGCTCACGCTGATGAAGCCGCATATCTCGTTAGATGCTGCCGAGACAGTGTTGTTTAAGTTAGATTTTACTGTGTAACAATAATATTTCCCTTGCTCCAGTTCGGCGTCAAGATAATGATTTTCCTTTACTCCTGATGCGATAAGTTCGTCGTTTCTGTAGATGTTGAAAGATAATTCGTTGGTTATCGTATCGTTTGCGTTTGTATAAGCGCGTAACATCCAAGATAGTTCCATATTATATTCGAGCAATGTTTTCCATTTTGTTCCAGATTTGATGAGTGCGCTGTTCTCTAATCCGGTATAAGCGCAGGTGGGGCCGGGATTTGAGACTCCGGAGGAGGTTACTGTAATCCAAAGGTGTGAGTCTGCGTTGAAAGCGACATTCTCATCAAGAGGTATTGTTAGCCAGTCGTTTGTCGCTGAAGTCTCATATTTCTGTGTGAAAATGAGATTTTCGGCCGAGGTCTCCTCACCGTTATAAATCTTGAAGGTATATTTCCCTGCCTTTGCGTCCCACATCTCTAAGTGTGTCAGCTCTGTACCTGCGAAAAGTGAGAGCTGGTCTGGGTTGAAGCAGATCGCCCATGTCATAGTGCTGTTTCCGATATTTGAGTTATAGACTCCATCGTCATAGCATAGTTTGCCACTGATTCCGGGTGTCTCCCAAGCGAGGCTCATCGCATCGCTGATGAACACGTCATTATCAATCACAGGGGCTTCCAGACTGTATTTCTGCACAGCTTTTTTAACTTCGTTAGAGAAATCTGATACACAGTCGTTATGAATGCTTCTTACCTTATATATATGAGTGCCGGAATTCGGTATGTTTGTATCGATATAGTTTGACTCGGTTGTTGTAGCTATGTGTTCGTTGTTTCTGAACACTTCGAATCTGTCGGCTTTCTGTGAGGAAATCCAGTTCAACTCTATATCGTAATTGTTGATCTCCGCTTGTAGATGCTCTGGGGTTTTGCAGTCGTTGTCCCTTTCGGCTGTAAAAGTTATGAGTTTGCCTTCCTCAAGATTTTCTGAGACATAAATTGGGTTTTCCTCGTTTTCGTATCTTATTATGAACGAGCAGTTTTCGTTATACCAACCATTGTTCCATCTTGCGGTCACCTCAGTACCTTTTGGGACTGATATTTTCACATTTTTCTCTTTTCCACTATATATTGTGAGATATTGTGTAGGCATGCTGTTACTGAAATCCAGTTCTATCTCGCCACCTTGCCAGCCTTTTTCTGTTGAAGAAGACATCACGAACTCGATGCTTGACACTTCGCCTAACATAACGTGTTGGATGTCAGAGCGGAAAGATGTCTCTGAGCCGCAAACGGCCTTGATGGAATACTCGTGATACCCGTTGCTGATTTCCGTAGCGTCATTGAAGAAGTTGTCTTTCACGTTGTCAGCCAAGATGTTGCCGTCGCGATATACGATATAGTGTGATGCATCTTTCACGGCGTCCCATTTTAGCGTTATCTCAGAATTGCTATTGACGTTGGCTGTTACGTTTTGTGGGATAATATGGTAGTTGAGAGGGCAGAATGTGAAGGATATCTTGTTATCCACAATGTCGGTAATATTGCAAATGTTAAAGGTGTCGTCGCGAACATCGCCGGTGAGCCAAGGGTAGGCTTCGGTATCTTTGTTGAACTCTGTGCGCTCTGATTCTTTGCTGAAGAACGCTTTTTGCAGTATGCCCTGCTGATACTGGGAGCCGTTGGGGTGGAACACATACACCTCGTCAAATTCTGTGGTGCCGTTAAAAGATGCGCCGCCATGGTATCTTGTGTCAATTCTTGAGATAGTGATACCGCTGCCGGGGATAAGTTTATCAAACCGGCTTTCCTTGTCGCGGTATTGTAAGAGGTAGTATTGCGCCTTATCACTTGATTGAATGAGGTATCCGTTGCGGCGTCCGCCTTCCCATGTGTTTGCCTCAAGGGTGTATGTGCCGTATTCTGTTATCACCGGAAGTTCTTCAATCCAATGTCCGTACTTTGTCTTTAGCCAGACACAAGAGCTTTGAGGCGGGTCGGTTGTGCCGCACATGAGGTCCCACGAGCCGGCGGGGTCAAGGCCGTAAGGGTCGCTGTAATGATAAAGGTCAGGAGCAGAAAGCGAATGGAACATCTCATGGCAGAATGTCTCTGTTGTGAAATATGATTTCGCTGACTCTAACTGGAAATTGAAGTTGTTGATCCTCGCCCCGTTGATATAGATGTCGCGGTCGTAGAAATACCAGCAATGTGGCCATAGTAGTGTCGCCCAATCGGTTACGTTGCCTTTCACAATGAAGTCCACGTTATCAACGATACCATCGCCATTACAGTCCACGTTTAGGGTGTCCGGAATCATCGGAAGCACATACTCTACTGCGCGCTGCAAAAGGTTAAACTCCCTTTCTGCCCTTTCCCAGTCCTGATAGCCGTCAGGGTTGGTGGTTGGGTTATATGGCATATAGTAATTCCTTGGGTGAATGTCCTCGTATGAGGCTACCAGATTACCCTCAAATTGGGGGAAATGATAGGTGTTCATGAAAATCTGGTTGTATGAGAACTGTTGGAAGAAATTGTACAGCGACATGTCGTCGTCGTCCTTGCCGTTGAACATTGAATCGATGGCGTAAGAAGGTGTGGTGATGTTGTTGTCGCCGGCGAAGCGTATGTAGATATTGATATTACTGAAAGGTCCTTTGTTAATATCGTCGCGTTTCCTTTCGCTTTGCTTTAACAAATCGTCAAATCGCGTCGCCTTCCTTAGTTTGAGGTATGCGTCCCTTGTTATCATGACATTTGGCTCAAGCCCTACGCTCGCCGGGTCGATGCTGCCGGCAATATACCTTGTTGCTACAATGTTCCCGCCGTTGTCCTT
Source organism: Candidatus Limimorpha sp. (assembly GCA_051875555.1). GTDB lineage: Bacteria > Bacteroidota > Bacteroidia > Bacteroidales > F082 > Limimorpha. The sequence goes on along the minus strand of JBJEGZ010000038.1, from coordinate 4,488 downwards.
GGTGGCATACACGTAATAGCCGTCATTGTCCTGTATTATGGTGTATCCTCTCGCATCATGTAACCTGTTGTAGAACTCATCTCCTGAGACAAAACAGTGCAAAGTGTCGCCATTAGGCTGAATCATTACGCGCTCAAGGTTCTTTATAGGAGCGGCTTCTGTCGATAATAAACTGATAATCAGTATGATAAATAAAGATAATAGTGTTTTTTTCATTTTTTCTTATAATTAAGCAAGCAAAGTTACAAATTTTTAAAAAAAATGCTTACAAAATTCTGTATTTTCTTTATTTTTGCGTCATAACAATATCAAGCAGCGCAAAAAACTCAAAATTGACAATTATGAATCTCGAAGAAGCTGAAAAAGAAGAAAAAAAATCGCTGAATTTTATTGAGGCGAAAGTTGAGGAAGATTTAAGAAACGGTAAGAACGACGGTCGTGTTCAAACACGCTTCCCTCCGGAACCTAATGGTTATCTGCATATTGGACATGCTAAAGCCATCTGCTTGGATTTCGGAATAGCCCAGAAATATGGCGGAGTCTGCAACCTTCGTTTTGACGACACTAACCCCACAAAAGAGGATTTGGAATATGTCGATGCTATTAAGGAAGATATACAATGGCTTGGCTATCAATGGGGTAATGAATATTATGCTTCTGACTACTTCCAGCAACTTTGGGATTTCGCTATTAGACTAATAAAAGAAGGGAAGGCTTATATCGACGAGCAAAGTTCGGAAGAGATTGCGGCGCAAAAAGGCACCCCAACCCAACCGGGAACGGAGAGCCCTTACCGAAACCGCCCCGTGGAAGAGTCTCTCGATTTGTTTAACAAGATGAACGCCGGCGAGATAGAGGAAGGGAAGATGGTCCTTCGTGCCAAGATCGACATGTCAAACCCTAATATGCACTTCCGCGACCCTATCATCTACCGCGTGGTGAAGACCCCGCATCATCGCACAGGCACGAAATGGAACGCCTACCCCATGTACGACTTCGCCCACGGACAAAGTGATTATTTCGAAGGTGTGACTCACTCTTTATGTACCCTTGAGTTCGTCGTCCACCGCCCATTGTACGATTATTTCGTCGATGAGGTCAAGGAAGGCAAAGACCTTGACGACCACCGCCCGCGCCAGACCGAGTTTAACAAACTCAACCTTAACTATACCCTGATGAGCAAACGTAACCTCCTCATTTTGGTGAAAGAAGGCGTTGTGAACGGTTGGGACGACCCTCGAATGCCTACTATCTGCGGTTTCCGCCGCCGTGGATATACTCCTGAGTCAATCCATAAATTCATTGACAAAATCGGTTATACCACTTATGACGCACTTAATGATTTCGCATTGCTCGAGAGCTCTGTGCGTGAAGACCTTAACGCGCGGGCAACACGTGTGTCAGCCGTTATTAACCCTGTTAAACTTGTCATCACCAACTATCCTGAAGGTAAGACAGAAGAACTTGAGGCAATCAATAACCCTGAAGACGACACCGCCGGAAGCCATACTATCACTTTCAGCCGCGAACTGTGGATGGAACGCGAGGACTTTATGGAAGTGGCTCCTAATAAGTACTTTAGAATGTCGCCCGGTAAAGAAGTGCGCTTGAAAAACGCTTATATTGTGAGATGCACCGGTTGTAAAAAAGACGAAAACGGCGTCGTTACTGAGGTATATGCCGAATACGACCCGCTCACCCGTAGCGGCATGCCTGACGCAAACCGTAAGGTGAAAGGCACAATACACTGGGTTAGCCAGTCACACTGCATCAAAGCCGAAGTGCGCCTCTATGACAGGCTCTGGACAGTGGAAAACCCACGCGACGAACTCGCCAAACTCCAGAACGAAGGCAATACCCCAATTGAGGCAATGCGTAAGATGATGAACCCGGACTCTCTGGAAATCAGAAAAGACTGCTATGTCGAGGCTTTCCTCGCTAACGCACAACCTCTCGACCACTTCCAATTCCAACGTATAGGCTACTTTACTATCGATAAGGAAAGCTCACCCGAACACCTCGTGTTTAACAAGACTGTCGGCCTTAAAGACACTTGGGCAAAATCGAAATGATGTCTCTTGATGTGAAAGTTTTTTAAGTTATGGAAAAAGAAATAAAAATCTACAATCTCGACTTTAACCAGCTGAAGACGTATTTGTTTGTGACGTTGTTCGTCGCCGGAAATATTGTCTTTCCACAACTCTGTCATCTTATCCCAAACGGCGGGCATATCTTCCTGCCAATCTATTTCTTCACCCTTATCGCCTCATATAAATATGGAATGAAGGTGGGTGTTATGACAGCAGTCCTCTCCCCTGCCGTCAACAGCATCCTTTTCGGAATGCCAGCCGCAGGCGTGGTGTCGAGTATCATGATTAAATCGGTGTTCCTTGCCATTGCCGCCGCATGGATGGCGGAGAAGACAAACAAGGTGTCTCTATGGTCTGTGCTTATCGTCATTCTTTCCTACCAGTTATTCGGCACCTTGGTCGAATGGCTTATGACAGGCTCGCTTCAGGCCGCTGCCGTTGACTTCCGCCTTGGCGTGCCGGGCATGCTGATACAACTGTTCGGTGGATACCTCTTTATTAAACACATGAAATAGAATGTATTACAGGTGCACCCTCTTGGGTGTGCCTGCCTTTCTTTCCTTTTCTTCTGTATCGATGATGAATACCGTTGATGAACTGAAAGAGTTACTGTTGTCTGGTTCTTTTTCTTTAGTAGTTAAAAAGAACGACAGGCTTTTTACCTCTTCCGATAAAGGCGTGAAACCGCTGTTGTCGCTGCTTCTCTCCCAGCCTGAAATGCTGCTTGACGCCACCCTCGCCGACAAAGTGATAGGTAAGGCGGCGGCTTTGCTTATGGTGAAAGGCGGAGTCAAAGAAGTGTTCGGCTCCGTGGTGTCAGCGCCCGCCATGCTCGTTTTTCAGAGATATAATGTGGTTTGTCATCACGACACATTGGTTGAGCGTATCTATAACAGGACTGGCGACGGACTTTGCCCCATGGAATCGCTTTGCCTCAATGTCGATGACCCCGAGACGGCTTTCCTGCTCATCTCTGAAAAAATTAAATCTTTTACTAAATGATTGAGATAGAAAGAAAATTCTTGGTGCTCAATGACTCTTATAAGAAAGAGGCGTCTCGCGCATCTGTCGTTATCCAAGGTTATCTCTGTACCGATGTGAACAGCACTGTCAGAGTCAGAATGATTGACGATAAGGCTTTTATAACGATTAAGGGTAAGAACGATGCTGCTGGTGTGATGCGTTATGAGTGGGAGAAGGAGATAACGGCCGATGATGCACGCGAGCTGCTGAAGCTTTGTGGCGGCAGGGTTATCGAGAAGACGCGTTATTATGTCCCTGTTGTCGGGTCATCACTCGTTTTCGAGGTTGATGAGTTCCATGGTAAGAACGAGGGACTCACCGTTGCAGAGATAGAGCTCCCCTCCCCTGATTGTGCCTTTTCCCGCCCCTCATGGCTCGGCACCGAAGTGACAGGCGACGAACGCTATTATAACTCTAACCTTGTCTGATTGCGGCTTTTTTTGTCGGATTTAGTGGCTGACAATGCTTTGGAATACGTACTTTTTAAGCTCTGTCACTGATTTTGCACTTGATTGTTGGGAGTAGGTCAAACTCATTGAACCCAAGATTTGGTGCTGTTTCAACAAAATTTCGTACTTTTGACATCGTAAGTTATTTTTGCAATTCCTTCAAATTCAGCTTTCCACGGCATGTTGGAGGAATTTTTGTTTCTTTGTCACTGATGCAAAAAATCACAGCACATTAGCAATCAATTTGTTAAGAAAAATCGGAGCATTACACGATAGTCGCTATCATATCCGTCAGCATATTACCACATCTTCACCAACCATTTCCATAACGGTATGACGGAGATAAGCCTCCCCTTCTCTTCTAATGTTTCCTCTTCATCTTTAGTAACAATCTGCAAGTGTTGTACATTCTGGTAATCTGACAAGGCAAGAAGAGTATCAACTTCTCTTTTACGGGTGTCAGGGTCGGCCATGGAAAAAGCTACCTGTATAGCTGTACTTTCTTCAGGGATGTAAAAATCCACCTCGGCTTTTGGCGTATTGAAGAAATAGCATTCGTCACCATACTTGCGCCTAAGGTTGACCGCAACGATATTCTCCAAAAGAGATGTTGCCGGATCCAACAGGAAGAGGGCCAACAAGCCATTGTCAATGAAGTAATACTTGCGGTTCATCTCCTTGTCTTGAAGTTTTCCGACAAAATTTTCAAAGGGCAGGAGCAACCACGATTCTTCCATATAGCGGATGTAGTCGATGGCGGCATCAGTGCTCAGCTTCTTTCCTGTGCTTGACACAATACTCGCCATCCTTGAATACGACAGAGGCTGCTTGACGCTCTCCGCCAATTTGCGTATCAGCACTTTCAAAGCAAAGTCGTTGCGAATGCCATGACGTGCCACTAAGTCACCAAAGAATATCTTGCTGAA
>JBJEGZ010000037.1:94146-117172 GCA_051875555.1 Candidatus Limimorpha sp. | reverse complement strand
TAGAGGAGTACAGGTTTGAGTGAGGTGTTATTAGATATTAGTTAATAGATATTAGATTGGTGTGAGGTCTAAAAGTCGAAGAGTCAGAGACACAAAGAGTTTAAGGTTTAAGAGTATTAGGGTGGGTTGGGACTCATGGCTCACAGCTGTCTTCTAAAACGAGGTGTGTTAAAGGTTTTCGTTGCCCAAAAACATACGTATATACTTCCTCTGTTTTTAAAGGTTTTACTATCCCAACTTATTTTCGTAATATTATCACATTATTAATAATGTATTTAAAAAAAGATTATTTTTGCAAATTGTAATAATCTGAAAAAATGGCACAGAAACCTTCTATTCCAAAAGGCACCCGTGATTTCCTTCCAGAAGTCATGATGCGTCGTAATTACATATTTGATACAATAAAGTCGGTATTTAAAAGATTTGGTTTTCAAGCGATTGAGACTCCTTCTATGGAAAATCTCTCAACTCTGTTGGGAAAATATGGAGACGAGGGTGACAAACTGTTGTTTAGAATACTGAATTCCGGTGATTTCATGTCAGGTGTTGGGCAGAATGGGGAGCCATTAAGCTCTGAGCGGCTTGCGTCTAAGATTTGCGAGAAAGGACTTCGCTATGACCTTACTGTTCCGTTCGCCCGCTTCGTAGTACAATATCGTGATAAGATTGCTTTTCCGTTCAAACGTTATCAGATTCAACCTGTATGGCGAGCTGACCGCCCACAGAGAGGCCGCTATCGTGAGTTCTACCAATGCGATGTTGACATTATCGGCAGCGACTCTATACTGAATGAGGCTGAACTTGTTCAAATTGTTGACGAGGTGTTCGGCAGACTTGGAATACGCGTTTTACTGAAGATAAACAACCGTAAGGTGCTCGCGGGAATAGCAGAATATATCGGTAAGCCTGACGCTCTTGTGGATATCACTGTTGCTATCGATAAACTTGACAAAGTCGGTATCGATGCCGTGAACGCGGAGCTTGCCGCTAAAGGTCTTGACACTGAATCGATAGCCAAACTACAGCCTATACTCTTTATGACAGGCGACTCCCGTGAGAAGATGTTGAGACTGAAAGAGATGATGAATGGTATAGAAGTAGGGGAGAAAGGTATCGGCGAGCTTGAGACATTGTTCGGTTATCTCGATGCTATCGGACTGGATATAGATTATGAGTTAGACCTGACCCTCGCACGCGGATTGAATTATTATACAGGGGCTATTTTCGAGGTGAAGGCAAAAGATGTGGCAATGGGCAGCATCTCTGGCGGTGGTCGTTACGATAATCTTACCGGTATCTTCGGACTTCCTAACGTCTCAGGCGTAGGCATCAGTTTCGGCGCCGACCGTATCTATGATGTGATGTCGGAATTGTCCCTTTTCCCGGAGAGAAACGCGGAGAACACTGAGGTACTTTTCTTGAACTTCGGTCATGAAGAGGAGTTGTATTGTCTGCCTTACTTGCGCCAGCTGCGCCGTGTGGGCATCAATGCCGAAATCTATCCCGATTCTGTAAAGATTCAGAAACAGATGAAATACGCTGACCAACGTAATATCCCGGTAGTAATCATGGCCGGTGAGTCGGAAGTCAGCGACAAGACATTCTCAGTGAAATGGATGAAAGAAGGCCGGCAAGAGACAATTAATGCAGAGAATATTATAGAAGTAATACAAAATAAATAAAAATGAAGACACATTATATTTCAACAGAGACACTCACTTTTGAGGAAGTCAACCGTATTATCACCGAGCATTATCAGCTTGCACTTTCAGAAGATGCAAAACAGCGTATTCAGAAATGCCGCGACTATCTCGACAAGAAGATGGAGAACCAGACGGTGCCAATATACGGAGTTACAACGGGCTTCGGCTCTTTGTGCAATGTAAACATCTCGAAAGAAGACCTCAGCACCTTGCAGAAGAATCTTGTCATGTCGCACGCTTGTGGCACAGGTGATATGGTCCCGGAAGAGATAATACGTATCATGCTTCTTTTGAAGATACAAAATATGTCGTATGGTAACTCCGGTGTGCAACTCGTTACTGTTCAACGTCTTATTGATTTCTTTAACAATGATGTCCTTCCTGTTGTCTATGACCTCGGTTCGCTTGGCGCATCAGGTGACCTCGCTCCTCTCGCAAACCTTATGCTGCCTCTTCTTGGACTTGGCGAGGTACATTATAAAGGTGAGATTCGCCCTGCGGCCGATGTGTGCGCCATATTCGGTTGGGAACCAATCACTTTGCAGTCGAAGGAAGGTCTGGCACTTCTTAACGGCACACAGTTTATGTGCTCATACGGCACCTACGTCCTCTTGAAGGCTTTCCGTCTCCAATATCTGGCGGATATGATAGGCGCTGTCTCCCTCGACGCCTTTGATGGCAGAATAGAGCCTTTCTATGACCAGATACATCAGATCCGCCATCATAGAGGCCAGATCCTTACAGCCGAACGTTTCCGCGCTTTCCTTGATGGCAGCGAGATGATTTCACGTGAGAAACAACATGTACAGGACCCGTATTCTTTCCGCTGCATACCACAGGTGCACGGCGCATCAAAAGACGCTATAGCATACGTGTCTCAAATTCTTGGGGAAGAGATTAACGCTGTCACCGACAACCCTACCGTGTTCCCTGATGAAGACCTCGTGATCTCTGCCGGTAACTTCCACGGACAGCCTCTCGCTTTGAGCCTCGACTTCCTCGCAATGGCAATGTCTGAACTCGGAAATATCTCAGAGAGAAGGACTTATCAACTTATAGCAGGAAAACGCGGACTCCCGTCATTCCTCGTCGCAGAACCCGGCCTTAACTCCGGCTTCATGATCCCCCAATATGCCGCAGCAGCGATAGTGAGCCAGAATAAACAACTCTGCACCCCTGCCTCAGTCGATAGTATAGAGTCGTCTCAAGGCCAGGAAGACCACGTCAGTATGGGTGGTAACGCCGCAACAAAAGCTCTTCGCGTAGCTAATAACCTTGAGAGAATCCTCGCTATAGAACTCTTTAACGCCGCACAGGCCCTCGACTTCCGCAAACCTGTCAAGTCGTCTGCGTTTATCGAGAATTTCGTTGCCGAATACCGTAAGGTCGTTGAATTCGTGAAAGTTGACAAGGTTATGTACACAGAGATCGCAAAATCTGTTGACTTCTTGAAAAACTACCAACTCGGTGATAAGATTTTTGAAAAATAATATTAATTCTAAAGCCGGGGCGTAATACCGCCCTGGCTTTTTATTCGTAAGACTATGGAAGATAATAATTTGGAACAATATGAAGATTTCATGAATCCTAAGCCTCAGCGCCAATTCATGCTGTCGTTCTTATGTGTCCTCTCTTTTATTAACAGTGTATATCAGACAATAGCAAGCCTCTCCACCTTCCTCATGTACAATACTATGAAGAAGATGTTTGCCGATGAAGACGGTGTGCTCTCTGATTTGATAGAGCAGCTTGGTGAACAGGTGGAAGTGAGCCTTAATGCAATGGAAGCGTTGTTCTCCGTAAATAGATTTTACTATCTTCTAACAGCAGTGCTATTCATCGCCTCGTTCTTTGGTGTGTTTTATATGTGGAAACTCCAAAAAAGAGGATTCCATATCTATACAATAGCCCAGATCCTTATCCTGATATGCTCCTTCTGGTTTTATTATAGACCTACAGGACTGTCCGCATGGTCAGATGTTGTCACAACGGTTATCTTCGTTGTCTGGTATCTGGTTTTCTATAGGAGAGATATGCGGTGATGACTGAAGAGGAAAAGAATAAAGGACTGTTCGTTGAACGTAAGCATGTTACGTTGGGAGTGAAATTGGTAGTCACTTTCGCAATGACTTACTATCTGCTTTATTTCTTGTTCCTGTCATATATAGTGCTTACCTATAATACCGTCTTCGACAGATCTTATTTCGCTGAGAACCTCAGTGATACGGCTGTCGCTTACCATTATGCGCTATTTATCGCAATGTGGGCCCTTATCTTATGTATTATCGTGAGCCTGGCCTTGGTTATCACGAAACATCGTTATGGGAAATTCCTTTTTATGAGCTTTACCATCATCTTTATCGCTTGCCAGATATTTACAACCTATCCGCTCGCTTGGATGAACTATATTATCGAACTTTCTATGGCTCTAATTATCGCACCTTTGAAAGTGGTCCAAAAGTTTAATGAGAAAATCACAGAAGGCAAACAGACCGCGAATCAATCGAAAGATTAGTTAATTATTTTAAATTTATGAATCATATTACCCTGACAGGAGAACTCGGTAGCGGAAAAAGCACTGTCGCAAACTACTTGATTAGTAAAATACCTTTTAGAATAGTGTCGGCAGGACTTCTTTTCCGACAACTTGCTGCAAAATTTAATATGTCGGCAAAAGAGTTTAACGAGTTTATTGAGAATAACCCGAAGTATGACAATTATGTAGATGATACCATCGCGGAACTTGGGAAATCTGACGACAAGATAATCTTTGACTCGCGAATGGCGTGGCATTTCGTGCCTGACTCTTTCAAGATTTATCTTTATGTTGACGTGGATACTGCAACGGACCGTATATATAATGATACCGGACGTGTCAGTGAGTCTTATTCTGATAAGGAGACGGCGCGGCAGGAGATAATAGACAGGAGGAAAAGCGAACTGCTTCGTTATAAGTCGTTCTATGGTTGCGACGTCACCGACTTCAATAACTTCGATTTGATTGTGGATACGAGTTATGCCTCTAAAGATGAGATAAATGAGCTGGTGTATAACTGTTTCGCAGCCGCCAATGAAGGTAAGGCGTTCTCAAAGGTGTGGCTTTGCGCTAAGTCGTTGACAATAAACGATGATGCCTGTGACTGCGGCGAGACTTTAGAGGTAGTTCAAAAAGATAATAAGTTTGTTGTAGTGAAAGGTGCCGCCAAAGTGCGAAAGGCGATCGAAGAGGGTAGGAGCCTTGTCCCTGTTGACAAGGTCGTTCAAGAATAATATTCCAACTTTTACGGATGTTGTTGGGAAAACAGTTGCTGTCCGAGTTCAGAAATTACGGGCAGCGATTTGGTTAATGGGAAAGCCATTACAATTAAGGTGCCGGTCGTATTCCCCTGCTATCTTCCCCAAAAACATGTGTCGCGGTGAAGATCATTGGTCTTCCGCATTCAAAACCTTTATGAATACTTCAATATCGCTTTGATATTGTTTCATGTTCTCTGATTTTATCGGGTCAGCGCTTGGTGATTTGAATTTCAGCGGGTCGATATATGTGCCGTTTTTCTGCATTCTGAAATCGAGATGCGGCCCTGTTGAGGCACCGGTACTTCCCACATAGCCAATAACTTGACCTTGTTTCACTTTTGAGCCTTTAGATATGCCTTTAGCGAATCCTTTAAGGTGCATATACGTTGTGGTATAAGTGTTGTTGTGTTTGACTTTCAGGTAGTTGCCTCCGCCTTTGTTGTCCCAGCCTTTCTCTATCACGGTTCCGTCGCCAATAGTTTGGACGGGAGTGCCTGATGGTGCGGCGTAATCTACCCCATGATGCGGGCGCACCACATGATATATCGGGTGCATTCTCCCGTTTGAGAATTTGGAGCTTATCCTTCGGTAGTTGAGCGGCGCTTTTAAAAATGCCTTCCTTAGGTTAGAGCCGTTCTCGTCGAAATACTCTCTCTTCCCGTCTTGGGTGTATGAGAAGGCGTAATGCCCTTCGCCGCTGTTTTTGAAATATGCCGCCAATACGTTGCCAATGCCGCAAGGAATAGTGTCGTCGCCAATGTATTTCTTCTCGAATATGACTTTGCAGGAGTCGCCCTCCTTAATGCCGAAGAAGTCGATAGTCCAAGCGTAAATGTCAGAAAGCTCCAGAATAAGATTCGGGTCGCAGCCTGCATCGACCATGGCGTTCCAAAGACTTGATTTTATCTCCACTCCTATGCGATCCACCCTCGTTATCACCTCCTTCTGACCGCTCCACGCGCTGATGGAGTCGTATAAGCAATAGACGGCGTAATTGATGTTGTCGAATTCATAGACCCAGAATATAGGTCGGGGGACGCTGTCGCGTGACATCAGGAAGACATATTTGTTCCCCACCCTTATCCTCGCCGGGTCAAGAATGTTGCGTTTGGTCTTCGCTAAATAATCTATCGTATTGTAACTCACACCTTTATTTAATAATATATTTGAGAGGTACTCGCCTTTTTTTACGACATCTTCAACAATGTCGAGAGAGTCGATGCAGATGCCGTACAGGAATTTAGACTCATTTCTCTTTGAGACAGCGCGTTCCTTGCCCTTTTCCCCTCCACATGAGGTGAGGAGAACACATATTATTAATAATGGTAAGATTTTTTTCATTTTTTTTCAAGATAAAAATTGAGTGAAGAGAGGTGTTGTCCTCGTCTTCACTCAAAATTAAGATGATAGATTATTTCTTTGTTGCCTGCTCAAAGCCGGCTTTTACTGCCTTGAGGTTGAGTTCGACCACTTCCTCTCCTTTGCTTCCGAATTGTTTCCTGATACTGTTTTCAATTGTCTGCATGTCGATTTCGAGAGAAGGGACGGCTGCGCCGAAAATGACCATGTTGGCTGCACGGATATTGCCGCATTCTTTGGCTATTGTGTCAGCGTCAACGATGATGGCGTTATGTTTCTTCAGTTCATCGTAAACTTTCTCTATCTCAGGATAGTTGTCGATATTGATGAACGGCTCGCTTGCTGTGATGATGACACCGTCCTTTGAAAGCATTGGGAGGTAGCGCAAAGCCTCCATTGGTTCCACAGAGATGATCATATCAGCCTTTCCTTCCGGAATAAGGTCAGAAGCGATTTCTTTTGATGAGAGACGGAGGTGTGACTGTACGTCGCCGCCGCGCTGGCTCATTCCGTGGACCTCTGCTTGTTTCAGATAGAGATTCTCTTCAACTGCTGCGATGCCTATACATGAAGCGATACTAAGAATACCTTGACCGCCGACACCCGCTAAAATAATATCTTTTTTCATGACTTTCAGTTGTTTACGTTAATTATTTCTTCTCAGCTGCTTTTTTAGCACGCATTCTTCTGCTTAATGTCTGGATACATTCGCGGCGAGGTATGATGACAGAAACACCTTCGTATGCGAGTTCCTCTTTGATAATCTGAACGTTGATGTCGTGTTGGTTCGCCAAAGGCTTGATAACTCTTACGTGATCAGGGTCAACGCCGAGACCTTTGACTATGCTTTCAAGCCTTCCCTCCGCTGATGATTTCTGACCGCCTGTCATACCTGTTGTTGAGTTGTCAAGGATCATTACAACGATATTGTTGTTGTTGTTGACAGCGTCGAGAAGTCCTGTCATTCCTGAGTGTGTGAATGTCGAGTCTCCTATGCAGGCGACAGCCGGTGTGAGTCCTGACTCGGAAGCTCCGATAGCCATTGTTATTGATGCGCCCATATCGACGGTGCTGTTTATTGACTCGAGTGGAGGCATGGCGCTAAGTGTATAGCAGCCTATATCGCCGAACACTCTGCCTTTGCTGTATTCTGACAAAGCCTCGTTCAAGGCTCTGAATGAGTCCCAGTGCGGGCATCCATCGCATAATTTTGGAGGACGAGCCTTCACTAATTCTGGAATAGGCGCGCCCGGCTCGTTTTGCATTCCGAGAGCGATAGCGATGAGGTTGGGGTTCAACTCGCCGTCGCGTGGGAGCGTGCCGTCGGTTCGTCCGTGAATGGTCTTGCCATTGTTGAGAACACCTTTTATCATATCCTCTACGATAGGATAGCCTTCTTCCATAACGACAAGCTCGTCGCATTCGTCATAAATCTTCCTAATCATCTCTACCGGAAGAGGATATTGGCAAATCTTCAACACCGGATATGGTATTGTCTCGTCGTTGAAGTTCTCTTTCAGATAGTTGTAAGCGAGACCGCATGTTATTATTCCTTTGCTCTTGTCGGCTCCGTCGAAATATTGGTTGAAGCCTTTTGCCATGCTCTCCTGCTCCATCTCGGCTTGTTTCGACAGCAGCGTCTTGTACTGTTTCTTTGCAATGGCCGGAAGAAGTACGAACTGACGGAGGTTGGAAGGCAGATGAAGCTCGTTCTGCCCGCGTTTCTCAGAGCAAACGACACCTGAGCGTGAGTGCGCCAGACGAGTCGTCACACGTATCATGACAGGCGTGCCGATATTCTCTGACAAGTCAAAGGCATACCGTGTCATGTCATAGGCTTCCTGCTGGTTCGATGGCTCTAAAATCGGAATCATAGCGAACTTGCCGTATGTACGTGAGTCCTGCTCATCTTGTGATGAGTGCATCGATGGATCGTCAGCTACAAGCACAACCATTCCGCCGTTCACTCCCGTGATCGAAGAGTTGATGAACGGGTCGGCGGCTACGTTAAGCCCGACGTGCTTCATACATACCATGGCGCGCTTCCCTGAATATGACATGCCTAAGGCACATTCCATGGCGGTCTTTTCATTTGATGACCATAAAGCGCGGATACTACGTTCTTTCGCATCTTTAGAGCCTTGGATGAATTCCATAATCTCTGTTGACGGCGTGCCAGGATATGCGTAAACACCGGACAGTCCAGCGTCAATAGCGCCCTGTGCAATAGCCTCATCACCAAGTAATAAGATTTTCTTCATTGCTATAATATTTGTGTTGTTTCTCAAAAATTTATCTGCAAAGATAAGTTTTTTTTTTAATTGCTTTGTCTATGGATAAATAATATATTTTCTAATTGAATTTTTTTTTATTTTTGTCGCCATAAAATATTGAGATGAAGAAACTTATCACAAGTAATGATATCCTCGGATTTTTAAAGTTGAATCCATTGATGAAACCGTTGGTGGCTTTGGGAATGAATGTGTTAGGATTTAGGAAAATCAACAAGCTTTACTCGCCTTCCGCCGACCTTAAGAATAGGGAGTTCACAGAGGATATGCTCCGTATATATAACACAACCTTCGATATTGACGAGAACGAGCTTGGCAATATCCCGAAAGAGGGCCCTTTCATGATTGTCAGCAACCACCCTTTTGGAGCAATGGAGGGCATTATCCTTTACCATGTCGTCTCTAAAGTGCGCCCTGATTTCAAAGTGATGGCTAACTTCATCTTGTCCTATATACCTAACCTCAAAGATGTCTTCTTCGCCGTGAATCCTTTCTCTGACAACCCCGAATGGAAAAGCAGCGTGAACGGCATTAAGGCCTCGATGCAACAGCTGAAGGACGGACATGGACTTGGCGTGTTCCCCGCAGGAGAAGTGTCACGCTATCACGGACATAGCTATCCCGATGATATAGCATGGTCCCCTTCTATAGCGAGAATTATCCAGAAGACTAACGTGCCTGTCATACCTGTCTATTTCGACGGCACTAACTCGCGCCTCTTCTATATTTGCTCTAAAATAAATTCTTTCTTAGCTACTTTGCGTCTCGTTAGAGAATTGCTTAATAAACGTAATAAGAAGATTATCATGAAGATAGGTAAGCCTATGCTCCAATCTGAACTGTGCCAGTACGAGTCACCGGAGGCCCTGTCGGCTTATTTGAGGAGCCGTAGTTACGCTCTACAGGCTAACATCGCGAAAGATGATAAGAAAATCAGGACAAAGGTGTATGACACTATAGATGCTCCGGCCCGCCCATCGGAACTCGTAAGGGAACTCCTCAATATCAAAGATAAATCGTTGCTGTTCTCAACAGCCGGATACGAATGCTATCTCGCTGATTACTATGATATCCCTCATGTGATGCACGAGATAGGCCGCCGTAGGGAAGAGGCTTTCCGCGCAATAGGCGAAGGCACGGGTAAGAATATCGATACCGACCATTATGACGTTTATTACAAACACCTTGTCCTATGGGACTCGAAACAACAGTCTATCGCCGGCGGCTACCGTATCGGACTCGGTGACGAGATAATGAGGAAATATGGCATAAAAGGATTCTACGTCAACTCTCTCTTCTCTATCGACCCTTGCCTCGAGAATTTCCTGACTTACACAATGGAACTCGGTCGCTCGTATGTCTCCATTGATTATCAGAAAGATATACTCCCTCTGATGCTTCTGTTCAAAGGTCTGATGTTCTCAATAGTGAAATATCCCGAGATGAAGTACTTTATAGGTCCCGTGAGTATTAGCAGCTGGTTCCCGAAATTCTATCAGAGTATTATAGTCCATTATGTTAAAACAAAACACTCTGACGAGGAAATGTCGCGCCTTATCAAACCGAAAACTCCTTTCCAACCTGATTTTTATAAGGTTGACGTCGATGTCCTTATGCAGAATAATATGGACTCGGTTGATAAGTTCGACCGCTATCTGATGAAGTTGAGCAATGGCGACTTCCGTATGCCTACACTGTTCAAGAAATATCTCAAGATCAATGCTAAGTTCTTGTGCTTTAACGTTGACCCTGATTTCAACAACACCCTTGACGGTCTGCTTTTCCTGCGTTTCGAGGATTATCCTTTGGAAGAGCTGATGATGCTTATCAAAGATAATACACAGGAAGAAAAGGTCCGCTACGCCGCAAGGTTTGGTAAATCGTTGGATTAAAACACTTTATATAATTCCAAGCCCTACTGTTAACGGGATGCTCAACTCCTTGTCGCTGGCGTTTGCATAACGCACCGGCAATGATATGCCGCGCTGTTCTCCTACTTTATCGGAAAAATTTTCTCTGCTTGCAGCAAAACTCAAAATAAAGCGTTATTACTGCTGAAAAATAAAGTGCTATGTCACACGAGTTTGAGAAAAATTATTAATTTTGTGGTGATAATGGTGGATTATTTTTTAAACGGTAACAATTGACAAATTAAATTATAATAAAATGGAGAACAAAATGAAATTTACGCGCTCGCGCAAGAACAAACAGCTTGCAGGCGTTTGCGCAGGATTGTCCGATTATTTCAACTTTGATGTTTCGCTGATGCGTGTCCTTTTCGTTGTGGCGGCATTGTGCGGTAGTTTCGGTTTCTGGCTTTATATCATTCTGTGGATTGTTGTCCCAGAGGAACAGCCTGCTATCGGCTTTGATGAAAATGAACATATTGATGATATTGATGTTACTGATAATGGGCAAAAAAGAGGGGCTAACGGCGCGATAGTGGTTAGCGTGGTGCTTATCGCTGTTGGCCTTATGGCGTTGGCTAATAACTTTCTCAGCATCGACTGGATTTGGAAGATGTGGCCTCTTATTCTGATTGCCCTTGGAGTCTTGATAATTATTAATTCACAGAAAAAATAGTGGTATGGGTAGCGGTTCTAAAAACAACAATGATAATTTTGCAAGCGGTATCTGGCTGATAATCATAGGTGTTATCGCTTTGTTAGTGATGTTTTTCGATATTGATATAGTGTGGTCAAAACTGTTTGAGTTGTGGCCATTGATACTTATTATTTTAGGTGTTTGTATCATGCCTATCA
The DNA here is from genome assembly GCA_051875555.1 of Candidatus Limimorpha sp. Classification (GTDB taxonomy): domain Bacteria; phylum Bacteroidota; class Bacteroidia; order Bacteroidales; family F082; genus Limimorpha. The sequence goes on along the minus strand of JBJEGZ010000037.1, from coordinate 105,760 downwards.
ACCGTTGGGTCAGGGTGTCGATAGTGACTGTGCTTGTGGTCTGCGGCTGCCTCGCATATATTAGCAAGGTGGACAGCTGTAAATATGGTTATAACCTTGGCGTAAGTAGCGGTGAGTTTGACGATGATGGCTGTTGCTCCGGTGTTGAGCGGCATGATGGCGGCGGCCTGTATTGCCAGAGTTTCTTAGAGCCTTATGATAGGGAGGTTAGGAATGCGGAACTGAAGGTCGAGTATGGCGCGGGTGACATCAAGATGCTTGGAAGCTGCCCGAACCTCGTGGAAGCCACAAATAACAGCGACTTCTTCCGCCAGTCGATGAGTGTGGGATATGATGGCGATAAGGCGAAGATAAAGTTTTCGGGAGAAGGAGAGACCCTGAAAGATATTAATAAAAGCACTAACAGGTTCGAGTTGGCATTGAGCCATGAGCCGGTCTGGAAATTCGATTTCGAGGTGGGCGCGTGCAATGCCGAACTCGATTTCTCGGACTACAAGGTCTCTGATATTGGGTTTGAATCGGGCGCCTGCTCTGTTGATATGAAAATAGGGACGCTCTGTAATATGACGAAGATAGAAATTGAGACGGGAGTGTCGGAGATAACAATCCGTGTCCCGAAATCGGCGGGCTGTAGGATAAAAAGCGAGGCGGCATTGAGCAAGAAGGACTTCCCCGGATTTGAAAAGATAAGGGACGGCGTTTTCGAGACCCCGGGTTACGCGGAATCGGAGCAGACCGTGATAATAGAATTGTCGTGCGCACTCTCTGATGTCAGTGTCAAACGTTACTGATTGGCACGTTTCTTGTTATTCGACCGGGAATAATTAAGAAAGGATGGTAAAAAAATATGGAATATAAAGATTATTACAAAATTTTAGGTGTTGAACGTACCGCCAAACAAGATGAGATAAAGAAGGCTTATCGTAAGTTGGCACTGAAATATCATCCGGATAAAAATCCCGACGACAAGGCGGCAGAAGAGAAATTCAAAGAGGTGTCAGAGGCTTACCAAGTGCTTGGTAACGAGGACTCTCGGAAGAAATATGATGAGTTAGGAGCTAATTGGAAACAATATGAGAATGCGGGCTTCGGTTCTGGCGGCACTGGCTTTGGCGGTGGCTTCAGCGGCACCGGGTTCTCCGATTTCTTCGATATGTTCTTCGGCGGACAGTCGGGTGGAGGCTTTAGCTTCGATGACTTGGGAGGCTTCGGCGGCAACTCTCGGTTCCGCTCCCGCCCCAAAAGAGGACAGGACCTCAGCGCATCGATAGACCTTACTCTGCGTGAGGCTTACTATGGCTCCTCACGTATGATTAATATCGGCAACAGCACCATCAAAGTCAGTATCAAACCGGGAGTGAAAGATGGCCAGACCTTGCGTATAAAAGGTAAAGGCAGCCCCGGGACTAACGGCGGAGAGAACGGAGACCTTCTGATGAATATCTCTATCGCTAACGACCCCGTCTTTAGACGTGATGACGACGATCTGATAAGAGACTTGAACGTCGATATCTATACAGCCGTCCTTGGAGGCAAGGTTGAAGTCGATACAATGAAAGGTGTCGTGAGCGTCCCTATCAAGCCTGAGACACAAAACAACAGCGTGCTTCGCCTGAAAGGCCTCGGAATGCCTCATTTTGGCAAAGAAGGCTCTGGCGCACTGCTCCTAAAAGTGCAATTGTCTCTCCCTGACAAACTATCCGATAAGGAAATTGAACTGATTAGGCAGGCAAGCAACGCGAGATAACCAATGAAAGCCGTTTCAACGGCTTTTTTTGTTCCAAAACTGAATACATGTCTTTAGGAAGTCCGCCGCGGCAGTCAATATTAACGGACTTGACCTGCAGCAGCGAAAAACGGCGTTTATCTCATCATCAAAGACGTTTACGGCAATTACATAGTGAGGAAGTCAAGATGCCCCTTGTCGCTCGGAACCGCATGCCGGTGATGAACCGGCTTGGGAATGCGCACTCGTTGATGGACGGAAACTGCCGGTATTTGCCATAAACCCATTCTCAAGCCATTAGCCGCCGACGACACGCTGTTCAACTACTTATATCATAACTTGGTGTCTCGTCCAATACGTTATTTATTTTATAAAAAGGAAACGCATTGACGATAATTTATTATCTTTGCACGTTTTTAAATGTTGTTGAAAAATAAAACTTCCTTATTATGCTGAAAAAAAACGTATTGCTAAGACTTCTATTCTTAAATATTTTGATGATAATCAGTGGTGTAATGTTCGCTCAGAACGATAACTCAATGAAAGGTTTCGTATATGAGAAAACCACTGGCGAGCCAATGATGTTCGCTAACGTTTATTTTAAAGGTACAACGCTTGGTTCAACGACGGACATTAACGGGTATTTTAATATCACAAGGATTCCGGACGGGAGTTACACCCTTCTGGTTACAATGATGGGTTATGACACAATATCTGAAAGAATATCTTTAAAAGGTAATGAGATTATCAATAAGAAATATTATCTTGAGGAGGCTTCGATAAAGCTTGAGGCTGTGAATGTTACGGCTGATAAGGTTGAGGCGCGTACTGAGACGAAGACATCTGTCATCAACATCACTCCTAAAACAATTAACAAGCTGCCATCTATCGGTGGACAGGCTGATTTGGCGCAATATTTACAAGTCGTTCCCGGTGTAGTATTCACTGGCGACCAAGGCGGGCAGCTGTATATCCGTGGCGGCTCTCCTATACAGAACAAGGTCCTCCTCGACGGAATGATTGTATATAACCCCTTCCATAGCATCGGTCTGTTCTCTGTATTCGATACTGATATAGTTAGAAATGCGGAGATTTACACTGGCGGCTTCGGCGCTGAGTACGGCGGCAGAATATCCTCCGTGATGGATATCACAATCCGCGACGGTAACAAAAAACGCTTGTCAGGAAAGATTGGCGGCACTACATTCGGATCGAAAGTGCTGCTTGAGGGACCTCTGAAAAAAGCTAAGGATGATGATGATATGTCGGTGACTTTCGTCTTGTCAGCAAAGAACTCTTATCTCGAACAGACAAGTACTACCGTTTATGCCCCTCTGTTGGATGAGTCTCTGCCTTATAACTTCCAAGATGTCTATGGAAAGATTTCTCTCAACACATCTAACGGAAGCAAGGTGAACTTCTTCGGCTTTAACTTTAATGACCAAGTGAATAATTATAAGGCAATATCCGACTTTAGCTGGATTTCGTATGGAGGCGGAGCTAACTTCGTCATCATACCCGGTAAATCGCCGGTGCTCATCGAAGGAAATATCGCCTACTCAAACTACAACGCCAAACTGTCAGAAGCCAACAACCCCGGAAGGTCAAGCTCTATCGATGGCTTTAATGCCGGATTCACATTCTCCTACTTCCTCGGGAAAAACACTCTTAAATACGGTATTGAGATGATGGGCTTCAACACCGTGTTCGATTATTATAAGTCGAACGGCATCCATATTAATCAAACGGAAAACACTACCGAACTTGGTGTTTTCTTGAAATATAAATGGCAGATCCGAGACCTTATTATAGAGCCGAGTATGCGTGTGCAGATCTATGCCTCTCTGTCGGAGGTCTCCCCCGAACCCCGTATAGCCTTGAAATATAATGTTACCGACTGGTTCCGCGTCAAAGGCGCCGCCGGTGTCTATACCCAAAACCTTATCGCCGCAAATAGCGATAGAGATGTCGTCAACCTCTTCTATGGCTTCCTGTCGGGACAATCGAACTTCCCTAAGAAGTTTAATGGAAATACTGTTGACTCGAAACTCCAGAAAGCTTACCACTATATCATCGGCACAGAGTTCGACTTGTCAAATAACCTCGTGCTTAATGTGGAAGCCTATCTGAAAGACTTCGTGCAACTTACAAACATGAACCGAAACCAGCTTTACGCCGATAACAACCACCCTGCTGACGTGCCGGAAATATTATGGAGAGATTTCATGATTGAGAATGGTAAGGCCTACGGCGTCGATGTCTCGATGAAATACGAGTATATGAGGTTCTACGCTTGGCTCGCCTACTCATTGGGCTATGTTAATAAAAACTATGAAAACGTTGATAATGAACTCATTAACTATCGTACCCACTACGACCGCCGACATAATATCAACATGATTCTTTCCTATGTCGGAGGTTCAAGGAAACAATGGGAGTTTAGCTGTAGGTGGAACCTCGGCTCCGGATTCCCTTTCACACAACTCAGCGGACTATATGAACATTATCAGTTTGAGAATATCAGCGATATCTTTGTGGGTGAAAATGGTGACATTGGTCTCATATATGATGATCTTAACCAATGTGAACTCCCTGTGTATCACCGACTTGATATTGATGTGAAACGTAAGTTCAATTTAGGTGACCACTCTGTCCTTGAAGCTGACTTCAGCATCACAAACGTATATAATAGGAAAAACATCTTCTATGTTGACCTGCTGACAAACGAAAGCATATATCAGCTGCCTCTGATGCCCTGCATCGGTCTTACTCTATCTTTCTAATCGTTTATGGAGAAACCTTATTTAGAGAAAATACCACATGGTATTACTGTTAACGGCTGTACTCGTATAGATAATTATTATTGGCTGAGCGAGCGAGAGAATCCTAAGGTTATAGAATACCTTAAGGCTGAGAACGCTTACGCCGATGAGATGATGCGTCCTACTGAGAACCTTCAGAACCAATTGTTTGAAGAGATTGTGGGCAGGATAAAGCAAGAGGATATGTCGGTGCCCGTCAATAAAAACGGATATTCGTACTACTCGAGATTTGAAAGGGAAATGGAATATCCGATCTATTGCAGGAAAAAAATCCTTCCTGAAGGCTTAGGCGAAGAAGAGGTGCTTCTCGATGGCTATGAGATGTCGCGCGGATACTCTTTCTTCGATGTGGGCGGCTATAGTATCAGCCCGGATAACAGGCTTATCGCTTATAGCATTGATACTGTGAGCCGCCGGCAATATCATATTTTCATTAAAGATATTGCTTCGGGAAAGATGTTTGAGGAGGATATACAGAATACTACAGGCAACATGGTCTGGGCTAACGATAGCAGTACCGTTTTTTATAGCATGAAAGACGAGTCGCTGCGTTCTTGCAGGATAATGCGTCATAAACTTGGCACAAACCCGGAAGACGATGTGGAGGTGTATTATGAATCGGACACCACTTTTAGTGTCTTCGTCTCAAAGACAAAGTCGGATAAGTATCTCATGATAATCTCGGAAAGCACAATGTCGTCAGAATGCCGGATCCTTGATGCCGACAACCCTTACGGCTCCTTCAAGGTTTTCCAGAGACGCCTTCCCGATATGCTTTATGGTGTAGGACATTACGGTGACTTCTTCTATATTCAGACTAACGCTGACGGCGCAATGAATTATAAGATTATGCGTACTCCCGTCTCTGCGACGGAAATGGAGTACTGGGAAGAAGTGCTGCCATGCCGAAACGATGTCTTGATAGAGGATTTCGACCTTTTCGCTGACTTTATCGTCATAGAGGAACGCTCCAAAGGTCTTGTAAACATTAGAGTAATGAGCTGGAACCGCGACGAAGACTATTATATCGACTTCGGTGAACCCGCCTATACCGTTTGCGTCTCCTCAAACCCTGAGTTTAACACACATCTGCTCAGATACTCATACAACTCTATGACAACCCCTCATACCGTTTATCAATATGATATGAGGGAGAAAAAAGCCGAAATACTTAAACGCCAAGAGATCGTTGGCGGATACGAGCCTTCCGACTATATCACTGAACGTATCTTCGCTACAGCAGATGACGGCGTCGAGATACCGGTATCGTTGGTATATAAAAAAGGTCTGGAGAAAAATGGCGATAACCCTCTCGTGCTTTATGGCTATGGCTCCTACGGCAACAGCCTCGACGCCTATTTCTCAACAGCACGCCTCAGCATGCTTAACAGGGGCTTCGTATGGGCTATAGCTCATGTCAGAGGCGGCGAGGAGATGGGCAGACAATGGTATGAGGACGGCAAACTCCTTAAAAAGAAAAATACCTTCTACGATTTTATCGCCTGCGCAAAATTCCTCGTTGACCAAGGGTTTACAAATTCAAACAAGATGTTCGCCATGGGCGGTAGCGCAGGCGGACTCCTTGTAGGCGCGGTGGCGAACATCGCACCCGAACTTTTCAAAGGCATCATCGCCCAAGTGCCATTCGTTGATGTGGTTACTACTATGCTCGATGAGTCTATCCCTCTGACGACAGGCGAGTACGACGAATGGGGAAACCCTAATGAAAAGGAATATTACGACTATATGCTGTCATATTCCCCTTACGATAACGTCGAAAGAAAAGACTATCCCGCAATGCTCGTCACCACAGGACTTCACGATAGCCAAGTGCAATATTGGGAACCGGCTAAATGGGTGGCTAAACTTAGAGAATTAAAGACGGACGACAACCCGCTGATTTTCAAAGTGAATATGGAATTTGGACACGGAGGCGCTTCCGGCCGCTTCGAACCTTTCCATGAGGTGGCTCTCGAATACGCCTTTATGCTGTCTCTTGTCCAAAATATATAGCCGACTCTCTTAACACGTTCTCATAACTGTCCGAACTGTGTAACACATTGCGTGTCAAATCAATACTGTGCCGCCGGAACTGTTTCTTGATTTCATCGACAGCGATAACGGCTGCGCCATGCTCCTCGTATGGCGATTTTATTGTGACCCCAATGCTCTCACCGCTACTCATATACCGTACAAGCTCATCAAAAAAAACCTTGCCCCTATGTACCTCGTAAATAGCCTCCGACTCCTCCCGCGTCAACGTCTTCTCTAAAGTAGTGATAATCTGGAAACGCCTATTTGCCAACTCTTTATATAACTCGTCCCTGTAACTTAAAAATCCAGGCTTGATGATGATGAATCCATCAAATGCCTCGCTTGCGTATTCTGTCATTCCATTCTCCTTTTGGTTAATCGCTTTTTTCATCAAATGTGTTTTTTTATCTAAACAATTTTATGTGATAAAAGTTTTTATTAAATTTGCAACGATATTAGATTGTTTTCGAATAATGATTGTTTATCAGCTTTTTATACGTGTCTTCGGCGCATCTGAAAAAAAGAAATGTGGCACCCTTGACGATATTAACGATATGGAGATAAAACGGCTCCTTGAATTGGGTGTCACTCATGTGTGGTTGACCGGCGTTTTACGGCATTCTAACTATAAAGATACTAATCCGTTGGTTACCAAAGGACTTGCCGGCTCTCCATATGCTGTTACCGACTATTATGACATCGACCCGGATATAGCCGAGGATAAGGAAAATAGGATGTCGGAGTTTGAAAACGCTGTGTCGCGACTTCACTCTGCGGGCTTGAAAGTCATAATCGATTTTGTGCCAAATCATCTCGCACGAGAGTATAAATCAAGGTGCAAGCCTGATGGGGAAGCCGATTTTGGTGAAAATGACATCACCGATACCGCTTTCTCCCCAGACAACAATTTCTATTATCTGCCCGGAGAGGAACTCTCGCTACCTGTCTCTGATGAAAACGTTGAATACCATGAGTCGCCGGCGAAAGCCTCGGGCAATAACGTCTTCTCTGCTAAACCAAATATCAATGATTGGTACGACACTGTGAAACTCAATTACGGCCTTGACTACCGTGATGGAAGAAAATATTTTGAGAGAATACCTGATACTTGGCGTAAGATGTTGAATGTCTTGCGGTTCTGGTGCTCTAAAAACGTTGACGGATTCCGTGTCGATATGGCTGAGATGGTGCCGGTGGAGTTTTGGAGATGGACAATATCCGAGTTGAGGAAAAACTATAGCGTCACTATGATTGCGGAGATTTATCAGCCCGATATGTATAGGCCGTTCATCGATGCAGGTTTTGATTTCCTTTATGATAAAGTCGGATTTTACAACACACTTGAATCTATTTTCAAATATGGTAAAAGCGTTGAGTCGATAACAGATATTTGGAAGTCGCTCGATGGTTTAGATGATAAGATGTTGCGATTTATGGAGAATCATGATGAGGTGAGGGTCGCGTCAAGGTTTTTCATGGGCGATGCGGGAAATGCCTTTCCTTACATGGCGCTCGCTGCACTGATGAACCGTGGGCCGCTGATGATTTATAACGGGCAGGAATATGGTGAGAAGGCTGAGGGCTCTTCAGGATATAGCGGCGATGACGGCAGGACATCTATTTTCGATTATGTGATGATGCCATCCATGCAGCCGGAGAATAAAGGGGCAAGCAAGAAAATATATGGGTTCTACAAGGATTTGCTTAATTTTAAGGAGAAACATGAGGCAATAAGTAACGGCTCGTTTTATGACCTGATGTGGGCCAACCCTTGGTATTCTGACTTCGACCCGCAATATGTTTATGCATTCTTACGTTACACTCAAAAAGAGAGGTTGCTGATTGTAATCAACTTCAACCTTAATGATGTTAAAGATGTTAGGGTCACAATACCGGAAGATGCGGTGAGACTGTTGGGTGGCTGTGAAGATGAATACCATGTCGTAATAAATCCGGGAGAATATAAAGTTATTGAATTATAGATTGTTAGCTCATGATGAAGATTGTAGAGAAAGACCAATGGCTGCTGCCTGTTGCAGAAGAGGTTCAAAAACGTTATGAACGCTATGTGTCGCGGCTTGAGATGATAGAGAGACGGTATGGCGGTCTATCAGCTTTTGCCTCAGCATACGAGTTCTTTGGCCTTAATTATGATAGTGTCAGAAAAGGTTGGTGGTATAGGGAATGGGCTCCTGGCGCACATTATTTATCGCTGTTCGGCGACTTTAATGGTTGGGACCGGTACGCAACCCCTCTTGAAAATGACGGCAATGGAATATGGTCTGTCTTCCTCCCTGACTCGCAGTATAAGGGAAAACTCGTGCATGGCAGCCTGTTCAAAGTGCTGGTGCAGTCGAGCATCGGTGAACAAGAGCGCATCCCGGTTTATGCAAATCGCGTTGTACAAGATGAGGATAGCAAGGATTTTACAGCACAACTATGGTGGCCGGAGAAAAAATACGTCTTCAAACACCACGCACATATCCCTCAAGACGAGCCTTTGCTGATTTATGAGGCTCATGTTGGAATGGGACAGGAAAAAGAAGGTGTCGGCACTTTTTCGGAGTTTGTTGAAAATGTGCTGCCACGTGTAAAGAAAGGTGGTTATAACGCATTGCAAATCATGGCTGTAGCCGAACACCCCTATTATGGCTCTTTCGGCTACCATGTGTCAAACTTCTTCGCCCCAAGCTCACGCTTCGGCACCCCTGACGACTTGAAAATGCTTGTGGATTCCGCTCACGAGATGGGTATTGCCGTCATCATGGATTTAGTGCACTCTCATACGGTGAAAAATGTTAGAGAAGGAATAAATATGTTCGACGGCACTGACAGCCAATATCTTAAGACAGGAAAAGAAGGCATTCACCCACAATGGGACTCCCGCCTTTTTAATTATGGGAAGGTTGAGACCTTACAATTGCTTCTCTCAAATGTCAAATATTGGCTGAAGGAATTTCATTTTGATGGCTTCCGCTTCGACGGAGTCACTTCTATGATTTATAAAAATCACGGCATCGGAATGCAATTTAACAACCCATGGAACTATTTTGATAATAATATTGATAATGACGCAGTCACATATCTGCAACTCGCAAATACCTTGATACATTCCATTAATACTGATAATATCTCTATAGCCGAGGACGTTAGCGGTATGCCCGGAATATGCGCCTCCGTCACTGACGGTGGACTCGGCTTTGACTATAGACTCGGCATGGGACTTCCGGATTTCTGGATCAAAGTGCTCAAAGACCAATCAGACGAGCAATGGAATATGCATGAGTTCTTCTTCACAATGAATAACAGACTCAATGATGTGAAAACTGTCGCTTACGCAGAGTCGCACGACCAAGCCCTCGTGGGCGATAAGACAATAGCCTTCCGCCTGATGGATAAAGAGATGTATTCCTCAATGTCGGTAGATACTCCTAACTATATCGTTGACAGAGGAATAGCCCTCCATAAGATGATCCGCCTTTTTACTATCTCCCTCGGTGGCGAGAGCTGGCTTAATTTCATGGGTAACGAGTTCGGCCACCCGGAATGGATAGATTTCCCTCGGCATGATAACGGTTGGAGCTATAAGTACGCCCGCCGCCAATGGTCACTCGCCGACACCCCTTACCTTAAATACCATTGGCTTAACGATTTCGATAAGGCTATGATATCTTTCGTGAAAAATTATAAGGTGATGACATCTCAACCGGCTTGGCTCCTTTGCGCAGATGAAGAGAATAAAACTGTTGTCTTTGAGAGAAATAACCTCGTTTTCGTCTTTAACTGGGGACAGAAATCTATTCCGGATTATCGCATAAGTGTCAAGAAAACAGGAGATTACCGCATCGTATTCTCTACAGACGAAAAACGATTCGGCGGTTTTGACAATGTTGACGCAAACACAGTCTTCCCCTCAGAAAAAGTTGATGACAAAGTGTCTATGCTTATTTATAATGTGGCAAGAACCGCAGTGGTGTATTGCCCTTGCGAAAAATGAAAAAATGTATTACTTTTGCAGAAAATAATATCACGTCTATCGTGAATTTTTAAAGAAAGGAATTATTATGAAAAACTTAAAGTGCTTGCTGCTCCTTCTATGCTCGCTCTATCTCGGCTCGCTTAACGCTCAAGTATTGAAGGTTGAAAACGAATATTATGAGCCGGAACTTCTTATGGTGTCACAACCGAAAATGGAGTTTTTTTACGCTAATGATTATGACTACGTCAAACTTTATTTTGACGTGAAAAACATCGGAAGCGAAACTTATAAAGGTGATTTCCTTATCCTTCTTGAACCTGATATCGACCATTATTATGCAAAAAAACGTATCACTGTCAAGCCAGGAAAAATAAAGAGAATTAAACTTGAGATTGACCTAAATCAAGTTTATTATGACTCTACTTATACCGTAATGCCTGTGTATGAGTTTGATAACCAATGGTATCCACTTACGATGTATGAGCAGTTCAACACATTGTCGCTTCATGTGAATGCGCCTCATACCGAGATGTATATTGTGAATTGCGAACCTGACATCGTCACCTTTTACGATTTCGACGTGCGTCTGCATCGCCCCTATATTTACGGATATTATTATACAACACCTCCCGTGGGCTGGGCATACGCTTACGGCTATAACCCTTATTATATGCCTCACTATTATGTTCCGGCTCCAATCATCGTCGTTAATCCGCAAAACCCTAATCCTACTCCAACGCCTCCGGGCGGTAATGGCAATGGCAATGGCGGACTTCACGTCTCTAACCCACCTCGAGTGCCTTCAGTAGCTAACTCTATGAATAACAGGACTAATGCCCCTAATGTTTCATCGGGAAACAACCGCCGTCCGGTAGCGACACCACGCCCTTCAGCTGTGACACCAAGGAATGGGAACAACGGAAGTCAAGGCGTCGTTAACAGACAGAATACGCAAAGCCAAAGTTCAAGCGGCAGCGTCCGGCCGAGCAGCAGTACGAGTTCAAGCAGCGGCAGCGTCCGGCCGAGCAGCGGCACGGGCTCAAGCAGCGGCAG
>JBJEGZ010000037.1:76160-94046 GCA_051875555.1 Candidatus Limimorpha sp. | reverse complement strand
TCAAGCAGCGGCAGCGTCCGGCCGAGCAGCGGCACGGGTTCAAGCAGCGGCAGCGTCCGACCGAGCAGCGGCACGAGTTCAAGCAGCGGCAGCGTCCGGCCGAGCAGCGGCACGAGTTCAAGCAGCGGCAGCGTCCGACCGAGCAGCGGCACGAGTTCAAGCAGCGGCAGCGTCCGACCGAGCAGCAGTACGGGTTCAAGCAGCGGCACGAGTTCAAGTTCGGGAAGTACGGTGCGTTCCAGCAGCTCGTCAGGAACATCCTCGTCGAGAAGAAAATAATATTTGTTTTATATGAAAAGGTTATTTTTATCATTAGTTTTTATTGCGTTGTCATTTTGCTGTAGTGCGCAGTGGTTTGTATCCGGTGATATCTCTTTCGGCTATTATAATAAGGGGGCAGAGGGAATGCAATTGGGTGTCAAAAGGCAGTCGTTTGGGATTAATCCTGCCTTCGGTTATATCTTTGGTAAGGTGGGTTTAGCCTATTCAATGGGCTATGGTATTGATAACCAATTGGAAGATGTTGATTTTGGCGGAGAGATTGCAAAGAAGGAAACCAGAATCCAGAGTCTGAGGTTTTCACCTTTCGTCCGTTATGTGATTTGTAAGTTCCACGATATTTCGTTCTATACCGATATGGTTTTCAGACTGTCGTTTGAGAGTTCAAAAAACTTGAACGAAGGTGTTACGGAGTTTGAAAAGAACGTTTATGGCATTGAACTTAGACCTGCGCTGTCCTATGGACTGACCGACAGGCTGATTATTTTTTCTAAATTCAATTTCCTTACCTTGGGTTACTATCATACTGTAGAGAAAGGTGATTTCAAGACTTTTGAGAATCAGTTTGGATTTGGTATTAATAATTCAACGGTTGTGTCGGCGGGTCTTGTCTATGTGTTTAAATAGTGCTAAAAATGGTCTTTTAGTCGAATAATGATGTGTTTTGGTTAAAAATGTTAAAAATTTAAATAGGCTGATAAGTTTTTTATTACTTTTGCAAAGTTAATTATGAGAGAAAGCCGAAAATCTCGAAAAGAGTAGGCGGTAAGAAATTTTTATAATATGAAGAAACTATTTATTACTTTAGCATTTGTGGCAGCAACATTTTTCTGCCAAGCACAATTGTATGTAGGTGGTAGTCTTGGTTTTAGCGGAGCAACAGGATTCACTACAACAACATCATCAACATCAAGTATAGATGTAACTGTAAATATGCCAAAATATTTTACTTTTTCTATTACTCCTGTTGTTGGTTACATGTTAACAGATAATTTGGCAGCAGGTCTTGGATTTGGTTTGGCTTTTGATAACATGAAGTATAGCGAGGATGTTATGGATGTTACCTATACTGTTAAGGAAAAGGAGACAAGTTGGATTGTGGCTCCATGGTTACGTTATTTCTTCGCTGATTTCAAAGATATAAGGCTTTATGCAGATTTTAGAGTCGGATTTGGTGGTTCAAAACCAAAGAATATTGTTGAGGGTGACTCGACAACAGTGGAGAATGTTGGGGATAAGGAGTTTGACTTCGGTGTTGGTGTAATTCCCGGTATAGCATATTATCTCAATGACCACATTTCTATCAATACTCGTTTAAATCTTTTGAGTGTTGGCTATTCTATGACAAAGGTGACAAGTGAAGAAATTTATGGTAATGAGACATTTACGACAGTTAATAAATATAATGATTTCGGTCTTGGAGTAAATATGCCTACCGCAATTGAGGTTGGTTTCTATTACACATTCTAAACATATTTTGAATTTAATTGTTAAAAAATGAAGTGACCCCCGAAAGCTTAGCTTTCGGGGGTCACTTCATTTCAGGGACTCTTCTTTTTTAATTATCTGCAATTTCCGCATCCTTCGTCGTTATGACAGCCGCCGCCTTCGCAACCGCCTTCTTTGTGGCAGTGATGGCAACCGCCGCCCATGTCCTCTTCGCGTAACTCGCGCACTTCCAATATCTCTCCTTCGAAAAACAGAGGCACTCCGGCGAGGTCATGGTTGAAGTCTATCTCAACAAGCTCTACGCTGATTTTCTTTATCGTTCCGGGCATAATCTGGCCTTCGCCGACGTTGAATTGTAATCTTGCTCCTATTTTACAATACTCACTCAGTTTGCCATTCTCGTCAAGGAACATATCTTTCTTCACGGTATATACCATCTCTTCGTTACGTTCCCCATAACCCTCGGCGGGAGTGAGGTGGAATCCGAATGTGTCGCCCGGCTCTAATCCTTGCAGACATTCCTCAAATTTTGGAAGAAACATTCCGTGGCCGAAAATGCCTGTTAACGGTTTCTCTTTGGTGGCCATGTCGATAATTGCTCCTTCTTTGGTGTCGTTGTGTAGTGTGTAAGTCAATGTGACTACAGTGTTGTTTGCTACTTTCATGTTGGTCTTGTTATTTTTTTCGTTTAATATGTTCCAAATATTTTTCTTAACAGCCATTCGGTGGAGATGAGAACTAAGATGATGATAAACAACAGTTTCAAACTTATAGTGTCGTCATATCTTGTCTCTTCCCTTGATATAGATGTTATCCTCTCGTCTTTGCCAAGCTCATCGGTCAAACCATTGATGTCGTCTATGTAAAAATGTTTTCCTCCGGTTTTCTCCGAAAGCATTCTCATCTTGTTTATATCGGCTGTAAGGTTTTGTGCTTCAACGCCTACCGATACGACATTGAAAACTCCTCCGGCATGATACTCTATTCCGCCAAAGACGGTGTGCGCCGCAATCTCGTAAATACCTTCTGGCAGTAATCCGATATTTATTGTATAACGGTTCCCTGTTCTTGAGAAATCGTATTCGTATTTCTCTTTGCTGCCCTTGTTTGTTATTGTGAGGTGTAACTCCGGCTCGTTTATCAGTTCCCTTCCCGGATTCAAAAGCTCGGCATTGAACGTTATTTTCTCGGTGTTTGAATATTGCTCCTTGTAAATCAACGTTAACTCTTTGTCTTTTTCAGTAAGAAGATATTTTATCGTCTTTCCAAACAGCTCGTTGAACCCGTCGTTGTTCTTGTGACGGCAGTACTCGTAAAGTTTCCATCTCCAACAACCTGTGCCAAAAAGATATGCTGATTTTCTCCCATCTTCATCGGTGACAAAGCAGAGAATGGGGTTCGGGGTCTCTATATCCATGATGTTCATCATGATAAGATTGTCAAGCTGACCAATGGAGGCAAATTCGATATGCGGTAACGATAAAGGCGGATACGATGAAATATCGTCTTTTATTTCGGAGTTGATGGTAAAAAGACCGAATCCGTTGTTGATTCTTGCTTTTACGTCAAGCATTGTGTTTGCCGCGCCTCTATCAACCTTAAAGTTTTTCTGCGAATTGTTTAGTTTATCGAAATCGTATCTGTTCCCAATGATGTTTAACGTTGGCAATGAGGTGGTTACATTAATATCATGAGTGATTATGATGTCGAAATCATTTAAATAGGGGAGGTCCTCACTTCCGAAAACCGTCTCGAATTCATAATGGTCTCCGAGAGCCGACTTTATCGCTGCTATATCGGGGTGAGGAGCTTTCGCGACGCATAACACCTTGCTTTTATTGTCAACAACTTCTATGAAAATCCGTTTCTTGTTGTTTTCAAGGTTGCTTTCGTTAATGCCTGTCTTTTCGGTAACCTCAATGTCGATCTGCCTTGTACCTTCGTCTCCGGCTTCAATATTGAAGTCCAAAGTCTTTGAAAAACGGTTGCTTGTCGCTGTGATTTCGTTAGTGCAGGCTTTTTCTCCATCTATTTTCACAACAATGTCCATTACAGCGTTTTTCGCATTTATAGCATTGAGCGTCAGCCGTATAGGTAACGACATTCCTGCATTTGCAATCTTATTGAATCTTAAATCCTTGATGATGATGTCGGGGTGATTTACGGTGTCGCCTACAGTAACAGCGTAAATTGGGAAAGGATAGTCGTCGATGATTAGTTCGGGTGAGGCCCCATGGTTCACAATGCCGTCGGAGAGCAAAACGACAGCGCCGACATTTTGTTTGTAATACATTCGCCTCAAAGAAGACAGCGCACTGTTGATGTCGGTATAATCTACACAGTTAGGCTCTTGGTAATCATACAGTTTGTCTCCAAAATAATATCTTTCTACATTATATTTCCGGCCTAAAGCTCCTGTGATGGAGTCGAGGATCCGTGGGAATCTCTCTTTATAGAAAAGAGAGTCCTTCGTCATACTTATCGAAGATGAGATGTCTTGCGCAAAAATGATGATGGGTTGTTCTATCTTTTTTGTCCTGTTCTTTATTACCGGGTTTATCAAAAGAATCGTTATCAAGCCTGCGGCAATGGCTCTGATTGCGAAAAGCAGCGGTGCGAGAGCCTGCTTTTTGTTGAAAAGATACAACAAAGAGGCGTAAACGATACCGACCGACAATGCAATTAATACTGACCACATAAAATCTGAATTTGTGCAATCGAAGCCAAAGTCTTAAAATATTTTAAGGTTTGAATAAGAGAGCGCGAATACATCTTTCTGAATAACCTGTTTATAAATTTTGTGCAAAGATAGGAATAATTTCCTAATATTTTAGTACTTTTGTAATTTGATATGGCTATGAAGAAAAAGTTTTTAGTGATACAGACAGCATCTATTGGAGATGTCATACTTGCAACTGCCGTTATGGAGAAATTGCATTTGTATTACTCTGATAGTCAAATAGATATACTGATAAAAAAAGGTTATGAGGGTCTATTTGCTAATCATAGTTTTGTCGGTAAGGTGCTGACGTGGGACAAGAAAGGTGGGAAGTATCGCAATTTGTTTTTGCTGATAAAAGAGGTGCGAGCGGAGAGATATGACCTTATTGTTGATATTCAGAGGCATTTTGCGACGGGGATGCTGACGGTCTTAGGTGGCGCGAGGGAGACGGCTGGATTTGACAAGAATCCGTTGAGCATGTTTTTCACCCATAGGGTTAGGCATGTGCTGGGAGTAAGGGGCGTGCATGAGGTTGACAGGAATAACAAATTGATCGAGCATATTACTGATGACAAGCCCGCAAAGCCTCGCCTTTATCCTGACAGCTCCGATTTTGCTAAGGTAATGGAATATAAGTCAAAGAGATATATCTGTGTGGCACCTTGTTCGCTATGGGCTACGAAGCAGTTTCCTGTTGAAAGATGGGTCGGGCTGCTTTCTAATACGCCCGATGGCTTGCGTGTGTATCTTCTTGGTGGCGGCGCAGATAAGGATGTGTGTCGAGAGATAGTCTCCGGCTTAGGAGGAAAAGACGTCGTGAGCCTTGCCGGACAGCTTTCTTTGTTGGAGTCGGCGGCATTGATGCGTGACGCCGCAATGAATTTTGTCAACGACTCTTCTCCAATGCATCTCGCTTCTTCGCAAAATGCCCCTGTGACGGCGGTGTTCTGCTCAACAGTTCCCGATTTCGGCTTCGGACCTCTCTCCGACGACTCGCTTGTGGTGGAGGAAAGGCAGGGAATGGAGTGCCGCCCCTGCGGACTTCATGGCTATAGGAAATGCCCGAAAGGCCATTTCAATTGTGCCTATAATATTGATATTAATGAACTAATAAATAGATTATGAATACTTTTGAACAAGAAGTTGAACTTTGTGTGAAATTGCTGCGTGAAGGGAAAGTCATCATTTATCCTACCGATACAATCTGGGGAATTGGTTGCGATGCCACAAACGCAAAGGCTATAGATAAAATATATAAGGTGAAGAACCGTCCGGCAGGAAAGGGGCTCATTGTGCTTGTTGACTCTATTGAAAGGCTCAGCGACTATGTCGTTGCTCCGTCGCCAATAACCGCCGATTTAATAAAAGCGGCAAAAAACCCTTTGAGTATCATATATAAAGAATCGAAGGACTTGGCGAAAAACGTGTCATCTGATGGCAGCGTATGCATTCGTGTTACCACAAACGAGTTCTGCAAGGCGGTGATTAGAAAACTCGGACGCCCTATCACATCAACATCGGCAAACCTCAGCGGAGAGCCGTCACCAGCTAATTTTATCGAGATATCAGAAGAAATGAAAAACGCCGTCGATTACGTCATAAGCCTTTACCATGACGTGATTGTCAAACCCAAAGCATCTACAATTATTAAAATAAATGATGATAACACATTCGATATTATCAGATCATAGTTTTTAAAATAATATATTGAAAATGAAGAAATTAAGTTTTATTATTTTATTGTTTGCCTGTCATGTCAGCCTTGCCCAGAACATAAAGAACTCTAACTCGGCAGCAACCACGCAGAAGATGGCGATGACAATGTACCTTATTGATAATTTTTATGTTGACTCCACTGACATGCCGGCTCTCACTGACGAGGCTATCATCTCGATGCTAAAAACCCTTGACCCGCACTCGGCCTATATCTCCGCAAAAGATGTCGAAAAGGCGAACGAGCAACTTGTGGGCAGTTTCGACGGAATAGGAGTGACCTTCCAAATACTTAGAGACACAATCCTTGTGGTGTCGCCTGTGTCGGGCGGCCCTTCCGAGAAAGTGGGAATAATGTCGGGCGATAGAATCATTAAGATTGATGGAGAAAACTCATTCGGAGAAAAAATCAATAACGAATATGTGACAAAGCATCTTCGTGGGGAGAAAGGTACTAAGGTGCTCCTGCATATCAAACGTGCCGGCATTGATGAACTCCTTGAGTTTGAAGTCGTTAGGGATAAGATACCTCTGAATAGCATCGACGCTTATTTTATGGTGGATAAAAAAGTGGGTTATATCAAACTGAACCGCTTTGCTCAGAACTCTACCGAGGAGTTTGAGAACGCTCTTGAAACACTTAGGAATCAAGGTATGAAGTCGCTGATACTCGACTTGCGCGGCAACTCAGGCGGATACCTTCAAACGGCTATCGGGCTTAGCAACGAGTTCCTTGGAGGCGACAAGACCGTTGTCTTCACCGAGGGGTTAAAAAGTCCGAAACAGGTTTATAATACCGATAAAAACGGTAGCTTCCGCAATGGCAACCTCGTGATTCTCATTGATGAAGGCAGTGCCTCGGCAAGCGAGATAGTGTCAGGTGCCGTTCAGGACTGGGACCGAGGCGTGATAATCGGACGCCGATCTTTCGGAAAAGGCCTCGTACAACGCCCGTTCAACCTCCCCGACGGCTCGCAAATACGACTCACAACCGCCCGCTACCACACTCCTACAGGCCGCTGCATACAACGCTCTTACGAAAAAGGCTCTGAAGACTATTTCAATGAGATGACCAAACGTATGGAACATGGCGAGTATTATCACGCCGACAGCATACATTTCCCCGACTCGCTAAAGTATTTCACACTTAACAGCGGCCGGACAGTGTATGGAGGCGGCGGAATCATGCCCGATATCTTTATGCCCGCCGACACATCGTTCTCTACAAAACTTTATCTCGACCTAATTAGAAAAGGTGTGTTCAACAACTTCTCTATCGATTTCGCACTCGCAAATAGAGAGACTCTGCACAAACAATATCCACAGTTCTCCGATTTCAATAAAAAATTCGCTGTAGATGAAGACGTTATGCTCGATTTCAAATCGGTGGCGGAGGCAAAAGGCGTGGTGTGGGACGATGAACAGTACGCTCGATCCGAAAACTGGATAAAGATGCAGATAAAGGCTATGATAGCACGAAACGTATGGGAAATAGACAAATATTATCAGGTGGTGCTGGAAGAAGATAAAATGGTCCAAAAGGCAATAAGTATATTGAATAATAAAAAACAATACGATGCAATCTTGAAGAAAAAATAAAAAATATGTACTTTTTTCTTCAAAAATATGTATCTTTGCGAGTTGTAACGATTGTGCATTCAACCTGTCTGAGGTCAACCGTTATACATGTATATTAAATATATACACTTGGAAAAATTAAATTTGTAAAGTATTTATGCTGAAAAAGTTGTACATATCAAGGATTAGTATCTTAATAGTGTTAAATCCATTAAGTGCACTTAACAGTATGCGCAACTTCTTCGCAAGTGTGGGAGCCAAGGTGAACGCCTTCACTATGTCGCGGTATCTTGATCTTCTCAATCACAGCCAATCGGACAAGTTAAGTATGCATTGTCTAATTCAACCAACGAGTTAAAAATATCCTAATTTTAAAATAATAATTGTTAACTAAACTTATTACAAATGAAAAAAAATTATCTCAGGAAATTTGCTATGGCATTGTTGGTCATTATGTTTGGCCTTCAGTCATTTGCACAGGGTCGTATTGAGCTTGACCCTAATCCTAATGTGAGAAGCACTGAGAAAGCCCAGCACGTGTCAATGTCTGGCTTCTGTGCTTCGTTCTCATACAACAGTATCGAGAGCAAACAAGTAACTACAGAGAGAGGTGTTTTCTCAACAATCACTATGGGGAACTCTGTCGCTGCAGGTAATATTGGCGAGCCTCAGGTTCCTGTGACACGTGAGATGATCGCAGTTCCTTTCGGTGCGAAACCTGTTGTTACAATCAAAAACTACACAGTGAAGGAGTATAATCTTTCAGAGTTTGGTATCGACAGAATCTATCCGCAGCAGCCTTCTGTAAGAAAAGACCAGAGAGAAGAAGATATAGTTTTCTATTATAATGAAGAGGCATACTCGGTCAGAGGTTACGACGAGCGCCCTGTCGCTGAAGTTACAGTGATGGGAACGATGCGCGGTATCCAGATTGGCGCATTGCAGGTCAATCCATTGAGATACAATGCAGCAGCAAACACTATCCGTGTTTATAACGATATTGAGATTGAGGTCTCCTTCGAAGATGCTGATATGGCTCTCACAGAGAAGACACTTGTCAACACATACAGCCCTTATTTCAAGACCGTCTATTCGGCCCTCTACAACGACAAGGCTATCCTCGACGTTTATGACGACCACCCAGACCTCTGGGCAACACCAGTGAAAATCCTTGTCGTCGCCAACCGTATGTTTGAAGAAGCGATGGAGCCATGGGTGACATGGAAGACAGAGAAGGGTTTCTATCTCGACATCAACTATACAGATGAGATCGGTACAAGCGCGTCACAGATTAAGACTTTCTGTACAAATAAATATAACGAGGGCGTTGAGAACGGACAGGCACCTACATTCCTTATCATCTTCGGTGACGACCAACAGGTCCCTTGCAGCCAGATCGGCTCACAGTCACAGAAAGTTACCGACCTCTATTATTATGCGGTGGCAGGTGACGACGTGTTCGGCGATATGTTCCACAGCCGTTTCACATGCCAGACAGTGCAAGAGTTGAACAATGTCCTTGAGAAGTCTTTGATGTATGAGCAATATACAATGCCGGATCCTTCATACCTCGGAAACACATTGCTCATCGCCGGCTGGGACTCTACATGGAATCCAAAAGACGGCAAGCCTACTATCGAATACGCTGTTAACTATTATTATAACGCAGAACATGGCTTCGATAACGTTTATGTGTTCTATGAACAGCCTTATAACAACCCATACGCAAGCTTGAGCACAGGTGTCAACTTCGCAAACTATACCGCTCACGGCAGCGACACAGGTTGGGCAGACCCAAGCTTCTCAGTAAGCAATGTTAACACACTGACAAACACAGATAAATATTTCTGGGCAATGGGTAACTGCTGTCTTGCCGCTAACTGGGGCTATTCAGGAAAATGCTTCGGCGAGGCTATGATTTGCGCTGAGAAAAAAGGTGCTTTCGCATACATCGGCTCAGCTCCAAGCTCATATTGGTATGAGGACTACTACTTCGGCGTTGGCGCTACAAACGTGTTCTACCAGATGCCAACATACGAAGAGACATCATTCGGTGTTTATGACGCGGTGTTCAGCGACGGATTCAACAGCATCTCCGCGGTTCCTTTCATCGGTAACGTCGCAGTGGCTTATTCACACGCTAACGGTTATCAGGGCAGTGTCAACGACAGATACTACTGGGAGTCATACCACGTCTTAGGTGACGGATCTGTCACTCCTTACCATGTAGTGCCAACAGAAAACAACGTAAACCATCTTCCTACATTCCCAATCGGTCTCGATACATATTCTATAACAGCAGACCCGGGCTCATATATCGGTATTACAAAAGACGGTGTTATCTATGGTGTAGCAGAAGTTGGTGAGTCAGGTGTGGTCGATGTGCCGTTAACATCTCCTGTCACAAGCGGTGGCGATGTGAAAATCGTTGTCACACATCCTCAGCGCCAGCCTTATGTCACAACAGTGCCTGCAGTGGCTTTGGAAGGCCCATACATCGCTGTCGATAGTTATATCCCTGGTACAGTGCCTGTAGATGAGGAAATGACAATGTCTATGACATTCAAGAACGTAGGTGCAGACGCAACAACAGGAACAACAAATGTGGTAATCACATGCGCTGATGAAAACCTCACAATTATCGATGGTGAAGGCTCATTTGAGACTCTCCCACAAGACGAGACAGTGACTCTCACCGATGAGTTCTCATTCGTGGTGGCTCCTGGTGTCACAGATAACACAAAGATCATTCTTAATGTAACAGCAACATGTGGCTCAGATGTATGGGAAGGTAAGGCTGTCATCACCGTTGGCACTCCAATCATCCAATTCGCTAACTATTCATGGAATGGTTCATTCGAGCCAGGTCAAACATACACAATAGTAGCTAACTTCGAGAACAAAGGTCACTACAGAGCAACAAACGCAGTATGCGAAATCTCAACAGAATCAAGCTACCTCACATTTGAAGGCACAACAACAGAAGTAGGCACTATCGAGGCTTCTGGTATTGGCTCATGTGTCTTCAATGTTACTGTTGATGAGTCTTGCCCGACAACAGAACAGATGGCGGTTACATTTACTCTTACTGCCGACAATGATATTGAAGTTGTTGGTGAAGGCATACTCAAGAATACTAACATTGTGATATTCAATCTCTCCGACTCATACGGTGATGGCTGGAATGGTGCGAAACTCACTGTCACTTACAGCGATGGAACACCAACAGATAACTTTACTGTCAGCTCAGGTAACCAAGCCACATTCGAGAAAGAAATCGGTACAGGTGTACATGTTGTTGTCTCATTCGTTGGCGGTAGCTATGACAGCGAGTGCTCGTTCAATATCAAATATCAGGACGGTACTTTGATTTACCAAAGCTCAGGTACTCCTGTAGTGGGCGTACAATGCGAGTTTGACGTAATAGGTATGGGTGGCGGTGCTGCAACTTACAATCCTGTCGTTAACCTTAATGGCTCCGTTGACTATAACACAGTTACACTTACATGGGAAGAACCGGCTGACGTACAACCAATCGGCTATATCGTAAAACGTAACGGAATCGTAATCGATGAAGTTACAGAGACAACATTCGTTGATTCAGAACTTGCAGATGATATTTACACATATTATGTCATTGCAAAATATGACGGTGGCACATCTATCCCTGTCTCAGTGATGGTGGAGGTCAACGTTGCTTCAGTTGGTGAGAACGAGACAGGTTTCGCTATCTATCCTAACCCAGCGTTCAACGTACTCAACATCGAATCAAACGCAACCAATGTTGAATACCAACTCATCAACAGTATCGGCCAAGTTGTGAAGAGCGGTGTCGTAAACGGTTCAGCTCAGATTGACGTTAACGCCTTCGAGGGTGTATATTTCCTCAAGGTTGTCGCCGATGGAAACACTATGGTGAAGAAAGTTGTTATAAAGTAACTATAAATAACAAATAGTTAACAAAGGAGCGGTGAGTTTTCATTGCTCCTTTGTTTTTTTATATGTTAATGAAAAAAACAATTTTTTTTTAACAGCCATGCGTAAAATTGTTTATCTTTGCAAGTCCAATTGATAAACTTTAATATTAAAAATTAAAATATGAGAAAATCCTTACTTATTACGGTCTTGCTACTCGCCATATCTTTTATTGGCATTTCGCAAGAATGGCATGGAATCAGTAGTGATTCTCCTGTCGGAATGAAGAAGACATTGGTCTCTTCAACAGAGAATGAAATCGTCGTTGACGTACAGATTGGCGGTTTCTATTTCAATAGTGTTGATACACCAAATGGCAAGCAGTTCGTCGTTAGTGTTGATAAAATGGTCAGTATGTTAGAGGCAGGAGCTCCTGATCTCCCAATGGAAGCAATCCCAGCTATCATCGGTGATAACGCAGAGATGACAGTCAGTGTTGTTAAGTCAAGCTATGTTGATATTGAGAATGTTGAAATAGCTCCTTCAAAGGGTAACTTCAGCCGTCAGATTAATCCTGAAGATGTACCATATAAATATGGTGAGATGTATGGTCAGAACGCATTCTATCCTTCAACACCGGCATACCTTGAAGCTCCATATATCTTGAGAGACTTCCGTGGCCAAAACATCATGGTGCGTCCATTCGCTTATAACGCAGTTACAAAGACTTTGCGTGTCTATACAAAGATGACTATCGCAATGACAAAAGTCAGCGACAAGGGTGAGAACCAGAAGCTTGTCCGCAGAAGCAATGAGATAAAATCTTGCAGCGAGTTCGTTAGCACATACCAGAGACACTTCATCAATTTTGCTGAGGCAAACGAGAAATACACTTTCACAGTCGATAATGGAACAATGGTCGTTATCTCTGCTGATCAGTTCGCTGACGCTATGCAGCCACTCGTTGACTGGAAGAATATCTCGGGACGTCCATGTACACTCGTGAGATTGAGCGAGATAGGTGGTAACAACGAGACTCAGATTAAGAACTATATCATGGACCAATACACAAATAACAACCTTGCATTTGTCCTCCTTGTGGGCGATTACACCCACCTCACACCTCACTCGATGAATGGTGGTCGCTCCGACAACTGGTTCGCAATGCTTGATGGTACCGACTATTACACAGAGGCTTTCGTCGGCCGCTTCTCATGCGAGTCTGTAGCAGATGCCGAGACACAAGTGGCAAAGGTCCTTTATTATGAGAGAGATATGGAAGCCGGTTTGACATGGGTCAATAAAGGTCTGGGTATCGGTGCGAACGAAGGAGCTGGTAACGGACATAACGGTGGCGAGGCTGACTATGTGCATATCGACTATATCCGCGACACCCTCCTCGGTTATACATACGAGCAAGTGTCACAGCAATACAGCGGTGTGGGAGCAGGAACATCAGCCGCGGCAATCAGCTCTGACCTTAACGCAGGTGTAAGCATCGTTAACTATTGCAACCACGGTTCTCCAACAAGCTGGGCAGTCGCTAACTACAGCAACACACACGTCAACGCATTGGAAAATGATAATAAGTTACCTTTCATCATCTCAGTTGCATGTAATAACGGACAGTTTGATGTGACTTGCTTCGGTGAGGCATGGCTTCGCGCTACAAATAACTCAACAGGTGTCCCAACAGGTGCTCTTGGCGGTATGTTCTCATGGATTTCACAGCCTTGGACTCCTCCTATGACTGGCCAAGATGAGATGGTTGACATCATGTGCGAACATATCAATGCTGAAAACTTCAGACATACCATCGGCGGACTTGCAGAAAACGGTAACATGAAGATTTTGGACGCTCACCCAAGCGATGCGGGTGACACTCATAACACATGGATTTTCTTCGGCGACCCTTCGGTCATGATGAGGACAGACAACCCAGTAGAAATGACAGTCAGCGTTAACCCAGGTGCATTGATGCTCGGTATGACTTCAGCTATAGTGTCAACTGATGCAACATTCGGTGTCGCGACATTGTCATTGAATGGTGAGGTTATCGCCTCAGCAGACATCGTAGATGGTGACGCGGAACTCGAGTTCGAGCCGTTGTCAACAGTTGGTACCGCTACCCTCGTTGTGATGGGGTATAATAAGGTAACATACATCGGTGAGGTGGAAATCGTCCCAGCCGAAGGCCCATACATGACAGTTTTCAACTATACTCCTACAAACGTTCCTGTAAATGAGGAACAAACAATGTCAATGACATTCAAGAATGTTGGCGTAGAAGCAACACAAGGCACAACAAATGTCGTTGTTAGCAGCACAGATTCAAATATCACATTCATTGATAATGAAGGCTCTTTCGCTTCTGTCCCAGCAAATGAAACCGTTACTTTGACAAATGAGTTCGCTTTCACAATAGCAGAAGGCGTTGAAGACGGAACAAAGATCCAAATCAATGTCACAATGACATGCGGAAGCACTGAATGGACAGGCAAGGCTGTCCTTACAGTCGGTACTCCTATTATAGTGTTTGACAGCTTCCAATTCGCAGGCTCTTATGTCCCTGGTGAATCACAGACAGTTGTCGCCAATTTCAAGAATGTCGGTCACTACATGGCAACAAATGCAGTCGTAACAGCATCAAGCACAAGCGAATATGTCACTATCGAAAATAATACTTTCGAGATTGGTACAGTTGACCCTGAAGGATTCGGCACGGCATTATTCACAGTTGCAATAGATGCAAGCTGCGACCCGACAGAGGTCATTCCTTTGGAGTTCGTATTCACAGCTGATAACGGTGTTGAAACAACGGGAAATGGCTCTCTTAAGAACTCTTGCAACGTGATCTTCAATATGAACGACTCTTATGGTGACGGTTGGAACGGAGCAAAACTTGTTGTTGAGTTTGACAACGGTTCCCCATCACAGGACCTTACAATGACATCAGGATCAACTGCCAGCTACACCCTTGAGATTACTATAGGCGTTCATGTTACAGTGAAATTCGTTGGCGGTAGCTATAACAGCGAGTGCTCATTTAACATCAAATACGATGATGGCACTCTTATCTACGAAAGCTCAGGAACTCCTGTCGCTGGCGTACAATGCGAATTCGATGTTAACTGTGGCGGCACACCTACAACTCTCGCCCCAGTTGAGAACCTCGAAGCTTCTGTTGACTATAACACGGTAACTCTTACATGGAACGCCCCAGCAGAAGGTACTCCTGACTCATATATCGTCAAACGTAATGGCGTTAAGGTGGGTGAAGTTACAGAGTTAACATTTGTTGAGAGTGAACTCCCAGACGCAATCTATAACTATCTCGTTATTGCAAAATATGCATCAGGCGAGTCAATCCCAGTTCCTGTGACAGTCGAGGTTAACGTCGCTTCAGTTGATGAAAACGTTCTTACTTTCGGCGTCTATCCAAATCCAGCAGAGAACGTCCTCAACATTGTATCAAATGCTAATAGTTTTGAATATCAGCTTGTAAATAACCTCGGACAGACTGTTACAACTGGTGTCGCAAACGGTAACGCACAAATCAATGTCAGTTCAATTGAAAATGGCATCTATTTCTTGAAGATTGTTGCTGACGGCAATACTAAAGTCGTTAAGGTTACAGTTAAGTAAAGAATTGTTTATAAAATAATTATTAAGGGCGTCCTTGTTGACGCCCTTTTTTGTATCTTTGCCAAAATTATTGAAATGAAAAAGGTTTTATTACTGACAATCGGTTTGATGTGCATGCAGGTCTCTTTTGCACAGAGAAGGAACAGCCAAGAACTTCCTTCAGAAAATGTTATTGTTGAAAAGACTTATGATGACGCTTTAACTTCAGAATGCCCGGGAGCAGACAATCTCTTTGGCGAGTATTATTGGGAAGATGGCGAGTTCGGAACGCGCCTCGAATGGGATAGAGCGGAATATGAAGGCACACTCGATAGATACGAGATCTTCAGAAGCGATAATGGCGTTGATTATAAATTGGTTAAACGTATTGTCAACACTCCTTCTATATCTCACTATGGTTGCGTCGATATTATATCGAAACCGGGAAAATATTACTATCAACTGATAGCTTATTATCAAGACGGCTGCGAGTCAGACCCTGTCGAATTGTCTCTTGATGTCACTTCTGTCAACGAAGAGCCTTCCACAAAAGTCTCAATTTATCCTAATCCTGCATCAAACGTTATCAACGTGGTCGCAAAGTCGATGGACGAATTGACGATATTTAACGCTTTAGGACAGGCCGTGGTGACGAAAAATGTTGATGATGACAGCACCGTTGTCGATATCAGCTCGTTAAATAAAGGCATGTATGTTGTCCGTATTACGGCCGCGAACGGTGTGTTTGAGAAAATATTAAATGTTATTGATTGATAACCAACCTATTATAAAATAGCGCATTTTAAAATAAATAATCCCTATCATGAAAATTAAATTTATTGGAGCAGCACGTGAGGTTACAGGAAGCAAGCACCTGCTCACTACTGACGATGGCACGAAGATCTTGCTTGATTGTGGAATGTTCCAAGGCAAGGGTCTTGAGACTGATGCTTTGAACAGAAATACAATGGTGGATCCTGCTGAAATAGACTATATTATTCTTACCCATTCACACATAGATCATTCCGGACTGATACCGTATTTCTATAAAAGAGGTTTTAGAGGATCGGTTATTTGTACACCGGCCACACGCGAGCTTTGCTCAATAATGCTCCCTGATAGCGGCTTCATTCAGGAAAACGATGTGCGCTGGTTCAATAAAAAAAGGTCGCGCCAAGGCATGAAACCCGTCGAGCCTATTTATACCGAGAAAGATGCCCGCGCCTGTATGGAACTTTTCATCACAACGGAAGTTAACCGCCGATTCTATATCAATAAGAATATCAGCGTGAAATTCTATAATACCGGCCACATGCTCGGTAGCTCGTGCGCCACAATCCGTTTGGATTATAATGGGAATGTGACTACGATAGGTTATACCGGCGATATTGGTAGAGATTCAAACTATCTCCTCAAACCTCCTACAGCTTTTCAACAATGTGACTATATCATCACTGAAAGTACGTATGGCGACAGACTACATAAGGATAAACAGGGAGCTGAAGACGAGTTATATAGAATCATTCAACGTACATGCGTTGAAAAGGAAGGCAAACTTATTATTCCATCGTTCGCTATCGGTAGGACACAGGAGATTGTTTTTCAATTAAATAACTTCTATAATGAAAACAAACTGCCGCATATCCCTGTATATGTTGACAGCCCACTCGCCGTCAATGCTACCTCTATTTTTAAAATGCACCTCGACCTTTTTAACCGTGATGTGGCTGAAGTCCTTGAATATGACGACGACCCGTTTGGCTTCAATAGCCTTATCTATGTCACCGATGTCAATAAGTCGAAGGCTCTCAACGCATATAAAGGACCTTGCATAATCATATCTGCGTCAGGCATGATGGAGGCGGGACGAGTAAAACATCATCTCGCAAACAATATTGATAATGAGAAGAACTCTGTCCTCGTCGTTGGCTATTGCGCCCCAACAACCCTCGGCGCCCGTATTGCTAACGGTGATAAAGACGTTTCTATTTTTGGTGTGCCACATAAAGTTAATGCTGATGTGTATTCTATCGATGCCTTTAGTGGACATGGCGACTATAAGGAAATGTCAGACTATCTGAAATGCCAGAACCCTGAGAAGGTGAAGAAAGTGTTTTTAGTTCACGGTGAGTATAAGACACAGCAGTTCTATGCAAACTTTATTGCACAAAACAATGGCTTCAAAGATGTCGTCATTCCAGAGCCGGGAGAGGTCTTCGAACTTTAACGCTCGCATACTATTTTATCTGTTTGGTGATATTTTGAAGATGTTGGTTGTCCTGTGTGGATAACCGACATCTTTTTTTGTTATAAAATAATCTATCTTGAAAAATAGGTTTAAAAAAGAATTATTGCTGTCCGGGAATTTTTGAATCAGTTCCCTATCTAAATGTTCCCCTGACAAAAATAAAATGTTGTCTAAGGTTGTCCCCCGTTGTCGTCATCTATAAAAATGTATAGCTTTGCCTCCTTTCCGGACTACGGAAAAATGTTGTCTAAGGTTGTCCTCGTTGTCGTCGTCTATAAAAATGTATAGCTTTGCCTCCTTCCCGGACTACGAAAAAATGTTGTCTAAAGTTGTCCCCGTTGTCGTCATCTATAAAAAT
>JBJEGZ010000037.1:0-76060 GCA_051875555.1 Candidatus Limimorpha sp. | reverse complement strand
GTTGTCCCCCGTTGTCGTCATCTATAAAAATGTATAGCTTTGCCTCCTTTCCGGACTACGAAAAAATGTTGTCTAAAGTTGTCCCCGTTGTCGTCATCTATAAAAATGTATAGCTTTGCCTCCTTTCCGGACTACGAAAAAATGTTGTCTAAAGTTGTCCCCGTTGTCGTCATCTATAAAAATGTATAGCTTTGCCTCCTTCCCGGACTACGATAAAAATGTTGTCTAAGGTTGTCCCCGTTGTCGTCATCTATAAAAATGTATAGCTTTGCCTCCTTCCCGGACTACGATAAAAATGTTGTCTAAGGTTGTCCCCGTTGTCGTCATCTATAAAAATGTATAGCTTTGCCTCCTTTCCGGACTACGAAAAAATGTTGTCTAAAGTTGTCCCCGTTGTCGTCATCTATAAAAATCAAATGGATAGGTCTTTGAACCGTTCACCGGACAAAAATAAAAAAGAATAAAATTACGATGAGAACGGAATATTTTATAATTTTGCAACCCGAAAGGCGATTGTCGCGGGCGGATGCAAATCCGCGTGAGGAAAGTCGGGACAGCACAGAGCACCATACTTCCTAACGGGAAGGCATCGGAGACGATGACAGATAGTGCCGCAGAAAATTACCGCCGTAATGGTAAGGGTGAAAACGTGAGGTAAGAGCTCACGCAGTCTCATGGTGACATGGGACCGGGGTAAACCTTATGGGCTGCAAGACCAAATATACCGATGCTGGTCGTTCGACCAAAAGGGCTGCTCGTCCGAGTCGGGAGGGTAGGTCGCTTAAAGCAGACGGTGACGTCTGAATTAGAGAAATGACAATCACTCAGAAATGAGTACAGAATCCCGCTTATGCCTTTATTTTGTCTCTGGTCGTCTTACTTCCAGAGACAAAATTTTATACACTAAAACATACCTTTTTTCGTTATCTTTTCATAAATTCGCAAAAAATTTTTCAGTATGCTGTCTTTAAAGAAATCTATTGCCGCTGTATTGTTGTTATTTGTCGTAACAAACTCATTATCAGCGCAAAAGAGAATATCTGACTATGAACCGGAATCTGTCTTTTTAGAGGCTAAAACTCTTTATGACAATAAAAATTTTAGCTCCGCAGCGGAATTGTTCGGCAGATACCTGCAACTTTCTGATGACATGAACTCGCAGAAGTCAGTGGAAGCCGCCTTCTATGAGGCCGTATGCTCCTCTTATATCGGCGCCGGAGAACAGAAACTTATGCGCTTCTCAAAGGAAAACCCAACAAGCACCTTCGCCGCAAAAGCTGATTTCATCTATGCTAACGTGTTGTTTAACAATAAGAAAACTCGCGACGCATTGCGCGTTTTTGAATCATTAGACGAAGAGTCTCTCTCTTATTCCGAGAAAGCTGAGCTTTATTTCAAAAAAGGTATAGCCTATTATCGCACAAATAATTTGGATAATGCTAAGCGGATGTTCTCAAAATCAGCCGTGATGGAAAGCGAGTTCCAAAACGATGCCCGCTATTATTATGCGCATATCTTATATCTCGATAAAGAATATAATGACGCAAAGTATTATTTTAAGAAAATAGAGAATGACCCTAAATATAAGGATATCGTGCCTGTTTATCTTATGCAAATAGATTTCGCCGATGACAAGTATTCCTCTGTTACCGAAAACGCTGACGTGATTCTCTCAAAAACGGATGGCAACCATAAGGTTGACGCCGCATTGGTGATAGCCGAATCGTGGTATCAACAAAATAATTATGAAAAGGCTCTGAATTATTATGATATAGCTATTCAAAACACGAAACGCGCACTGTCTCCCGAAGTGGAGTATAGAATAGGCTTCTGCAAGTTTAAAACCGCTGATTACCAAGGCGCAATAGCTAATTTCCAAAATGCCTCCAAAAAAAATAATGACGAACTCGCACAATATGCAACTTATTATCTCGCAAAATGCTATCTTAATACAGAACAAGACAAATTCGCCAGGAACGCTTATCTTTCAGCATATAAGAATGATTTCGACCATGAGATGAGTATAGAGTCGCTCTTTGATTATGCGAAACTTAGCTTCATTCCCGGCGTTGACCCATTTAATGAGGCCGTAGGCTATCTTAACGATTTCCTCGCTAAATACCCTGACTCACAGCGCGCCGATGAGGCCAGAACCATGATTGTCCATCTTTATCTTAACCATAATGAATATAATAATGCTCTGAGAGCTATAGAGGATTCCCCTAACCTCAATAATGAGATGGAAAGAATCTACGCACAACTGACATACAATATCGGAATACAATATTATTCCGCCGAAGAGTATGACTTGGCAATCTCTTATCTCTCAAAGACAAAAGATAACGCAAATGCTGACTCAAGGCTTAAGGTCGATGCCGCATATTGGATCGCAGATAGCTATTTCCAGAAAAAAGATTTTCCAGCGGCAGAGAAACAGCTGCTTCAATTTTTGAAAATGCCCGGGTCCGAGCAGTCGGAGATGTTCCCTTATTCATATTATAATTTCGGATACCTTTTCTATCAGAAAGGTAAATTTGCCAACGCTGTTAAGGAGTTCAATTATTTTATAAATATAAATAAGGGTGGAAAAGATTATGAGTCAGATGCTTGGATGCGTATAGGCGACTGCTTTTTTATGGAACGTAACTATTCAAAAGCCGTCAACGCCTATGAAAACGCAGAGAAACTTGATTCCCGCGACAAAGATTACGCATTGTTCCAAAAGGGGATGGCTAACGGCGCAATGGGTAATACTAACGCTAAGATATTGAGTCTTAATGAACTTGTGAAATCGTATGCCAATTCATCTTTCTATGACAGAGCATTGTTTGAGATTGGTATGGCGCATCTTAACGGAAAAGACGAACGCTCGGCAATAGCATCTTTCAACAAACTTGTGAAAGAACGTCCGCGCTCGCCTTATGCGCGTCAGGCTTTGCTCAAAATCGGAATGCTGTATTACAATAACGACCAGTATGACAACGCTCTGGCAAATCTTGAAAAAGTTGTCAGCGACTACAAAAATACCGAGGAGTCGAGGGAAGCCTTAGCTATTATAAAAAATATATATATGGAGACAAACCGGACCTCTGACTACTTTAAATACATGGAAAACAATGGGGTAACGACGACGGTGAGCGAACAGGACTCATTGTCATTTAAGACGGCCGAGAATTTCTTCAAAGAAAACAAATATGAACAGGCTTTTACAGCGGCGAACAACTATATCGAAAAATTCCCTGATGGCGCATTCTTATTGAAAATCAACTATTATGCTTTAACATCTTTGGAAAGATTAAATAGAACTGACGAGATTTTGCCTTATCTCGAATTTATTGTCGCACAACCGGATAATGATTATACGGATAACGCTTTGCTCAAGATAGCGCGCGTTTATTATGACGCGGCCGATTATGAGAAATCCGGCGAATATTATAACAGGTTGGCTGAGATAACTGAAAACCAGAAGGTTAAGGCGGAAGCTCTTGAAGGTGTGATGAAAATCAGTTATTTTACAGGCGATCTTGACAAGGCTATAAGTTGTGGAGAACAGCTGTTCGCCTTGACAGGTATTTCGCAAACCCAGAAAAACCAAGTGAATTATATCGTAGGCAAGTGTATGTTTGATAGAGGCGACTATATGGGCGCGTTAACAAAGTTAGAGGCATGCGTGTCGTCTGATAAGACGGCGCTTGGCGCAGAGGCAGCCTATTATGCGGCTTGTTGCAGCTTCAAACTTGGCAGCAACGATGAGGCCGAGAACAAGGTCTTCGATATGTCGGACAATTATTCGTCCCATACTTTCTGGGTCGCAAAGGCGTTTATTCTTCTTAGCGATGTCTATGTCGCAAAAGATAATGTTTATCAAGCTAAAGAAACACTTAAAAGCGTGATAGAAAATTATCCCGGCAACGACCTTAAAAATGAGGCGACTCAGAAATTAAATTCTTTAGAAGAAAATGAAAATAATAACGTGGAGGATTAATGATGAGATATAAATATTTGATTTCGAGCTTTTTATGCTTGCTCTCACTCTTAGCTAACGCTCAATCGCATAACGAACAGGTTACAGTGGAAGGAAAGTATCGTCCTCAAATTAAACGTTCCGAACGCCTTTCAAAAAATCCTATCAAGCCTTCCGATGATTTTAATCTTCCGGATTACAAGGTTGAGGACCGTGATTTTATTTTCAATTATGATCTGGAGGTCGAGGCATTGAGCGCAATGCAGTTCAAAGGACAATACGGCGTTGAAGAAAAAGAGAACTTCCTTAAAGCCGGGATAGGCTCACGTTTGTCACCTGTGTTCCTCTTCCGCCATTATTCCGACTTATCAAGGAAAATGAGCCTTGGTGTTGGCGTAAATCATTATTCATCATGGCTTAATATGAAAGACTATCAGAAATCCTCTTTCATGAATAACGCTTTTGATTTGGTCTCAGTGACCAAGTTCAAATCAGGACAATTGCGCGTTTCAGGTAACTATAAGTACGACATGTATTATCTCCGCTCATGCAGCGATTCGTTGCAGGAAACGCCTATAAACGATAAACCTCGTGATATTCATTCGTTTAATATAGGCCTGCTGTGGACTGCGAGCGGAACGAGTTACCGGGACCTATATAATAATCTCGGCGTTGACTATAAACGCTCGTGGGTGGCGGGCGGAATCTCCGAGGATATGTTCAACGCAAAGGCTCATGTCGCATACTCGGATAACTGGTTGGATAAAAGGGACAAAGGTAATCTGCAAACAGTGGCAGCCGATTTTGAACTGACTTATAACAATGTTAATCAAGCACTTATAATCTTGTCCGCCAATCCTTATTTGAATATAGACGGTGATTTCTATCGTCTTCATCTTGGCGCCCGACTCGATTTTAAGACATACGATAATATAGGTGTCTATCCTGATTTGATGGGGAGCGTCTTCATTTTTGATAATAAACTCGAGTTCTATTCTGGACTTGGAGGAAAATCGAAAATCAACACATTCTCTGATATTGTCACGGAGAATCCTTTTGTAAATCAGACGTTTTTAGAGTTCGCGGAGTTCGGCTATGAGAAGACGAAACTTGATTTCCATGGGGGAGTGAGAGGAAGGATCGCGTACAACTTGGATGCGCGCGTCTCTGTAAGTTATAGAGTGAAGAAAAACGGAATCTTCTATGTCCCGGAGAGCGTGAACAATTTGACTGCCGATGCGGTTGCACAAACTCTCCAGACTTTCGACATAATATTTCTTGATTATAATGTACTTGGCCTTGTCTTCGATATGAGATGGAAAGTCTATGAGCGTCTGAATGTTGCGGGCGAGTTCTCGTATAACAGATATGACGTCAAGTCGGTAGATGAGCCGTATGCGAAAGCGTGGTATAAGCCTTTGTTCAAGCTTGATGTACATGGCAGCTACAGGTATGACGAGCAATGGCTTTTCAATGCCGGAGTAATGGTTCTCGGCAATCGTGCCGCCCTTGACCTTGAGGGAAGGGAGATTACCCTTAAACCCGCCTTCGACCTTAGCTTGGGCTGTGATTATCAATTAGCCCAGAACCTTACCGCCTTCGCAGAGATACATAATATGGTTCATAATAAATACCAACTCTACTACAATTACCCAAGTGCGGGCTTCGAACTTCTCGTAGGTATGAAATATAGGTTCTGACGGCGTTTTTTTACCGAGCGGAACTGCAAAAATATTGGTTTTCCCCGATAATTTTTTTAATAGTTATTCGGGGAAATTTTGTATCTTTGCGAATTATAAATTGAAAGAAATCGTTAATAATAATTGATTGGAAATGACAGAAGAAGAAAAAATCCAGAACGTTGAAAGTAATTACGGTGCAAATAACATTCAGGTTCTTGAGGGTCTGGAGGCGGTACGCAAGCGTCCGGCAATGTATATCGGAGACGTCAATCAGAGAGGCCTTCATCATCTTGTTTATGAGGTTGTTGACAACTCAATCGATGAGGCAATGGCCGGATTTTGCGACACGATAGATATTGAGATTTTACCTGGTAACTCTATTTCTGTTAGGGATAATGGCCGTGGTATTCCGACGGGAATACACGAGAAAGAGAAAAAATCGGCACTCGAAGTCGTCCTTACCGTGCTCCATGCTGGCGGAAAATTCGATAAAGGCTCATATAAGGTGTCTGGCGGTCTGCATGGAGTGGGCGTGAGCTGCGTCAACGCTCTTTCAAAACATCTCACCGCCGAGGTGCATCGAGAGGGAAAGGTGTTCTATCAAGAGTATGAGTATGGCAAACCTCTCTATCCCGTTAAGGTTATTGGCGAGGCTTCAGACCATGGGACTACTATCACCTTCACTCCCGATGACTCAATATTTATGGTGTCGGAATATAGTTACGAGATTCTCGCCGCCCGTATGCGCGAACTCGCCTATCTGAATAGGGGAATAAAAATCACGTTGACAGATAAACGCATCGATTCTGAAGGAAATGAGGGAAAAAACGAAATGTTCCACTCACTTAACGGACTCGTTGACTTTATCAACTATCTCGATGAGAACAGGGAGAAACTTACTCCTTCCCCAATATCTATTCATGGTGAGACGGATAACGTGCCGGTTGATATAGCGTTGGAATACAATACCTCGTACTCTGAGAATCTTCACTCCTATGTGAATAATATCAACACCCACGAGGGAGGAACACACCTCGCTGGTTTCCGCCGCGGCCTTACCCGTACCCTTAAGTCTTATGCCGAGAAAGAGGGAATGTTCTCGAAACTGAAGTTCGAGATTAGCGGCGACGACTTCCGTGAGGGCTTGACGGCTATCATCTCCGTCAAAGTGCCAGAACCACAGTTCGAGGGACAGACAAAGACGAAACTCGGAAATAACGAGGTGATGGGTATCGTTGACAAGATCGTGAGCGAACACCTTTCAAACTATCTTGAAGAACACCCGAAAGAGGCAAAGATGATTGTTGATAAAGTGGTGCTTGCAGCTACCGCACGGCATGCGGCACGTAAAGCCCGTGAGATGGTCCAAAGAAAAGGCGCGCTGTCAAGTGGTGGACTGCCCGGCAAACTCGCGGACTGCTCGGAACGTAACCCTGAACTGACAGAACTGTATCTCGTCGAGGGTGACTCGGCAGGAGGCTCCGCAAAACAAGGCCGCGACCGTAAGTTCCAAGCTATCCTACCCCTCCGAGGAAAGATCCTGAACGTGGAAAAAGCTATGCAGCACAGGGCATTCGAAAGCGAGGAGATTAGAAATATATATACCGCTCTCGGCGTAACTATCGGAACAGAAGAAGACAGCAAAGCCCTTAATATTGAGAAACTTCGTTATCATAAGATTATCATTATGACCGATGCTGATGTCGATGGAAGCCATATTTCAACTCTGATTTTAACATTTTTCTATCGCTATATGCCTGAACTTATTGAGAAAGGTTATGTTTATATAGCTACACCACCCCTTTATCTCGTGAAAAAAGGTAAGAAGGAAAAATATTGCTGGACGGAAGAGCAACGTATGCAACTAATCGCAGAATGGGGAGAGGACGCTCACGTACAACGATATAAAGGCCTTGGTGAGATGAACCCTGAACAACTGTGGATGACAACAATGAACCCTGAATTTAGGACTTTACGTAGAATACATATCGAAAATGGAGCAGAGGCGGACTATATATTCTCAATGCTTATGGGCGATGAAGTCGGCCCCCGCCGCGAGTTTATTGAACAAAACGCTACTTATGCTAATATTGATGCTTAAATAAGTAATATATGAACTTAAATATCCCTCTATGGACACTGATTCCATTTGTCCTTATGCTGTTGTCAATAGCAGTGTTCCCACTTATTAAAGTAACTGAGCGTCATTGGGAAAAAGATGTGAACAAACTCCTTGCCTCCATAATTTTATGTATCCCCGTGATTGTCTTCTTTTCAATAAATGGAATGTTCGGAACTATTGTTCACCAAGTGTTGTATGACTATATTCCGTTTATCGCTTTGCTCCTCTCCCTTTTCATCGTAACGGGAGGAATCTTTATCAATGTCGATGTGAAAGCGAAACCTATAGTGAATACAATTGTCTTGTTGATTGGTATGGTGCTCGCATCATTCATGGGCACAACGGGTGCTGCAATGTTGCTGATCCGCCCTTTGCTGAGTATCAATAAACAACGTGAGAATAAGGTTCATATCATTCTGTTCTTTATAGCGGTTGTCGCAAATTGTGGCGGACTTCTTACACCTCTCGGTGATCCGCCGCTGTTTATGCTTTACCTGCGTGGCGCATCGTTCGGCTGGTTCTTTAACCTTATCCCGGAATGGCTCTTGGCTGGCCTGCTGCTTATCACAATATTCTTTATCTATGATACTGTGATGTATAAGAGAGAAAAACCTGAGAATATTATGAGGGATAATGCTGAGTTCGAACCGCTCTCAATAAAAGGTTCGGTGAACTTCATACTCCTTCTTGGTGTCATCGCTTCGGTCGCTTTCATCAACGGACAATATTTCACAATCTGTGATGACAGCCATCTTAATGATAATGTGATGAAACTTGTTCAAAGTGGAGTGCTCCTCCTTATCGGACTTGTCTCACTTCTTCTTACAAATAAAAAAACACGCTATAAGGATAACAAGTTCAGCTGGGCTCCTATTTTTGAGGTGGCGGCACTCTTCTTGGGGATCTTCGTGACAATGGTGCCGGCACTTATGTATCTTCAGACTCACGCTCCGGAGATGGGACTTAGCCAAGCTTGTCAGTTCTATTATGTTACCGGCGCTCTCAGCTCATTCCTCGATAACACGCCTACAGCCCTCGCTTTCCATAGCGTCGCCCTCGGCCTCGATTACTCAGCATACGACGGCGTCATGGTCGCAGGTGTACCGGAATACCTCCTCAAGGCTATCTCTTCAGCGGCAGTGTTCTTCGGTGCAATGACCTATATCGGCAACGGCCCGAACTTCATGGTCAAGGCTATAGCGGAACAAAGCGGGGTGAAAATGCCTGACTTCTTCAGATATATATACAAGTTCGCACTGATTTTCGTGCTGCCTGTTTATGTCATGGTGCAACTAATATTCATTTAATATCATAAGTATATTATTTCCCGGGAAAGAGCATTCTCTTTCCCGGATTTTTTTTATCTTTGCAGCATCGGATTAACCAAAATTTATTTCTTAATTGTGTAAATTACAATTATATTTGTTAAATAAGCAAATACTATTGTTAATAACGCAATAATAAAATCGGTATAATATCATATAACTTTTAATTTTGCATAATAAAAAATAATATTATGGATTCGGCAGATTATCATATTGGTAAGGCGATAAAAGAGTATATGAAAAAGCAGGGAAGAACCGAGGTGTGGCTTGCGAGGGGTGTTCATTGTGACCCGGGAAATTTTAATAGAACCCTAAAAAAACCATCAATAGATATGGATTTGCTTAGGCGTATTTCATTGCTTCTTGAACATAATTTCTGTATGGAGTATGCTAAGCATGTGGAAGGGCAGCTGCGGAAATCTAAACCTACATCTGAGCCTTGACAAATCGGTCTTTCCCTCTGAAATCAAGAACCACCATTGTGTTTTTGAAACCTTTTTCAATACATAGTCTCTTTATTTCTAACCCGAACTTTTCGTTTATCTCAAACCAAATCACACCATTTGGTTTTAAAGTTTGTTTTGCGAAGTCAAGAATTGAACTATAGAAGACCAAAGGCTCGTCGTCTTTGACGAAGAGTGCCGTTTGTGGCTCATAGTCAGTGACATTGGCGCGCATCTCGTTTCTCTCGCTCTCACAAACATAAGGCGGATTGCTTACGATGATGTCGAATTTACTGTGCCAAGACGCGTCAAGCCATTCCTTGAAGTTGAGAATGTCGGCTTTTATGAAATTTACGTTGGCATCGTTTTTCACCGCATTATCTTTTGCTGTTTCAATAGCCTTGTCTGAGATGTCTATCGCCGTCACATCGCTGCCTTTGATCATTTTTGCAAGGCTTATCGCTATGCAGCCGCTCCCGGTGCCTATATCAAGTATGCCCATCGTTTCCGCTCCCGCCGCTTTTGAGGCAATCATCTCGGTCATCTCGGCAGTCTCAGGCCTCGGGATAAGTACGTTCTCATTAACGGTGAAACTCATGCCGCAAAACTCCTCCTCTCCGATGATATGTTGCACAGGCCTGTTCCTTAGAAGCTCCTTCACCGCGAAGTGGAACGTCAGCAGTTGCGACTCGCTAAGCCGTAAATCGTCGTGTAACGCTATTTTTACTCTGTCATAACCGAAATAATGTTGTAACAGAATCATTATCAACGATTGAGACTCTTCTTTGCTATATATGGTCTCAAGCAGGCTTGAATAATATCTCCGTATATCGCGTACTAAATTAGATGGTACTTTCATGCTGCAAAGTTAATATTTTTTATCTTTGCAAAAAATTATTGATGTAATGATGTTCGAGGATTCATATAAGGTTGTTACCACAACGGGCGAGGGCCTTTATAAGGAAAAAGGTAGTAAGTTTCTTGCTGAGGCTTTCCCCGTGCATTCTGAGGCTGAGGTGAAAGCGAGAGTGGCTGAGATAAAGAAGAAGTACTTCGATGCGAAACATCACTGTTATGCGTTTATCATCGGACCGGACAAGTCGTGTTACCGTTCAAGCGATGACGGCGAGCCTTCGGGAACGGCCGGAAAACCTATCTTGAATCAGATTCTGTCGAAAGATGTGACAAATGTTTGCGTTGTGGTGACACGCTATTTTGGAGGACAGCTGCTCGGAGTGCCCGGATTGATTAATGCGTATAAGACCTCGGCACATGAAGCCCTCGACAACTGTTGCGTGATTGAGAAAACTGTCGATGAGGTCTATTCTGTCACCTTCGGCTATCCCTTGCTGAACGAGGTGATGCGGATATTGAAAGAAGAAAATTTAGAACAGAGGAACCCGAGATTTGAACTCGATTGCTATTTGGAAATTGCAGTGAGGAAAAGCATTTCAAACAAAGTTGTTGATAAATTGAATAGAATTTATGGAGTAGATGTGAAATACATTAAAACCATTTAATATCAATCAATTAAGGCTGTTTTTATCTTGTTTTTTCAATATTCCTCGTAATATACAATGAAAAAAGTTTAATTTCAAGATTAAAAATATATTTTTATTCACTTTTTTATGTTGATATTTGTACCATCAAAATATGGAAACAGAATCAATCTTAAATTCTTGATTTATATTAAGTTTGTAAAATAAATGAACAGAGATCTGAATGACATCTGGAATGAATGTCTCCAAATGATAAAGGAGAATGTTCCACCGCAGGCCTACTCGACTTGGTTTGAGCCGATAAAGCCTGTGGACTATAGGGACGGATTGCTCACAATCCAGGTTCCTTCGGATTTCTTTTACGAGTATCTTGAGAGCCGTTTCATAAAAGTGATAAAGGCGACAATAAGAAAGGTGCTGGGCCCTGAGGGTAAGTTGGAGTACATTATTATGATGGATGCCGATGAGAACAAGCCTGTTGTTGTAAGGCAGCCTTCCATCGATCGCACTAACACTACGAATCCCCCTAAACAGATTCAGATTGATTTTGATAAGTCGGAATCGTCAATGCCAAATCCTTTCGTATTGCCTGGAATCAAGAAGATTAAAATTGAGTCGAATCTTAACGAGAGCAATTGTTTTGAGAATTTCGTCACCGGCGAATGTAACCGTGTTGCTTACGAGGCTGGCATGGCAATAGCGAAAAACCCCGGCAAGACATCTTTCAACCCTATGTTCATTTTCAGTCCGACAGGAATGGGTAAGACTCATATCTGCCAGGCTATTGGGTTGGAGACAAAGAAGTATCACCCTGAACTTACAGTGCTGTATGTTAATGCGGAGCAGTTCCTGATGCAATTCCAGGCCTCGTGCCGTAATAACAGCTCGAAAAAGAGTAGCAGAGACGATTTCGTGCATTTCTATCAGATGATAGATGTGCTTATTATCGATGATATTCAATTCCTTGCGGATAAGGCTAAGACTCAGGAGGCATTCTTCCATATCTTTAACCACTTGCAGCAGAACGATAAGCAACTCGTTTTTACCTGTGACAAGCCTCCAGCGGAGTTGAATGGAATGGAACAAAGGCTTATCTCCCGTTTCAAATGGGGATTGTCGGCCGAAATGACAGTGCCTGATCTGGTTACACGTCGTAACATATTGAAACGTAAAGCATATAACGAGGGCGTGGAAATGCCAGAGGAGGTGATTAATTTTATCGCTGAGCATATAAAGAGCAATGTCCGTGAGATGGAGGGCTTCCTCGTGTCTCTTATAGCGCAGTCATCGCTGAACAGAAAGTCTATCACAATAGGTCTGGCGAAACAGATAGCAGAGCGTTTTGTGAACAGCACCAACCGCGAGATTACGATTAACTATATCATCACCTGTGTCTGTGAGGAGATTGGTACATCGCAAGAGGACTTCTTCAAATCTACAAGGAAACGTAATGTCGTCCAAGCTCGCCAATTATCGATGTTCTTCGCGAAAAAATATACCAAGGCGTCACTCGTGGTGATAGGGGAGAAGTGCGGGAAAAAAGATCACGCCACTGTTATCCATGCCCTTAAAACCATTGAGAATCTGTTGGAAACGGATAAACAGTTCCGTATGATGGCTGAAAAAATTGAGCAGAAGTTCCAATAATATATTATGAATAATCATTATGGCAAACTATATCTTGTTCCGGCCTTCTTGGGAGCGACTACTGCAGAACAGGTGATTCCCGCCGGTACTCTCGATATTGTAAGAACATTGAGATTTTTTGTCGTCGAGAATGTCAGGACGGCAAGACGGATGCTTTCTAAAATGAATATGCCTGTTGGTATTGATGAACTTGATTTTGTTGAGTTGGACAAGCATAACCCTGATAACCCGGACCTTATGCTTTATCTCGGTGCCGCTCTCGATGGTAACGACGTGGGTCTGATGTCCGAAGCCGGCTCCCCTTGTGTCGCTGACCCAGGCGCATTCATTGTGGAACTCGCACACCAAGCCGGCATACAGGTCGTGCCACTGACAGGGCCTAACGCTATGACCCTCGCACTGATGGCTTCGGGATTCAACGGACAGTCATATAAGTTCCATGGCTATCTTCCTGTGAAGAATCCAGAAAGGATTAGCGCGATTAAAAACCTTGAACGCCAATCAATGGCCAATGACGAAACAGAGATGTTTATCGAGACACCTTTCCGTAATAACGCAATGATTGACGATATTGTGAAAAATTGCCATCCTAACACTATGTTGTGCGTGGCTTGTAATATCACCATGCTTGATGAAAAAATCGTCAGTAAACCAATAGCAGATTGGAAATCAATTAAATACGACTGGAATAAAAAACCAGCCGTGTTCCTTATTTATTGTAGCAAATACCGTAAAAAATACTGATATGAAAACAATGACTGCTGAGGAATTCCGTATTTATTGCCTTCTCTATGCCTCTAATTCTGATTTCAATATTACCCGGCAAGAACTTATTGCCGTCGGCTCGGTAGTTGACCCAGAAGTCTTTATCCGGGTTTATAATAGGTATGAGATGGATACTGAAGCGAAAAAGAAGACGGTAATAGATGAGCATAAGAACCTTTTTATCAGCTGTCCGGCAGAGAAGTCTGATTTCATAGAGAGTGTTAGACGTAGGTTTTTCTCTGTCAGCGGGCATGATGAGATGGAGTCGATAGTGTTGGGGTTTTTAAATGAGATATTATGAAAGTAGATGTTGAAGAACGTAAGGCACTTGCAAGAGAACTACATAGAAGCGGA
This sequence comes from Candidatus Limimorpha sp., assembly GCA_051875555.1. Taxonomy (GTDB): domain Bacteria; phylum Bacteroidota; class Bacteroidia; order Bacteroidales; family F082; genus Limimorpha. Next base: position 62,259 of record JBJEGZ010000037.1, on the reverse strand, counting down.
TACAACTGCTGCCAATCGGTGTTTATGGCCTATTCTGATGTCGTTGGTATAGATGAGGATATCGTTTCAAAAATATCTCTGCCTTTTGGCGGTGGAATGGGTGGAATGCGCGGCGTATGTGGCTGTGTGTCAGCTGCATTTATGCTTACGGGATTTATTGCCGGGGATAAGAGAGGTAACTATGCGCTCGTGCAGCAGTTGGCTCGCGATTTTGAGAGTCTGAACGGCTCTATTGTTTGCCGCGAACTGCTTCAAAGTGGGAAGAAACCTTGCTCGGAATATGTGGAGATTGCCGCAAGCCTTATTGGAGAGAAAATAAATTCCTCTTTATAAATAGCCATTTTTGTCATTTCCAATCAGACAATGAGGGCGATATTGTCTGTTTGCCCTGTCGTTCTATCCGCCTGTGATGATGTGAAATGTTAATTTTTCTTTACAATCATAAAAAAAGGGTGACCGAAGAATATCAGTCACCCAATATTTTGTAATGTTATTTTCGATTATGCTGTAACTTTCTCAAGCCATTTAACCATGCCGAACATGATTGACATTGAGAGGAGGCATATTGCGAGGAAGACGCCCCAGCAAATCCAGATTGGCCATGCGTTATACATGATAGGGCCAACGAAGATGAAGAGGTTGCCTATAGCTGTTGCACCAAGCCAGAGTCCTTGGCAGAGACCTACCATGTGGCGAGGAGCTACCTTTGATACAAATGAAAGTCCGAGAGGGCTGATGAATAACTCGGCTACTGTAAGGAAGAAGTATGTTACGATAAGAACCCATGGTCCTGATTTGGCGAGACCTGCTGATGCCATTTGAGCAGCATCGAGTGCGCGGAATTCTTCTCCTGAAGGATAGTTGCATGAGATAGAGAGTATCATAAGGAACAGGTAGGCGCAGCCTGCGATACCCATACCGTAAGCAATCTTGCGAGGTGTAGAAACAGCCTTGCCTTTTCTTGCCAAAGCACCGAAAACGACCATGATTAATGGGGTTAAGATGATGACATACAATGGGTTAAGGGCTTGCCAAATCTCAGCTGGCAACGAGTCGGTGATGACGAAGTCGCGTGCGAACACTGTTAATGACTGACCATTCTGGTGGAATGAGAGCCAGAAGAAGATAGCGATGCCGAGAACTGCAAATAATGCTGCCATACGCTGTTTGATTTCTTTTGCCATCGCTTGTTTTTCTTCAGCAGTGTAGTTGACGGTCTCAGCCTTGGCTTTCTTGGTTGGCTGTGGGAATTTCTTCTTCGTCATGAAGAAGATAGTCAAAGAGATAAGCATTGCTGCAACTGAAGCGATGAATGAGAAGTGAACGCCAGTGTTGAACACGTCGATATATTGGGAACTGAAGGTTACAAGGTCGTCTGGAGTTGTTCCGCCAACTATTGAGTTAGCCATCGTCTCAGTGAATTTCTGTGTCACCTCGTTGTTTGAAAGGTATTGGTGGCATAGTGCCGGCATGTCGGCGTTGTAGATGAAGTTGTGAGCCTTGAGCCACCAGTTGCGTAGCATAGGGGCTACGAAAGGAGCGATAACACCACCGATATTGATGAAAACGTAGAAAATCTGGAATCCAGAGTCGCGTTTGTCTTTTGCTTCTGCGAGAGCCTTTGGCCCTTGCTTTGCCGCCTCAGCCTCGAAATTGTCGTACATCTGTCCGACGAGAGCTTGAAGGTTTCCTTTGAAAAGACCGTTGCCGAATGCGATACAGAGAAGTGCGAAGCATGTGAAAATCAAGATGCCGAGCCATCTGCCTGTACCGTCAGCGATGATGCCTGCTGAGTCCTTGCTGAATAACGGAATAGCTAAAGCGACATAACCGATGGCCATGATAACCAGACCGAACTGGATTGTCCTGTTGTAGTTCTGTGTCCTATCAGCGATGATACCGCCAACCAAGCTCAATACATAAATTCCAAAATAGAATACCGAATAGATGAGTCCTGCTGTTGAGTCGGACAAACCGAACTTTGAAACGAGGAACAGCAGAAGTACAGCGTTCATGATATAGTATCCGAAACGCTCTCCCATATTACTTAATGCAGCGGCGATAAGGCCTTTTGGATGCTCTTTCTTGGCCTTGTTGAGATAGAAAATCATGAATGGTATCACTACCAAAAGAATGGCAAACAAAATGACTAATGTGCGATTAGTTTGCCACAAAGTAAAAGATAATAGAGACATAAGTTTGTTTGTTAAATTATTATTAATATAAATGATCAACCAAAACTTTTAATCGCAAAAATAAGAATTATTTCGACAAGTCTGCAAGTTTTTATTAATAAAAATCTATTCTTAAAAAAAAGGATTTGTAAATATCGCACTAATGGAATTTTTGTATCTTTGCATTTAAAACTTACGAAATAATAATAGCTAACCGCATTTCATATCAATATGGAAATATCAAGTAAATACAGTCCTCAATCTACGGAAGAGAAGTGGTACGAATATTGGATGAAGAAGAATTATTTTCATTCAGTGCCTGATGAACGTGAACCTTATACTGTTGTTATCCCGCCTCCGAATGTTACCGGCGTGCTTCACATGGGTCACATGTTGAACAATACTATCCAAGATGTTCTTGTCCGTCGCGCTCGTATGCAGGGTAAAAACGCCTGCTGGGTGCCAGGCACCGACCACGCTTCAATAGCTACCGAGGCAAAAGTGGTAAATAAATTAGCAGAACAGGGCATAAAAAAAACTGATATCGGACGCGAGAAATTCCTCGAACACGCATGGGATTGGACGCACGAACACGGCGGCATCATCCTTAAACAACTTAGAAAATTAGGTGCTTCCTGCGACTGGGACCGCACCTCATTCACTATGGACGAGGTGCGTAGCAAAAGCGTTATACATGTCTTTTGTGACCTTTATAATAAAGGACTTATTTACCGCGGCGTGCGTATGGTCAATTGGGACCCAAAGGCGCTGACAGCATTGAGCGACGAGGAAGTCGTTTATAAAGAAGAACATAGCAAACTCTTCTACCTGAAATATAAAATCGAAGGCGAAGATGGTTTCGCCGTAGTCGCAACAACGCGCCCGGAGACAATCATGGGTGATACCGCAATGTGTATCAATCCTAATGACCCTAAAAACGCTTATCTTAAAGGTAAAAATGTTATTGTGCCTATCGTAAATAGAGTCATTCCTGTTATTGAAGACGAATATGTTGATGTTGAGTTCGGTACAGGTTGCCTAAAGGTTACTCCAGCTCACGATATCAATGACTATATGCTCGGTGAGAAACATAATTTAAAGAGTATCAATATCTTTAATGATGACGCTACTATTAGCGAAGCCGCTGGAATGTATGTGGGAATGAGTAGGGAGGATGTCCGTGTCCAAATTGTGAAGGACCTTCAAGCCGCGGACCTCCTCGAAAAAGTGGAGGACTATAATAATAAGGTGGGTTATTCAGAGCGAACTAACGTTCCTATCGAACCTAAACTTTCAATGCAATGGTTTCTCAAAATGGAACATCTCGCACAAATCGCGCTTAAACCTGTCGAAGATGGCGAGATACAGTTCTATCCCGCAAAATATGTCAACCTTTATCGCCATTGGCTCGAAAATATTAAGGATTGGTGTATCAGCCGCCAATTGTGGTGGGGTCACCAAATCCCGGCTTACTACCTGCCTGAAGGAGGTTATGTGGTGGCCGAGTCATTAGAAGATGCCCTTGCCATGGCAAAAGAAAAAACAGGAAACACCGCCCTTACCGCTGACGACCTTCGTCAGGACAGCGACTGCCTTGATACTTGGTTTAGCTCATGGTTGTGGCCACTGTCATTGTTCAATGGCGTGTTAGACCCTGATAATGAAGAATTTAAATATTACTATTCTACAAATGACCTTATAACCGCTCCAGATATTATTTTCTTCTGGGTGGCAAGAATGATAATGGCCGGTGAGGAATACGCTGGAAAGGTGCCTTTCCGTAACGTGTATTTTACAGGTATCGTTCGTGATAAACTTGGACGTAAGATGTCGAAGTCGCTCGGTAACTCTCCTGACCCTATAGAGCTAATTGATAACTATGGCGCAGACGGTGTCCGTATGGGTATGCTTCTAACAGCCCCTGCCGGAAACGATATCCCTTTCGATGTCACTCTTTGCGAACAAGGACGTAACTTCTGTAATAAGATTTGGAACGCTCTTCGTCTCGTGAAAGGTTGGTCGGTCGATTATGACGCTCCACAACCTGATACCGCTGCCATGGCTGTCAAATGGTTCAACGCCCGATTCAATCAGGTGCTGTGCGAAATGAACGATAACTTCGATAAATACAGGCTCTCCGATGCCTTGATGGCCGCATACAAACTTACTTGGGACGACTTCTGCTCATGGTATCTCGAAATGGTGAAAGCCCCAATGGGAAAAGCTATCGACGGCCTCACTTATAAGGCAACAGTCTCATTCTTTGAAAATATTATGAAACTTCTGCATCCTTTCATGCCTTTCATCACCGAGGAAATATACCACCTCCTTGACGAACGCATTGAAGGCGACGACATCATTATCGCTCAACAACCTAAACAACAGACTGTTGATACTGACATCTTAGCGAAATTTGACTTTACTGTCGATATAATCAATAATATCCGTAAAATTCGCGCAGAAAAGAATATCCCTAACAAAGAGGCTCTCGACCTTGTAGTGGTTGAAAATAACCTCGTTTGTAAAGATTTTGACTGTGTAATCATGAAGCTAACAAACGTAAAGTCAATAACTTATGCCACAGAGAAACCTCAAGATGCATTCGGATTCATAGTGCGTTCTGCCGAGTTCTTTATCCCTGTGACAGACTCCGTGGATACAGAGGCGGAGCTTAAAAAACTTAACGATGAGCTTGAATACACACGCGGATTCTTGAAGTCGGTGGAGGCTAAGCTTTCAAATGAGAAGTTTGTCAATGGTGCTCCTGCTGCCGTGGTGGATAAGGAACGCAAGAAAAAAGCTGATGCGGAGAATAAGATTGCTGTAATCGAACAACAGATGGCAACTCTCCGTAAATAATTGGAAATGTTTAAGGGACTATGTCTTAGATTGTGGCATAGTCCCTCTTTTATCTAATATCAAAAGTTCTCGCTGAATTTAATCAATCTCGTCCTCATCAACGAGGAATAACGCTAACTGCTTGATTCCTTGCGCTCCAGAAACGAAATTGTTATCAAACTCCATGCTTCTCGATGCTCCGCTGATGATGACGGTCTGCGTCGGCTTGTTGTCACCGTATTTCTCTTTGAGGATATTGTTAGCGTCTTTGATATTTGCGACAATCTGGTTTGGAGTGGCATAAACAAGGAGCACCTCCGACATAGAGTACGCCATTCTTGAGCCAGCACATCTGTCGGTTACAACAATACTTCCTGTCTGGGCTATCAGACACTCGCATTCGATGAAACTTGTTATTTTCCTTTCCCTGATATCGTATTCCTTACTCACAACAATATCATTGCTTTCAAGCAGTTCGGAAACTCCTGAACTTGTCGAATGGATTATATCCCATTGGTTGTCAACGATATATTGTTTTAATGCTTCGATAAAGCTTTTTTTGTTCTCAAAATAAATAAAGATGCCGCCGTTGTTTTTAAATCTTTCGATGAAAGTAAAATCGACACCGTCCTCCTCGTTGAAAGGAGTCCATGTGTCGATATTCATGTTAACGTCGGAGAAGTTGTTCTCGTCCTTGCCCATTACAGCGTTTCTAACTTTAGCAAGGATCTGCTCTTTGTTAGTGCTTTCGTTTAGGTTCCCGAACGATAATCTCTTCATTGTCTTTATTGGTTTTCAGTATTCTCGTTATTTTCAGGCTTGAAATTCCTTTCTTCCGATGTCCAAGGGCGTTTCCCGAAAATTATCTCAAGGTCGTCGCCGAATATGACTTCTTTTTCAAGGAGTTTCTCAGCAAGTTTGGTTAGGCCTTCCTTATTTTCGTTAAGGATTCTTAGTGCCTCTTGATATGCGCTTTCAATAAGTTTGCTTACTTCCTCGTCAATAGTCTCTGCTGTTTTCTCGCTATAAGGCTTTGTCAGTGAGTAATCTTGCTGTCCTGTTGAGTCGAAATAGCTTACGTTACCTATTTTGTCGTTTAGACCGTAGTATGTTACCATAGCGAAGGCTTGTTTTGACACTTTCTCGAGGTCGTTGAGTGCGCCTGTCGAGATGTGTCCGAAGATGATCTGTTCAGCCGCGCGTCCTCCGAGTGTGGCAATCATCTCGTGATACATCTGCTCTTTCGTTGTGATTTGTCTCTCATCGGGGAGGTACCATGCCGCGCCGAGGGCTTTGCCTCTTGGGACTATAGTGACTTTCACGAGAGGATGGGCATATTCGAGCATCCAACTTGTTGTGGCGTGTCCTGCCTCATGGAAGGCGATGACTTTCTTCTCAGATTCTGTTATCACTTTGTTTTTCTTCTCAAGTCCGCCGACTATTCTGTCGATGGCATCGAGGAAGTCCTGCTTTCCTATAGCGTCACCGTTGCGGCGTGCTGCGATGAGAGCCGCCTCGTTACAGACGTTGGCGATGTCGGCACCGGAGAATCCCGGAGTCTGTTTTGCGAGGAACTCTTTGTCAACATCGGGTGCGAGTTTGAGGTTTCGCATGTGGACGTTGAAGATTTCGCGGCGTCCGTTGAGGTCGGGGAGTTCAACGTATATTTGTCTGTCGAAACGTCCTGCACGCATAAGGGCCTTGTCAAGGATATCCGCGCGGTTTGTCGCGGCGAGAACGATAACTCCAGAGTTTGTGCCGAAACCGTCCATCTCTGTGAGCAGTTGGTTAAGAGTGCTTTCCCTTTCATCGTTGCCACCGTTCATAGGGTTTTTGCCCCTGGCTCTTCCAATAGCGTCAATCTCATCGATGAATATGATACACGGAGCCTTTTCTTTCGCCTGTTTGAAAAGGTCGCGCACTCGTGAGGCACCTACACCGACGAACATCTCTACGAAGTCAGAGCCGGAGATGCTGAAGAAAGGAACGCCAGCCTCGCCAGCTACCGACTTGGCTAATAATGTCTTACCCGTTCCGGGAGGGCCTACAAGGAGAACGCCTTTCGGTATTTTTCCGCCTAATCGTGTGTATTTAGCCGGATTCCTAAGGAAATCAACGATCTCCATCACCTCTTCCTTCGCCTCGTCAAGCCCCGCCACATCTTTGAAAGTGGTCTTTGAGTCTTTGTCCTGATCGTATAATGTGGCCTTCGATTTCCCAATGTTGAAAATCTGGCCTCCACCGCCCATCCCGCCAGCGTTCTTATTCATCATACGCATTATAATGAACCAGAAAGCAAGTAATATTATGATAGGCAGCGTCCAACTTAATATCTCAGCACCCCAATTGTGACGCTCCACCGGAATCACCTCAATAGGATTGACCATGTCTTTCTGCGCCTCGTCAACTTTTGTGTATAGACGGTCCTCGGAGACTTGTAATGAGTATTTAGGCTTGGCTGTGAATGAGTTGTAATTCTCATCAGGGAAATATTTCCTCATCCCTTGCTCGTTAAGGTAAATCTCTGCTGTCCTACCATTGACAAGCTCTATCTTCTCAATGTCTTGATCCTTAAGCATCTTCACTAACTCGGTCATTGTAGTCTCCCTCACTGAACTGGAGTTGCTGAAAATAATCGAGCCTAAGAAAAACGCTATTAATACAATGTAAATCCAATAGAACCCTATCTTGCGTTTGGGCCTATTGTCAATGTTTCTCTTGTTATCCTTAAACGGATTCTCTTCGTTCATATCTTCTCACTTAAAATTAATCCTCGTATGTCTTCATCTCTGCGTCAGCCCATAATTCCTCAAGCTTGTAGAAGCTGCGTTTGGGCTCAAGGAAAATGTGTACGACAACATCAATGTAATCTATTAATATCCATTCGGCGTTTTCAAAGCCTTCCTCATGATATGTATGAACGCGTAATTTGTTCCTTACATTGTCGATGACCTTGTCTGCAATCGCTGTCACCTGTGTCTTCGATTGGGCGTGGCAAATTACAAAATAATCTGTTACTGATGAATGTATGTCCCTAATATCCAATGATGTAACTCCACATGCCTTGCTGTCAAGCATTGTCTCGACTATTGTTGACAGAACTTCCTCTGTGTTGTCATTTTCGTGTCTTATCCTCATATTTTCAAAATAAAAAATTTTTTGCAAAGATAATCATTAATTCATAATCATTCAATACCATAGGTCAATAAAAAATATTTATCTTTGTTTTCTCAATGAAAAACATCATTTGATAAACAAAAATGGAATTAAAAGTATTGATTCTCGAAGAAATAAGCTCTACCAACGCGTTCCTTTTTGAGAGGATGTCGTGTGGGGAAGATGTCTCTGACACTGTTGTTATGGCGTATAATCAGACGAGAGGGCGCGGGATGGGCAGCAATAGCTGGATTAGCGAGCCTCGGAAAAACCTTCTTTTCAGCATAGCGCTGCGTGTGCCTTTCGTTAAGGCTGAGAATCAATTTGTTATCTCGCAGGCGGTGGCCGTCGCTATAGCAGGCTTCTTAGAAACGCTGATGAAAGACTCCTATATTAATATAGGTGATATAAAGATAAAATGGCCGAACGATATTTATTTCGGGGATAAAAAACTCGCTGGAATATTGATACAGAACACCTTGTCGGGTATGATGATGGAAAATACTATTATCGGTGTCGGCATTAATATTAATCAGATTGACTTTGATGAAAAGATCCCTAATCCTATCTCTTTGAAAATGATTACGGGAGAAGAGTATGATGTACGCTCAATCCTTGAGCCTGTCTCTATGGCAATAAAGGATAATGTGGAAAAACTTTCATATAAGCATTGTGCGGAGGAAATCAATGTCTCATATTTAAAAAGGTTGTATCGCTATGGCGAATGGGCTGATTATGATTATAACGGAGAGATCAAGCCAATGATAATGAATGGTATCGATAAATATGGAAGGTTGATGCTTTCCGATTCGGAAGGGAAAGGGATAGTGTGTGATGTTAAAGAGGTGAGATTTATCATTTAGCCTTTTGGCTGATAGGACTATGATATGGTTTTAGAGTTCGCTCGCTTTTTGAGCCATCATATCGACGAGGTTTTGCAAAGGTCTTTTAGCCATCATCGACATGAGTGGATTCAGTTGAGCGTCAATCTCAAACATCACCCTGCATTTGTCGCCTGTTGAAGCTATCTTGATAGACAAGATGAACGGGAATGGAGTCTTGCCTTCGGGCACGAGCTGCACCAGACTATAAGGCACTCTTTGGCATACCCTGAGTTTGATACTTCCCATCCCTTGGACTGTAAAAGCAAGGGTGTCAGTCGTTGAACTGATGTTAACTGCTTGTTCTGGGAGAAAGGCGGGAACTTTGTTCATATCGTTTGCGATCTCGTATAATTGCCTCTCACTCATCCTCGTGTCTGTGTAATTTGATTGGAAAAGCATACCGTTTCTGTTAGAAATGAGCCGCGATAATACGGCTCATTCGATTTTTGTTATTAGTTGTTATAATGTGTTAGACTGAATGTTCGTCAGACCACTGTTGAGGGTTTTTCCTCCATTCGAGTAATGACTGCATCTGGTCGTCAGTTACATAGAACTCCTCAATGGCTGTCTTGATAAGTGCATCGTAGTTGCTTATTGTCGTGAGTTCGCATTGGGCATTCTTAAAAGCCTCCGCTGCGACATCAAGCCCGTATGTGAAAATCGCCATCATGCCTTTAACGGTTGCGCCTTTAGCACGTAGAGCCTCAACAGCGGCAAGGCTTGACTTCCCGGTAGAGACGAGGTCTTCAATGACGACGACGGATGCGCCTTCGGTAACAATTCCTTCAACCTGATTATTCAATCCGTGCGATTTCGCCTCTGAACGTACATAGCAGAATGGAAGCCCGAGGTCCTGTGCTACAAGAGCTCCCTGCGGAATGCCCCCTGTCGCTACCCCGGCGATAATGTCTGGCTTGCCGAACTTCTCAATGCAGGCCTTTGAGAAAGCTTCGCGAATGAATGTCCTAATCTGTGGGTATGACAAAGTGATGCGGTTGTCACAATAAATAGGTGACTTTAATCCGCTTGCCCATGTAAAAGGATTTGCAGGATTCAGTTTTATTGCTTTAATTTGCAGCAAAAATTTAGCTAATGTCAAAGCTGTATCTTGTTCGTTCATGTGTTTTTAAAATTTTTGCAAATGTATAGACTTTTTTGTAATAATCGTTTGTTGACCGCAAATAATTTTTGTGAAGAATTTTTAAATAATAACAAGGCTGGCGTCGCACCGGACACTATCAGGAAGAATATTGTTGATTGGCTGGAGGGTGAAGGCGATACCGACTTGCTCGATGTCGATGGCTGCGATCTGGCTATGGCGATAAGAGACTTGTTCCATCAGGCACCCGCCGCTGGGGGTGTGGTACTGCTTGACGATAAAATCGTCGCCATCGATAGGAACGGAATCCCGGACCTGCCGAAAGGACATATAGAGCAAGGAGAAACACCGGAGACAGCCGCACTTCGAGAGGTGGAAGAAGAAACGGGAATATCTGACTTGCAGATAATAAAACCATTGCCCCCAACTTGGCACTGCTATCTCCTTAACGGGAAATGGACAATAAAGAAAACATCGTGGTTCGTGATGCGCTCTCTTGACGTAAATGTTTCCTTCAAACCTCAGACCCAGGAAGGCATCTCAAAAGTGTTCCTAACCGAACCTCATCACCCTGATTTCTTGAATAATACTTTCGCATCAATACGTTTTTTGATGTCTTCGTTCTGAATCTCACCCTTTTTTATTATATTTGCAAATTAAAATTTAAATTATGAGGACTGCTGTATTCACCGGCTCTTTCGACCCCTTCACCCGCGGACATGAGGACATCGTCCTTCAGGCTCTTCCGCTTTTTGATGAAATCTTTATAGCCATCGGTGAAAATATTAATAAGAAATACACCTTCAGTATTGAGGACAGAATTAATTGGATACAGAATACTTTCCAATCGATAGAGAAAGTGAAAATCGTTTGTTATGAAGGACTTACGGTTGATTTGTGCAAGAACCTTAACGCTAATTTCATTATCCGCGGACTTCGTAACAGCACCGATTTTGACTATGAGAGCGTGATGGCCGACGCAAATAAAAAACTGTCACCTTCAGTCGAAACGGTGTTCTTCCTCTCGCGCCCTGATTTGCGCTGCGTCTCATCTTCTCTGGTGCGTGATGTGATAAAATGTGGCGGCAACCCTCTTGACTTCGTTCCAGAAAAATCAGGATTCCATGTGTAAGAACTTATTCTCATTTTCAATAACGCAACTGCTCCTTGTGCCGGTTTTTGCGCTGGCGTCCTTTTCATCGAATGGACAGAATGTCTCAATAGTAGGTGAGACGAATAAGCCTGATGCGTTGGTGAGGCTTTTGTGCAGTGATGAACTGCTGTCGGGTGCGCAATATGTCGTGGCTGAAACGTTTACCGATTCCAATGGCGCATTTTCACTGAATGCCGAAATCACTGAGGTGAGGGAAGCCCAGATCGCCGTCGGTCTCGAACGCCTTGGCGTTGTTCTCTCTCCTGGCTCAAATTATGACATTACTATTTCTCTGCCAACAAACAATGGCGTCCCGTATTTTGAAAGAGAACAGCCATCGATAACAATTAACAACGCTGATGACGGTGGGCTCTATGCTACGCTGATGATGGCGGAAACAACGGTTAACGCCTTTTTTTACAGATGTTTTGACAAGTTTTACCGCTCCCGTAACATCTCGTATCTTGACACACTTCAAAACGATATTGACAAATATGTGGGCGAGGTAAAATTCAAATACGTTGAGGATTTTTTGAAATATCGCAAGGCTGCGGCCATGATGGTGGTAGGAGAGAAAAAGGCTATAGCCAATTATTTTGATAACCAGGAAGTGTTGTATAACCAGCCTTCCTATATCGATGTGTTTTCCGAACTCTTCTCCGGATATTTTAATAACAGGTCTTTCAATCCTCAAGAATTTAAAAAAGCGTTTTATTCAGGGTATGATGCCTTTGCCGGCTATCTTAAAAATGATGAGTTCTTGATGCGTAATCCTCGGTTGTGCGAGGTGGTGACGGTTTATGAACTAAAGCGTTTATATCATGAAAACCAATATGATAAGAAAACAGTTGTTGATTATCTTGAGATTATTGGAGAACGCTCGGAGTTTAAGGAAAACAGGGTGTTGGCTTTGAATATGTCGCATAAACTGACGGAACTTGCATGGGATTCGGAGGCCCCGTCTTTTAACTTGAGAGATAAAGAAGGGAATGTCGTGAGTTTGATGGATTTCGGAGGGAAAATGGTGTTGCTTCAGTTTGTTGACAACCTGACGGATGCTGTAACCCAAGATTTGTCCTATTTGAAGGAGTTGTGCCTGCAATGGCGTGACAATGTCGCTGTTGTCACTATTGCGACACCGGAGATCTTTGACGAGATGTCTGAATATTTTGATGAGAATAAATTCGATTGGACACTGTTAAACGTTGGGAATGACATTCTTCTTTTCGAGAGATACCGTGTGCGGATTACCCCAACATATATTATTTTGAAACCAAACGGAAGAGTTGGAATGGCGCCGGCACCTTCCCCTGAAAATAATCTTGAATTTCATGTGCGCAGAATACATAAATATTTATAAAAAAGTATTATCTTTGCACAACTTTTAATTAAAGGAAATAACGTAAAAAAAAGATAAATATGGGTTTTCTAACAAAACTATTTGGAAATAAATCTACGCGCGACAATAAGGCGTTGCAGCCGTTGTTGCAGAAGACTCTTAAAGCTTATGAGACGATAAAGGCTTTAGATGTTGATAGTCTTCGTCATAAAACCGTAGAGTTTAAGGAATACATCAAGAATCATATTGCGGAGGAGGAGTCGAAGATAGCTGAGTTGAAGGCGAATGTCGAGAACAATCCGGATATGGATTTGGACGAGAAAAACCTTATCTATGGGCAGATTGACAAGCTTGAGAAGCAGGTGCTGGATAAGATAGAGGAGGCTTTGAATGAAATTCAGCCTGAGGCTTTCGCCGTTATGAAGGAGGCTGCCCGTTTGTTTAAGGAAAACGAGGTGGTGGAGGCGACAGCCACTGAGCTTGACAGGGAGCTTGCTTCAAAACAAGACAATATCACTATCGATGGCGACCGTGTGCGCTACAACAACAGCTGGATGGCTGGCGGTAACATGGTGAGATGGGATATGGTGCATTATGACGTGCAGATTATTGGCGGTGTTGTGCTCCATCAAGGTAAGATAGCCGAGATGGCGACAGGTGAGGGTAAGACCCTCGTTGCCACACTGCCGGTGTACCTTAATGCTCTCGCTGGTCGCGGCGTCCATGTCGTTACCGTTAACGACTACCTCGCAAAACGTGACTCGGAATGGATGGGTACATTGTATAATTTCCTCGGACTCACCGTTGACTGCATCGATAAGCACCAGCCTAACTCCGCAGAGCGTCGCGCCGCATATAACGCCGATATCACTTACGGCACAAATAACGAGTTCGGCTTCGACTACCTGCGCGACAATATGACAAGCAACCCGGAGGAATTGGTGCAACGCAAACATCATTATGCGATAGTCGATGAGGTTGACTCGGTACTTATTGACGACGCACGTACTCCTCTCATCATTAGCGGACCTACCCCTCGTGGCGATGACCAAGAGTTCAATAAACTGAAACCTGATGTCGTGAAGCTTTATGAGGCTCAGAAACGCCTTGTTACACAGTGCCTTGCGGAATCAAAGAAACTGCTCTCGAACCCTAACGCCACAGAACAGGAGAAATCGCATGGCGCGGATTTGCTGTTCAGGGCTTATCACGGACTCCCGAAAAACAACGCTCTCATCAAATTCCTCTCCGAAGAGGGAATGAAATCTCTCCTCATCAAAACAGAGGGATTCTATATGCAGGAACAGAGCAAGAATATGCATATCATCGATGACGAGCTGTATTTCGTTATAGATGAGAAACTTAACACCGTCGTCCTAACCGATAAGGGTAATGAGGAACTTGCGAAAGCGTATAACGACCCTTCATTCTTTATCATACCTGATGTGGGCTCTGAGATCGCAGACCTCGAGAAGTCGAACCTCAGCGATGATGAGAAACTGTTGAAGAAGTCGGAGCTCCTACGCGTCTTCTCGGAGAAATCGGAGCGTCTGCATACTGTACAGCAGCTTCTTAAGGCTTACACCTTGTTTGAAAAAGACGTTGACTATGTCATCATAGATAATAAAGTTAAGATTGTTGACGAGCAGACGGGACGTATCATGGAAGGCCGCCGCTGGTCTGACGGACTGCATCAGGCTGTGGAGGCGAAAGAGAACGTCGCGGTGGAGGCCGCTACACAGACTTATGCCACAATCACTTTGCAGAACTATTTCCGTATGTACCACAAACTCGCGGGTATGACGGGAACGGCTGAGACAGAGGCAGGCGAGTTCTGGGATATCTATAAACTCGATGTGGTGGTGATACCGACGAACAAACCAATCGAACGCCATGATTATGAGGACCTTATCTATAAGACAAAACGTGAGAAGTATAACGCTGTCATTGATAAGATTGTAGAATTGGTCCATGAGGGCCGCCCGGTGTTGGTGGGTACTACATCAGTCGAGATTTCAGAGCTGTTGAGCCGTATGCTTACAAGGAAGAATATACCGCATAACGTGTTGAATGCCAAGCTGCATTTCAAAGAGGCTCAGATTGTTAAAGACGCAGGTCTCGCCGGTACAGTGACAATAGCGACGAATATGGCGGGCCGTGGTACCGATATCAAACTGGGACAGGGAGTGAAGGATGCAGGTGGTCTCGCTATCATCGGCACTGAACGTCATGAGTCACGACGTGTTGACCGTCAGCTCAGAGGCCGCTCCGGCCGTCAAGGTGACCCCGGTAGCTCACAGTTCTTCGTCTCTCTGGAAGACGACCTTATGCGTATGTTCGGCTCAGAACGTATCGCCCCGATAATGGACAAACTCGGCCTTAAAGAAGGCGAGGTGATTCAACATTCGATGATTACAAAGCAGATCGAGAAAGCCCAGAAGAAAGTTGAAGAGAATCATTTCGGAGTGCGTAAACACTTGCTCGAATACGATGACGTGATGAACTCACAGCGTGAGGCAATATATGAGAAACGCCGCCACGCCTTGTTCGGTGAACGCCTCCAGATTGATATCGACAATATGATGTACGACCTCGCTGAGTCGCTGGTGGATAAACATAAAGACTCTGATGACTTCGATGGGTTTAAACTCGATGTCATATCTAACTTAGGTATCGACGTACCTTTCGACGCTAACGAATTCAAACACTCGAAGGCCGACGAACTCGTAGAGAAACTGTATGAGGAGGCAAGCGACACATATAATAAAAAGACACAACTCGTGGGCGAGAGAGCACTGCCTCTTATTAAGAATGTCTATGAGACACAGCCGGGTTATAAGAATATCCTCATTCCTTTCACCGATGGCAAGAAGGGTATGAATGTGGTCGTGAATATTGAGAAGGCTGTCAAAAATGGCGCAAGGGAAATATCGCTCTCACTGGAGAAGAGTATCACCCTCGGCATGATCGATGAGGCATGGAAAGAGCATCTCCGTGAGCTTGACGATTTGAAACAGTCGGTGCAAAACGCCCATTATGAACAGAAAGACCCATTGCTAATATTTAAGTTCGAGTCGTTCAACCTCTTTAAAGAGATGATATTGAAGATTAACCGCGAGGTCATCTCCTTCCTTATGAAGTCGAACCTCCCTATGCCTGACCCGAACAACATCCGTGAGCACCGTGCAAGGCCTGTTGACCGCAGCCAGCTGAGAGAACAACGTTCCGATTTGCTGTCGCAAGCACACAGCAACACTCAAGACAAACAGGTTACACAGCCTATCAGGGTGGAGAAGAAAGTTGGAAGAAACGACCCTTGCCCATGCGGAAGCGGTAAGAAATACAAGAATTGCCATGGTCGTGAAGAATAACAGTTAGCGGACAAGGTCAACGAACCTTGTCCGCGTAATTTAATTGTGAAATGAAGAGAATAGTTTTTATATTTGCCTTTATGCTTGTCTGGTGCTCCTCTTTCGCAAACACCACGGCACAGGATTCTCTTTATGCTCCAATGAAAAAACGCCCTAAAGTGGGCGTGGCACTGAGTGGAGGCGGAGCAAAGGGCTTTGCCCATATCAGGGTGCTGAAAGCTATCGAGGAGGCTGGCGTCCCTATCGATATGATAGCCGGTACAAGCATGGGGTCTATCATCGGTGGACTTTATGCCGTGGGCTATGACCCCGATGTAATGGAAGAAATCACCGTAAACCAAGAATGGGACTTGATCATTAAAGATAAAGTCCCTTATGAGTTTATGCCTATCGACATACGCTTCAATAAAAGGAAATACCTCGTCTCCATACCTTTTAAAGATGGAAAAATGAAGATGAAAAAGTCGGTCGTTGACGGCGTGTATGTCAGTATGCTTCTTACACGACTTACCTTGCCTGCCTACCAAAAACGTGATTTTGACGACCTCTCAGTCCCTTTCCTATGTATCGCCACTGATATGACCGCCGGCGACCCAGTGGTTTTTAAGGAAGGCTCCCTCGCAAGGTCTATACGCTCAAGCATGTCTATACCATTCCTCTTCGCTCCCGTTGATTATCAAGACAAACTGCTCTGCGACGGCGGACTCCTGAATAATTTCCCGGTGAAAAACCTCCGCGAGAAAGGCGCGGATATTATCATAGGTGTTGACCTCGAAAGCGAATATATCGAAAAAGAGAAACTTGATAACTCACTGAAAATCCTTGAACGACTGATAGCTGTGGTGTCACAACACGAGAGTAATAAGGCAAGAGAACAATGCGATATCTTGATAAAACCTGATATTGGTAAGGCTAATATGCTGTCGTTCAATGATTTTAACCCGATACTTGAATGTGGTACCAATGCAGCCTTGTTACATGAAGATGAACTGAGACGCCTTGCCGACTCCTTGCAGAGTATTGAACCATTTACTATTAATCGCCCTCATATCTTGCCATTGGACTCAATAGTGGTAGATGAAGTCGTCATTGAAGGTGTGAACCCAGATGAACAACTTGTGATAAAATCTTATTTCGGCACGGTGTTCCCACGCAAATTCTCTATCAATGATATTGAAGCCGTCATCATAAATAATTATTCTACAGGATATTATTCCGATATGTGGTACGAAATCATCGATACCCAGGATAAAAATGTTCTGGTCATGCATTGTAAAAACAAGGTCTCTACAACATTGTCGGTGTGCGCTCATTATGACAATAACTATAAAATGGGCGTGCTTCTTAACTTCTCGATGATGAACTCAACCAAGAAACTCAATAGAACGACACTGAACATTGATGTTAACATTGCTGACTGCCCGTTTTTTAAGTCACAATATGTCCGACATAAAAACAGTAAGTTAAGGTATGGAGGCGAGCTTTCATCTATTTTTTTTAATATGGACCTGATAATGGATAATAAGGTCCAAAACGCCATTTATGCTAACGTGAATAGAATTGACTTCTTTGCTCAGTTCGTTAGCTCTATAAATCAACAGGTTAAGATAGGCGCGGTGGCTGATTATTCCCGCTTTAAAGATTATATCGACCATGATTTCTATTATAAATTCGGCATCAATGCCAACGATATTTATAAATATGAGTTCAACCCTTATCTTTACTTCCAATATTTCTTCAATAATGAAGACCATCAGATTTATGTTAGGAAAGGATTTAATGTTGATATTATCGCGAAAATGTTTCTTGCCGACGATTTTATGTCATCAGGGGAATTTCCCGTGGTTTTCTCGTATAACGCTAATATAAATAGGTCTTTCCCAATCGGACAAAAGCATTCTTTGGGAATTGGTTTGGTGGCGGCTGGAAAAATTGGTGACGACTACCTCCCTGTAAATCACAGTTTCTTTATCGGAGGTCAATCGAAGATGAATTATCTGGATAATCTGATACCTTTTACAGGAATGGAGTTTGTCAACAATATCGTTGACTATATTGCTTTTGCAAAGACTTCATGGGTCTGGGATTTTATGAAATCGTTTTACACTGTCGCAAACTGTGATTTTGGCTATTATTCTAATTCGACATTGATGAATATGTTTGTGCCTAAGAACTTTGTCATGGGCGCGGGCTTGACGTTAGGTTATAAGTCTCCTTTCGGTCCTGTGGAACTTGCACTGTCGAAGTCGAATATTGAATCCCTCCCCGTTTTATTTGTTAATATCGGTTTCTGGTTCTAATATGTTAATATGAAGATAAAGAGATTATTTCTGTTGCTTATCGCGGTAGTCTTTGCCTCAGACACTGGTCTTGCCTCGGCTGTTGACTCCTTGTCGGCCGGCAAGCGGCCTACTGTCGGCGTTGTGCTTTGCGGCGGCGGAGCTAAAGGATTCGCTCATATCAGGGTGTTGAAAATGATTGATGAAGCCGGCATCCCTATCGATTATATCGGCGGCACAAGCATAGGCTCTATCATCGGTGGCCTTTATGCCGTGGGCTATGACCCAGATATGATGGAGAAACTTGTTTGCCAACAGGATTGGAACAGAGTTATTTACGATAATATCCCAGAAATATACTCCCCGATTGAGAACAAAATAAACGGAAATAACTTTATCACAACACTGCCTATCACAGGCGGTAAGGTGAAAACAAAATACTCGTTGAAAGACGGTGTCTATGTCAACCTGCTGATGAGCCGCCTTACTCTGCCGGCATATAATATCCGCGACTTCTCAAAACTGTCCGTCCCTTTCTATTGCATAGCCACTGATGTTGAAAAAGCTACTCAATATGAGTTGAATAAGGGCAGCCTGTCTCGCTCAATACGCGCAAGTATGGCTATACCGTTCTTTTTCTCACCAATTCGTATCGATGACAGACTGCTCGTCGATGGCGGCCTTGTTAATAACTTCCCCGTGAGAAACATGGAGGAAAAAGGAGTCGATATTATTATCGGCGTTGACCTCGAAGACGCCACTATCCCTGCCGACGAAATCGATAGCTCTCTGGGTCTGCTGTCCTGTATGCTTAACCTCTCTTCCTTGCAGGAAAGCCAATATGCTAAGTCTCATTGCGATATCTATATCCGTCCCGACCTCCACGGCCGTAACCTCTTCTCCTTTGATGACTACGACTCTATCCTCTATTTTGGGGAGACAGCCGCAAGGGAGTTCTACCCTAAATTGAAAAGCCTTGCTGACTCCTTATATAATATAGAGCCTTTCACAATAAAACGGCCTCATACACAACCTGTTGATCATGTGAATATTATAGGTATAGATGTGGTCGGCGTGCCAGAAGGACACGAGATTTATCTGAAAAGAGAGTTCGGCACTGATTTCCCTCGACTTATCTCTGTCGATTATATTGAAGAACAAGTGCTAAAACTAAGTATGTCAGGCTATTACAAAGATGTTTGGTATGAGTTGATTGACACTCCTTGTGGCGTTTATCTCCGACTCCATTGTACCGAGATTAGCGATATGTCGCTCTCTTTCGCTATGCACTATGACAATAATTATGGAATCGGCGTTTTGACTAACTTCCTCTTGCGTAACACCTTCAACTCCTTGAACCGCGTTACCTTGAACGTCGATTTGAATATAGCAGAATGCCCTTTTGTTAAAATACGTTATAATAAAAGGCATGGCAGAATCTTCAGCTACGGCTCAGAGGCGATTTTTAACTATGTGAGAATGGACCAGTTCTCAAAAAACCAAATCTCTAACGCCTATAGTATCCAAAATAACCGCCTTGATCTGTATTCGAGCATAGTCATTGGATTGACACAGCAGATCCGTTTGGGCACAGTGTTCGATTACGCTCACATGAACGACCTTGTCGGAATAAACGAACTTAGAAAAAGATATGAACCTTTCACTTACCTTTATTTTAACTATTTCTTCCAAAATGAGGATTTCTCAAGCTTTGCCAGTAAAGGATTTAAAATAAACATATTAAGCAAATTCCTCTTTTATGAGGGGGTTTATAGTTCCGGAAAGAGACAGCCTTTGTTCATAGTTCATGGCGACATGGTCAAGACTTTCCCTTTTACCGAGAAAAGCTCTTTTAAACTTGGTATTGAAGCTGCCTCAAAAATTGGTCGCTCCGAAATGCCGAGTTTCTATAAGTTCTATGTGGGTGGACAGTCGAAAATGAATTATTTTGACAATATTATCTCGTTCACCGGTCTCGAATTTGTTAACACCTCGGTGAATTATCTCGTTTTTGGCAAATTAGCTTGGCAATATAACATATACAAAAAACTGTATGGCATTGTAAATGTTGACTTTGGCTATATGAGTAGTTATTTTGACGAATGGTTTGATGACGCGAATTTCACTATAGGCTACGGAATAACCGTTGGCGCTAACACACCTATCGGTCCGTTGGAACTTAGCTTTATGGGCTCGAACATGAATAAGGGTCCGATCGGTTTTATTAATGTTGGATATTGGTTCTAAATTTAAATATATGGATATGAAATACAAAAGAGTTTTATTGAAACTTAGCGGTGAGGCATTGATGGGAAACCAGCAGTATGGCATTGATCCGCAAAGACTTGATGATTATGCTGATGAGATAGCAAACGCTGTGAGAGAAGGAGCGCAGATTGCTATCGTTATCGGTGGAGGGAACATTTTCCGCGGTCTTCAAGGCGCAAGTAAGGGTATCGACAGGGTGCAGGGCGACAGCATGGGTATGCTCGCAACAGTTATAAACAGCATCGCAATACAGTCAACGCTGCAGACGAAAGGTATTAAGACTGTGTTGCTGTCAGGATTGTATATCGACAAAATCGCTGAGACTATGAGTGGACCTAAGGCCATTGAATATCTTGAGAACGGATATGTCGTGGTCATCGGAGGCGGCACCGGCAACCCGTATTTTACAACCGATACCGGCTCAGCCCTCCGCGCTATTGAGATAAAAGCCGATATTATTCTCAAAGGTACTCGCGTTGACGGTATATATACCGCTGATCCTGAAAAAGACCCTGACGCAACTAAATATGAGACAATTACTTATGATGAGGCTTACAGTAAAAACCTCAAAGTCATGGACCTTACGGCTTTCACAATGTGCAAGGAAAACAATATGCCAATGCTCGTCTTTGATATGAATACTAAAGGTAACCTTACCAAGGTGTTGTCTGGCGAAAACATTGGTACTCTTGTTACAAAATGAAAATGACGAACCAAAAGTTGTCAGGTTATGATAGGATTATCCTTTGGATAATCCTGCTCCTTTCTGCCGTGCTTCGACTGTGTAATCTCGATGCCGTCCCTTTCATGCATGATGAGTTTAGCGCATTGTCAAGGACATGCTATGATAACTTCCATGACCTTATCCGTGAAGGTGTGATGCTTAACGACTCGCATCCAGCCGGAGTGCAAGTCTTTCTCTATCTGATGGTTAAAGTCTTCGGTTGGAACGAGTTCTGGCTGAAACTGCCCTTTGCCTTGTTGGGAGTGGCATCAGTGTATCTCGTCTTCGTCGTTGCAAGACAATGGTTTAATAAAAACGTCGCTCTCCTTTCGGCAGCCTTCTTCTCTGTCAGCGAGCTTTTTGTCTTTTACAGCCAACTGATTCGTCCTTATTCTCCCGGGCTTTTCTTTGTGCTGCTCCTCGTTTTCTTCTGGAACAAAATGCTCTCTCCTGATGCGAAATTCAGTGTGGGGACCTGCGCCGGCTTCGCATTGTCGGCTTTTTGCGCCGCCGAGATTCAGATGTTCTCTATGATGCAGGCCGGAATTATTGCCATTGCCGGTCTATTCTCCCTTAATAAGTTGGAGAAAAAAAGAAGATACGCCTACCTAATCAGCTGCCTTTGCGCTGTTTTGTTGTTCCTGCCCTCATTGCCGGTTTTCTATTATCAGATTTTTGTGTATGGCAGCATCGGTGGCTGGCTTTCGGCTCCTCAACAGTCTTTCCTCTTCGACTTCCTATCTTACTCCATGAACTATAGTAAGTTGTTCATGTTCTGTATGTTAGTGGTCGTACTCCTTCCCATTGTGCTGGGTTGTAAAAAACAAGGAGGAAAACTCGGAATCAGACTGTTCTGCTTAATATCCTTCGCCATTCCTTTTATCATAGCCTTCGTTTATTCCTTGCTGAAAGAACCGATTCTTCAGTTCAGCACTCTCATTTTCAGCTTCCCTTTCCTCATAATTCTCGCACTCTCGTTTTATGATGAAAATGTGTCAAAAACTGCTATGACCGTCGTAACCGCTTGCGTGCTGTTTGTGGGGTTGTCATCGCTTATCATTGATAGACAATATTATAGACAGGTAAACCATCAGGGTTTCGACCAGATTGCGGAGGAAATGAAAATCGATAAGGGGAAATATTCCGATAGCATCTGTCTTGTCTCTTATGCTGACAGGGCGTTTATGAACGAGTTCTATCAGGAGAAAGCGGGGTTAGAAAACGCTATATGTTTTTCCGAGAACGACGCGATAATTGATTATCAACGTTATTTGAAGAATAGGGGAGAGGATTATTTGGGAGCGGGGTTGGCTGACCATGCCGAGATGTCGTGGGAGCTCTCCGCTGTTGCGGAATATCCTTATCTTGTGAAGGAAAAGACTTGGTTTACAACGCGTTATCTTACGTTGTCGAAGACGGATAATGGGAATCCGCTGTTGAGAGAAATAGCTTCTGGTGTAGCGATAAGCAAGGGGACAGAGTGGGCTTGCTCGAGAAGCATTCCGGTGGATTCGATAACGGAAGATACCGGGCGCTTTGGTGTCATCGCCGACGTTACCGCTTGCGACACCTTGAATAACCTGTTGCTTGTAGTGCATATCACCGACCCTGAAAACGACTCCACAATCTTGTGGAGAAGCTTCGAATGCAAAGACAGCGCGATATTGCCAGGCGATAACATGCTCCTCACATGCGGATTTTTTGTCCCGGAAATCGATTTCAGCGATAAACGTATTCGCACTTATCTTTGGAATATGGAGAAAAAAGAACTGTTTGTCAATAAGATGGCTTATTATAAAGGAAAAAAGAACCCATTTTTTTATGGATTGTATAATCCGATATAAAAAAAGATTATTTTTGTACCGAAAATTTTTGAAAAATATGACAGAAGAATCTCAATTTATTTTAGATGAGACTGCCGAAACGATGGAAAGCACCATCAAACATCTTGAATCGGAGTTTCAGAAAATTAGAGCCGGAAAGGCAAGCCCTATGATGCTTCAGGGTGTTAAGGTTGAATATTATGGAACAACCGTACCGATTGAACAAACCGCCAATATAGGTACTCCAGATGCAAGACAGATTATTGTGATGCCATTCGATAAGAGTGCCATTAGCGCGATTGATAAGGCTATTCAGGCGGCAAATCTCGGCTTCAACCCTAAAAATGAAGGTGATTTCCTTAGAATCTTGGTCCCGCCTCTCACAGAGGAACGCCGTAAAGAACTCGCAAAACGCGCTAAAACTGCCGCAGAAGATGCTAAAGTCGGTATCAGAAATATCCGCCGTAACGGAAACGACGACGCTAAAAAACTCGAGAAAGAAGGCGTGTCAGAAGACGAGGTTAAACAACTTCAAGAGGAAATCCAAAAACTTACTGATAAGTTCGTGAAGAAAATAGATGAACTCTACGAATTGAAACAGAAGGATATCCTTACAGTGTAATTTGTTTCTCACAGAAAAATATGGTGGCTGTTCTTTTAGCCACCTTTTTTGTTTCTATGCACATGCTCCCCGTCACCCCTCCTTGTCAAGCTTCTTAGTGAGCATCTCCACTATCCTGAAATTGCTCAGAAACTGTTTCGCGACAATGCGTATCAAGGTGTAACCCGGTATCGCCACTATCATTCCTATGATGCCGGCAATCTTTCCTGCCATCAGGATAACAATGAAAATCTCAATTGGATGGGCCTTAACACTCTTTGAGTAAATCATAGGCTGTAACACGAAATTATCGATCAGGTTCGCACCTGCAAAAGTCGCCGCAACCACTATTATAGTGTGTAACAGCATGTTGTATTCGCCTGCGACAAAAATTGAGATTATTCCAAGAATGATGCCTATGCACGCACCCATGAGCGGACCGAGATACGGAATGATATTGAGCATCCCTCCAACGATGCCAATGAGCAATGCGTTCTTTAATCCTATGATTGTCAGCGTTGTGGAAATGATTATCATCATTGTGCAAATCTCTATGATAAGCCCGAAAATGTATCGCGTGAGCAGTTCTTTTGACTCAGTCATTATTCTCGCGACTTTATCGCTATGCTTCTCAGGAGTGAATGCTATAAAGATATTGTGTATCAGATTTGGCTCTCGAAGCATGAAGAACGTGATGAACACTACTGAGAAAATCCCTACGAAAATGTTACCTGTGGTCGAAATAACTGACGAGAAAATTGCCCCTATATTCGTCCAATTGATGAAACCGTTAATCTCATTCTCAATGAATTCCAAAGTGTCCTCGTATGAACTTATGAGGTTGAACTTGCCGAGAAAATTATATACGTCAGATATCGGCTTGTTAAAATACGCTATCAACTCATCGGTGTTAATATTGCTTAACATGCTCGCCTGACTGTTGAAGATAGGGATAAACACCAAAAGTAACACTATTATCATGCCGAACATTATCAATAATGTAAAGAAGGCGGCAATGCTGTCGTTAAGGTGAAAACGCTTTATGTGTATCTTTTTTATTAACTTGCAAAGCGGATGTCCGAGAATGAATAGAACTATTGAGATAACGAAATACCAGACAATGTCCGGGAAAAATATTATCAGCGCCGCTAATATCAGTATTTCTGAAATCGGTTTTAATATTTCAATAATTTTATTCATGATGATTTTACTATTAATTGCTAAAGGATATTGTCAACAGCCATCTCGAATAGTTTGTCAAGAGATATTCCCATGCAGGCTGCCTGCTTTGGCATGATAGAAGCCTCCGACATTCCTGGAACGATGTTCACTTCTATGAATGTCAATTGTTTGGGCGACAAAATATAGTCAAAACGAGCGAAACCTCTGCATTCTAACTTGTTGTAAAGCACTGCTGACATGGCTTTAATCTCTATCTCGGCCTGTTCGTCAATGTCGGCCGGCGTTATCTCGTCTGACATCCCATCGGTATATTTCGCCTCGTAATCGAAGAAATCGTTTTTGCTGATAATCTCTGTTATCGGGAACACCATGGTCTTCCCTTTGACCTGCATCACGGTGCAAGCAAGCTCTCGTCCTTTGACGAATTTCTCGCACATGAGCTGGTCGCCAGCTGAGAATGCTTTCTCTATCGCGGCATCGAACTCCTCTTCAGTATTGACCTTGCTGACGCCTACCGACGAGCCGTTGCATGTGGGCTTGACAAATAAAGGTAATTTTAACGCCTTGATGATTTTTGACTTGTCGAACTTCTCACCCTTGTTGATTATTATTGAGGGTGAGACGTTTACTCCAGCTGATGCGGCTATCGTCTTGCAGAATTCCTTGTGAAATGTTATGGCTGAGGTGGTGAACCCTGACGATGTGTATGGTATGCCGAGTATGTCGAAATACCCTAATAACCTTCCGTCTTCACCGGGAATGCCGTGTATCGCGTTGAAAATCCCATCGAAAACAACTTTCTCGCCGTTTACTACAATGGAGAAATCGTTCTTGTCAACATCCGTACATACACCGTCATCTTGAAGATGATACCATCTGTCTTTCTGAATTACAATGATATATGTTTTATATCTCGTGCTGTCAAGATGTGACTTTACAACTTTCGCACTCTTTATGGATATCTCATATTCTCCAGAATATCCACCACATACTATTGCTATTTTTTTCATGATAAATAAACCCTAAAAACCAATTTTTTACGTATCTTTGTGCCTTCAAAATTACTAAAAATAGGCGTATTAATATTAAAAAAGATAAAAAAATGAAATGTCCAGGATTTTTGAAAGATAAGTGGTTCTATATCAGTATAGCGACAATGGTTTTATTGCTTTTTGGAGCCATGCAGTTCTCTTTCGGTTATCTCGACATTTTTACTCGTCATGGCCAGGAAATAACCGTTCCTGATATGGTTGGAATGAATTATGATGAGGCCGTTGAACGCTATGGCGATGATTTCCGCTTCCAACTTTTGGATAGTATCTATGTGAAAAATTTCCCTGAAGGTGCTGTTTATCAACAAAATCCTAATGCTGGGCTGAAAGTTAAGAAGGGAAGGAACCTTTATATAGTACATACCTCAATCGCTCCAGAGACCGTGGTTATGCCTAACCTCCGGAATCTTTCGCTGCGTCAGGCTATGGTGTCTTTAAAAGGTGCCGGCTTGAAAGTTGACAAACTTGAATACGTTGACTATTTCGCACGAAATGCGGTAGTGGAACAGAAATTCGATAACGACGTGGTCGAACCTAATACCGTACTTGTAAAAGGCTCCTCAATAACTCTTGTCGTTGGACTCGGAAGTGGCGATAAGATGACGTATCTCCCTGACTTGGTGGGCGTTAGCATTAACGATGTTAAAGATGTGCTGAATAACGCCTCTCTGAATATCGGAAATGAAATCTTTATTGATACAAGAGATATGGGAAACCTGTTTGTCTCTCGTACCGACCCGGAGTTCTCGTATGATGCTATGGTGCCTCTCGGCTCAAAAGTCAATGTGTGGTTTAAATCGGATATGTCGTTCGATTTCAAATGGTACCGCCAAGAGAAATACCGTCGCGACTCTACCGTCGAGGTGCTGCGAAGAAAAAAAGTTGAACCTGAAATCATAAAATACGTAATCGATAGTTTTGACTATATACTGAAATATCGCAAATTCTCCTACGACTCTGCCCAACGTGAGGCTGATAAGAAGTTGAGGTTCTATATTCCGGAAAAGGAGGTTGAGATTGATACGGTATTTTATGACGATATTGATTTGTTTGACGATAATGATTTCTATTATGATGAATAAAAAGTTTTTTTTGTTGTCCCTGCTTGCCTTTGCCATCGTGTCGTTTGGCAACGCACAGGAATATATCACAGGATTTAATCATGGTGGGAAGAATCTTGACAAAAAAACGCATTCTTTCGACCAAACGCCGCTTTCTTTGCCTTTCTTCGACGATTTCTCTAATGCGGAGATATATCCTGACGAACGTAATTGGCAGACTAACAATGTCTTCGTGAACTCTGGCTTCCCCCTTATGCCTGTAAATCACGGCTCTGCCACCCTCGATATCGTGGATCGTTTTGGCGTTGTCTATGCTAATGGCAGCAGCAACCCGTTCTTGGCCGACTCACTCATGTCATGGCCAATTCGCCTCGACAGCCTCGATGGTAACGCACTCTCTCCTGACGACTCCCTGTATTTTAGTTTCTATTACCAACCAGGTGGCTTCGGCGACTCCCCGGATAGAGACGATTCCCTCGTCCTTAAATTCGGCTATGGCTTCGACGATTTCATCATAGATACCGTAAGCCTCGATACTCTCGGTACTTTCAGAAATATCAGCTGGAACCAAGTGTGGGCTTCGGAAGGCGTTGATATTGATACGTTTCTGTCGCAATGCAACACAAACCAGTATTTTAAAAAAGTGATGATCCCTATTGTGGATACCTGCTTCTTTAAACGCGATTTCTATATACTCTTCTTCAATTATGGGACTCTGCCCCCAACTATCTATCCGAATGATAGAAGTAATATGGACCAATGGAATATCGATTTAGTCTGTCTCGATAAAAACAGAACAGTCATCGACGACTCTTATCCGATGACTTGCCTCTCTGCAACAGCACCCTCGTTCCTAAATAGATACCAATCAATGCCTTATTGGCAGTTTAAAGATAACCCTATCGCCGCGATAAATAATGAATATAGACTGTTCGTCTCCAACCTCGATAAAGATGCGCATCAGCTTGCGCACCAATGCGTTGTGTCGGATAACAATACTTCATGGAACTATGTCTCAGAGGAGACAATGGGATTCTTACAGCCCTATAACACCTACGGTATCGATAGCATTCATGTCTCAATGGACGACTTTATCTATCCTTACACAAACTCAAACGATACTACATCGTTTACTATCATACATTATATTAATGTAACCGACGAGAGTGTTGGCACCGTTGCCGGTGATTCTTTGGTGCGTCATCAGGGATTCTATAACTATTATTCTTACGACGATGGCACTCCGGAGCGAGGCTACGGCCTGACTCCTTCCGATACCTATATGGCAACACAATTTAAAGTGTCTGCCCTCGATTCTATCAAAGGGGTGCAAATTCTGTTTAACAGGACTTTTAATAATTCTAACTATAATCTGTTCGATATCTGTGTTTGGAAAGATAATAACGGGAAACCTGGCGAGATGGTATATTCTCTTGAGAATCAACTTCCTAAATGGGACGATGAACTGATTTATAAATTCGCATTCTATAAATTTGACGAGACAGTGAAGGTGAATAGCACTTTCTATGTAGGAATTAGGCAGCAAAGCAGCAAATCGATAAATATCGGTTTCGACACCTCAAACGATAACTCACAATATAATTTCTATAATACCGGCGATGGTTGGAAAAACAGCTCTTTCCCTGGCTCTATTATGATCCGCCCCGTGATGGGTATGGCTTACTTCGTTGGTGTTGGGGAAAACGCTTCTGATGCAATCTCTGTGTCCCCTAACCCGGCAAAAGATTTCCTTGTTATCAATGGCATCGATAACGAACTTTGCGAAGATGTAAGGCTCTTTGACTTGACAGGAAAGGTGGTGCTTGCTTGCTCAAACACTAATAGACTGAATGTTAGTGAGTTACCTGATGGGATTTATGTGTTGCGCGTGATTTGCGCCGATGGCTCTTGCCTCTCGTCAAAAATTATTGTTTCAAAGTAAATCGTGATATGTCGGAAGATTTTGTAGGTGTAATAGGTGAGAATAATGAGGATAATACTGAATTGTTCGAGCATTTCAGAATAGTTGCTGATAAGGGACAAACGTTGATAAGGGTGGATAAGTTCCTGCAGAACCGTCTGGAGAACGTATCTCGGAACAGGGTGCAGAACGCTGCTAAGGCTGGCAGCATTCTTGTTAACGACAAGCCCGTCAAATCAAATTATAAGGTGAAACCATTTGATGTCGTGACAGTTGTTCTCGCTTACCCGCCTCGCGAGGTATCTATTGTCCCGGAAGAGATAGAACTTAACGTGGTTTATGAAGATGATGACGTGATTGTTATAAACAAACAGGCCGGACTTGTGGTTCATCCCGGTCATGGCAATTTCAACGGTACATTGCTCAACGCCCTCGCTTACCATTTCAAAAATAATAACTCAAAGGTTGAAAATGGCTTCGGCTATCTCGTGCATCGTATCGATAAGGATACAACGGGACTTATGGTCGTAGCAAAAAATGAGACAGCGCAGAATAACCTTGCCGCCCAGTTTTATGAGCACTCTATAACAAGGCGTTATCAGGCTTTGGTTTGGGGTGATTTTGATGAGGACGAAGGGACGGTGGTCGGGAATATCGGACGCTCAGTGCGCGACAGGATCGCGATGGCGGTATATCCTGACGGTGAGCATGGCAAGCCCGCTGTGACTCATTATTCCGTGGTGGAGCGCTTTAATTATGTGACTTTGATTGAATGCCGCCTTGAGACGGGTAGGACTCACCAGATCCGTGTGCACATGCAGTATTTAGGGCACCCGTTGTTCAATGACGCACTTTACGGTGGCGACAGAATATTGAAAGGGACGACTTTCTCGAAATACAGACAGTTTATTGAGAACTGCTTCGAGGAGATCCCGCGCCATAGCCTTCACGCCAAAGTGTTAGGATTCGTTCATCCGACGACAGGGAAGGAGATGCTGTTCGATTCTGGAATGCCTTCCGATTTGTCGTCAGTTATCGCAAAATGGGACAATTATTTAAAGACAAGAAAAGAAGAAAACATTTAATATTATGATAGTAATCACTGGTGCAGCCGGTTTTATCGGAAGCGTTGTGGCAGGCAGCCTCAACCAATTAGGAAGGGAGGACCTCGTCCTTGTTGATGATTTCTCAAAAAAAATTAAGGAAAGGAATTTCCTGAATAAGAAATGTCAGCTGTTTCTTGAAAGAGAGCGTCTTCATGATTGGCTGGAGGCGAATCACTCAAAAGTGGATTTCGTCGTTCATCTTGGAGCGCGTACTGATACCACCGAGTTTGACTGGAATGTGTTTGCCGAACTTAACGTGAATTATACTGAGAATCTCTGGAAACTTTGCGCTGAATATGAGATTCCTATTATTTATGCTTCTTCAGCTGCGACTTATGGTGGCGGGGAGAATGGTTATGTCGATAGTCATGAGATAGTGGATAAACTTGTGCCGCTCAATCCTTATGGTCGCTCCAAAAATGAGATTGATAAATGGATTCTGGCACAAGAGAAACGTCCTCCGTTTTGGGCAGGGTTGAAATTCTTTAACGTTTATGGCCCAAACGAGTATCATAAAGGACGTATGGCCTCCGTGATCCTACATTCTTTCCACCAAATCCTTGAAAATGGAGAGGTGAGGCTTTTCCGTTCCCATCGTCCTGATTTTGAAGACGGTAAACAGCTTCGCGATTTCGTTTATGTGAAAGATATCGCATCTGTAATCCTTTTCCTAATAGAGAAACGACCTGAAAGCGGATTGTATAACCTCGGCACTGGCAATGCGCGCTCTTTCTACGACCTCGCCTCAAATACCTTTAAAGCCCTGGATAAGGAGGTGAATATCAAATTTATAGACACCCCTTTAGATATTCGTGACAAATATCAGTATTTTACTGAGGCGAAGATGGATAAACTCCGTAACGCAGGTTACGACAGGCCTTTTACTTCGCTTGAAGATGGAATATATGACTATGTGAAGAATTACCTCATCCCAGATAACACATTCTAACACTGTTGAGGGGTTATTTTACGTCTCTCATACTTTTTTGTTTCTCCTCAAGTTGCTTGTCGATGTCGAGGAGGAATTTTTTTGCGTCGTTCAACGTTCTGAGCATCACTGCGTTTTCCTCAAGTTTGTCGAACTTGGTCTTCATCGCGTCTTTTGCGCCTTGAATGGTGTATCCTTTGACTTTTACCAGCTGGTATATGATTTGGAGATAGCGCAAATCGCGTTCGGTGAACATACGGTTGCCCTTGCTGCTTTTGCGCGGGCGTAACACATCGAACTCGCTTTCCCAATATCTGATAGTAGATGCGTTGACGTTAAACATCTCCGCAACCTCTCCAATCTTGTAATATAACTTCTTGATTTCCATTGGTTAGTCCATTGTCAATGACGGTCTCTGCGATAATTCAAGTATAGTCTCGTATTCTTTCGGAGTAAGGTCGTTGAAGAAGAAATTCACAGGATTTATAGCCTTGTTGTTCTTTATCACCTCGTAATGAAGGTGTGGCGCGGTCGATTTCCCGCTGTTCCCTACTAAAGCGATTTTCTCGCCTCTCTTCACTTTCTGTCCTTTTTTTACCAAGGTTTTACTGAGGTGCGCATAGCGTGTCTTGTATCCATATCCA
Source organism: Candidatus Limimorpha sp. (assembly GCA_051875555.1). Lineage (GTDB taxonomy): Bacteria > Bacteroidota > Bacteroidia > Bacteroidales > F082 > Limimorpha. The sequence goes on along the minus strand of JBJEGZ010000037.1, from coordinate 30,656 downwards.
TGATTAATAACCACATTGTTGCCATATCCGCCTTTGTTTTTCTCCACTTTCTCAACAACGCCGTCACCTGAACAGTAGATTGGTGTGCCTAATGGCGCACTGAAGTCAATGCCGCTATGGAACTTTTGCACCTTATAAAATGGGTCTGTCCTATATCCGTAATGCGATGAGATTCGGTAAATGTCAACGTTCCTTACCGGCATAATCGCAGGAATGCAGCTTAACATCTCCTTTTTATTCTTCGCCATCTCGAAAACCTCATCAAACGACTTTGACTGAACATAGAGCTGGCTCTCTAAAATGTCAACTTTCTTCGCTGTGTTGGTCACCATCTCGCTGTTGATATATCCTGACAATGCCTCATAACGGTTCGTTCCACCATAACCGGCCTTGCGTATCGATGTTGGGATAGGCTCGGCCTCGAAAATCATACGGTATATATTGTCGTCACGATCCTGCATCTCGGCAAGCAGCTCATTGATATTGCAAATCTTGTCGTTAAGAATCTCATACTGTATCTGAAGATACTCTATCTCTCTCGCCTGCATGCGCTCTTTCGGCGAACCTATTTGTCTTTCAATGAGATACGTCAGCCCGTAACCTAATACAATAGCTGAGAATATATAAATAACCGTTCTAAGGATTCTCTTTTTCCACGAAGGTCTGTATTCTTCGTATGTGAGTGTCTGAGGATTATATGTGTATTTTTTTTTCGCCATATTTGCTGTTTTACAAAAAAAAGAAGATTTTGTTTTATATTGCGACAAAAATAATATTTTTTTTTATAAATTTGCGAGTTTTATTACGAAAAATTAAAATAAAGTTTTTATATGAAAGCTAATGAGATTCGCAAGAAGTTTTTGGATTTTTTCCAGTCAAAACAGCATGTTGTAGTACCTTCCGCGCCTATTGTTGTTAAGAACGATCCTACATTGATGTTTACTAATGCAGGTATGAACCAGTTTAAAGATGTTTTCCTTGGTAATAATCCTCGAAAGGCCGCCAGAGTCGCTGATATTCAGAAATGCTTGAGAGTCTCAGGTAAACATAATGACCTTGAGGAGGTCGGACGTGACACTTATCACCATACTATGTTCGAGATGATGGGTAACTGGTCGTTTGGTGACTATTTCAAGAAAGAGGCTATCGCTTGGGGGTGGGAGTTCCTTACCGATGTGATGCAGATTGATAAGGATAGGCTCTATGTTACTGTTTTCGGTGGTGATGAGAAAGAGGGTCTCTTGCCTGATGAGGAGGCTTTCGAGTTTTGGAAAGAGCATGTCGATGAGTCAAGGATTATCTATGGCTCAAAAAAGGATAATTTCTGGGAGATGGGTGAGACGGGTCCTTGTGGTCCGTGCTCTGAGATTCATATCGATAACCGTGATGATGAAGAGCGTAAGGCTGTTAGCGGTCGCGACCTCGTCAATAAAGATAATCCGCAAGTGATTGAGATTTGGAATCTTGTGTTCATGCAGTATAACCGTCTTGCTAATGGCTCGCTTGTAAATCTGCCTGCACACCATGTTGATACAGGTATGGGTTTCGAGCGCCTTGTACGTGTCATTCAAGGTAAAAAATCGAACTATGATACCGATGTGTTTACTCCTTTGATTGATGAGATTTCAAGGATGTCGGGTATAGATTACGGTAAGGAGGAAAAGACAGACATCGCGATGCGTGTCGTCGCTGATCATGTGAGGGCGGTGAGCTTCGCTATCGCTGACGGACAGCTGCCTTCGAACAATGGCGCGGGCTATGTGATCCGCCGTATCCTCCGCCGCGCCGTGCGCTATGGCTATACCTTCCTGAAGTTTGACGAGCCTTTTGTTTATAAACTGATCCCCGTCCTTGTTAATGACTTGGGTGGGCAATATCCCGAACTCATTGCCCAACAAACAATGCTTTCTAAAGTCATCTTCGAAGAAGAGTCTTCTTTCCTCAGAACTTTGTCGCTGGGTATCAAACGTTTCGATAATTATGTAGAACAAAATAACGGCTCAAATGTTATTGACGGAGCTTTCGCATTTGAACTCTTTGACACCTTCGGCTTCCCTATCGACCTGACAAACCTCATGGCGGAAGAAAAAGGTCTTGAAGTGGATATGGATGGATTCAACGCTAATCTCGAAGAACAGAAAAACCGCTCCCGTAAAGCGGCTGAGAAAATGTCGGGCGACTGGGTGGAAATATTAAAAGATAATAAATCTACTCACTTCATGGGCTACGATACTATGGAATGCAAGGCGAATATTGTCAAGTTTAGAGAAGTGTCTGCGAAAGGAAAAACTCATTACGAAATAGTCCTTGACCAAACTCCTTTCTATGCTGAGATGGGTGGACAAGTTGGTGACACCGGTGTGTTGGTGTCTGATAATGAGATAATTAACGTTATTAATACCGTGAAGGAGAATGATTTGAGTATTCATATCACTGACAAACTACCACTGAATCCAGAGTCTCCGTTTGTCGCAAAAGTTGATGAGACGCGCCGTTTGAGAATTGAGGCAAACCATACCGCCACTCACTTGATGCACGCCGCTTTACGCAAGGTCCTCGGTACCCATGTCGAACAAAAAGGCTCGCTCGTTGACGACGAACGCCTCCGTTTCGACTTCAGCCATTTCTCAAAAATGACAGATGAGGAGATAAGGAAAGTTGAGGAGATTGTTAATAATAAGATTCGTGAGGACTTGGTGAACGAGACCGCTGTTGACGTCCCTATTGACGAGGCTCGTAAGATGGGCGCGATGGCTCTCTTCGGCGAAAAATATGGTGATAATGTGCGTGTCGTCACTTTCGGCCCTGATTATTCATGCGAGTTGTGCGGCGGTACTCATATCCCTTCCACTGGTCGTATCGGCGCATTCAAGATTCTGTCGGAAAGCGCAATAGCAGCCGGCGTCCGTCGTATCGAGGCAATAACAGGTGAAACCGTCATCAATTATCTTGATAACCAAATAGATACCCTTAATAAGATTAAAACCGCAGTGAAATCCTCAGGCGATGTCGTCAAAGCTGTTGAGACATTAATCGCCCAAAATAACGCTCTTCAGAAGAAAATTGACGGAATGATGCTGTCGCAGGCTGTCTCTTCCGCTAAATCGTTATGTTGCAATGCCTCGGAATGGAACGGACACAAACTCGTGAAAGCAAGGGTTGACGTGGATATGAACCAACTGCGTAACATTGCATCGGCAATGAAGGATATTGATCCTGAAGTGCTCGCCGTTATAGGCGGTGTGGCTGAAGGGAAACCTTCCTTATGCGTGATGATTCCTCAAAGCCTTGTGAATGAAAGGAATATGGACGCTGGCGCGATGATTCGCGAAGCTGCTAAGGAAATACAGGGCGGAGGAGGTGGACAAAAGACTCTCGCAACCGCCGGTGGTAAAAACCCAGACGGTATAGAATTGGCTATTGATGTTGTCGCTAACAAAATATATTCATTGTAATGAGAAAAATCATGTTGCTCGGCGTCTTTTGCGCCGCATTGTTACTGTTGAACGCCTGTAAGAAAGTTAATAGCAACGCACTGTTTGTCTTAGGTAACGAGAGCTATTTTAAGTCGGTAGATGAAGTGTATCCAAAAGAATACCGAGATGTCTGGATAACAGAAAACTCAGGATTCGACACCACAATGATGTATGACGGATTCTTTCCCCCTGATTTGTCAGGGAAATACTTTATCGATGGCGTCTTGACGTGGGGTGATGAGAAAATAGTTCAAGGTTCTAACACTATTGATATGGATTATTCCGACCCATGGTTAAAATATAAGCAGATTTATATTTCTATCTATAACCAAAAGAATAGTGTCGCCTCTATGGATATAGAAACCAGCACTGTCTCATCCTCAATTTTTGAAAAACAGCATGTTGATTCCGTCTTCATATCTGGTGATGGAAGGACAGGTGACTTCGTGCTCTACTTTAATTCTTCATCAACACAAGGCGATGGCACTGAGTACGCTTTTGGCAATATTCTGAAAGGAACGCTGATCCCTGCTGACTCTTTGTCCGCTTACCCTAATGGCGGAATTTCAAGGATTGAGAAATGGTACGTCATCAAGAACTCCTATTCTTTAATTCCTAATATCCCTTATGTTAAAGATGGAGGACAAAGATTATATATTGATAAGAAGCCTAACGGCGGATTCGCGGAAAGGATAGTTGAATAATTTGAATTATGAGAAAATTTTTTATTTGTCTTTTGTTTCTATCTTCATTGGTTAATTTGCAAGCACAAAGCAGAGGCTCTTATTATGATAGAAATCAAAAATTTAATGCTACTTTGATTGGTCTGAAAGCTGGATTCTCATCTTACAATATGGCATTCGGCAATATGCCGTATTCTGATGCTGATAATAATAATATTTCGAATCTAACCTTTGGCGCTTTTGTGGAGATGCCTATAAAATCCGTCTATGGATTGTCTGTCGGCGCCGAAGCAGTGATGCTTGAAAGAGGTTATGATATCAAATACAGATTCAGAGACGTTATCGACTCGGAAGATGTCTTGGAAGCTCGCTATATCGATTTTAGATTACCGGTTAGCTATCGGTTTCTTCCGTCTAAATTAGTTAATCCCTATGTCTTCATCGCTCCAGGAATTGGATTTTGCTACGCTGGTGAGAACAGACAAACAATAGGCGATCTGTATTCTTACTCTATTGATATAAGAGAATCTGATGCCGTTATTAACAACATTGACTTCGGCTTCGCATTCGGTGCAGGACTTAGATGCAACCTCCCAATTAATTGGTATTATGTCGTTCTTAAACTCGATGTCTCTTATTATCTTGGACTTATGAATACTTATTCAAAGAAGGTACTTGACGGTGATTGCTCCTATATTAATGTTTTTGCGGTAGGAGATAATACCTTTACCACTCGCTATAATAGAGGATTTGAGGCAACCATTAGTATAGGGTTCCCTCTTATTCGTCAGTCTCATGACGCTTGTATGGGTTTCGGTAACAGAAAATATTGATTATCTTCCGAATATCACCTTCTTAACAATGCTTGAGTCGTTTACTGCGATTCTGATGAAATAAATCCCGTCCGGCAGGTCCTTTGTTGAATATGAGACTATGTCGGACGAATTTGTCTTTATCTCATCTATCAATATCCCATAACTGTTGTAGATAGAGATTGTCATCGGAAGGCATTCAATGCCATCGTTATAGCTGATGAAAACCACGTCTTTAACAGGATTTGGGAAAATCTTTATTTTGCCGTCGATAGTGTTCTCTTCCATCGAATATCCCTCATGATATCCTTCTGTGTAAATGAATTTCTCAAGATAAGTGGTGCCGCACATTGAGTTGATGATACATTTCAGAAGTGCGTTGCCTTCCAAGTTGACACTTACAAATATTTGTGTTGGATCCTCATTTATTGACTGACAATACCAAGAGCTTCCTGAATCAGTGCTGTCGGCAACATGGTTTGGAGTGTCATAATATGAATAAATCTCCCATTTGAATGATGGGATGTCGCCTTCTTCGGGGTCTGTAAGACCTTCAATCGAATATATGTAGTAATTCGGAATCATTCCTGGACTCGGCTCAACAATTTCCTGTCCGGTCAATGTGGCTCCAATAGTGAAATTGTTATAGACTTTGTCAATATGTAATGATACAATACTGTCGCAACCTTGTGTCGTAGTGTATGTGTGTCTATAAATTCCGGGGGAACTGTAATATTGGCCGTTCCAGAAAAAGTTCTCGCAAACAATGCCGGGTTCAAAAATGCTGTCGTATTCGATAGGACCGCCAGGAGTGTAATGTGTTCCTACATTAATGGTCTTTGTGACTGTGTCAGAAAAGAATAATCCGAACTCGTTCTCTGATGAGACAATGTATGTCACCTCGTGTTCACCATATTCGTTGAAGATATGTTTGGCATCATTGCCGTATGATATGGAGTTATCATCGCTGAAATGCCATTCCCTATTGGTAATGATGTGGTTGTAGCCTTGTGGAATGGTGGTTTCGACTCCTGAGAATATTGTCTCATTGCCTATACATGCCGATTCATAATTGAAGTCAACAATGGCTTCTATTGCTATAATCTGCTTTGTCGAGATGTCTTCGCATGAGTAATTCGAGTTTTCTGCTGCGATAGAATATTTAACGCTGTATTCTCCCGGAATGCTGTAAGTGTGTGTCGCTGTTATGCCTTCTACTGTTGGCGAGCCGTCACCGAAATCCCAGACACGCTTATTAATCATTTCATTGTAGTTGGCCGGGATTGTCTCTTCATTCCCGGTGAAAACAAATGTCATCGCTTGATCGGTCTTAGTGAAACTGAAGTCGGATATTGTTTGAGGAATAATCTCAATCTGTTGTGTGGAAACGTCTTCGCAAGAGCCATCTGCGTTCTGTGCTGCTACTGAATATGTTACGGTGTATTCGCCCGGTAATTCGTAAACATGTGTCACCACTTTGCCTTCCATCGTCGGACTGCCGTCACCGAAATCCCAGACACGTCTTGTGATTTTTTCATCGTAACCTTCCGGCGAAGTCCCTTCTTTTCCAATAAAGACAGTGGCGTTGCCTGCACAACCGGGTGCGTATTCAAAATCAGAGATAGTGTTAGGCAGTATCTCGATGTCTATTGACATAGGGTCGCTGGTTTGTTGGGCGACAGTGATTGAACATGAGTACGTACCGCTATGTTCCATTGTCACGTTTGGAATGACAGGCTCTCTTTCATTAGAGGTGAAACCGTTTGGCCCTGTCCATGAATATATTGCATTTGTAACATATTGTGCTGATAATGTTAGAGTTCCTCCATAACAAGGGTGGTTGCATTCAATGAGAGGTGGGAGTATCGAGCAGTCTGTCGTGCCTGTGCCTCCTGTCTTGTTGAATGATATTATGCAATTTGTGTTAGAATAGTTCGTGATGACGAGAATGTAATATTCCCCTGTTGTCGCATTATTTGGAATGGTGCACTGCTCTGTCGCAGATGTTGAATAACTGCATGAGACAACTTTGTCGCCTGTTAGTCCATTAGGACAAGGCTCAAATGGGTCGCTGAATGGTCCCCAACAACAATAGTCGATGTCTTTTTGTGGCGTGCTGTACATGGAAATGATCATCCCTCCAGGATTGTCTATCCTCATATAATACCAAGCCGGGTTAGGCTGTGTGGAGAGACAATTGTAATTTGGACCTGGTTCTCCGCTTCCTGCGTTGACTCCCGCCTCAAAGTAATAAAGGTCGTTGTCGGTGCAGAAAGGCTCCGAGTTTGCACATAGGTTGTTCATCCTGTCTTTTGAGTAAATATCGAACATCATAGATGTTACAAATCTTTCAGGCAGCTCAGTTTTCCATTTGGGGAAATTTTCCCCTGTCTCGTCTTTCGACATGTTATTAAAAGCTGAGGCTTCTTCTATGCAGAATTCTTTAAACAGATTCCCCGTGTCATTGTCATCATTATCTTTCTTGTCGATTATGAATATACCGTCTCTGTCACAAATGTTAATATTGAAACGCTCGTCCATATATAACGAATAGACGAAATGCATTCTTTGCTCAAATATTTGAATAGTTGTGATATCAAACTCTATTTCATCGCAGTTGTTTTCAACAATGTTATTGGTGTCTTGGGCATTAACAAAATGTATTAGGAAGAATGCAATAATTAGTAACAATGGTCTCTTCATAATTGTAATTTTTTGATTATATGTTTGTTGTAAGAAATTCAATGAGTTTTGTTGTTGCGATACCTCTGTGGGAAATCTTGTTTTTTGTTTCCATAGTCATTTCCGCAAAAGATTCCTCAAATCCGTCTGGTTGGAAAATCGGGTCGTAACCGAAGCCTCTGTTACCATGTTCTTCATTGAGAATCTTACCGTTAACTATGCCTTCGAAGAAGTACTGCTTTCCATCGAGATTAAGTGCTATAACGGTTCTGAATCTGGCATTACGGTTCTCGACTCCTTCCAAAGCTTTCAGCAGTTTGACGACATTATCGTGATATGAGCAGTTCTCGCCAGCATAACGGGCTGAATAAACTCCTGGTGCGCCGTTGAGTGCCTCTACCTCGAGCGCGGTGTCATCGGCGAAGCAGTTTAGATGGAATTTTTTAGTTACAAAATCAGCTTTGATTTTCGCATTTCCTTGGATGTTGTCCGCATCTTCAACAATTTCCTCTTTGCAGCCGATGTCAGAAAGCCCGACAATCTCGTAGTTAGTGACGATACTCCTTATTTCTTCAAGCTTGTTCTTGTTATGTGTTGCAAATACGATTTTTTCCATAGTTATAATATGATGTCCCATTTTACTGGGGCGATTCCGTTTCTTGATAGATAAGTGTTCGTTTGAGAGAAATGCCTGCATCCGAAAAATCCGCGGTTAGCTGACAGTGGTGAGGGGTGTACTGTTTTGAGAACCAGATGTTTCCCTGTATCAATAAGTTTTTCTTTTGCTATAGCGTAATTTCCCCAAAGAAGGAAAACCAAATGCTCTTTCCTATCAGATAATGCTTTTATTGCCGCATCAGTGAATCTTTGCCAGCCTATGCTTTCATGTGATGCCGGAGTATTCGCCCTAACGGTCAGGCATGAGTTCAGCAGAAGCACACCTTCTCTCGCCCAGTTCTCAAGGTTTCCGTTTCTTGGAATAGGCATTCCGATGTCGGAATTTAATTCCTTGAAGATGTTCTTCAAACTTGGTGGAGGCATTATCCCATTTGGAACCGAAAATGCAAGCCCGTGCGCCTGTCCCACATTATGATAAGGGTCTTGCCCTAATATCACCACTTTGACTTTGTCGAAAGGCGTAAGGTTGAATGCGTTAAGAATCTGTTGTGATGGCGGATATACGATATATTGTCTCTTTTCTTGTATCAGAAAAGATTTTATTTCATAAAAATAGGGAGCTTCAAATTCTTGTTTTAGCACCTCATACCATGAAGATTCAATATCCGGTTTTTTTATTTCCATTTATTGAAAATTAATTTTTCTTTGCGTGTACAAAATTAGAAAAAAAATCGTTTCTTTGTAAGAAAATTATAAAATAATCACTATGAGGAAATTGGCTTTATTATTAGTTATAGCATTCACTTTGGGAGTTGTTTTTATGTCATGTGTTCATACTTCTACATGTCCGGCGTATGGTGAGTATCAACAGTATCAGAAAGAGAATGTTTATTGATTACTAATCTGTTCGTGCGAAATTCCGAACTTATTTGATTAAAAAAACAGGTGCCAAAAATTTTGACACCTGTTTTTTTTACCTTGGCTTGTATTATTAATAAACCAATATCTTAGCGCTGTTAGAGTTGTTACCTGCCTGCATGCGGACAATGTATGAGCCGTTTGCGAGGTTCTCTGTGCTGAATGAGATTGTGTGCTCACCTGCGCCATATACTCCGAGTTCGCTGTTTGCTACCATGCGGCCGGCGAGGTCGTAAATCTGATAGCTTACGTTAGCTGCCTCGCTGAGGTTAATGCTGATGTTCGCATTGCCTCTTACAGGGTTTGGATAGATGTTGAGTGACAATGTGCTTGACATTTCATTCTCTTCAACGCTATAGTCTCCACTGTTGTTCCAATAAGTGTCGCATTTGAGGATACCGTTGCCGTATGTTGCAGCATAAATCATACCTTCGTTGAAAATACCAGGATAGACAACAACTGTTGTGTCACCGACTTCATCAACGAGATATTCGTAAAGGTTATCGTGGTTAGGCATGATGGCTTGTTTGAGTTCCATAACAGGGGCTGTTGCTAATGCTAATACCCAGCCGTTATCTGTTTCTGTGTAGATGCCTTTCTCTGTACCTAACATTGCCTTGCCGTCTGCTTTGTTGATGATGCTCGCGTAAACAGGAGACTTTGGAAGGTTCTGCTGTTTTGAAGTGAATGTGGCGCCACCGTCAACTGACTCATAAACGTAGTTGTCATTGCCATAGTTGCCTAATGTAACAATGATGTTATTGCCGTTGTTAGGGTTGATAGCGATGCTTGTGATTGCCTGTGCGTTGAAGTCGAATGCTATTTCTTCGAAGTTGACTGAAGTTGTTACTAATTCTTCAGTAACAGCTTGGTTGATACCTGTTGCCTTGTAGAGTTTGCCACCCACTGTTCCGACAAATGATGTCTCGCCGTTTGCGCTGATTGCAAGAGCTGTTGCGATACCGTCAATGTCACCTAACTTCCACCATTCTGTCTCTTGGTTGAACATCAAACTGTTTCTTGACATATAGACATTGCCCTTAATAGCGCAAACCATTGTTGCTGTAACGACGTCCTGAATCATGATTGAGTCGCCTTGTGCCAAGTCGCTTGTGAAGGTATATTCGAATGGATATCCGTTGATGTTGCTGTTGATAAATTCTTTATCTCCTGCTACATAATTCTTTTTTGCGAAGAATTTAACGCTGTCAATTGAGTATATATCGTTATAGTTTTCATAGAGTACGAAAGGAGTTTTGAAAGCGTCAGCGTTGGTGATTGTTCCTGATGCTGTGAAGTTTGAAGCGTCATAGTCTTCACCTGAAGTCTCTGATCTATGGATAGGTGAGTCAAGGTTGCCTGTTGCTGATACGAAGATATAGTCAGGATTGATTGTTGATATTGCACAAGGTCCGCCGGCGTAGTCTTTTGTGAAGAAGCCGAACTGTCCGTTTGCTGTTGTTGTGATGTCTGGGTTAGGGAAGATAGCCCTACCTGTCATGATGTTGTTCACGTTCTCATCACCGAGGATGTTGATTGTTCCGTGGTCAAGGCTGCCGCCGAGAACCCTGTTGCAGTCACCGCCGAAAGCGACACTCATCATACGGGTCACTGACTGGTGTAATTCTTCTGTGATGAAGTAACGGTTGCAGTTGACAAATGAATATTCATCTTGTGCGAATGTGCCTTTGAACACGCCGCCCTCTGTACCGATGAAGAACTTATTTGTGTTATTAGGTGTGAAAATGATGTTCTGAACACCTTCGTGTACATAAATAGATGAGATATCGCTTGTCTCGCTTAATGAGACCTGAATAGGCCTGTAGCTGTTTGCTCCAGATAATGTCTTGTCTTCTAATGACCAGATGTCATCGCTTCCGACAAGAAGTTTCCTTGGGTTGTTTGGATAGACAGCCATGAAACCGTTGTAGTCGGCTGTTTTTCCAAAGATAGGATACATTGATGTTGATGCTAATGCGACATCCCAATTTTCAGCGTTATCGCTTGTGAAGTAGATGTTGCCTGCTGCGTATGCGCTGCTCTCAACCTTAAGGTATGCAATGTACATGAAGTTCGCGTCTGTTGTTGACATCGCGATAATTTTTGGATTTGAATCGGCAGGAAGTTGTTCTGTGCCTGTGATCTTATTGAATGCGCCACCTTGTTTTGAGAGATAGACGTCGCTTGCGTCAGCAGCGAGAATGTCGCCGGCGTTGTTAGCTTTAATGCTTACGAATGAGCCCTCAATAAGGTTTGTCCATGTCGAACCGTTGTCCTCGCTCATCATGATGCCGCTTTCTGTAGTAGCGTAAATCTTGTTGCCTGAGATGAGAATGTCGTTGACAAAAGCCCAGCCGTTTGTCTCCGTTGGGACTGTCGATGCAAGTTGCTCGAGTGCGCCGTTTGCGAATCTGTAGATACCGGTCCCCGCGAAACTTGTTGCCTCTCCTATGTTCTCGAGACCGTTAATCTTTGCAGCGCCACGGCCGTCGCCGGTACCGATAAACAATGAACCGTCCTCAGCCTGTACCATGCAGCTGATGTTCAGGTTTGTTTCTGCAACCTGCTGGAATGTGATGCCGTTATTGGTTGTCCTAAACAAATGCCCTCCCATTGTTCCAATGTACAATGTCTGTCCAGTCGCGTCATTCTTGTCAAAAACCATTGCCCTTGTGAGAGATCCGAAGTTGTCAGGTCCGGCAACAATCCAATTCATCTCCCCCTCTCTTGTATTCTCTTGGCTGTTTATCAACAAGGCTGGATCTATTAATCCGGTTTCTTGATTAGCTCTAATACTCTTCATATAAGAAGAGAACGTTGCTTCTGAATTGCTTCTTGGTGTGTACTTGCCTTGAACTTTAGCATTATTCTGTGCTAAACCTGCTTGTGTTAACATCATGGTTATCAAAAGCATACTTAAAGGTAAAAATCTTTTTCTCATATCATGTAATTTAATTAATACATTATTATCTTAGTTTACTTATTTGAGGGTTCAAAAATACAATTTTTTTTGAATTCATACAAAAAAATGAAAAATATTTTTATAAAAATGAGAATATTTCCCCTTAATACTTTATTGACGTCGAACTTGGTATCCATCCAATGCTACCGTCTGCGATTTTTATCTTGTCCCAGTCTCGCTCGCTGTCCATTATCGATACCTTGGTCCCCTCGTGCAATACGAACAAATCAACACCTGATGACGAGGGCGAGCTCTTTACCGTTATTGTTGGCGTAATGATTATTGCCTCGTCGTGTGTGTTTATGTATGTGTATTTCTGATACGAGAAAACTATAGCGCACACAAATAATATCGCAAAAACGATGTTTGTGAAGAATGTCGCCTTTTTTATACCTGTTTTCCTTGTTGTCAGATATAAAAAGATTGATAACATTGTTAAGGCTAATAATATTAATGAGGTGATAGCCCATCTGTCTGCCGTTAACTTGTCGCTGATGTTGTTCCATACCTTTGTCATGAAAAATACGGGTAATGGCTCTATCTTGTCAGTGATCAGTGCGTTAGCTATTGATAGGTTCTCTTTTATCTCTTCATTCGTGGGGTCTAACTTGAGCGCTTTCTCGTAATTGAGTATGGCCATCGGATAGTTCCTTAGTTTGAAATATGTGTTCCCGATGTTGTAAAACAATGGAGCTGAGACATATCCGTCGTCAACGATGCTCTTGTATATTATCAGCGCGGTGTCGTACCTGCTCTCATTATAGTAATCGTTAGCGTGTGAGAATGACTGCTCTTGGATGTTCTGCGCCTCGGCGACCATGCAGGTGAGCATTGCAATAATGAATATATATTTTTTTGTTTTCATCTTGTAAGTTTTAATGTTTGACTAATGAAGCGCTTTCTCTGCCTTTGTGATTATCTCCATGCCTTTTTGGTATAACTCGTCCATCTTCTTGTTTGGATCGCCCGGTGCGAACCTGGCGAACTCGCAACTGTTGAGCAGGTCAACGAATTGGTTGGTGATGTCTTCTGGCGCGTTCTTGCTGAGCATCATCTCCTTAACGGTCTCTATTGATAACTTAGACCGGCTTATGTTGAGCTTGTCGGAAATGTATCCCCAAAGTGCCTGTGACAACTCCTCGTAGAAATGTCCTTGGTCTTTTATCTTGAGATAGCGTTGTGCGTTCTTCAAACGCTGGCTGGCAATCTTTGTGGCTTTCTTGTTTCTAACAAGTATTTGATTGTTGTTGAATTTGTTGACTTTCTTATATATGATGAGCGCGATTACGAACAACGCCACTATCAACGCTGCCAGAATGAAGAACAGCGGTGATGCGAAAAACAATCCGCCTCTTTTTTCTATGTTGCCTTGTGCCATGATATGCCTGATGTCGCTGCCTATCACCTTTATGGCTTCTTGTCCGCCAGCGTAAATAACGCCTGAGCCTCTGTCGTTTTCGCTTTTCTCTACATGTATGCTCATTTTGTCAGAGTATAATGTGACATATCTTCCCTTGCTTGGGTCGAAATATGAGAATTCTGTCGGTTGTAACTCGAAATCGCCGGAGACTCGTGGAATTACAACGTATTCCGCTTTCTTGCTCCCGCTGATTCCATAAGAGTTGTTCTTGGTGTTTGTTGTGATTTTGGGATCGTAGTCCTCGAAATCCGGTGGGAAGTTGGGCTTCGGCAGCTCTAACAGCTCGATGTTCCCTTTCCCCGACACCGTGTATGTCACGGTGAAGGCGTCGTTCGACTTCATATCGTCCTTGTCTATCTTTGAGTTGAACGTGAATTGTCCTACCGCGCCTTTGAAACTCTGTGGCTTGTCGTTAACAGGAAGCGGCTTGACCTCAATGTTTATTGGCTGTGACTTCACCTCTTTCTTGATATTTGTATATGACGAGCCCATGATGTCGCCGAAGAAGTTGTCGAACGGATCGTATCCCCTTGGCTGTTGCCTTTCTTTTTTTATCTGGGCTATGCAGCTGATATCCAACGGGTCGATAGTGAGTGTCCCTGCCTTCTGTGGGATAAGGACTATCTCTTGGATAGTTGCGACATGGTACTCCACGTTGTCCCTGATTATTGACGAATGCTGTATTGTGCCGTTGTTGTCAGTGATGTCTTTGGTCCAAAATCCTGAGTATGACGGAGTCTTTGAGATAGAGAGGTTTGATATCGGGATAGTGAAATATATCTTGTACGTCAATGTTATCTGCTCTCCGATATATGCTGTCGTTTTATTTGGGATTGCTTCAAGAAACACGTCTCTTGTGGTGCCGCTCGCGCTTGAGTTTCCTCCAGATGTTGAGATGTTGGGGTTTTTAGTGACATTTATCTCAGCGGTTGTGCTGTTCACTTTCTGCCTGCCTACTGTAATAGTTGCCGCTGGAATTGTGAATGTCCCTTCTTTTATCGCCCTGAGATAGAAAGAATATGTGTGCGTGTTTGATTTTGTCACTGAGCCGTTGATTATCTGTACGCTCGAGCTTGATGATGAGAATGGGCCACCAATAACCTCGAACCCGTTGAAATTCGGAGACTCGAAGTTCTTCCCCTCACCGTTCAACTCGTATGAGACTTGGAACTGCTCTCCAACTACGACGTTCTTTTTACATATTACTTTGAAGTCAACATCGTTCTGTGCCGACAATGTTGATAATGCCATGAAAAACAATAATAATATTCCAATCTTTCTCATCTTGTTTAGCTGTTTTTAATTACCAATCTTTCTGAATCTTACGTTTCTGCATCTTTGCAGCTTTCGCCTCATTCATCTTGTCCATTGTCTCTTTCTCTTGATTCTCTAAAGCCTTCAGCATTCTTTCGGCATCTTCTTTCGACATTTGTGGCTGCTGTTGCTGGTCCTGCTGTTGCTGGTTCTGTTCGTCGTTCTCCTGCTGTTGGCTTTGCTGGTTCTCTTCCTGTTGGTTGTTTTGCTGTTGTTGCTGGTCCTGCTGTTGCTGGTCCTGCTCGTCGTTCTTCTGTTGCTGATTTTGTTGGTTTTCTTGCTGTTGTTGCTGCATAATCATTTTCTGACGTGCGTACTCGAGGTTGTAGCGTGCGTCCTCGTCTTCTGGGTTGAGCTTAAGGCAGCTCTTGAAAGCGTCGAAAGCCTCCGAATATTTCTGCTGCTCCATCATGCTGTTGCCGAGATTGTAATATGCCTCGGCTTCCATCTTCTTTGAGACATTCCGGTCAGTTACACTTTGGTAACTTCTCGCGGCCTCTTCATAATTCTTCTGCTGATAATAAACGTTTCCAAGGTTAAACTGCGCCTTGTCGTTGTATTTCTTGTCGAGAGAGCTTTTATAATCTGTCTCGGCGTCGGTGTAGTTCCCTTTGTTGTATGCCCTGTTACCCTGACGTATATAGCTTTCCTTCGTTTGCGCATTGATGGTGATGGCAGACGAAAGCAGCAGCAGGGTTATTATTATTTTGTCTTTAGTGATCATTTGTTTGGTTCGAAAAATTTAAATTTTGATTCCCATTCTTTCTTTCCTGACGAAAGCAGTATCTCAATAATCAGGAGGATAATCGCTGCGCCGACAAACCATTGGAATTGGTCGTTGTAGTCTGTAAACACTTTTGACTCAATCTCAGCCTTGTCTGCCGCAGCTATCTCTTCATATATTCTGTCGAGTCCTACGTTAGAGTTGCTTGCCCTTACGTAGATGCCGTCACCGATCTCTGCAATCTGCCGGAGGAGGTTGTCATCGAGTTTGGTGATGATGATGTTTCCTTCTTTGTCTTTTTTGTATCCGAGTTTTTTGCCGTATTGGTTATAGATGGGGATTGGTGCGCCTTCTTCGAGTCCCATGCCTATAGTATAAATCTTTATCCCGGCCTTTGCCGCTTCCTGCGCAGCCTTTACTGCGTCTCCGTTCTCATGGTCTTCTCCGTCGGAGATGATTATTATGGCCTTGCTGTGGTCGTTTTGTCCGAATGACTTGACAGCGAGATCGATAGCGCGTCCGAACTCGGTGCCCTGTGTAGGAATCAAATCGGTGTCAACGGTTGAGAGGAACATTTTCGCTGCCGAATAGTCTGTCGTTATCGGCAGTTGGACGTATGCGTTCCCTGCAAAAACGATGATTCCGATTCTGTCTCCTCCTAACTTGCTGATAAGCTTGTTAATGGCTTGCTTTGAACGCTCAAGTCGGTTAGGTGCGATGTCTTCTGCATGCATGGAGTTTGAGATGTCAACGCAGATGAATAGGTCGATGCCTTCTCTTTTCACTTTCTCCATCTTCGACCCTGACTGCAGGTTGGCGGCACCAATGATAAGGAGGGCTATCGCCATTGTGAAAATGATGAACTTAAAATTCGTCCTTCCCGATGAATAGTTGGGGACGAGCAGCCCTCTTAACTGAATATTCGCAAAACGCTGGAATTGTTTTTTGTTATGGAGACGGAGTAGGATAAAAATCGCCACCATTACCGGAATAATCAGCAGGTAATATAGATATTGAGGGTTTTCAAATCTTAATATATTGGTTTCCATGATGTTGCACTAATCAGTTATAGTTTTAAACAATGTGTTACGAAGAATGAAGTCGATGATTAACAACACTATTGCCCAAAGTACGTAAGGTAAGAACTCTTCTTTTACTCTCTTGAACTCATTAATCTCTATCTTTGAGCGTTCTAATTTGTCAATCTCCTCGTAAATCTGTTCTAACTTCTCGTTTGAGGTGGCTCTGAAGAACTTGCCGCCTGTCTCGTCTGCTATTTGTTGAAGCAAAGGCTCGTTTATTGTGACGGGTATCTGCTGGTATTGTATTCCTCCGAAAGGTGTTTGTACGGGGTAGGGTGCGGTGCCTCTTGTCCCAACGCCAATGGTATAGACTCTTATTCCGAAAATCTTCGCCATCTCTGCCGCTGTTGACGGGTCAACGGAGCCCGCGTTGTTGTCACCGTCGGTGAGGAGTATCACTACTTTTGATATCGCTTCGCTGTCTTTTAGCCTGCTTACTGACGATGCGAGTCCGTCGCCTATGGCAGTGCCGTCCTCGAGCATTCCGCATTGCATGTCTTTCATCATGTTAAGGAGCATTCCGTGGTCTGTTGTCAAAGGCACTTGGGTGAATGTCTCGCTGGCAAAGACTACGAGTCCTATCCTGTCTTCCGGACGCCCGGCTATGAACTCGGCTCCTACATTTTTGGCGGCTTCTAACCTGTCTGGCTTGAGGTCTTGGGCGAGCATACTGCTCGAAATATCAACGGTCATGACGATGTCAATGCCCTCGACATTGACTTTTTGGTTAGTAGAACTGCTCTGCGGACGGGCTAACGCTATGATTAACAACGCTAACGCAGCCATCTCCAAGGCAAAAGGCAGATGCCTCGCATAAATCTTCCAACCGCGGGGGAGACTCGTGAATACACTCGCGTCACTGAATTTGATGTACGCTTGCTGACTGTTCCCGTAGAAAATATACCATATTATTAATATAGGTATAATTGCTAACGCGTAAAGGAAATGAGGTGATGCAAATTCTATCATGCTCATATTGCCTCCTTCTTTTTGTCTTTGTCTGAATCAGCCTCTTTTTCGGCCTTCTTTTTCTCCTCTTCTTGGAAGAAAATATAACTGTCTTCAACGAAAACACCAATGTCACTGAACGATTTCTCGCTTTGCTCTTTCGTTGGAGTCGCTTTCGCAAACTTTACGAAATCTGCCGTGGAAAGTACGTCATGGAGCCTCGATGACATTCTGTCGTCAATGTTTATGCTGTCGATGGCCCTCATTATCTCGTCAGTGGTCATCTCTATGGCGTCTATATTAAACTGACCTTCAATATATTCCCTCACAATGTCTGTCAAATCGGTGTAGTATGTCTTCGGATTCTCATTATTCCACGGCTCTTTGCGCTTCATTTCCTCAAGCTTGGCTCGCGCGGTGATGATTGCCGGTATCTTAGGCTGCTTCTTCTCCACAACGACATCTCTCTTCTTTTTATGCTTCGTGAGATAGACGAAAAGGTAAATCAGCGCGGCGATTACGATCGCTATTGTAAGCCAAGGCAATGTCTCTTTCATAGTGACACCTTGTTTCATCACATCTTTTATCGGACGGAACGCTTGCGTGGTGTCAACAGCAATTGTTTTTACAAAGATATCTTGTTTGTTCGTGTATATTGTGAAATTCAGGCTGTCCTCCTTGCTGTTGCGGTAGGTCAGCCCAATCTCAGGGATATGCACGTATCCTGTGTCAAAAGAGGTGAGTGTGAGTTTCTGCGTCATCAGCACATTGTTCCCGTTGTTGATGGGTGATGATGTCACCTCTCCCGCGTTGATTATTTCAATCGACTTGCTTAATGTGTCGTCAAATTGTGTCCATTCAACGAAATACTCTTTTGGCATTGTAAATGTCAGTTGGTAATCAAAGTGTTGCCCCACAACGATGGTGTCAGCGTCTGTCTTCCCGCTGATGAACGCATTCTGTCCGGCACACTCTGCCCACACTGATGTTATCAGAAATAAAAGCAATAAAAAACTATATTTCTTCATTTTCTCAATTCTCTTCTTTTAAAAAGTTGCATAAGAGGCTTGACATAATCTTCGTCAGTGTAAATCAATGTGTTGTCAATGCCGTTGTTGGCGAAGACCTTGTTCAGCCTTTGCGTCTCGTTATGAACATACTTCTGATAGGCCTCGTTCCAAGAGCTTGTTGAGGTGTCAACCCATAACTCTTTTTTCGTCTCGTTGTCACGGAACTTCACTAATCCTATTTTAGGAAGTATTAGTTCTCTTTTATCGGTGATTCTCAATGAGATAAGGTCGTGTTTCCTTGATGCTATCCTCATTTCCTGCTCAAATGATTTGCTTGTCATGAAGTCGGAGATTAGGAATGCTGTGGTGCGTTTTTTTATTGCGCTTGTCAAGAATTTTAAGCCTTCGCCTATGTCTGTGCCGTTATGCTCTGGCTTGAAAGTCACAATCTCCCTGATTATTCGTAGTATATGGCTTGAGCCTTTTTTAGGAGGTATGAATTTCTCAACCCTGTCGCTGAAGAAAATGACACCGACCTTATCGTTGTTCTGGATCGCTGAGAAGGCGAGTACCGCGGCAATCTCGGCTGTGATGTCGCGCTTTGTCGCATCGAAGGAACCGAAGTCGTTCGAGCTTGAGACATCGATAAGAAGCATGACCGTCATCTCTCTTTCCTCCTCGAAAATCTTGACAAAAGGCCTGTGGAATCGGGCAGTGACATTCCAGTCGATATTGCGGACATCGTCACCATATTGGTACTCACGCACCTCGCTGAATGTCATACCTCGGCCTTTGAAAGCACTGTGGTACTGTCCGGAGAAAATATGGTTGGTCAGTCCGCGCGTCTTTATCTCTATCTTTCTTACTTTCTTATAAAGATCTGTTGCTTCCATAACACATCGACACCATTAATATCACGGCACTTCCACCATGTTCAAAATCTCATTTATGATGTCTTCTGTTGTGATGTTCTCGGCTTCGGCCTCGTATGTCAGTCCGATTCTGTGGCGTAATACGTCAGGAGCGACAGCGCGGACATCTTCCGGGATAACATAGCCTCTGCGCTTGATAAACGCGTATGCCTTTGCCGCTAACGCAAGGTTTATTGACGCACGCGGAGAACCTCCGTAACTGATCATTCCTGCGAATTTCTTCAGCTTGTACTCCTCCGGATAACGTGACGCGAACACTATATCTGTTATGTAGTTCTCTATTTTCTCGTCAAGATATATCTCACGGCAAACCTGTCTTGCCTTGATAATGTCGTCAGTAGTCGCAACCTTATGAATCTCAGGATATTCCTTGTTGATGTTCTGGCGGAGTATTATTTTCTCCTCCTCTTTCCTTGGATAGTTGATGACGACTTTCAACATGAAACGGTCAACCTGGGCCTCTGGTAACGGGTAGGTCCCCTCTTGTTCAATAGGGTTCTGCGTCGCCATTACGAGGAACGGGTCGGGAAGATTGAAGGTCTTCTC
The DNA here is from genome assembly GCA_051875555.1 of Candidatus Limimorpha sp. Classification (GTDB taxonomy): domain Bacteria; phylum Bacteroidota; class Bacteroidia; order Bacteroidales; family F082; genus Limimorpha. The sequence continues at coordinate 10,529 of JBJEGZ010000037.1, read as the reverse complement.
TCCAATTGTCACCTGACGCTCTTGCATTGCCTCTAACAACGCGCTCTGTACCTTCGCTGGTGAACGGTTTATCTCATCGGCTAATATGAAATTGGCGAAAACAGGCCCCTTCCTTACCTCGAAATCCTCGCTCTTCTGACTGTATATCATCGTTCCAATGAGGTCAGCAGGCAACAGGTCGGGAGTGAACTGGATTCGACTGAAATTAGCATCGATGATAGTCGTGAGTGTCTTGATGGCTAATGTCTTGGCTAATCCCGGTACTCCCTCGAGAAGAATATGTCCGTTTGATAATAAGCCAATGAGCAAGCGTTCAGTCATGTGTTTCTGACCGACGATAACCTTGCTCATCTCCATGTTTATCAAGTCAATGAATTGACTCTCTATCTGAATTCTTTCGTTAAGCTGGCGAATGTCTGTTTCAATCATCTCTTTGTATTTTTGTTATTTTTATAATAACATTGAAAATGCAAAAATATTGTAAAAAATAACATTCCGCAATAAAAAAATATCAACTCGCAAACTCACGCATGCTTTCCATCAGCTTTTTACGGGAATAGAATATCCTGCTTTTTACAGTTCCTATCGTAAGATTCAGACTGTCAGCTATTTCCTTGTATTTGTAGCCGGCATTGTACATGTCGAACGCTTTCCTGAAATTGGCGTCAAGGTTGTCGATGCCTTGCTGTAGTTCCTTCGCGTTGTAAATGGTCTCAGGGTCTGTGTCGGTGTGCTGGTTGCTGATGTTTAAATAATATAGGTCCTCGGTCTGGTCTATGATAGTCCGGGCCTTCTTGTTCCGCCTGTAACTGTTGATGAAAATGTTGCGCATTATCGTATAAACCCACGCCTTGAAATTGTTCTGGTTGACGTACTTATCGCGATATACCAAAGCCTTTAATAATGTCTCTTGGGTAAGGTCCTTCGCATCGTCTTCATTTCCAGTGAGTTGCCTCGCAAATGCCTCGAGATACTTTTGTAATCCGGTGAGCCTAGTGTTAAATTCAATTGTTGTCATAACCTTGTTTTTTAAATTGATTGTGTTGTTGTGTTGCAAAATTATCTGTTCAAAATGCCTTGTCAATGCTTGTTTTCTCATTTTTTTAATCTCTCCCTCACAATCTGTTGATTATTAAAGATTTGTATTATTTACAATTTTTTTATAAAAACTTGAAAGTTAAAGGTATAAAAATTAAAGTTATCGGTAATATGTCAAGATAACGGCATTGTTTTGTAAGATAACGGAAGGATAATTGGCGGTAAAAATATTATCAAGAATGATAATGTCTGTGTTATAAAATTTTTTAGTAATTTCGTAAGTTAAAAAATTATGGAAAAACCGTTTGGAAAAATATCGATAATCGGGGCAGGAAATGTTGCGTTCACTCTTTGTAGAATATTGAATAGCAAAGGGTTAAAGCCTTTCTGCCTATTGGTTAGGAACGCTGATAAAATTAATGGTGTGCGCTCCGAACTTGCTGTCGATGTGGTCTCGGACTATAAAAAAATATTTGAGTCTGACTTGGCGATAATTGCCGTTAACGATGATTCTATTTTGGAAGTCGCTGATAATCTGAACGGTTTTAATGGTCTGGCGGTTCATACCTCAGGAACAATGCCGTCTCAACTGTTGTCGCAGCTTTCACGGTATGGCGTTTTTTACCCGCTTCAAACTATGAGCAAGGTGAAGCAACTTTCTTTCGACTCTACACCTATATTAATTAATGCGAACAATGAGGAGGACGCTTTGTCTTTGACCCGCCTCGGCCGTCTTTTGTCTGATTCTGTCTTTAATGTTGATGATGAAAGGAGGAAGGTTGTCCATCTTTCCGCCGTCTTCGTCTCCAATTTTACGAATGTAATGCTTGGAATCGGTGATAAAATATTGAGAGATAATGGTTTACCTCTTTCAATCATGAAACCTCTGGTGTTTGAGATGATGGAAAAATGTTTCGCTTTTTCTCCTACCTCCGCACTGACCGGACCAGCGAAAAGACATGATATATCTACAATAAACTCGCATATTGACCTGCTTTCTCGAAATTATCCTGAAGAGGCGGAAATATATAAGTTGATAACAAAATACGTGATTGAAAATAATAAGAATAATGAAAAACTATAAGGAATTGCTCAAAGGAGTTACAACCTTCATCTTTGATTATGACGGTGTTATGACTCAAGGAGATGTCATCGTGATGCCAGATGGCGAGGCGTTGCGCATGACTAATGTGAAAGACGGTTTCGCTTTGCAACTCGCTGTGAGAATGGGTTATAATGTGGCTGTGATCTCCGGTGGCTATGCGAAATCTATGGAGCAGAGAATGAAGGCTCTCGGTGTGAAAGACGTTTTCCTCCATGTGCCGAACAAGGCCTTGAAATTTGATGAGTATATGAAGGATCACAACCTGAGAAAAGAGGAAGTCGTATATATGGGAGACGACATCCCTGACTATCCGATAATGCAGAAGGTCGGCGTCCCTGTCTGCCCTTCCGATGCTGCCGAGGAAATCAAACAGGTGAGTGTCTATATCAGTCATCAAATGGGTGGAAAAGGCGCGGTTCGAGACATCATCGAGCAGACAATGAAGGCGCAAGGTTGTTGGATGAAAGATTATGAGATTCATATTTGGTAAATGAAAAAGCTGCTGTCTCTGTTAAAATTGGTGCGACTGCCTAACCTTATCATCACTACAATGATGATGTCGTTTGTATATCATGGACTTATGAAGGCAAATGGCGATGTGGCTTTCACCTTTCTCGTTGTCTCTATTGTTCTGATTGTAGCAGGAGGATATGTTATCAACGATGTCTTTGATGTTAGTATTGACGCCATAAACAAGCCGTCAAAACAAATTGTAGGCGTTACGCTGTCGGAAAAACAATGCAGATTCTTCTATTGGACTCTGACGGGTTTAGGCCTTTCCTGCGCACTGGTTTCGAGTGTTTTGAAGTTCCAAAAGGAATTTTTTACAATGTTCTTGTTTGTCCTTCTTCTTGCCTGTTTGCTGTACTCATATTCGAGCAGATATAAGCGGAAGCTTGTTGTCGGTAATATAATCGTCTCATTGTCAGTAGCTTTTGCGGTTTTCCTCCCTTGGCTCTATGAGATGTTGTATTTGTCTAAACATGAGGCCTTGCTCGCTTTGAACGATAGGTTTATGGTTGACTCTCTGCATTTTGTGCTTGTTTATACTTCTTTTGCGTTTTTGACAACATTAATCAGGGAGATAATAAAAGATATGGAAGATGTTGATGGTGACGGCTTATGTCATTGTCGTACAATACCTTTGACTTGGGGAATGAAAACGGCGGCGATAATAATAATGGTGTTGCTCTTCGTTTTACTCGTATTGTTGTTTGTGTATTCTTCCGCTTTGAGAATACAGCTTGGTCTGAGATGGGCGTCTCTCTCAATAGATGTGGTGAAATATTTGACTGCCGCGGAGCTGCTGCTTATATTGTTCTCATTATTGAAAAATAGACTTGATAGTGAAAAAACATTGAGGATATTGTCGTCTGGAATGAAAATCATAATGTTATTAGGTGTCATTTCCATGTTGTTTATTGTATAGTTATGTTGGAGAATTTAAATAGATATAATATTGTTTTGGCTTCAAAATCACCACGCCGCCAAGAATTATTGCGCGGGATAGGTGTGGATTTTACTGTTCTTACAAAAGAAGTCGAGGAGAGTTATCCTGATAGCATTCATTTGCGCGACGTGGCTCCTTTCCTTAGTTTGAAAAAAGCGAGAGCCTTTGAAGAAAGTGTGCTCCCTGATAACTATCTGGTTATCACGGCTGATACAGTGGTCATTGTAGAGAATGAGATTTTGGGGAAGCCGAAAGATAAAGATGGCGCGGTCCGTATGTTGGAATCGCTTTCTGGAAAAGCGCATGAGGTGGTTACCGGTGTGACAATCCGCACGAGTGAGAAAACGCGTACTTTTTCCGTTGTCTCAAAAGTGTCGTTTGAAACTCTTGATAATGAAGAGATTGAGTATTATGTTGAGAGATATAGGCCTTATGATAAGGCAGGCGCGTACGGCGTTCAGGAATGGATTGGATATATTGGAGTGAATGATGTTGAAGGCTCTTACTATAATGTAATGGGTCTTCCTACACATAGATTGTATAAAGAATTAAAGTGTTTTTAAATGAAAAAGAAACCGACAATTTTAATAACAAATGATGATGGATATTCCGCAAAAGGATTGAGGAAACTCTCGGTTTTGATGCGTCAATTAGGAAACGTAGTGGTTGTTTCAACTGAGCAGCCGATGTCCGCACAGAGTCATTCTATGACATTGCGCGACCCGTTACGTCTTAGATTGTTAGAGGAAGATACTGATTATAAAATGTTTGTATGCAACGGCCGCCCGGTTGACTGCGTGAAGGCCGGCTACCAATTGATACTTGACGGGCGTCCGGATATTGTGGTCTCTGGCATTAATCATGGCTCAAACGCATCTACAAACGTAATTTATTCGGGCACAATGGCTGCCGTAGTTGAAGCTTGCATGGACCAGATTCCGGCAGTGGGATTTAGTCTCGAGAATTATTCCTCTGATGCCTGTTTCGACCATCTTGATGAACTTATCCTTAAAATCACAAAAAAGGTGTTAGACGAAGGCCTGCCTAAAGGTGTGTGTCTGAATGTGAACTTCCCTGATATCTCTGAGGAACCGATAAAGGGTATCAAGGTCTGCCGTCAGGCAGATGCTCATTGGAAAGAGGACTATGAGCGCAGAACCGATCCTTCGGGACATGATTACTATTGGATTTATGGCGAGTTTATTGTAGAAGACTGTGTGGAAGGCACAGATTTGTGGGCGTTGAAGAATAACTATGCCTCTGTCGTCCCTACTCATTTTGATTGGACCGCATACAACAGTATTGAATTATTAAAAAAGTGGGAGAGATGAAATATTATATTATAGCAGGTGAGGCTTCTGGCGATTTACATGGCTCTAACCTTGTCGCATCATTGTGCTCCAAGGACCCGAATGCGAAAATTAGAGCGTGGGGAGGGGAGAAGATGCGTAGAAATGGAGCCAATATAGTTAAAAATTACCACGATTTGGCATTCATGGGCTTCGTCGAAGTCTTAACAAATCTTAACACTATTCTGAGAAACCTCTCTTTCTGCAAGAAAGATATTTTGGGCTTTAATCCTGATGCGATAATACTTATCGACTATCCCGGTTTTAATCTGAAAGTCGCGAAATGGGCGCATAAAAAAGGATTCAAAGTGTTCTACTATATCTCACCTCAGGTGTGGGCATGGAAGAAAAGAAGGGTCTATACAATTAAGAAAGTTGTAGATAAAATGCTCTGTATCTTGCCTTTTGAGAAAAAATTCTATGACAAATATGGCGTCGATTGCGAGTTCGTCGGCCACCCACTGTTTGATGAGATCTCCAAAGTTGAAGCGTTAGATAAGTCAAGGTTTTATAAATCAAACCGCCTTAATAGTAATAAGGAGATTATCGCACTCCTGCCGGGAAGTAGAAAGCAGGAAATCAGCAAAATGCTTGTTGTGATGCTTGAGCTGGTAAAACATTTCCCTGATTATCAGTTTGTTATAGCATGCGTGCCTTCAATTCCGATGAGTTTCTACAAAAAATTTATTGGAGATAGAACGAATATTAGGCTTGTCCTGAATCGTACCTATCAGTTGTTGCAGGTGGCAAGCGCAGCCGTTGTCACTTCCGGAACCGCCACACTTGAGACAGCATTGTTCGATGTCCCTGAAGTTGTGTGCTATAAGGCAAACAGTGTCTCATATTTGATAGCGAAGTATTTCGCAAAGGTGAAGTATATAAGTCTCGTCAACCTTATCATGGATAAACCTGTAGTAAAAGAACTTATACAAAACGACCTTTCCGCTGAAAACATTAAAGAAGAATTGCTGTCTTTACTGAATAACCAGAAAAGACAAAAGAAACTTCTCGAAGATTACGAGGAATTGAAATGCCGTCTCGGTAGCGTGGGCGCATCGGATAAAGCAGCGGATATTATCCTTGGTAATATTAAAAAATAATATCGGGATATGTTAATCTAAGATAACTATATTAATAAGAATTAACGGATTTTTAGATTAATAATAAACGGGGAAAAAGTGCTGTAAAACACTTCTTCCTCGTTTCCTTTTTGTAACTTTCGGAAAAATTATCGAGGTGATAAATTGGTCGAAATATCCGTTTGTGCGTATGCTGATACCGTTTGTAATCGGTATCTGGATGTCTGTTTATTTCCAAATATTATTGCCGTTCGAAATCAAACCATATGCAATAATAGCTATTGTGGTTTTGATAATCGTTTTGGCAATAATATCAGAGTTCGTTAAAGACTACAGGTTTAGGTGGTGCTTCGGCGTTTTGCTTAATGTCACCTTATTATTAATAGGTGTGGTTATAACTAACATACGTGATAATGATGTGGATGTTAACAGGGATTATTGGCTCGCACGTTTGACGGAATGCCCTGCTGTGCGTGAGAAAAGTGTAAGGGCACTGTTGGAAATAATTGATGGACAGGGGAAGGTGATGGCTTATTTTGAAAATAGTGATAACTCAATGGGCTTGAAATATGGCGACATCATAGTGTTTCTTGAACCTCCCCTTTTACTCGAACCTCCCAAAAATCCGGAACAATTTGATTATAAATCATTTCTGTCAAGAAAAGGAGTTTTTAGACAGGTGTATCTTAAAGATGAAAACTGGGTGGGGATAGATGTGAATCGCTCTAATGTGATTTTTGAATATTGTTACCGTATTCGCGATTTCCTTCTCCAAAAACTAAACGGACTTGGCGTTGACGGTGACGAGTTCGCCGTGGCATCTGCAATCCTACTCGGCTATGATGAGAATCTGCCTGCTGAAATCAGACAGGATTACGTGGCTGCCGGCGCTATGCACATTTTGTGTGTGTCTGGAATGCACGTGGGTGTGGTGTATATGCTGTTTAATTATGCTTTGTCGTTCCTAAATGATAAGAAACAATGGCAGAGACTGTTACGTAATATTATTCTGCTTTCCCTAATTTGGTTTTATGCCGCATTGTCTGGTCTTGCACCTTCAATACTCCGTGCGACTGTGATGCTTTCGTTCACTGTTGTTGGCGACATTATTAATAGGAAAGGCCCTCTCCTGAATAGTTTGGCGGCCTCCGCTTTCATCTTGCTTTGCGTAGAGCCTTCCGACTTGTTCAATATTGGATTCCAATTGTCGTATGCCGCTGTCGTTGGAATAGTGGTTTTTCAAAAACCATTATATCGTTTGTTGTATGTTAATAATGGCCTTTTAGATAAGCTATGGGAGATTACTTCGGTCTCGATAGCCGCTCAATTTGCAACGGCTCCTTTCGCTATCTACTATTTCCATCAATTCCCAACATACTTTTGGCTTAGTAACTTGTTTATGACTCCTATTTCTACAGTGGTTATCGTTGGCGGTATTCTTACTCTGATGGTTTTCTTTGTCCCTTATCTTAATGTTTGTGTCGCATTATGTGTTAAATGGTCGATTTATGTGATGAATTTTATTGTGTCTTTTATTGAAAAACTTCCATATTCAATAGTTAAAGGTCTGTATATCAACAGCTGGCAGTTCTTATGCCTCGTTTTTGTGCTGCTGTCCGTTATGCTTGTCATCGAACATAGGAGTAAGGTGATGTTGTTTTCAATGCTGTTTTTCGGATCGTTGTTCTCGATATCACAGTTGGTTTTATCCTTTGGACAGCATAATCAGAACCTTTTTGCCGTGTATTCCGTCAGTAACGCAACGGCTGTCGATTTTGTTTGTGCCAATGAACATGTTGTGTTTTGTGATACTGCTGTTTTTGAAAATAACTCGATTGCAAGTCCTTATATTGATAATTTCTTGATAAAACACGGACTATTTGGTAATGGTACACCTATATTAATTAATAATGACTCTTTTGATAATCGTTATTTGAAAAAACGAGGCAATTTGGTGTCGTTTTGTGGAAAAACAATAGGATTTTACGATAAAATGCTGTGTTTTGATGAAAAATTGGCATATAGACCACATGTTGACTACTTTATACTCTATGGTTGTAAAAAAATCGATTTGGAAAAAATATTAAATGCGTATATTATTGATTTACTAATAATTGACTCGAGCGTTTCGGATTTCTATTCTGAAAGTATTATTCGACAGGCTGAAGAGTTAGGGCAAAGATATTATTGTGTGAATAATGAAGGTGCTTTTGTTTTTGAAAAATAATGGTTTATAAAATATTGAGAATCATATATTTATTAAAATTTATGATAAAATTAAAAAAAATATGAAAAAAATATTGCAGATGTTAAAAAATGTAGTAATTTTGCATCGTCAAAAACAATCGACAACGTTCTTTTTTTGATGGTGCCGTAGTTCAGTTTGGTTAGAATGCCTGCCTGTCACGCAGGAGGTCGACGGTTCGAGCCCGTTCGGCACCGCAAAACTCTCTGTAGATCGGAGTCAGTTTACATAATGGTCTATGATGGTGCCGTAGTTCAGTTTGGTTAGAATGCCTGCCTGTCACGCAGGAGGTCGACGGTTCGAGCCCGTTCGGCACCGCACATGTAGAGACGTCATATTATGGCGTCTTTTTTTTGTTCCCCCAACCTTGTTTACGACTGTCGATTCTTTTTCCTGATTTCGCTCTTGCTTTTGTTGATGTGTGGACTGTCACCCTAAGATTTCCCCAATTTCAGCGTCGCTGAGGTCGGAGCAGTAATCGCCTTGTTTCTTATAAATATAATAATAATGTATCGACACCAAAGTTTCTGCCTTTATTTTAACTGATTCGGCCATGTCAAGCGCTTTTTGAATATAGTACCTCAGAATCATATTGGTCGTTATGTTATAGATATCAACAATATTTAAAAAATAATAATTTCAGTGCGGCTGTATATAGTCTATTTCTTATGCAATATATTTTTTGCTATGTTCTTTTTGACAGCTATAAAAAACGAATAGTTATTCAAATTTTCATTTTTGCCATGGTTGAATTTCCATTTTCAGCAAAATCTGTCGCTTTTTTAGGCAAATTTCCGCATTTGACCAATCATATTGTATGATGTGAGATGATGCCATGATATTTAAGACCAAAGCACACCCATTGTAATGATTGCTAAAATTTTTTACACTAATGTTATTTGTCTTTGTTGGCCTGCTTACGACAAAAACTATGTCAATTGAAAAAACAGATGTGCCACCTAATTCTATTGAAATTGTATTGCGTGGTAAACAGGATTTTGGTCTCAATACCGATTCCGTTGAGTCGTATCGCAATCCAAATATGGTTATAGTTGCCCCATCAGAAATTTGGATGTGTGAACATGTTATATTAATAGGTGAAGAAGGCAACGTCGTTTACAAACATATTATAAACACAGTTTTTTAACCAACTGTTTACATCTCTATTACAGGAGCACCTGACGGATATTACACTTCAATATTAGACGGCGTCAATGGTAATATTGAATGGAACTTTGAGAAATAAATATAGAATTAGAAGGATGTGTTTTTGAAACAAATAAATTGAAATCGTTAGATACAAAAAAATTGGTACGATCAGACACAATAAAAAATAGGAAAGCTTTATGACAATAAGATAAATTCTATATACAAACAGAAATAAAATTTGAATTGCCAGAAGACGTATCCGATGCGAAACTTACAATTTATGATTTACAAGGTAAAGAAATAGAAATATATAATATGACCCGGATAAATAGGTGTGTGACGGTTAATGGCTCTGAGCTTAAAGCAGGATGTATTTGTATTCATTAATCGTTAATGATGTCGCTGTTGACACAAAAAATGGTTCTTACAAAAGACGAATTGTTATAAGTTTTATGTCTTTGCAAAATAATAAACTCATTAATAATAGAACAACCATGAAAACAAAGCATTTGTTACTTGTATCTGCGACTATTTTGCTGTTGTGTTGATGAATTGCAAAAAGGGATCACATGATTCCCTGGCCAAATATGTTGGAAGTTGGTCTCTCACGGCTACATTAAGAACGTTCGACATGGGTGACAGTGCACCGATCATTGATACTGTTTATTATTTGGGTAGAATTTCAAGAGAAGCCTCCGATAAAATTAATATTCGGCACATATACGCTGACTCGGTAATTCTTAATATTGATAATTCAGGCAATTTATCCGGATTCCCGACACAATACTCCGAGGGGCGTATTGGAGACACCAAATGCATTTGTATCTGCGTTGGGGAGGATTGGGTGGGCACTATTTACAACATTGACGGAATTAAAAATTAATCCAAAATTAATGATTTTTTGATTTTTTGGCGTAATAATGGCGTAATTTTTCCCTCAAAAAAGCGGTGGTAGGGCCTTGAAAATGCAGTTTGCGCAGCCCGAGTACTGCTTTTTTTTGAAAAATTTAAAACTTAAACTACTGATTTTCAGTCGTTAAAAAAATAATTAAAATTTTTTTTAAAAAAATGTTGTGTGAAAGGAAAAAGGGCGTACCTTTGCAGACGCAAACAC
>JBJEGZ010000036.1:0-35762 GCA_051875555.1 Candidatus Limimorpha sp. | reverse complement strand
GGACAGACAGGGCAGTATCCGTTTGCGACAGACGTGGATCCGATGGTGAAAGGAAGGGGGATGCTTGGAATGGGTTACGGAACATCCACATGGGTTGACAATACAGGTTACTCGATAGGGAACTTATGGTTGAAAGTGGAGGTGGAGAGTGTTGAAGGAGACAGGAGTATTTATGAAGATGAGTTGAAAGGGTACCGGGTGTATCGAAACAATCAGTTAATCAAGGAGATACCGTATGCGTTCGTTACATATTACGCCGATGATGATTTCGTGAGAGATGTAGAGGCAGAGTATTGTGTTACGGCTGTATATGGCGAGTCGGAGTCGGAGCGAGAGTGTGCAACGGTAACAGTGCCGGGTGTGTATGAGGTGCTTCCCGTCCGTAATCTTTCGGCAGAGGTATTGGCAGACAACAATGTGTCGCTCGCATGGGATATGCCTTCGGGATATGAGAGCGGCACAGCGACAATAGGCTGGACAAGGAGCGATACAATAGGTGATATGTGGCAATACGGATTCGACTCGTATATGGCGCAATTGTACGACGCTGACGACCTGAAGAACCATAATGGTTGGAGAATCAATTCTGTAAGTTTCTATAAGACAACGACATGGACATACTCGGCCTGTATCTGGAAGCAGGAGGAAGGAGGAGAGATGTCGCTCATACATTCGCAAGAGATAGCGGGAGGCCTGCCGATGGGAATCAACGAGGTGGAGTTAGACGGGGATATTTACATCATGCCGGAAACGAAATACTGGATAGGGCTGAGGGCGACGTTTAATGCCGGACAGACAGGGCAGTATCCGTTTGCGACAGACGTGGATCCGATGGTGAAAGGAAAGGGGATGCTTGGAATGGGTTACGGAACATCCACATGGGTTGACAATACTGGTTACTCGATAGGGAACTTATGGTTGAAAGTGAAGGTGGAGAGCGTTGAAGGAGACAGGAGTATTTCTGAAGATGAGTTGAAAGGGTACCGGGTGTATCGTAACGAAGAGTTAATCAAAGATATACGATATTCATTCGTTACATATTTCACCGATGATGATTTCGTGAGAGATGTAGAGGCGGAGTATTGTGTTACGGCTGTATATGGCGAGTCGGAGTCGGAGCGAGAGTGTGCAACGGTAACAGTGCCGGGTGTGTATGAGGTGCTTCCCGTCCGTAATCTTTCGGCAGAGGTATTGGCAGACAACAATGTGTCGCTCGCATGGGATATGCCTTCGGGATATGAGAGCGGCACAGCGACATCGAATAATGTATTGGCTGGTGTTTATCCTTTTCAGAAGAATGTCAAAGAAAGTAAAGGATTTGGGGAAAATGACTTGAGTGGATACCGTGTTTATCGTAACAATCAGTTAATCAAAGAGATAACAAATCCATTTGAGGTCTATTTCACCGATGATGATTTCGTGAGAGATGTAGAGGCGGAGTATTGTGTTACGGCTGTATATGGAGAAGATGAGTTGGAGAGTGAGTTCGTCACGGTAACAGTGTCGGGTGTCTATGAGGTGCTTCCCGTCCGTAATCTTTCAGCGGCGGTTTCGGCTGATGATAAAGTCACGCTTTCGTGGGCCATGCCTTCAGTATATGAGAGCGGCACAGCGACAATAACATGGACGGGGAGCGACACTGTTGGAGATATGTTCCAATATGGTTGGGACTCGTATATGGCGCAATTGTACGACGCTGACGACCTGAAGAACCATAATGGTTGGAGAATCAATTCTGTAAGTTTCTATAAGACAACGACATGGACATACTCGGCCTGTATCTGGAAGCAGGAGGAAGGAGGAGAGATGTCGCTCATACATTCGCAAGAGATAGCGGGAGGCCTGCCGATGGGAATCAACGAGGTGGAGTTAGACGGGGATATTTACATCATGCCGGAAACGAAATACTGGATAGGGCTGAGGGCGACGCTTAATGCCGGACAGACAGGGCAGTATCCGTTTGCGACAGATGGTGGAACGGTTGTATCGGGAAAAGGTTTGCTGGGAATGCTGCCCGACGGTTCTGAATGGGGCAGCGATCCCTTTGGCTCTGTCGTGTCTGGCAACTTGTGGTTGAAAGTGGAAGTAGAGAAGCAGGAGAGTGACAAAGGGAATATTGAATTCGGAGAAAATGCTTTGAGTGCGTATCGTTTATATCGTAACAGTCAGTTAATCAAGGAGATACCATACTCATTCGTTACATATTTCACCGATGATGATTTCGTGAGAGATGTAGAGGCGGAGTATTGTGTTACGGCTGTATATGGAGAAGATGAGTTGGAGAGTGAGTTCGTCACGGTAACGATAAACGGTGTTCAAGAAGATAGTGCACAATGCGGTGTCACAATCTCACCAAATCCGACATACGGCATAGTAAATATTGATGGAATCACGGTAGCAGAAGCGACAGTTTATAACGCTATGGGACAAATAATTGTTAAAGTGTTTAATACTAATGTGTTAACAATTGAAGGCGCAAGGCGTGGAGTTTATTCTATGTCGCTTAAGGATTTAGACGGCAACATCATAACGAAGAAAATAGTGCTGAAGTAAAACGCACATATTTATTAATGTCAAGACCATCTGGACGTTTGGTTCGGGTGGTCTTGTTGTTGCATAAAATGATACATAGAAAGAAGATTGTGTTTTGATTAGAGGAATAGCGATAATTAAAGAATGGAGAGATGGTGTGTTGATGTTGAAAAGTAGTTATGTTTTTCGATAAGTTATTTTCAATAAGAAGAAAAATACTATCTTTGCAAAAAATAATCAGATGAAAAAATCTTTCAAGCCAGGAACAATGCTGTATCCGTTGCCAGTGGTGATGGTGAGTTGCGGTGACAGTCCTGAGAACTATAATATTATCACCGTAGCATGGACTGGAACAATTTGCTCTGACCCGCCAATGTGCTATATTTCGGTAAGGAAAGAAAGGCATTCGTATCATATTATAAAGGAAAACATGGAGTTTGTCATCAACCTTACCACAGATAGTCTTTCCAAAGCCACAGACTGGTGTGGAGTGAAATCAGGAAGAGATGTTAATAAATTTAAGGAAATGCATCTTACACCAGTGCCTGCCCAAGTGGTTAAGGCGCCCCTCATCGATGAATCGCCCTTGAATATAGAGTGTAAGGTTAAGGAAATCAAGGAGCTTGGCTCTCACGACATGTTTATTGCCGAGGTGGTCGCTGTCAATGGCGACATGAGGTATTTTGATAACTCGACTGGATTGTTCCAACTCAACCAAGCCGACCTTATCACTTATTCGCACGGCAAGTATTACACCCTTGGTGAAAAGATAGGGAAATTCGGGTTCTCTGTTGAGAAGATTAAGCATAAAAGAAAAAGTAGCAATTGATAATGAAGAGGTTGGAGATTGTTTCGATGTCAGTTTTAATCTGTTGTATGCTTTTGGGGCAACAGATATTTGGGATAACGTCTGAAAACAGCGAGACCTTTGATTATATTATTAAAAAAGGCGTTGACGCGCACAATCTCTCCTGTCTTTGTGAGGTCGCTGCCACTAACGCGTGTGGCTATTATTTTGACGACACAGCCATAATGGAGTGTTGTTTTAATGAGACTTCTTATTATGGGTTTGACGGCGGCTGCTTTTGCGGTTTGGTAATCGATGCCGATGTCATTGATTTCCATGGAGGTGGTTGTTTAGTTTGAATTGGAATTTTACAAGAAGAATAGTAATAGAATAATGGATTATATTAAGGTTAGAGGTCTTTCGCGTAAAGAGGTGATAGGGTTGGTAAAGGAATGGGTGAAGCTTTATCCTCATTCTTTTAATCCCGAGGTGAACTTCTGGTTCTATGAGAATGAAGATGATAGCGTAATCATAGGGCTGCATGATGATTTAAGTTCGTTGGCGGTTAGCCTTTTGGTTACATACCTTAACACAGCTGTTGCGAAGGCAGATGATCCGGAGCCTGTTGTAGCATTCATCACTGTTGACGACAACGAGATACTTCTCAAGCAGAACTACGGAAGGAGGGCGAAGATTTTCGTTAATAAGATGTCGGGTGAAGACGTGTCAATATTTATTTTGCTTGAGAACAACTATTGTGTTGAGTATAAGTTCGTTGGAAAGGCGAAAAAGGTGAAGGACTCGGATATGGAGTTTTGCGAGCCGGATATTGCTGTTGGTGAGGATAAAGAGGAGGTTCTGGTCGGTGACATCATACCGAAGAAGGTTATTGAGGAGATAATAGAGGAGGAGTCTCCGTTGAAAAAACTGATGTGGTATTCAATATGTGCCGTGGTCGGTTTAGCGATAGGTTTTTTGATTGTCTGGCTGAAATTCTACAGATAACATTAATTGTCAGCGTGTTACTTATGGTTGAGCGGTTTAAGAAGTATATCGTTTCGCATCATCTCGTTGGCGAGGGGGACAGTGTTCTTGTCGCATTGAGCGGCGGCGTTGACTCTATGGTCCTGGCAACTCTGCTGTTGCGGTGCGGTTATGATGTGTCATTGGCCCATTGCAATTTCCATCTGCGGGGCGAAGAGTCTGACGGCGATGAGGCTTTTGTGCGGGCTTTCGCTGAAAGGGTGGGCGCAAGGCTTTTTGTCAAACATTTCGATACCTTGCAATATGCTGAGAACCATAAGCTTTCTGTTGAGATGGCAGCCCGCGAGTTGCGTTATTCTTGGTTTGAGACTCTCGGTTTTGATAACGTGGCTGTAGCTCATCATGCCGACGACCAGATTGAGACGTTTTTTATTAATTTGTTGCGCGGCTCCGGCATAAAGGGATTGAAATCTATGCAGCCAAGAAATGGCATTTTTTTCCGTCCCCTTCTTTGGGCGTCAAGAAACGAGATAATGGCCTTCGCTCTTGAAAACGATATTCAATGGCGCGAAGACCGCACAAATAACGAGACGGTTTATTTCAGAAATAAGATCCGGCACCGCCTTATGCCTGTCCTTGATGAGATAAAATCTGACGCGCGTACCAGAATGCTGTTCTCTATTGATTGTCTATCCACTGAAAACCAACTGTATAGGGAACTTATTAAGGAAAAATTGCGCGGCATCGAGAAAGTAGATGGCTCTCTTCATTCTATTAGTAAAGATGTTTTTCTAAGTGAAAATGGGGAAATGACAGAAGTGGATAAACAACTGCTTTTTGAATGGATTCGCGGTTTTGGTTTCTCATTCTCTCAATGTGAATCGATATGCTCGCTGATGTCATCTATTGGAGGTAAATCGTTTTTCACCAATGATTATCAGTTGGTTGTGGAGAATTGCGATATCGAGATTTTTCCTATCAAACCGGATGTGCGAGTGCCGGAGATTAATGTGCGCATTTTTGAAAGAACCGGAGATTTCGTTATTGACAGAGAAAATAATGATGTTGCCCAACTCGATGCCGATAAGTTGAATATGCCTTTATCTCTTCGTAGATGGCAGAATGCCGACAGATTCCGGCCTATTGGATTGAGAGGCTCAAAATTAGTATCTGATTTTTTTAATGATATAGGGATGACAACGTTTGAGAAGAAAAATACATGGATAATGATTGATAATTATGGCGTTATCGTGTGGGTTGTCGGTAGAAGAATTGATGACAGGTTCAAGGTTACAGGTAAAACTTCAAGAGTATGTGAAATTTATTTAGGATGAATGAAAAAAAAAGTGCATATTTGCATTCTGAAATAAAAATTAATCAAAAAATATAACTTATTGAATTATAATTAATTATGAGGAAACTTACATTTACTTTAGTAACGTTTTTCGCAATGATGATGCCAATGTTGTCATTGGGACAGGTCTATGACCCGGTTCATTGGAGTTTTTCATCAGAGTCTTTAGGTAACAATGAGTATAATGTTATCTTCAAGGCAGAGATTGAGTCTGGATGGCATACGTACTCGCAAAATATTCCTGATGGAGGTCCTGTTCCTACAACATTTTACTTCAACGAAGACAATGGCTATGAGAGAATAGGAGAAGTCAAAGAGAGCGAGGCAATAGTGCTTTATGACGCTATCTTTGATATGGATTTGAGGTTCTTTGAGAAAGAGGCAACATTTACACAAAAGGTGAAAGTCATTGGGGAAGAGCCTGTTATAGTAAAGGGCGAGGTTGAGTATATGGTATGTAACGATGGACAGTGCCTTCCTCCTACGCCTGTTGAGTTCGAGGTGAGTCTCAACAGTTCTGTCGTTAAAGCGGCTGACGGTGAGGCATCTGGTGACAGCCTTCTCGGAATGATTCTTCAGGCTATCATGTGGGGTCTCGCGGCATTGTTGACACCATGCGTTTTCCCTATGATTCCTATGACCGTGTCTTTCTTCTTGCACGGAAGCGAGAATAAGGCAGCGGGCCGTTTTAAAGCTATCATGTATTTTGTCTTCATCGTATTGCTTTACACCCTACCTATTGCAATCATTATCATGGTGACATGGATATTCGGAGGAGATAGTGTTACTGGCGATATATTCAACTGGTTATCAACACACTGGTTGCCAAATATCATATTCTTCATTGTGTTTATGGTTTTTGCTGCCTCATTCTTCGGTGCATTCGAGATTGTCCTTCCAAGCAAACTTGTTAACAAGAGTGACTCGAACACAGAGAAGAAAGGTCTCGCAGGTGTGTTTTTCATGGCGTTGACATTGGTTCTCGTGTCGTTCGCATGCACGGGTCCTATCGTCGGTTCAGTGTTGATTAAGTCAACATCCGGAGAGTTCTGGACACCTATCCTCACAATGTTCTGCTATGCATGTACCTTCGCATTGCCTTTTGCATTGTTCGCATTGTTCCCGTCAATGCTTAAAAACCTCCCAAAGAGCGGCGGATGGCTTAATACAGTGAAAGTTATTCTCGGTTTCATCGAGGTGGCCCTCGGCTTCAAGTTCTTAAGTGTTGCTGATCAGACTTATCACTGGGGCATCCTCGACCGTGAGGTTTATCTCGGCATTTGGATTGTGTGCTTCGCCCTCCTAGGATTCTACCTCCTTGGTAAGATTAAATTTAAAAATGATAGCGATGTTGAGTCAATAGGCGTTGGCCGTCTCGTCCTCAGTATTATATGCTTCACCTTCGTAGTCTATATGATTCCTGGTATGTGGGGCGCACCTTTGAAGGCTTTGTCAGGCTATCTGCCTCCTCAACAGACCCTCGATTTCGACCTCAAACGTATCAATCAGGAGAATGCTGATAAGATTATAGACTATATACAACAGAATGTGAAGGCTGTTCCTGCAACACAGTCAGTAAACGAGGTCAAACCGGTGGCTGCATTATGCGAGGAACCAAGGTTCGCAGATAAATTCCATCTTCCTCACGGTCTGAAAGGTTACTTCGATTATGAGCAGGCTCTCGCTTGCGCAAAAGCACAGAACAAACCTTTGTATGTTGACTTCACTGGTCACGGATGTGTCAACTGCCGCGAAATGGAGGCTAACGTGTGGAGCGACCCACGAGTCTTGAAGATGTTGCGCGAGGACTATATCATAGTGGCTCTTTATGTAGATGATAAAACCAAACTTCCTGAAGAGGAATGGGTCACAGGTGGCGATGGTAAGACAAAGAAGACTATCGGCCGTAAATATGCTGATTTCCAAATCAGTAAGTTCAACACAAACGCACAACCATATTATTGCCTGATGGGGCATAACGGCGAACTCCTCGTTGACCCTCGCGCTTACGACCTTGATAAGGACGCTTTTGTCAAATTCTTACAGCAAGGTATCGATAACTTTAAAAATGGTGTCTCAGTAAGAAATATTAACGAGTAGTATTACTTATCTTTAATAATAAATGTTGCCGGTTCGCGTCGCGAACCGGCAACATGCTTTTTTGTATCGCCTCATCGTAGTCAGAAATATTATCATTTTATATTGTTTTCAAACCTTAATTATCGATGGTTCTCCTTCATGCTCTGTGTCATATCATAATAAAACATTCACTGTGTGCTATGCACTATTGTTTGTGCAGAGTCATAGTGTCGTTCCACTTCGTCCTTGTTTATCAAATAATCGGTAAAATTGTCCTAACCTAAGAGATGTGTTATTGAGTATATGGCTTTTGCTTTATGGCTGTGAACTTTATGATGGGAAATAAGCTTGAATATCCTCTGTTATTTAAATACGTATAACTCGCAAATGCAAAACCTGAAAACATAACTCCTTGATTATATTAAAGGCTTATTCAAATAATCACTGCACTTTATCGCTTATATTATCGGATTAATAAAGAGTTCGAGACAAAGCCTAATGTCAAATAGTCATCTTGATACTTACCGTTCCAGCCTCTTTCTGTTCCACAGAAGCCTTTGTAAGAGATGGTATTTGATTCTGCTTTAGTTGCTTGTCTCGAACTCCTTGTCGTTTCTTAACTTATTAATTGTTGAATATTAGTGAGCATGTTTTGCAAACGTCTGACTTACATAAATACCCTGTTCCAACAAATGGTATGATTGCGGTTTTCAGCTCGCAACTGCCTCTGCTGTTGTCGTCGCATCTGCATTCAGGTTTCTTATCTGGTGACCCCGGTACAGTCATGGCAAAATATTCCTTGTCTCCTTCTTGAAATACGAATTTCCCTTCCTCAATGTACATCGGAACTGCTGCTACATTGCCGTAAAAATTCACGTATGCCAACACATTTGGTTCAAGTCCTGATTTGTTTTTTGCTTCACCTATTGTTTTGCACATTTCTCTAACATCTTCTATCTCAAATAATTCCTCAAAAGCGTTGTCATGAATCACCTCTTTGCCTCTGATAATGTCAGATGCGTTAAGGATTGAGTTGTTTGTCACAGGTACGCTTTCCTCACATAAGAGTGTGATGCCGACATTCCTGTTTATTAATCCAAGCAACTCTACCTCTTGGTTCATCCCCCTGTTATTGTTAGTTATTAATGTTTTCTGGCAAACATAGCAGCCATTGTTTACAATACAATAGAAACTGCCATCGAAAGTGACCGGCGAGCAACTGCTTCCTTCAGTGCATGTGCATGTTACACCTATTACTTGCTCCTCTGTTATCGAACGCTCACCGTATTTTCTTACAACGTATGAGTATCCTTTTGGTAAAGTGATAGTGTAAACCTCATTTGCGTTTCTACTTACAACACTCCCTTCAGGAAGTGGAATCCCTTCGTCTCCTGATTCTAATAATTTGTCAACTATCTCATAGTCATTATCACTAAGTTCTCTTATGGCGACAGTTTCTTTTTTGTTACAGCCGACTAATACGAGTAGGAATACTGCAATAAATGCTATTTTACTGAATTTTTCCATGATAATATAATTTTAATTAATAATGAAATTTGTATTTATTTTGAGTTTTTGTGATAAGCCTTCTCATTTTTTTTAGTATGATACGAAATGAGAAGCAGGATTCAGATGAATTTGTTCTTTTTTAGAATGTGGATGTTGGCTATTCTGTATGTTTTGCTTTCTATACCTATTATGAATGATATGAAAGATGTTTTTTGAATAATTGAGATAGCAGACACTATTGACATTGGAATAGCATTTACAACACTTTTGGCGCAGATTGCACCCGCGGTCTTTTGAGCGTGTAAGTTATTGTATTTTAATGCCGTCACCTTCATGTTATGCGTATTTTTCTGCAAAGATATGATATATTTTTTTTTTGTGCAATTTTTTTTTCATCTTTTTGCAAGAGCGATGTATTAATAAGTGTTGAAACACTAATAAAATAAGGTGTTCTCCGCTGTATGACAGTATGAAAATTTTTTTGTTGTCCTGCAAAAAGGTTAAGCTTTATCCATTTTGATAGAAGACGACAACGGGGGACAACATATAACAACATTTTTTTGTTGTCCAAAAGGAGTGGGGAGTTTTGTCCCTATTGATTTTGATAGAAGACGACAACGGGGGACAACATATAACAACATTTTTTTGTTATCCAAAAGGGGTGGAGTTTTATTCCTATTGATTTGATAGAAGACGACAACGGAGACAACTTGCAACAACATTTTTTTTGTTGTCAAAAAGGGGTGGAGTTTTATTCCTATTGGTTTTGATAGAAGACGACAACGGGGGACAACATATAACAACATTTTTTTTGTGAGTATCAGGTAAATGTTTCGATAGAAAACCGGTTCAAAAATTCCATGGACAGTGATGAAAAAATTGTTGAATACAAGGTTGTTGGGTATTAAGAGACAGTGATTGCATATAGAGATAAAAAAGTCCGATTAAAAAACTTCAACCGGACTATTCATTAATAAAAAACAAAAAGTTATTTAGTTTTAGCGAAATGCTGATAGAATGCGATTATTGTCTCAATTCCGTTAAAGAACTGTTCTAAAGGATAGTTCTCGTTTGGAGAGTGAATAGCATCGGAGCCGAGACCGAATCCCATAAGTATGGATTTGATTCCGAGTACTTTCTCGAATCGGGAGATGATTGGGATAGAGCCGCCGCTACGCATTGGGATAGGGAGTTTCCCGTAGGTGTCGAGGTAGGCTTGTTCTGCGGCTTTGTAAGCCGGCATTTCTATTGGGCAGCCGTAAGCCTCGCCGCCGTGAAGGGTAGTCACCTTGACTGAAACATAGTCAGGGGCTATGCTTTCGAAATAATCTTTAAAGAGTTTGCCGATTTTCTCATGGTCTTGGTTAGGTACGAGACGGCATGATATTTTTGCGTAAGCTTTAGAAGGGAGGACTGTCTTTGAGCCTTCTCCGGTATAACCGCCCCAGATGCCGCAGAGGTCGAAGGTTGGCCGGATGCCTGTTCTTTCAATTTTAGTGTATCCTTTTTCTCCACGTAATGCTTTGACACCTAATGATTTCTTGAATGCTTCCTCATCGTAAGGGGCTTTGTTAAGCATCTCGCGTTCCAATGCTGATGCCTCTATTACATCATCGTAGAAGTGAGGGATAGTGATATGGTTATCCTTGTCCATAACGCCGGCGACCATTTCGCAAAGAGTGTTCAACGGGTTGGCAACCGCGCCGCCGAAGAGTCCGGAATGCAGGTCGGCATTAGGTCCTGTTACTTCCACCTCCCAGTAGGCGAGGCCGCGCAGACCTGTGGTGATTGAAGGCACATCGCTTGCAATCATGCTTGTGTCTGAGACGAGAATGACGTCGGCTTTTACGAGGTCTTTGTATTCTTCAATCCATTTTGAGAGGCTGCCGGATCCGATTTCCTCTTCTCCTTCGAGCATGAATTTCACGTTGCAAGGCAGGGTGTTGGTCTTAACCATTGTCTCGAAAGCCTTTGCGTGCATGAAGGCCTGTCCTTTGTCGTCGTCTGCACCGCGGGCCCAAATCTTACCGTCTTTGATAACCGGCTCAAAAGGGTCTGACTCCCATAGTTCTACCGGGTCAACAGGCATAACGTCGTAATGTCCATAAACTAACACTGTCGGGAGAGACTTGTCGATGATTTTCTCGCCATAGACTATTGGGTTGCCTTCTGTTGGCATAACTTCAGCTTTGTCAGCCCCTGCTGCGAGAATGCTGTCGCGCCAATATTCAGCGGCTCTTATCATGTCTGGCTTATGCGCTGATTCTGAACTGATAGATGGGATTCTGATTAATCCGAAAAGCTCTTCTAAGAAACGGTTCTCGTTTTCCTTAATGTAATTTTTGATGTTTTCCATATTGCTAAACTTATTGTGATTGTTCGTATTTTAATAATCTTACGTTTTCTCCGTCGAATTCGGCGTATGTGAAGTCACGTATCCAGTTTCCCACAACGGTTGTCAACGCATGTTCTCCGGTTTTGTATTGCATGCCCTTGTGCTGGTGTCCGAAAACGAAGAAGTCTATAGAGTTGTCTTTCTCATACTCGCTTGCGGCGTATTTATAAAGCCTTGTGTCTTCCACTACCGAATAATAGTTGCTTTGAGCCTCTTTCTCAAGTTTCTTGATGCGGTGATTGTGCGACCAGCCTAAGGCTATCTTTATGCCTAAATCGGGGTGGAGGAAACGGAATAGGGATTGGTTGAAACGGCACTCGAAAACCTTTTTCAGGAATTTGTAGCCGTTATCGCCGGGTCCGCGTCCGTCGCCGTGTACGAGGAAAAAGGTCTTGCCTTTCAACTTGATTTTCTCAGGCTCTCTATGGACCATGATGCCGATCTCCTCTTGGAGGTAAGAGAATGTCCATAGATCGTGGTTGCCGGCGAAGAGGTGAACCGGTATCCCGTTGTCAGTGAATTCCGCGAGCTTCCCGAGCAGCCGAGCATAACCTTTGGGGATGACTGTCTTGTATTCAAACCAGAAATCGAAAAGGTCTCCCATTAAAAACAGAGCCTCACATCTGTCTTTAATAGAGTTGAGGAATGCGATGAGTCGTTTCTCTCTGAGGTGAGAGTCCTTTAAATCCGGCACTCCGAAATGGAAGTCTGTAATAAAATACACCTTTTTCATTAAGATGAGACGTGTTATATTCCTGCTTCGTCAAGACGTCTTAACATCTCTTTCAAGATAGCGCATATTTTAGGCTCTGCAACGTTTGCCGCATTAATCACTTCGTCATGTGTCACTGTCACGGCGAGGTCTTTGCCGCCTAAATCGGTGATTATGGACAAGGCGAAAACTGGGAGACCGCAATGGCGTGCCACGATGACCTCCGGCACTGTTGACATTCCAACGCAGTCGCCGCCGATCACCCTGTAATAATGATATTCCGACGGTGTCTCGTATGACGGTCCCGTGTCACCGACATAGACCCCATGCTGTACCTTGATGCCTAACTCTTCAGCGACCTTGTCGGCGAAGGCGAGGACTTTTTTGTTGTAAGGCTCGCTCATGTCAGGGAAACGTGTCCCTATCCTGTCATCGTTAGGACCTATCAGCGGATTAGGTAATAGGTTGATGTGGTCAGTGATGAACATAATATCGCTGACCCTGAACCCGGGATTGATTCCTCCACTTGCATTAGATAATATTAACAGTTTGATACCTAAATACTTCATCACTCTGATAGGGAATGTAACCTCTTTAGTGCTGTATCCCTCGTAATAATGGAATCTTCCCTGCATCGCCATAACCTTCCTTCCGCTCAAGGTTCCGAAAAGAAGCCTGCCCTCATGCCCTTTTACCGTTGAGATAGGGAAGTTGGGGATGTCCTTGTATGAAATTGAATGCTGAATGTCGATAGAATCGGCTAATCCGCCTAAACCGGAGCCTAATACAATGCCGACCTCAGGCTCGAACGAACCTGTCTTTGATTTGATATGGTTTACTGTCTCAAGAATTTTTTCCAACATAGTTTAATATTATTTTATTGAATGATTTCTCTTCTTCTTTATCATTGAATTTGACCTCTATCGGTATGGTGAAAAGAGGCACTTTGTCGAATTTGTGTAAATATGGTGAGTTGAGAAGTCGCATATAGTCTTTCTCCGTTGTAAGCAGGACCTTGCTTTTCCCAATCATGCTGTCATAACATTGCAAAATCTTGTCGATGTCTTCCCCACTGAAGTTGTGATGGTCTTTGAAATATTTGGTTGACAAGTTGTTACAACTTCTTTTCAAATATTCTTCAAGGGGGAAAGGGTTTGCTATCGCACAAAAAAGGCATATTGATTTGTTGTTTTCAATGTCGATGGCTTTTGCTGTCTCATTCACGGGACAGAACTTCTTAAACGATATTGTGGTGAAAAAGACATTCTGATACGGCTGTGGCTTTATCAGTTCTATCTTCTCACGTTTGCTATACGGGTCTAATATTTGCGGGCATTTCGTGATAATGATGATGTCGGCGCGTTTCGATGCTGGCGCAATATCTCTCAGCGTCCCGACGGGAACAAGGTAGTCGTTCTTGTAAATGTTGTGGTATTCCGTGAGGAGAATGTTTAATCCGGGTCTGATACCCCTGTGTTGGAAAGCGTCATCGAGAAGCACAATGTCGGGTTTGTTCTCTTCTTTGAGCAGGTTGTTGACCCCTTCAACCCTGTCCTCATCGACTGCGACAGTGATTGAGTCTTTGAATTTCGCTTTATACATCATCGGCTCGTCACCTATCTCTTTCGCACTTGAATCCTCGCCGGCGACTTTGTATCCTATGCTCTTCCGCCCGTAGCCTCTGCTAAGAACCGCCACATTAGCCTTGCCTTTCAATAGGTTGATAAGATATTCGGTGTGAGGAGTCTTGCCCGTCCCACCTAACGCTAAATTCCCTATGCAAATCGTCGGGATATTGACACTCCTTGATTTTAATATCCCACAGTCGTATAACTTATGTCTGATCCAAAGGACGGCATAATATATCATTGACAGTGGGGCAAGGAATATTTTCATATACGTCTGTAGCGATTTTATTTATAACGCACAAAGTTACGATTTATTCGTTATTAATGTAAAAAAATATCTAATTTAGCGCAAAAATTATCATGATGAATAAAGTGAGTGAAATTATCGGTTGTATCACTGATTTTGCCGACCTGGACCTTCAGGAGTCGTGGGATAACTCCGGTATCTTGGTAGGTGATTGTAATATGCTGGTTGACAAGGCGTTAGTGACCTTGGACGTTACAGAAGAAGTGATTGAAGAGGCTGTCTCTAATGGCTTTCATCTTGTGATAAGTCATCATCCTGTCATCTATAAGCCTTTGAAACGTCTTTTGAAAGAGAACACATTGGAGCGTGTGCTTTTGAAAGCGATAAAGAATGACATCACTATTGCGTGTATGCATACTAACCTTGACAATAGCAGCGGTGGCGTGAGTATGGCATTGGCTAATAAGTTGGGAATTAAAGATATGCGCATCCTTGAGCCTGTAAAAAATGAAGATGGAGCTGTCTCAGGTGCCGGAATGATAGGCACACTCGAAAGCGAGATGGACGAGACGGAATTTCTTTCTATGGTTAAAAACACCCTTGGTGCAAAGGCTTTGAGACATTCTCATCTTACGGGGAGGAAAATCAAGAGGGTGGCGGTGTGCGGAGGCTCGGGCTTCTTCCTTTTGAACCGCGCTAAAGAGTGCTCCGCTGACGCTTATATCACCGCTGATGTGAAATATCACGATTTCTTCGAGGCTGACGGCAGGATTCTTCTCGTTGACGCTGGACATTATGAGACCGAACAGTTTATAAAAGAAATAATTGCTGCTGCTATTTTAAAAAAATTTAGTAATTTTGCAGTTTCTATTTCGAGAGTAAATACTAACTCGATAAATTATTTTGTATAAAACATATTAAATCTTACATAAATGGCTGAAAATCAGGAAAACAGACTCAATGAGGAAGAACAGATTGAGGTTACCGTTGAAAAGAAATTAGTTGCTCTTTACACTTTGCAACAAATCGACTCTAAAATTGATAAGATACGTATCATCAGAGGCGAGCTGCCAGAAGCAGTTCAAGACCTTGAAGACGAAGTGGCTGGTCTTGAGACTCGTATCTCAAATTATAATTCGGACTTGAACAAGTATAACACGGATATCACGAATTATAAGATAAAAATTAAGGAGATCCAGACCTTAATAAAGAAATATGAGGAACAACAGAATAACGTCCGCAATAGCCGTGAATATGACTCTCTAACGAAAGAGACTGAATACCAGAACCTTGAGATTCAGCTATGCGAAAAGAAAATCAGAGAGGCGACGATTAAAATCGAAGAGATTAAGATTGGACTTCAAAACACTGAGGCTAAACTGGAAGAGCGTAAAAACGACCTTGTCGTAAAACAATCGGAACTGAATTCTATTGTCGAGGAGACTGAAAAAGAAGAACAAGAGCTTTCTTTAAAGTCAAAGGAGAGTGAGGCTTTGATTGAGGAACGCTTGCTAACCGCTTATAAACGAATCAGGAAAAGCGCGAGAAACGGT
Source organism: Candidatus Limimorpha sp. (assembly GCA_051875555.1). Classification (GTDB taxonomy): domain Bacteria; phylum Bacteroidota; class Bacteroidia; order Bacteroidales; family F082; genus Limimorpha. The sequence goes on along the minus strand of JBJEGZ010000036.1, from coordinate 19,982 downwards.
CTCGCCGTCGTCCAAATTGAACGTGACGCATGCGGCGGCTGCTATAATAAAATCCCGCCACAACACCAACTCGACATCCGTATCCACAAGAAAATCATTGTATGCGAATATTGCGGCCGTATCCTTGTTGACCAGGATATCATCGACCAATATAACTCAAATAACTGATAGGTTTTGCTGCCCGGGATTAACCGGACAGCAAACTATTAATCTAACCGGATCTTTAAGGAGACAATCAGCTGGTTTATGTTGGTTGTCTCTTTTACTTCGGTATTGTCGATGCTGCCATCGCTGCTATATGCCGGATATATGCTGTATGCCGAATACAAGTCGTATGTGTTCTTCATGTTGCTTAACGCATACGCCGCATCGATGGTGACAAACCTGAACGTGTACCCTAATCCTATTGAATATGTGTCGGTCCTCATGTCTCTTTTGCTAAAACCATAAGGACTGCCATAAACCGAATATCCTCCGCGGAAACACATCCTCTTCACTCTCCACTCTGTTCCTATCCTGATATTTGAAGTGGGACTGAATGTATGTCTGATGTCTCCATTCATGTATGAATAATCGTAATTAGGACTCGAGACCTTCATTTTACTATAGTTAACATATTCATAATCAGCTGTTATCATTCCGAAATTGCCAAAAATGAATGCGGCGCTCGCATTAAGGAGCATAGGTGTCACTACATAATATGAATAGTAACTTGTCTCTGTCTGATATGAATATCTGCCCGTCTTAAAGTCAGCGTAAGTGCTTGTCCTCCAGCTTTCATCAATATAGTATGATGTCGGTGTCGTTAACGATAAACCAAGCCGTACCCATTTCGCGGGAAAAACAATGACACCGAATTTCGCATTGATTCCGCAACCGTCAGTATATAGGCTTTCTCTCTGCTCCCATTCTTTGAAATCATTGTTGTTGTCAAGGTCATTTTCTTGATATTCAGTGAGTAACGACCTGTAAAGTAAAGGTACCCCGATTGATGCTCCTACGAAGACCTTGTCTCTGAAATTTGCTCCCGTGGAGAATGACAGTTCGTTTATGAAACCTCTCGATAACACTCCTCTCTGTTGTATGAGTCCTCCTTGGGGGACAGGAGAAGAGTATCCGTTTCCTGTCTCAAAGTTTAAAAGATATGTGTCGTATAACGGGAAAATGTTGTTTGGAGAGAACCACAGTAGGTCTTGGCTGCTGTGTATCCCGTTGGCGTCCAACTCATTGATGTAGGAGTCGATAAGTGATGTCGAATAGTTCTGACCTTTTGTGTATGAACAATATGAGAAATTGTTTTTCTTGTTTAAACCCAGTGAGAAGTTTAGAGAGTAAAGGTTCTCTCCGGTGACGTTTGAGATCCAAACGTATCCTAAGTTGTTGACAGGCGTGCGTAAATTATAGTCCCATTCCTCTGACTGCTTATACGATGATGTTGTTTTTGAGCAAGAGAGCCCTGTTGTGATGGTGAAAGTGGGTTTCCTGAATAAGGCTAATCCGGCGGGATTTATTTCTATTGCCGAGAAGTCTTGTCCTACCGCGCCCATCGCGTTGCCCATCGCGAGGCTCTTTGCCGTCCCTTGGTATTTCGTAGAGGAGTAACTGTAAATGTCTGATAATGTTTGTGCGCTTAAAATAAACGGCGCTATTGTTAATATTGTTAGGATTATCTTTTTCATGATGATTGTGTTTTAATTATCTTCTTCCTCCGCTGCTTCTCATACTCCCGCTTCCAACCGATGCGCCGCCTCCGCTCCTCACGGTGCCAGAACTTGGCCTTATTGTTGATGAGCTGCCTGAGTTGATGATGCCGCTTCCTCTGTTGATGCTTCCGCTGTTTCTAATATTTCCACTGTTGTTGATGCTTCCGCTGTTTCTAATATTTCCACTGTTGTTAATGCTTCCGCTATTTCTAATATTTCCACTGTTGTTGATGCTTCCGCTGTTTCCTTTATTGCTTGAGGCGTTAACCCTTTGTGGCCTGTTGTATTGGGTGTTACTCTGGGTACGAACAGAAACACTGTTGTTCGCTGCCGGTCTCGCAGGTCTGATTCTCTCGCTTTGAGAGATGCGTCCCGCCGCCTCAATGCGTGTGGCGCTGTTTGAAGGTCTGATGGCTTGCGGCCTTGTGTTACTTCCCGCCGCAGACACCGACTGCCGTCTCTCCGCACCGGATCTCGCCGAGACTCCGAGTGAGCCTGTATTCCCACCCGTACCTATATTAATAGGACGGTTGCCGTTCCCGTACCTGTTTCCTGCCACGCTGCCCATTCCGTGGTTCGACGGTCCATAATGGCTGTGGTTGTTATTCCACGCATAATTCGGATGATATGGTGGATAGTGGTGGTGCGGATAATAGATGTGGCCATACCAAAACGGGTCCCAATAATATCCGTAATAAGGATAAAAGAACGGGTCCCAGCAATATCCGTAATAAGGATAAAAGAACGGGTCCCAATAATATCCGTAATAAGGATAATAAAATGGGTCCCAGCAGTAATAGAATGAACCATAATAATATGGCCAGCCGAATCCAACTCCGATTCCGAACGACACTCTCGGCGATTCGTCTATAATATAGATATTGGTGTCGATCGATGCGCTGTCTGCCTCTATGTTGTCTTGGTATTTGTAATCGCTGCCGCTTTTTATTGTTGAGGAGCTGAAGTTGCCGTCATAAGAGGTGGCAAGCTGGGAGTTGTTGCTGCCGTTGTTCTCATAAGGTGAGAAGTAGGCGTCATCGTTTATCACGCTGTTGCTAGATGCACATGACAATGTGACTGTGGCGATGATGATAAGATAAAAGACTATATGTTTCATAATTTTAATGTTTTAATTTTTTGATTTCAAAAAAATAGTAATTTTGCAGCAAAATTAATAAAAAAATCATCTCAAGGTATTAATATGGCAAAAGAAATTACGACGCGTCAAGAAAATTATTCACAATGGTACAATGATATTGTGAATAAGGCCGAGTTGGCGGAGAATTCCGCAGTCAGAGGTTGTATGGTGATAAAGCCTTACGGGTATGCGATTTGGGAGTTCATGCACGATGCTCTCGATAAGATGTTCAAGGATACTGGTCATGTCAATGCGTATTTCCCCTTGTTTATTCCAAAGAGTTTCTTCAGCAAGGAGGCGAGTCATGTTGAGGGCTTTGCCAAGGAGTGTGCCGTTGTGACGCACTATCGTTTGAAGAAGAATCCTGATGGTGCCGGCGTGGTCGTGGATCCGGACGCAAGGCTTGAAGAGGAGCTTATAGTGCGTCCAACATCTGAGACTATCATTTGGGACACTTATCGTAACTGGATCAAGAGTTACCGTGACCTTCCTATTTTGTGTAACCAGTGGGCTAACGTGGTTCGTTGGGAGATGCGTACCCGTCTGTTCTTGCGTACAGCGGAGTTCTTGTGGCAAGAGGGTCACACTGCCCATGCTACAATGGAAGAGGCAATGGCGGAGGCGCGTAAGATGCTTGACGTTTATGCGGATTTCGCCGAGAAATATATGGCGGTGCCTGTAATTCGCGGTATCAAGTCGGCAAACGAGCGTTTCGCTGGCGCCGTTGAGACTTTCTGTATCGAGGCTATGATGCAAGATGGCAAGGCTTTGCAGGCCGGTACATCACATTTCCTCGGTCAGAACTTTGCCAAGGCTTTCGATGTGAAATTCTTGAATAAGGAGAATAAGTTAGAATATGTATGGGCTACCTCTTGGGGCGTATCTACTCGTCTCATGGGAGCACTCATCATGGCTCATTCCGATGATAACGGTCTCGTGCTTCCTCCAAAGGTCGCTCCTATTGAAGTCGTTATCGTCCCTATCTATAAGACTGATGACCAGAGGTCTAAGGTCATTGAATATTGCTCTCTGATGAAGAGCCGCCTTGAGGCAAAGGGCCTTAGGGTGAAGTTCGATGACCGTGACACTCAGAAACCGGGGTTTAAATTCGCGGAGTGGGAAATGAAAGGTGTACCTGTCCGTCTCGCCGCAGGCCCTCGCGATGTGGAAAACCAGACCGTAGAAATAGCTCGCCGCGATACTCTCACTAAACAAGAGATATCTGAGGTTGAAATGGAAAACCATATCCTCGGCCTTCTTAACGATATACAAGACAGCCTCTATAACAGGGCGTTGCAGTACCGCAAAGATAACACACACAGCGTAAATACTTGGGAGGAGTTTAAAAATGTTATTGAGAACGGTGGCTTCGCTTATGCTCATTGGGACGGTACAACAGAGACGGAACTCGCTATCAAAGAGGAAACCAAGGCTACTCTGCGCTGCATCCCTCTCGATGACGATTTCGAAGACGGTGTTGATATTTTCTCTGGCAAACCTTCAAAAAGGCGTGTCATATTCGCTAAAGCATACTAAATAATATATTTTTACATTCTTGGGAGGACTGTGTGTTACGGTCCTCTTTTTTTATTCAATATGAATTAGCTTTCCCCTGCTGTCAGGGTCGATATAACTCTCTATCTCGGAGGGATTACCTTTGTAGTAAATGTTGCCGAGGTTGTAGATGTATGCGTTTAATGTGTCTGATGGCGCTACATAACAGTCGCCTGAACTGAAGTTCTTTACAGTCGCCTTTGTGACTCCCAAGTCAGAGATGTCGATAATGCCGTAACTGCGTTTACCTATATAGATATGGCGGTTCCCCGTGCCACGCAGCTTTAAGGCGCTGGTGCCTTGGGTATAATCGATAGAGATCGCGCTGCCGTCGTTAATCTCCAAATCGATGTCGCCACAAGCATGTAGGATTGTTATCCTTATGTGGTCATTGCAACTGTCATTTATCTGGTTTTGCGACTTTAGGAATCCCGAGCCACTATGCGTAATGTCAGTTATTTCTTTGAAATACAGCTTTGCATCAATGGTGTAATCGTATGTGCGAATCCAATTCATGGCGTTGTCGTTCCTGATGACGAGATTGCCGTCACTCGTCTCGGTAATGATGTTTGGCATGAGGTTCTTGCCGGCACTGATCTCTATATAGTTGGTGTCTGCCTTTATCATTGTCACGTTGACGTCGTCGTTTATAATCATCTTGTTAAACCCTTGCAGCTCTCTTGACACGGTTATTGTTTCGCCAACGCTGAGCGGTACCTTCTTGCAAGATGGTAAGATAATAACAATGGATAATAGTAAAAATATTATAATTCTTTTCATAACTAATTGATTCTGTATCCAATGCCGAAGCTGAAGTTGTCAGCCCAGCCGAAATGTGTCGTCAGTCCGCAGGTGATAAAAGTGTTTTTCCCAAGGTTTTGTTTCAAGAAAATCTTCTGATATAATAAGCCTTCGCTGTCCTCTTTAGCGAAGAGATGGCAGCCGGCGTTGAGCAATATTGATGTGGATCCCATCATCAGCTCGTATGCAACGTTGATACCGGGTTTCAATATCTCGAAATCGTGGAAGGCTATGTTGTCTTTGAATAATACCGCCTTGTCGGTCTCATCGTATGATATGTCAAACCCTATCCCTAACTTGCTTAACCTGCTTATTCGTTTAAGCACGTTTGCATGCAGACAATACACCGACCAAGTCTTGCCGTAGCCCATGTATTCGTCTGTGTCTTTAAAGGCGTATGTAAATGAGAGGTAATAAGATATGTTCTCTTTATCCCACGACCTGAATGCCTTGTTGTCCGAAGGCTCCCTCCTGATGAAATGCTGTGGCTGGTCAATGAAATAACATGCGCTTAATCCGGCATTAATGATGTTCAGTCCGTTGTTAGGCGTTCTCATCGAGCCGTTAGAGAAGTGCGTCAGGCCGGCGTTTAACGATAAGGAGAACCGTTCCGTTATCATTCTTTTATATTCGAGCGCGATGTTGAGCGCGGCGTTGAAATGTGAGCCGACGAAAGTGTTAGCGTAATTTGTGACCGGGTCGAATTTGTTTGTCAGGTAGCCTATTCCGACGCCCATCTTTAAGGCCACCCTGTTTTTGCATCCTTTGTTGAAATAAAACTTCAAATAAGGATAAAGCGCTACGACGCTTCCTATCTCCTTTATGCTTCCGAGTCCGGAATAAAGCAGGGTCAAACCTACCGAAGGGTAGTTTATTGGCTGTTGCCATAGCTTGTTGCCGTATGTGTCGTGCTGTATCCCAAGTTCGAAAAGGGGATAGTGCGCCCTGAAACGATACATCTCTGAATGATGGCATACGTTAAACCCGTAGGCGAGCCTCATCTCGATTTGCAAATTCGCTTTTGCAATGGTATCATTGTCATTCGCTAACGCATGGTTTTTCCCGCCAATGATAATCGATACGGATAATAATATCAAATAAAAAGGCTTCTTTATTATTTTCATGCTGCAAAATTATAATAAAAAATGTATTTTTGCCAAAAAAAATTGTAAAAAATGGATAACAAAATTGAATCTTTCGGTAGGTTGTTGAGTATCATGGACGATCTCAGGAGAGGTTGCCCGTGGGACAGGAAGCAAACAATGGATAGTTTGCGCCATCTTACAATAGAGGAGGTGTATGAGTTGAGCGAGGCTGTCCTTAGGCATGATAATCAGGATATAAAAAAGGAACTCGGCGATTTGATAATGCATGTCGTCTTTTACTCTAAAATAGCGGAAGAGGGCGGTCTGTTCGATATAGCGGACGTAATCGATAGTATTTGTGACAAACTTGTCTTGCGCCACCCACATATATACGGAGAGGTGAAGGTTGGTTCGGCTGACGATGTGTCGCAGAATTGGGAGAAGATCAAGGTTAAGAAAGAGGGGAACCATAGTGTGCTTGGCGGCGTTCCTGACGGGCTTCCACCTTTATTAAAGGCGTTCCGAATGACGGAGAAGGCTTCCGGAGCGGGTTTCGACTGGGATAGCAAGGAGGATTGCTGGAAAAAGGTGCTCGAAGAGATGGACGAGTTGCAGTCTGAGGTGAAGAATAACGGGTCGAAAGAAAGGATAGATGAGGAGTTCGGAGATCTGATGTTCGCTCTGGTGAACTATTCCAGGTTCTTGAAAATCAACGCTGACGATGCTTTGGAACATGCTAACGCCAAGTTTAAACGCCGTTTCTCTTTCATGGAGGAAAAGGCCGCCGAGGAAGGGAGGAGCGTCGTTGATATGAGCCTCGATGAAATGGAGTCGCTTTGGAATCTGGCGAAAAATAATGAAATAAATTGTAAATAATCGTTGTTTGTCGTTTTTTTTGTATTTTTGCAAGTCAATAAATAGGTGGAAAGTGATGAGTAACTTGGTGAAAAGAACAATATTCGGCTGTTTGTTTGTTATCGTTGTAATAGGTAGCATTTTAGTGAACTTTTGGGCTTTTTTCATTGTGATGGCAGCCACTGTGTTTATGGGGGTGCAAGAGGTTAACCGATTGTTGTCTAAGGATTTGGATTCCGATTGCCAGCTCTCGACATCAATTTATTCCATGTCTGTTTTCCTTATCTGTACAATAGTGATGTATGCCGATGTCTCTATACAGTTCGGAATATTTGCCATATTCGCTTTTCCATTGATATTCATGTTGATACCTTTCCTTATCGCACTTTTCTCTAAAAAAAGTACATTCACAGAAATAGCTGTAAAATGCTGGACGGGGGTGTTGTTTGTTGTGCTGCCTTGCTTCCTTCTCTTGACCATGTATCGTTCCTGCCCAATAAATACTATTAATGGTAAAATATTGATAATAATTTTATTTGCGCTGATTTGGATTAATGATATCTTCGCTTATCTGACGGGAATGTTGTTTGGCAGGCATAAACTTTTTGAAAGGATTTCCCCTAAGAAGACTATAGAGGGAAGTCTTGGAGGTCTTGCATTCACTGTTTTAGCGGCTTTTATTATCAACAGATACATGTATCCTATGATGGGAGGGTTAGAGATGATGGGGCTTGCCGCAACAGTTGTCGTCTTCGGCAGTCTGGGCGATTTGTGCGAGTCGATGATGAAACGTCAAGCCGGAGTGAAAGACTCAGGTGACATTATTCCGGGTCATGGCGGCGTGCTTGACAGATTTGACGCTACATTTTTAGCGGTGCCATTTGCCTATTGTTATTTTATGTTGATTTAAAAATTAGTACATGTATATACATAAAAAAGGATATAGCGTTATCGCATCTATTGTTACAATAGTTGTGTTGTTCTTTGTGCTGTTGAATTTTGTATTCCAATTCACGATAAGGGCTATCCCCGTAGGGTTAAGTGTGATCGGGATTATAATTATTATTTGGGCGGTATCATTCTTCAGGGTGCCTACAAATAGGAAGATTACATTGATAGACAATGCGGTGGTGTCGTCGGCAGATGGTGAGATAGTCGCTATTGAGGAGGTTGAGGAGAAGGAGTATTTCCACGATAAACGTATCCAGATATCCGTTTTTATGTCGGCTTATGACGTGCATGTGAACTGGTTCCCTATCAGCGGAGTGGTCAGTTATGTGAAATATCATCCCGGTAAAAAGATGTTCGCGATAAACCCTAAGTCTTCGGAGTTGAACGAGCGTAACTCGGTGGCTGTCAGAGATGAGAAGGGTAGGGAGGTGATGTTCCGTCAAGTGGCGGGAGTGATGGCGCGCAGGATAGTGTGTAACGTGAAAGAGGGTGATAAGGCCGAGGTTGGGAAAGAGTTCGGCATGATAAAGTTCGGGTCGAGGGTCGATTTTTTCCTCCCCCTTGATTCGGAAATAGTGGTCGAAATGGGTGATGACATCACAGGCCAGGTGTCGGTGCTTGCTTATCTTAAGTGATTTGTTATTATAGGATTTCTTTTAATTTTATTAGGTCGGTAATCTCATAAGTTACCGTCTCTTTGTGCCGTAGCCTCTTCCTGTTGAAGAAACATTGGTCTATCCCGATTTCCCTTGCGGGAGTGATGTCAACGTATAAATCGTCTCCAACCATTATGTTCTCTCTATTATTAATATAGGTGGGGGTTCCGCAAAAGCCGTGTGCTTTTTTTATCGCATACTCGAAAATCCTTGTGTCTGGCTTTTTAATCCCGATCTCTTCGGAAACAGTCATAGTGTCGATGTATTTCTCGAGTCCGGACTCTTTTATCTTGATGTTCTGTACTTCAGCGAATCCGTTGGTTATGATATGAATGCCGTGATTGGGCGCGAGATAGTCGAGAATCTCTATCGCGTTTGGTACGAGTGCGACATTTCGGGGCGACCAAAAGGTGTAAAACTCACCCATCTCTTTAGCGAGTTTGTCGTCAAAAATCCCGAAATCGTTAAGAGGAAGCCTGAATCTCTCGGATTTTAAAAAGTCCTTCCCCACAAGGCCTTTGCGGTACTGCTCCCAAAGACGATCGTTATATTTTACATAAACATCATGGAAGTCTTTGGCAGATAATATATTGTTGTCATTGAGGTTGAAATGGGTGAATATCATTTCAAAAGTGACTTCCGAGCTCGCGTCGAAATCCCACAAAGTGTTGTCAAGGTCGAAGAAGATGTTTTTATACATAATATTTAATGAAAATATTTCTTTTTTTTGTACAAAAATAAAAAAAACATATTATATTTGCAGTCAAAATCTTAAAAAGAAAAATTGTTTAATTAAAAATTAAATCACATGAAAAAAGTATCTTTACTTTCAATGGTGTTTGCTGCTATGTTATTCTGCAGCAACGCTTTTGCACAAGGTATGGTTTTCGATTTTGAAGGCCAGACAGCGGGTGCAAAAATCGCAGAAACACTTGGAGCTCCATGGACAACATGGTCAAATGATCCGGGTTCAGAAGAAGATGGTGTGTTCGGTATGGCAGATGGCTCAATGGCAGCTCATTTTACCTTCGGCAACGACCAGGTTTTAGAATTGGGTGGCGTTGAGACAGGCGTTTATGACCTCGTATTTGATGCATACGTACCACAGGGCAAGAACGGTTATTTCAATGTCCTTCATGACTTTGCCGGCGGTGGTTCAACATGGGCTATGCAGGTATATCTCCAGATGACAAACGACGGTCAGACATCAACACAGGCTCCAGGTCACGGCACTGTTCACGCTGGTAGCAATAGCACTTGCGATATTCCTTGCGTTTATGACCAATGGATGCATTTCAGAGTGCATATCGACATGGACAACGATGTCGCGACACTTTTCTTCAACGTTGTAGGCCAACCAGAACAGGAGATGTGCACATGGCAGTGGTCACTCGACAGCTTCGGCGAGAGCACAGTGGGTCGTAAACTCGACGCTATGGACTTCTATCCTCCAGAGAACACAGCGACATCAGAGTTCTACATCGACAATATCGGTGTTGTATCAGCATCAGATGATGAACTCCTTATCGCTGACGACTTCGAGGCTTACACAGTAGGTAACAATATCGCTGTTGAGGCTCAGGCTGCAGGTAACGACTGGTGGACAACATGGTCAAACGATCCGGGTTCAGAAGAAGACGGCGTTATCGCTACAAACGGCTCAAAATGCGGTCACCTTACTTATTATAATGACCAAGTCCTCCTTCTCGGTGGCTATGAATCAGGTGCATACGACCTCGCATTCGATATCCTTGTTCCAAACGGCAAGAACGGTTATTTCAACATCCTTCACGATTTCAACGGTGCTGGTTCAACATGGGCAATGCAGGCTTATCTGCACATGACAAACGACGGCCAGACATCAACACAGGCTGCTGGTCACGGTACAATCCACGCCGGTGGTAACTCAGTCGCTGATATCCCATGTGTATATGACGAATGGATGCACTTCAGACTGCACGTTGATACAGACCTCGATGTCGCTGAATTCTATTTCTCAACAGAATCAAATCCAACAGAGACATTGCTCTGCACATGGCAATGGTCACTCGACAGCTTCGGCGAGAGCACAGTGGGTCGTAAACTCGATGCTATGGACTTCTATCCTCCAGAGAACACTGCAACATCAGAATACTACCTCGATAACTTCACATTCACAAGAATCGGTGCAGAATCACACTCATCTCTTGATTTCAGCTTAGAGGCAATTGAGGTTTGGATTCCAGAAGATGAATCAGAATCAGTTGAAATCGCTATCAGCAACGCTGACGGTACATCAATCGGTGACTGGACAGCATGGATCGACTTCGGTGAGGGCCAGAGCAACAACGTAACAACACAAATCAACTACGACGTTGAACCAAGTGAGAACACCTCACTCGTCGGTTTCAACATTGATGAAGCAAGACTTTATGAGGTTGCAGCAATGTATCCTGGTTCATCATACGCTGGCTCAGCAATGGGTACTCAGATCGTAAGCGCACAGTACTACTGCGTTGAATCAACTTCAGGTCTCGGTATCGTTAGCGGTACTCCTCTCACATTCCGTGTCTATGCCCAAGGTCTTAACGGCCAGCCAGGCGAGATGCTCGCAGAGAAAGTTGTTCCTTTCAACCAAATCAACACCCAGGATTGGACAATAGCAACATTCGATACCCCTGTATCTCTTACAGGCTACAACGTATGGGTATCATGCGAATATACACAGGCAGTTAACGGTTACGCAATGACATTCGACGGCACAACATATCAGCCACATAGCGGTTACTTCCGTTCAAACGGCGGTGGCGCATTCATCTCATGCGGTCCTGACCAAATGAGCTCAGACTATGGCTGCCTCCATATCCGTCTCAATGTCAAGGGCGCTCCTGTAACAGGCTCATGGGCTACTTTGAGCAAACCAGAAGGCTCAATAGCAATAGGTCAGACAGACCACGTCAACGTAAACATCAACTCAATTGGCCTCTCAGACGGTGATGTATATACAGCAAGCATCATCTTCAAGACAAACGATCCTGAGAACAACGAGGTTATTATCCCTCTCGTACTCAATGTTGATGCTGATAACGTTGTTGAGAATGGCGCAAGCGCATTCGCAGTATATCCAAACCCAACATCAGCTAATGTAACAGTTGAGGGTGAAAATATCAACGCTATTTCTATCTACAACGCAGCTGGTCAGCTTGTTAACGTTGTACGCGCTAACGGCGAGAAGACAGTTGTCGATATGAGCAACTTCGGCGCTGGCGTATTCTTCTTCAACATCGTTGATAATGCTAACAACACAACAGTTCAACGCGTTGTTGTTAAGTAATTGTAATTGAAAAAATCGAGCAGAAAATATTAGGAGCCGCATCCGCGGCTCCTTTTATTATGCCTTGTCCATAAAACCTTTACCGACACCGTGCGCAGTGAGTGAAGAGATTATATCCTTGATTAGGAATCAACAGATTCCTCAGCAAACATTGTTATCAATAAAGCAGTAAAAACAGCGAAACAGCCCGCTTACAATACCCAACCATCTGATTTTTATTGCTGTTTGGGGATTTAAATATTGCCTGTACTGCTGACCTGTCTGTACCATTCAAATAATGCTACCGAGGCGGCGTGGCTTACATTTAACGAACGTGTCGGACCCGGTATAGGAATATAGATAATAAAGTCGCACTGCTTCAATATTTCCTCCCTGATCCCATGCGCCTCGTTGCCTACAATAAATGCGGCGTTTCTCGGTAACTCGGTCTTGTATATGTTTGTAGCATTCGTCGCTGTCTCTATTGCAACAATGCTCTTGCCTTCCCCTACAAGCCTCCTGATGTCGTTATCCTCGGTGAAATACCATTTAATGTTGTCCTTACTCGATGCGGCGCAACGCCTTATCCTGCCAATGCTGTGAGTGGGCTCCTTGCCTAAGAATATCATTTCTGAAGCCCCGATGTTGTCCGATAACCTTATCATCGCCCCGATGTTGTCAGGTGTCAACAGATGGTCCGCGATAATCACAGGGCGCGTTGTCGTCTCATAAACCAACTCCGGCTTATAATCCTTGAATAAATCATTTGACTTGATATACATCGCTTTGTTTTTTATACGTATAACCTTCCCTGGTACGTGTTTCGCTCTTCCAGGCGTTTTTCTATCAAATTTAGCACTTGGTCGTAACGGAGGTTTAGCCATGGCTTCGACACCAAGTATCGTGGCGGAACCTCTCCCGCAAACCGTTCAATAACAATGTTTGGATTGAGCCGCTCAACGAAATCTATCACAAAATCAATGTAATCTTCAAGGGTGAAAAGAGTGAAATCATTGCTGTACGATAGATATTCCTCCGCCATCTTTGTGTCCTTAAATATTTGAAGCTGATGGAATTTCACCGTTGCCAACGGCAGCCGCGATATTATTCCCGCTGACTCAATCATCATCTCCCGACTCTCTCCCGGAAGCCCGAAAATATAATGACCTCCGCATGGGAAACTGTATCGGTGAACCATATTAACTGCCCGTTCCACTGTGGCAAAATCATGCCCTCTGTTGATACGCCTTAATGTGGCGTCATATACCGATTCTATTCCTAACTCAATGATTATTATCGGATTAATACCATTGGTCTTATCGGTATATTTCTCTTTAAGGTCCTTTAGCATAATGAGGGTCTCCTCGCTGATGCAGTCGGGACGCGTGCCAATCACTATCCCGGTAATTCCTTCAACATCAAGGGCTTGGCTATAGATGTCGTAAAGTTGTTCTGTAGGCTTGTATGTGTTGCTGTATGGCTGGAAATATGCGAGGAACGATTTAGCCCTGCGGTATCTTTTGCTATGGAAATCAATGCCTTCCATTATCTGGGTTTTCACACTCTTATCAGGTCGGCAATATGATGGGTTGAATGCGTCGTTCCTACAGAAAGTGCAGCCTCCATAACTGATTTTACCGTCTCTATTCGGACAACTGAATCCTGCGTCAATGCTTATCTTCTGCATGCGCCCGCCAAACTCCCGCTTGAAATAGGAGTTATAGCTGTTGAAACGCCTGTCATCTCCCCATTGATACATGTTTTTCGTTTTTGTCGTGCAAAAATAATCAAAATATATTATCTTTGAATATGAAAACACATAAATATAACCATGGGCAAAAATAGTCATTTTACCGGACAGCAATAATAAAATATGACGTTCCCGACGACATCGCTCAAAAACATTATCGTAGGGAACTTGCGGACGAGGAGTTTGTCAATGCCGTCTTTGAACCGCAGGAACAGCTGAGCGAGGCGCAAGCCAGACTGCTCGGAGTAGCCTTCATGTTGGCGAGCGGTGGTCCTGTGCAGGCTCATGTCGGGACTGTCAGAGGTGGCTCGGATAATGAACTCACTACTTGGAATGGCAGGAAGAAAAAGAACGGCTGTGGAATATAATTCTACCACTAATGATGAAGTATATTTATCGTCTCCTCATAATACGATCGCTTGCCGCTTTAGTGGCATTGTAATCCGCTCATTATGCATACATTCCATTGGCATGGCTCTTATTGTCGGAAAAAGACAACCTATATTAGTACGATATATTCATTATTACATACCCAAGAATATGGATTTTTTTCTTTTGTTAAAAACAATCTATGAAATCTGATGTTAGTTTGATAACGAAATCCACTTCCCCCTGATTTATGTTATCATCATGTTTTACATGCTCATTTTGGTATTTACTATAGTAATCAAGCAAACTTCTAAACATGTTTGTAAATTCTGCAGATCGACCTTTTTCTTTTTGGTATTGGCCGATATGCTTAATTTGGTTTTCTAACGATTGATTGTTTCCTAATTTTTGCTTTAAGAAAAGTTCTAAACTCAATCGCATATCATCTAAAGCATTTCTTTCATAACAGCCCATATTGCGTTTCTCTATAGCCTGATTAAATAGCTTTTTTGCTTTTGGACAACTATCTAATTTGCCAAGAACTTGAATCTTCTCTACTTCGCCCATATTAGGTTCCCCTAAATCTATACCAGACAAACACTTTTTTATATCCTTTTCAACAGATTCTGCGGTACACATCTTCTTAGGATATATTGTAAGTGTTAAAGAATCGTTTCCACCACTATGACTTTCCGTGATATTCACTTTATGGATAGATTTTATTTGCTCCAATGTAGATTTGACCAATTCAATATCGTCAGACTCTTTTAGAAATACTTTTACGTACTCCTTTTCAAAAGTCTCTCTTATTTCAGTTGCAAAATCCATATTCTTATATCCTGTAATCTCTATTCCTGTTTTATCGGTCGCCAATTATACAATTTTCAATCTCCGTTTACTATTATCATACAAACAGCTTTACTTGCCAAATCTACTTGCTTAGGTAATGCCTTGCCTGCCAAAAGATTGGTTTGAGGCATAGTAATACCCGTGGGTAAAAGTTCTACGAGGTTTCTGATGTAACTTGCTTTAAAGGCATATCCGGCATTTTCCGCTTGCTCCAGATTTGCATACATCTCTATAGTTGGATACTTCTTTATAAACTTTGTAAAAACTCTGCTTTTTGCCGATCTATTTGTATTTTCTTCTTTCAGCTCAAAGGAAAACAAGTCATTCTGTTGGAAATGAATTTTCTTCATGTTACCATTTCCGTCCACTTTCTCAAACGAGTAAGATTTCGGTCCACTCATTTTTTCAATACTTCCAATTAAGCCTTTTACATCACCTTCGATGCTATGGACAAAATAAAGATCAGAACTTTTAAGAACAGCACATACACAATGCTGTTTAATTGATTCCCAACCGGCACAAGCAGAGTACACCTCTATAGTATTTTTCACATCATAAATACCCTCTATCGGTTCAAGCTGCTGAATAAGCTCTGTAAAATAAGCCTTTGCCTTTTTCAGATTTTGAAGAGGTTGTGCATGACCAGTTAACGAAATGAAAGCCAAAAACGTTAGTAGAATAACACTTTTTTCTTCATCTTACTTCTCTATCGTCCTACAGTAGCCATAAGGACGTTTTAATTGTTAAGAAGCGTGGCGCTGATACACCACTTCTTCAATCGGAGGTCGTTAGAATTACCTTGTCAGCAGATGTAGTAACCAGTCCACACTATACGTGCGAACCGCCACACTCTCTTGCTGACTTTGGAAGTTTCTCACGTTTCCGATTACAAGAAAAGCATAACGCTTCGTATTGTCAATATGTCTTTGCAAGGCAGGCTTCGCACACTATGTGTTGTAAAGTCACACAAAAATTCTGAATATCTCAATATTTGTTTCCTTTTAAAGATGATTTTAGATATGATTTGCTTATATTTCACGCTAAACGGTGATTTTATGCCGTCTTCTCAATAAAATGTGTACCTTTGCAAGAAATACACGAGAATTCATATAGATAGAATGGAATTGAATAGTCTGATAGCAGAATGTACCGCATACGACTTCAAGGTGATGCTTGAAGAGAAGAAACCTAAGAGTTGGTTAAAGAGCGTAAGTGCCTACGCCAATGGTTTGGGTGGTTCCCTTTTCTTTGGCATAGATAATGATGGCATCGTCAAAGGACTCGATGATGTGCAGCATGTTTGTGAAGTTATCAGTAGTAAGATTCGTGATTACATGGATCCCCTGCCAGAGGTGGAAATGGTTCCTCATGATATAGAAGGTTTACATATTTTGCAACTCAAAGTCAATGCCGGGCATTATACACCATATTACTACGTTGGTGATGGTCAGCGCATAGCCTTTGTTCGTGTTGGTGATGAAAGTCTTCCTGCCACTGCAGAGCAAATGGTACGCTTAGTACTGAAAGGTTCTAATAAAACCTACGATTCCCTTCAAACGGATTATAAGGTCGAAGACTATGCTTTCACGATATTAGCGAATACTTTCAAAGACCGCACAAAACAAGAATGGGATAAGAAGTATCTATTATCGTTTGGACTTGTAACAGGTGCTGGGAACCTTACGAATGCAGGCGCATTGTTTGCCGATGACTGCCCATTATGGCAATCTCGCTTGTACTGCACACGATGGGATGGAAAGGAAAAGGGTGATGCCATCAACGATGCAGAGTTTACAGGCAATGTTCTCATGCTACTTCGTGAGGCCATAAACTTTGTGAAGTCTAATACGAAGAAAGGCTGGGAGAAGTTACCTGATGGGCGAAAGAACAAGCCAGAATATGCGGAGCGTGCCGTTCTTGAAGCAATGGTTAACCACTTTATCCATCGTGACTATACGGTGATGGGTGGTGAAGTTCATCTTGACATCTATGATGACCGTCTTACCGTTACATCTCCAGGCGGAATGTACAATGGTATGCTCATTCAGGACTTGGATATCGCAGACGTTTCTTCCGAAAGACGCAATCCTATCCTTGCGAATGTGATGGCGCAGCTTGACTATATGGAGAAACGAGGCAGTGGTCTCACACGCATCTGCAATGAGACCAAAGCATTAGATGGATATAGGGATGAATTGAAGCCAAAATTCAAATCAACCCCGACCCAATTCCAAACCATCATTTTTGCCTCCTCAGACATCCCGAATGTCGGAGACGTGTCGGAGACGAAACTCACTGAACGTCAGCAGAAAATCCTCAATCTCATCAAAGAGTCTCCGACAATAACCGGTAAGCAAATGTCGGAGACTTTGTCGGTAAGCCAACGCACCATTGAACGCGACCTTTCCACAATGCAAAAGAAAGGTGTTCTGAAGCATGAAGGCAAGGACAATGATGGTTTTTGGGTAGTTTTAATATAGAACTCATTTCCAGAAGAATACAAAATATTTCAATACAAAGTGAATTATTATGGCTAAAGACAATACAATTTTGTCAGATATTGTTGAGCAAACATTGCTTATTCCAAATTTGGCCGTTAAGAAACCTTGGTATAAGCATATCAATTGGATTGATCAATTATGTGCAACAGTAAATCTCATACCATGTGTAGGAGGTGCTATAGCAGGTGAAATAAAGGTCATAACCGATGCTGCTGCCAACTATCAGGTTTCTGACTTTCTTCGTAAATTCATTACATTCATTTATGAATTAGGAGATTTTGGAGACAACGAGAGAATGCAGTTCCTTAAAGAACTTGAAGAATCTGCCCAAGATACAAGTGGCAACATAATGCTATCTATAATTGATAGGCTTGACAATATCCACAAACAAAAAATACTTGCAAATCTTGTTAGAGCCAAGGGTGAAGGAAAAATCACAATAGAAGAATTTTTTCGACTGGAATCCGTTCTGCAAAGGATACCATATGTTGACCTTGAACAACTCCCTTTGTATCAAACAGAGTATTACGATGATAATGGTGATTCTGAATTGTTGTATTCCACTGGAGTTTTAAGACCTGCAATGTACCATCAAGATGGTGATAAATATGTATTATCTCCTCTCGGTGTTAATTTGATGAAATATGGCCTACGGCTTTCTGTCGAAATACCACAGGTAAAAGGTACATACACAGGAATAGGATGGGAGGAGATAGGCGAAGTGCCAGATATTGAAGGTGTGAAAGATATTGTAAAGAAAACGATAGAAGACCAACATTATCAAGAGTCAGATCAAGCAATGTTTGATTATGACGTTGCTCGAGGAAAGTAAAGTCATCACTCCTAATCCATACAAACAGACGAGGTACTTTCAAAGTACACCATCATACAAAACTAATTTGATTTTATACCTATTATATGTTGTACAGACAATAAAGTAAAGTTGCCTGCATATCCATATATGAGAATGGTTATCGTTTCAGCCGCATCCCATTCTATTTTCTCTTTTGACTGCATCCTCTTATTTCACTTCTCTTCCCTCATTTTGTCATTCAAACCTCACATTTTCGTGTAAAAGAAAGTTGAAATCGTTAAATCTTCACTTTTCTTAACCTTACAAATAAGAACCAATCCACTTTTCTATCGTATTAACTATAAACAATTTATAATTAGTTACTTATAAATATAATCAGTGTTTTTATTGATTCATGTATTATACTTCACGCGGCATGATTTTGTGTATTCGGCGGACCTGTGTCGGCTTGCGTTCAACACCGCATGCCTCATGGATGCGCACTACAGCCCCGTTGACAGTATGTAGAGGATTTGCGTCTAAGGGAGACAGTATGGCGGTAGCATGACTTTCCATTTCGCCTGAACGCTGGAATGGATGGGACTCCAATATACCGGAAAGACGGACGTACTATAACCGGTTATCCAACTGCGGACACTATTCCTGTGACTGCCGCATAGTCGGGCTATACGTTTGCAACTCAGACTAAGGTCACACATTTTCATATACCATGCGAAGCATCTTTTGCGGATTCTTCTTGAACGGTTCATTTCTTTTTCGTACCTTAGCCGATGAAAAATATATCAGCCGTATATTTTATTGTAAGCATCTCTTCTATGTATGGACAAAATAAAGATGCTTACTTTTTTGTTTTGCACAAAATTATATCGCGAAAAGTATAGCTCTTCCGACATGGTTTTATAATATGGGTTCTATTTTATATCCTAATTTTTCTGATAGCGATACAATGTCCTTAAAGTCAATCGGACAATTATCACCTACTTGTGTAGTCACATAGAAAGTGATACCATCGCTGCTTACCAAAGGGCTATCCTTATGCCATCTCTTGGTTTTACTTCTGTCAAATGAATGTCCTTCCTTTCTCTCTACTTCTTCTTTGGATAGCACATAGTTTGGTATATATCCGTTAAATATAGAAACTATAGTATTATAAGTGGATGGATGATCACTCAAATACGCTTTGACTAACTCCAAGGCACTGCCATTCTTATAATAAGCTCCTCTACCATTAACCGTATATTTCAGTCTTTTTTTAGATGCACCATTTTCATTCCATACGTCAATAACTGTTGGGGATTCATTTTTAATTTCAGTTAATGTAGCGATTGGAGTATTATTGCGTTTCCGTCTAATTACGATTTCCATATCGCCCAAAAGGAAATTAACATCTGTCTCAGAGTACCCTTTTGAAATGAAATGAGATTTCAGCAAGGATTGGCACAAGTTCACACCCTCATCAGAAGCCAATTGCTGAATGTCAATCTCCAGTTGCTTTTCCTTTTGTATCTCTTTAATTCTATTTGTGCAATAGTCAGTCAGCCGATTCTTGTCAAAATCGACAAAATTAAAAAGTTTTACAAATACGGAACCGTATTGATTATCCTTATCATATTCCAATGTAAACATCAGTAGCGGCAATTCTGCATCAGTAGGCTCATCATAAT
>JBJEGZ010000035.1:22132-36153 GCA_051875555.1 Candidatus Limimorpha sp. | reverse complement strand
GCGGCGTGCATATATCCTAACAAAGAGTTTTATTTCTGCGACATTCGCCTGAATGGAGGTGATGCCGCATTTTTTTATTTAGCAAAACGTAAAAACAAAAAACAAAATGAAAAGAAATGTAAGACTGAAAATGAGTGTGGTCGCAATGGCCATGCTGTTCATGCCGCTGGCACTATCCGCCCAGACCGACGGCTTCTTCACCTCCGATAACAACGGTGGAGGGAATAGGGGAGTGGCTGGTACTTATCCAGTAAATAGCGGAAGTGGTGAAAGCCCATTTGAATTTGAAGCGCCTATTGGTAATGGAGGAGTCGCTCCAAAAACTCCTATTAGTAGCGGGTTGCTGATAATGGTTGCCGCGGGAGCGGGATATTTGGCATTAAAGAAAAAGGAGGAGAAATAATATGAAAAAATTGAATCTGATACTTTTCTCAATAGCCATCCTTTTAGGAGTGACTTCCTGTAAAAAAGATGGCGTTGAGGTTCAAACGATAAAGGAATATCCGATAACACTCAGAGTTAATAATGATTCTAAAGCGACAATAGTTCCGAATGATAGTACAGCATCTGTCAAGTTTGAAGTGGGCGACCATATCTATCTCGCTTACCAAGGCTATTGCAATAACAGCAATGTTAAGGTGTTGGAGGTTAGTAATGAAAAAATCAAATTCTCCGGTAGTCTGAGTGTAAAGGAAAATCAAATTGACTCTATTGATAATTCCCCATTGTTTTTTTATTTCCTTGGAGGTGTTTGGTCACAGACAGCGCCTGAGCAAAAGGCTTATTGGACAGAAATATCGCTGAATAATACCCCGACCTATACATCAGTGTGTGTCTCTTTACAGAATGTTAAAGAATGGAATATAATTGACCACACTCCTGTGATGTGCTTTGGAAGCTCTAACCAGGCATTTAGTACGGATAATCAGGTATATACCACGACAATGAAGAACAAATGCTCGCTGGTGAAATATTCGCTTGAGCAAAATGCTAAAGGTGAGGAAATACCGAATGATGCCCGTGTCTATATCCAAGGGTTGAATAATGTTGTCGAGGTGGATTTTAAAGTTGCCCATAAATATTATAATAAAGGTGATAGTATCTCGGAATTATACCCCGGCTGTGACAAAGATGGCTTCAGGTTTGTTAAACGAAAAGGTAATATACAGAGCGGATGTTCGCCAACAGGTAAATCAATGACAATTACAAACATCATTATCCCTCAACGCGATGAAAACGGTGTGTGCCATTCTATTCTGCTCCCACAGACAAATGTTGGCAAGGGTAAAGGTAACGAACTGTTCGGCTATTATTTCCCAAAAGATGAAAATGGGGACTATATCAAGGACGAGAATGGGAAATGTGTTCCTACATATCTGAAAGTGGATTTCCGGTATGACAATGTTGTTGAGAATATGTACTATGAGTGCACAATAAAGGTGGATGAGGACCAAGATGCGGCAAATCATCCTTCAATAATAGACTACCCGTATGATGCTTAACCTTTAACAATAACTTCCAAAATATACTTAGGGCGTGGCAGAATTGATGTCACGCCTTTTTTATGTCCGTACTATTCTCCCCTGTAGAATGCTACCGATAGGAGGATGTAGAATATGAAGATGAAAGGCAGGGCTGCCAGCTTGAAAATCGCAACCGACAACAGGGTGAAGATAATGACAATATAGCGTAACACGTTGTCTTTTAATCGGATATTCTTTATTTTGAAAGAGAAGAAGGGTATCTCGCTAATCATGAGCCAGCATAAGATGGCGGAGGAGATGATGAGGAAGTAAGGGTTTAGCGCTATTCTTGCAAACACGTTGTCACTGTTCAATGCCGACATCATCAATGGGAGCGATGCTATGAAAAGCCCTGTCGCCGGGACGGGAAGTCCGATGAATGACGATGATTGACGCGTGTCGTTGTTGAACTTGGCGAGGCGTATGGCGGCGAAGACGGCGATAAAGAACGCAAGCGCAGGAATGATGTCAAAATGCATCACATTGCAATGCGCGCCTGATGCTTTTAAGAGCCAAGCTATTATAAATGAGGGCGCAACACCGAACGACACCACGTCGGAAAGCGAGTCGAGGTCAGCGCCGATAGGCGATTTCGCATGAAGTGCCCTCGCGGCGAAGCCGTCAAGGAAATCGAACACGGCGGCAATGAATATCATAACGGCAGCCATCACCGGATTTTTGTAATATGTGATAAACATTATTGATATACAACCGCTTAGAAGGTTGCAGCATGTGATTGCGTTGGGAATGTGCTTGGTAATTGACATTGTTTCTTCGTTTAAAATTGTCTTGCAAAAATAATGCTTTTCAGCCTATTATTGCTGTCTGGGTTAAATAATATTTGCCGCCTGCATTTTTTTAAGTCATTCATCATATTTTCTTAAATCTCAAAATGATGCTGGCTCCCCGCCTCTTTGATTCTTGCTCCGTACAGATGCTATTTCTGCCTATAAGAATTAGGTGTTATGCCTGTGTGTGCCTTGAAATACTTGTAAAAGAACGATTGGTTCGCGAAATTGAGGTGGTCGGCGATTTCCTTTATGCTTAGATCGCTGTGCCTTAACAGATGTTGCGCTTCAAGGATAACGTATTTGCTGATAATATCAGGAGCAGAGAACCCGCTTACGTCTTTGATTATCTTTGAGAGGTATTTCGGGGTGATGCATAGCTTGTCAGCATAAAAACCCACTGAGCGTTCTTTGGTGTGGTTCTTCTCAACAAGCTCGATAAACATCTCAAACACTCTCTTGTGCCGTGACGAGGTCGCAACCTTGGGACTCTCCTCTTCGGCAACCAACCTTTTCTTCAAAAATCCGCCCAAAAGATAGAAAATCGAAGTAAGTAGGTATCCGATGCTGTCTTCCTTGTACGCGCTATCGGTGTTTATCACATTGTCGATGAGGCGGATGTACTGTATCGCCAAATCAATCTCCTCCTGAGTCAGCTCTATGATTGGACTGTTTAGCACCTTTATTGCGTCAATGAAAAACTTGTTAATGTCTGAACGCCAAGTGTTCATGTATTTGGGAGAGACAGCGAGAATAATCAACTCTACGGTCTTTTCATCATTAAAGGGAGTGATCTGTATGATGTTGTCAGGTTTGTTTATGACCAACATTCCATCATGTATATCATAGTCTTTCAAGTTTATCGAGCATTTGAAGTGACCTCTGCGGCAGTATGCGAAAGTGAAACCGTTAATTCGGCAAGGATATTTTAACAATTCTAAATCAATGTTGTTTTTATGTTGCGCGAGTATCAAATCGTCTTCTATCGCGATGATGTTGTCTTTAAGAAACAGTTCTTTTACTTTAGAGAGGGAAAAACTATTATATGTCTTATTGTTCATGATTCTTATTTTTCGACAAAAATATAAAAAATATGTTTTATGATTGTAAAAAAATATAAAAATTCGACAAATAGATACTTTTTGGGTTTGTTTTGACATTTACAGTTGGAAAAATGTGTTGTTATTTTGCAGCCGAAAAAAATAAAAGTATGTTAAAAAAAATCAATACTGATTATTTGTTTGTTAAAAACTAAAAAAACAATGAAGAAATTAAGAATTCCAATGATTCCGGCGGTGGTGGTGATGTTCGCTATGGCGTTGCCGGCTCGGGCGCAGACGGTTCTGACGCTTGAGGAATGTAGGGAGATGGCTGTTGAGAATAACAATAGCCTGAAGGTATCTCAAGAAAAGGTTGATATTGCGGGATATGAGAAGAAGGCTGCTTTCTCAAATTATCTGCCGAAGATTTCAGCACAGGGTACTTATATGTATATGGGCAGGACGATACAGCTTGTTAGCGATGGGCAGCTGGCTATGCTTGGCAGCGCGGGCACCATGGTTCAGAACAGCTTGGACGCGACTGTCGCGCAACTGGTTCAAAATATGATGCAGAACCCGACCGTGTTCACTAACGAGGTGGTGCAACAGGTGATGCAGGAAATGTTTAAGACGTTTGGCAACACTGGCTTGGAAGAAAGCCTGAATGCGATAGGAACCGAGGTCGGCGAGGCGTTGAAATTAGACAACCATAACATTTATGCCGCAATGGTGTCGGTGGAAGAACCTCTGTATGCCGGTGGAAAGGTGAGAGCTTATCATCAGATAACAAAATATGCTGAGGAATTGGCAAAAACGCAGATGACAGCCGAGGAACAAGAGGTGATACTTACTACAGATAAGGCGTATTGGCAGATAGTGTCTCTCGCTAATAAGTTGAAACTCACAGAGAACTATGTCGAGATGCTTCGAAAGATGTCGTCAGATGTCGATAAACTTGTCAACGAGGGAATGGCAACGGAATCTGACCGCCTCGCTATAAAAGTGAAACTTAACGATGCGGAACTGACCCTTATCAAGGTCAATAATGGTCTTGCACTGTCGAAAATGCTGCTCTGCCAGACATGCGGACTCCCTCTCGATACGGAACTTTCACTTGCCGATGAGTCGCTCGACGATGTCGTTATTCCGAATTTTGAAACAGCTTACACCGAAGAGGACGTGTTGAGAGACAGGCCGGAGTTGTACTGCCTTGACATGGCGGTGAAGATTTCTGACAAGAAAGTGAACATAGCGCGCTCTGAATTTCTGCCGACAGTAGCGGCCATCGGCGGTGTCGTAGTGACAAATCCGTCGTTTTTCAACGGCGTGCAGGAACAGTTCCAAGGCTTCGTCAACGTAGGTGTGGTGGCGCGTGTCCCGATTTTCCACTTTGGCGAGGGAATGAATAAGATACGCAAAGCGCAGTCGGAGGCTAATATCGCACGGATAACCCTTGAGGACACAAAGCAGAAAATCATGCTGCAAGTGAAACAATATGAGATGCAAATCAAAGAGGCCGAGTCGCGTATGCGCCTTACCTCCGACAAGATGAGCGACGCCGAGGAGAACTTGCGCATAGCTGACATCGGGTTCAGGGAGGGCATAGTGCCGTCATCGACTCTCGATAGCGCGCAGACCTCATGGATGCAGGCGCATTCAGAATATATCGATGCGAAAATTGATGTCATTATGGCAAACACTTATTTTAAAAAATCAATAGGAAAACTTTCAAAATAATCAACTAACAAATTAAAAAATCAAATAATATGGCAACAGAAAAAGCACAAAGGATTAACACTATTATAGCATTGGTGGTGTTAGCGATGATAATAACAGTTATATGCGTTGTGGGTTCGATAACTTACGGCAAGACAAACGAGATTTTACAAGGACAGGCTGAAGTGACGGAATACAGGGTTTCGAGCAAGGTGCCCGGAAGGATATTGGAATATAGGGTTAAGGAAGGCCAGATGGTGAAGGCCGGCGACACACTGGCTATAATAGAGGCGCCTGACGTGCAGGCGAAACTCGCACAGGCCGAGGCCGTTAGGTCGGCAGCTATAGCGATGAGCGACAAGGCTGAGGCTGGCGCGCGTCAAGAGCAGATACAGAGCGCGTATGAGTTGTGGCAGAAAGCGAAAGTCAATACTGACATTATGCAGAAATCTTTCAAACGTGTGAGCAACCTTTTCAAGGAAGGCGTGGTGAGCGAGCAGAAATATGATGAGGCGAAGGCGCAATATGATGCGGCTGTCGCAACGGAAAAAGCCGCGAAATCACAGTACGACATGGCGAAAGACGGTGCCCAGAAGGAGGATAAGGAACTGGCCGCAGCTAATGTGTTGCAGGCGGAAGGGGCTGTGGCTGAAGTGGATTCATATATCAAAGAGACAATACTGACAGCGTATTCCGATGGCGAGGTGTCGGAAATCTTCCCTCATGTGGGCGAACTCGTCGGCACAGGTGCGCCGATAATGAACATCGCTGTCATGGACGATATGTGGGCAACCTTTAATGTTAGAGAGGATAACCTTCTCAAGATGCAGAAAGGACAACGTTTCATGGCGGAGATACCTGCTCTCGGACAGACTGTGGAGATGGAAGTTAATTATTTGAAAGACAGGGGAGACTATGCCGCATGGAAGGCTACAAAACAGACAGGACAATATGACCTCAAGACCTTCGAGGTGCGCGCGATGCCTCTCAACAAGGTTGAAGGCCTTCGTCCCGGTATGACGGTTTTATATAGAATAAATGAGAAATGAGAAATAAAGGAATTTTAGCGATTGCCGCAAGAGAGGAGAAGAGGCTGTTGTCGCGTCCTATCTATACATTCTGTATGATAATCGCGCCATTGATAGCCTTCTTGTTCTTCACCACGCTCATGGGGGAGGGGCTTCCTACCAAACTCCCGGCTGGAGTCGTCGATGAGGACAACACCTCCACTACTCGCGAGATAATCCGTAACCTTGAGTCGTTCCAAGAGATTGATATCATAGAGCACTTCCCCGATGTGGCTTCCGCACGAGAGGCGATGCAGCGTGGCGAGATTTACTCTTTCTACTATATCCCTGAGGGAACGACACAAAAGGCAGTCACAGGTAAGCAGCCTGTGGTATCCTTCTATACCGCCCCGTCATATCTCATCCCCGCCTCACTACAGTATCGCGACATGAAGATGATGGCGGAATATGCCTCCGGAGCGGTGACTCGCTCAACATTGTATGCGCAAGGCTATACCGAGGAACAGGCTATGGCGGTTATTCAGCCGATAAAGATGGAGATGCACGCCGTCAACAACCCTGAGCTGAATTACTCGGTATATCTGTCAAACACTCTCATGCCCGGAATCTTGATGCTGCTCATAATGCAGGTCACCATTTACGCTATCTATGTGGAGATGAAAGAGGAGACGTCAAAAGAATGGATGGCGATGGCGGACAATAACGTTTTCAAGGCTCTTGTCGGAAAACTACTCCCTCACCTGCTGATATGGCTGTTAATGGCGGCGTTCTGCCTATTCATGCTTTACGGAGTGTGGAGGTTCCCACTTAACAGCGGAATATGGCCAATGGCGCTGAATATGGTGCTGCTCGTACTGGCTTCAATGGCTTTCGGCGTGTTCTTCTGCGGCTGCGTCGGCTCGCTGCGTTGGGCGTTAAGCCTCGCCACTCTCTGGGGTGTGTTGTCCTTCCCAATCTCAGGCTTCTCTTTCCCGATGATGGCATTCCCGGCTCCACTGAAAGCTCTGTCGTGGTTCTTCCCACTGCGCCATTATTTCCTCATCTATGTCGATCAAGCACTGAACGGACTGCCTTTGTCATACTCTTATGTCAATATCGCAATACAATTGGCGTTCATTATTCTTCCGCTGCTTGTGTTAGGAAGATTGAGGAAGTTCTTACTTGAATATCAATATACGCATTAAAACACTAATTATGAAATGGTTAAGAAATACTATTGAAGTGTGGGCTTACGAAATGAAGTGCGCCTTGTCTGATGTGGGGGTGTTCGTGTTCTTCATAATCGTTCCGCTCCTTTATCCGCTTCTTTATAGTTATCTGTATGGAAATGAGACTGTTAGAGAGGTGCCTACCGTTGTGGTTGATGCCTGTAACTCACAGATGAGCCGTGAGTTCCTGCGTCGTGCCGATGCTACTGCCGATATTAAGATTGTGGCACATTGCGCCGATATGGAGGAAGCTAAAGAGCTGATACACAGACGTGTGGCATATTGTATGGTATATATCCCGAAAGAGTTCGACAAAGATATTGCTGAGATGCGCCAGACTACGGTGCAACTGTATTCGGATATGAGCGGATTGCTGTACTATAAGGCGGTGCTAAGCAGTTGTACGGAGGTCTCTCTCGATATGAATAAAGAGATAAAGGCAGTGCGAATGCCGGGCGCTACGGAAGCACAACTCGCTGCTTTCCAATATCCTATCGAATATGAGTTTGTGCCGTTGTTTAACACACAGAGCGGCTTCGCCACCTTCCTTATACCCGCAGTGCTGATCCTGATAATACAGCAGACAATGCTTTTAGGTGTCGGCATGATGGCAGGCGAGGAAAGGGAGAAAATACGCAAACGTATCGCTGAACCTCACATCATCGGAAAGAACCCGATAGAGGTGCTGTTAGGGAAATCAATGGTTTATTTCGTGATTTATGTCTTCGTCGCTTTATACCTTGTTTGTATTGTCCCCGAACTTTTCAACCTCGTGCATATCTGGGATTGGAAAACGCTGCTCGCCTTTATGGTGCCTTTCCTTCTTTCTTGCGTGTTCTTCTGCTTGGCACTCTCATCGATGTCGCATGACCGCGAGTCGTTTATCGTCATGTTCGTGTTTATGTCGATACCGTTACTTTTCATCAGCGGTATCTCATGGCCGGCAAGCAATATCCCAGTCGCTTGGAAGATGGTGTCGTGGCTTTTCCCTTCAACATTCGGTATCAACGGTTACGTTAGGATCTCGGAGATGGGAGCTACGATAGCTGACGTGCAGACTGAGATAATTGCCCTATGGATTCAGGCACTCGTCTATTTCGTGATTTCGTACATCGTATATAAACGTACTTATGGAAAACAACTTTGGGCATAAATCTTAATAATTAAATATTCTCCGTTTTTTTTGAATGAAGGGTGTATCAGAAGTCATATTGGCCGATGATACACCTTTCCCTTATTAATACCCGGTACATTACCTTCCTCGGAAATAAAAAAGGTCTGACTTGTTTTTTCTTTTAATCAAAAATTGTATTTTTGCAACTTTAAAAATTATATGTTTTTTAATTTTTGAGTTATAATGTGGAATAAAATCGCTGACTATATACTGAGGTATCGTGTTTTAAATATCAGTGTTGTTCTTATCTTGTTGGTTTTGCTGATTATACGTACTGCCAATGTGAAGATGGCGTATAATCCTCCTAACACTCTTCCTGATGACGATTCGGTGATGGTGGTTTATAGGCAGTTCCTTGAGCGTTATGGAGATGACGGTTGCACAATATTCGTTGGAATAGTTGACGACAGCCTTTTTTCTTTAAAGCATTTTCAGGAATATTACGACTTGTGCGAGGAAATCAGAAATGTTGAGGGTGTAAGTGAATGTCTTTCTGTATCAAGGATTTATAATATTGAAAAAGACGATGCGGCGGCAAAATTCAGGATTTCGGAGGTGGTGGGACGGCGTCCTGTCTCACAGACGGAGGTTGACTCTATAAAGACTGTGGTGCAGAGCCTCGCACTTTACGACGGACTCTTGTTTAACACTGAGAAAAACAGTGCGGTGATGATGATTGCCATTGAAAATGATTATGCTAACTCGAACCTGCGCATCGGTTTGGTCAATACTATAAAGGGAAAAATTGAGGGCTTCGGCGAGCGCACCGGTATCGATACGCATGTCTCCGGACTCCCGTATATCCGTGAAGTGACTACGGATATGATGGTTAGGGAGATAGTGCTTTTTTCCGTTCTCTCGATTTTGGTGGCAGCCTTAATCCTTTACCTTTTGTTCCGTTCGTGGCGCGTGCTTGTCACTGTTTTATCAATAGTCGTAGTGTCAGTGGGCTATATGTTCGGAATAATGTCCGTATTGGGTTATGAGCTGACGATCCTGACGGGTGTCCTTCCCCCATTGCTCATCATCATCGGGGTTGAGAACTCCGTATTCATGCTGAACAAATACAATAATGAGTTCTCCCGTTGCCATGATAAATTCAAGGCATTGCACGCTGTCATCGTACGTATCGGCCCTGCCAACTTCCTAACGAATGTCACTACGGCTGTGAGTTTTGCCTCTTTCATCATCACAAGGAACGACCTCCTTGTTCCTTTCGGGATATTGTCGAGCGTGTGCATTGTTATAGTTTTCGTCTTGACATTAATAATGTTGCCTGTTTTCTTCAGCTTCCAAAGGGAACCTGATGATTACAATGTGAATAGGATTAACAGCGGTTTCGCCTCGCGGGTGATGGAGAGGGTGTGTAAAATAGTTGAGAACCATAGGGCCGTTGTATATTCTGTACTTAGCGTGGCTGTCGTTGTCTGTGTCATTGGCGCGATTAATATGCCTGTCTCTGGCAGGGTGGTAGATGATATTTCTAAAAAAGACAAACTCTATAAGGATATAATGTTTTTTGAGGAGACTGTCGGCGGCGTTATGCCTTTTGAGATAAACATCGATACTCGTAAGCCGAAAGGAATCATGAATGCCGCATTTATCAGGAAGGTGGATAGGTTGCAGGACTCTTTGGCGAGATTCCCTGAGTTCAGTGCGCCTTTGTCGGTTGCGGAGGTGGTGAAATTCGCTCGACAAGGGTTCTTCAACGGAAAGACAGAGCATTATAAGGTGCCGACAAACAATGAGTTCGGGTTTATCATGAAGTATCTTCCTGATATGGAAGGCGATGAGATGCCGTCTATTATGAAGCAATATATGGATAAGGAGTTGCGCAACACGCGTGTCAGCGTTCAGATGGCGAATATCACAACGCCAAAGATTGACAGTATCATGGTGGCGTTGAAGCCTGTTATTGAAGAGATTTTCCCCCATGAGAAATATGATGTCGATATGACAGGTAACGCTGTCGTCACTCTCAAAAGCACCGACTTCCTCTTAAAGAACCTCGCTTATTCGCTGATGTTGGCCTTCCTCGTCATCTCTATTCTTATGGTGATAGCGTTCCGAGATATAAAAATTGTCCTTATCTCATTGATACCTAATATAATACCACTGTTAGTCACAGCTGGAGTGATGGGCTTCTCGGGCATTCCTCTGAAGATGTCCACAATATTGGTTTTCAGTATAGCCCTCGGTATCAGCGTTGACAATACGATACATTACCTCTCTCGTTATCGCCTTCAGATGAAATATAACGGGGGAAATGTCAGGGAGGCGGTGTTCTCCGCTATGATGGAGGCAGGCCCGAGCATGATTTATTCCGCATCTGTCCTTGTTTGCGGCTTCTTGATTTTCGCTCTGTCATCGTTCGGCGGCACACAAGTTGTCGGACTCCTCGTCCCTCTTACATTGTTGGTCTCCATGGTTACAAATACCGCTATTCTTCCATCTTTGATTTTGACATTTAATAGAAAAAAGATATGACTTCTGTTGAAAAAATTCAGGAATTAATCACTGACTATATTGAGTCACAGGATTTTACAGGTGTTCCAAATGAGTTGTACGCTCCTATTGATTACACAATGAGCCAAAAGGGTAAGCGTATGCGTCCCACTCTCTGCCTTTTGTCTTGTGATATGTTTGGGGGCGATATTAACACTTGCTTGGTGCCCTCGGTGGCTGTAGAGATTTTCCATAACTTCACACTTGTTCATGACGACATCATGGACGAGGCTCCTTTGCGCCGCGGCTTAGAGACGGTCTTTCATAAATGGAGCTCCAACATCGCTCTGCTTTCAGGCGACACAATGCTCATCAAGGCTTTCCAATATTCTCTGAAAACAGATGCAAAATACTCTGCCGACGTGCTTTCTGAACTTTGCAAAGTGGCTCTTGAGGTTTGCGAGGGACAACAGTATGACTTGAATTTTGAGACTCGTGACGATGTCTCTATTGACGAATATATCGAGATGATTCGATTGAAAACGGCGGTGCTTCTCGGCTCTGTCTTGAAAATCGGCGCAATAGTCGCTGATGCTGACGAACTCGGCAAAAAAGCTGTATATGATTTCGGCATTGATCTCGGGTTAGCGTTCCAACTCCAAGATGACCTTTTCGACTGCTATGGCGATGTTAAGGTGTTCGGCAAACTTCCAGGGGGCGATATCGCTGATAATAAGAAGACTTATCTCTATCTTAAAGCTCTTGAACTCGCCTCAGATGAGGATAAATGCCGGCTCGAGGGTTATTTCAAGATGCCTAAAGGCCGTGATGACGCCAAGATGAATGCGGTACTTGACATTTTCGCTAAATATAATGTGCGTGAGATTGTGACAGATGTCATGACAGGATATTATGAAAGCTCGCTCCGTCATCTCGATTCTATCGCACTGCCTGAAGAACGCAAAATGGTGCTCCGTAACTATGCCTCCTATCTTTATAATAGGATAAAATAGAATATTTTCGCTGCGATAAAACAATTCCTTGCCTTGTTAGTTTATCTTGATAAACAATATATTATGAAGACACAAGGCAAGATCCCCTTACTTTTTGTTGGCAGCCCGCAGTGTTTGAACGACACGGTTGCCGACAGTATCTCGAAAGATAATTACAGAATTATCCATGCTTCTAATAGTTTCGACGCTATAGAGTTGTTTAAGAAAAACGATGTCGATATATGTGTTATCGACGCAGATGTCGGTGAGATTGACGGTTTCTCTCTTGCTAAACAGATGAGGACGCTATGCCCCGATATCCCGATTATTTTCCTTATTGATATTGGGCGGCATTCGCCAATGTTGCGCAACCTTGATTTCCATATCGATGATTATGTTGTCAAACCTTTGGTAAATAAAGAGTTAGGTCTCCGTGTCGCAATGATGGCGAAGCGTATCAATAATAATAACCCTAATAATATAGATAACGGTGACAAGATAATTTATTTGGGCAGTTTCATTTTTGACACAAAGAACCTGCTGCTTATTCACGAGGGCAGGGAGCAGCCTCTGACGCGTAAGGAAGCGGCGTTGTTAAAGGTCTTTTATGACAACAAGAACGAGCTTGTTCCCCGAAAAAAGGTGTTAAAGATGATTTGGGGCAGCAGCGATTATTTCATTGGACGCTCTATGGATGTCTTCATCGCGCGTCTGCGAAAATACCTTAAGCCCGACCCTGATGTTAACATAGTTACTGTCCATGGGGTGGGATTCCGTCTCGTTGTGTTGGAACCTGTCATGGGATAAAGAGGCAACTGTCTCCATAGCTGAGAAAACGGAAGCCATGTCCGAGAGCGTATGAATAAGCTTCTTTCCACCGCTCGCCAATGAGTGCGCACACGAGCAGAAGCAAAGTGCTTTTAGGCTGATGGAAATTGGTAATCAATGCTTTTGTGACTTTTATCGGACACGATGGCGCAATCATCAGTGCTGTTGTGGCATGCAGCGCATCGAGTTTGTGCGTCTCAAGGTATTTCATTATCGCCTCTAACGAATCGGCTGCTGAAGGGATAATATCCCTTTCTTGATAAGGAAACCATTGGCTTACATGAATGTCGCGCTCGTCATACCCTTGCTCTATCATCATCACACCTATCCAATAAAGCGACTCAATGGTACGCATGCTGGTCGTGCCTACAGGAATAATTGTTCTGTCGATGTTACTCAACAAGTTCTCGATGAAAGATTTCTTCACAATTATTGATTCGGAGTGCATGTCATGTCCCCCAATAGTGTCAGACGCTACAGGACGGAATGTTCCTGCTCCTACATGTAATGTGACCTCATCGAAAGAGTGCCCGCACTCTTTTAGCTTGGCCATCAATGGCTTGGTGAGATGTAGTGATGCTGTGGGAGCTGCTACCGAACCTTCGTTCTTTGCGAATACTGTTTGATAGCGGTCTCTGTCGCTCGGCTCCGCCTCGCGATGTAAATACGGTGGCAAAGGTATCTCTCCAGCCGTCTCAAGCACCTCGGCAAAACTTATCTCTGCCGGCTCCCATGAGAACTGTATTATTGAGTAAGAATCGTCCCTCTCTATACGCTCCGCTTTTAATATTACTTCCTTCTCCTTGATCCTCAGATGCATTGATAACGCTCCGCTTTTCCATCGCCTTGAGTTCCCTACAAGACAACGCCATTCTACCGATGAACCTGACGCAAACACAAGTTGATAATCGCCATTGTATGACACCGGTTCAAGGCAGAAAATCTCTATCTCGGCACCCGACTCCTTGAAAAACTGCAATCGTGCGCGTACTACCTTCGTCTCGTTAAGAACTAATAACGAGTTGCTTGGCAAATACTTACCTATGTTGCAGAACCGGTCTTCTCTTATATTTTCTCCTTGCATCACGAGGAGCTTGGAGGCATCTCTTTCTGCTAATGGATATTTCGCTATCCTCTCATCTGGTAGCGGATAGTCGAAGTCGGCAATATTGATGTTTTTAACTTTCGAAATCATGCTGCAAAATTACAAAAAAAGTTGTTCCCGTTGTTGCCAAAAAACGACAACAGAGAACAACAAAGACAACATTCCATGGATTCA
>JBJEGZ010000035.1:0-22032 GCA_051875555.1 Candidatus Limimorpha sp. | reverse complement strand
CCCAAAAGGTTGTCCAAGTTGTCGTCCTAAGAAAACGACAACAGAGAACAACAAAGACAACATTCCATGGATTCACCCAAAAGGTTGTCCAAGTTGTCGTCCTAAGAAAACGACAACAGAGAACAACAAATACAACATTCCATGGATTCACCCCAAAAGGTTGTCCAAAGTTGTCCAAGTTGTCGTCCTAAGAAAACGACAACAGAGAACAACAAATACAACATTCCATGGATTCACCCCAAAAGGTTGTCCAAGGTTGTCCAAGTTGTCGTCCTAAGAAAACGACAACAGAGAACAACGAAGACAACATTTCCATGGATTCACCCCAAAAGGTTGTCCAAGGTTGTCCAAGTTGTCGTCCTGAGAAAACGACAACAGAGAACAACAAAGACAACATTCCATGGATTTACCCAAAAGGTTGTCCAAGTTGTCGTCCTAAAAAACGACAACAGAGAACAACGAAGACAACATTTCCATGGATTCACCCCAAAAGGTTGTCCAAGGTTGTCCAAGTTGTCGTCCTAAGAAAACGACAACAGAGAACAACGAAGACAACATTTCCATGGATTCACCCCAAAAGGTTGTCCAAGTTGTCGTCCTAAGAAAACGACATTATTCAGGTGTCTATTTCTTATTGGAAATTCATAATCATATTGATTTTCACATCTGGGTGAAGCGACTTGCCGACAGGGCAGCTCTCCGCTGCTTTTCTTAATATAACCTTTTGTTTATCAGAGTATTGCATTGGAGGGAATGTAAAAACAATATCTATCTGTCCTATTCTCCTTGGGTTGGCAGACATTGTCTTTGAGACCTCATAGGTTGTGCCGTCGATGTTTATTTGCTGGTTTTGAGCGTTTATTCCCATTATTGTCATCATGCAGGCTGCTAATGAAGCGCATACGAGGTCGGTGGGGGAGAAGGCGGCACCCATTCCGTGATTGTCGGTCGGTGCGTCGGTTTGAATGCAGTTTCCTGATTGGAGATGGGTTATCTCGTTGTGCAGGTTGCCTTTGTAAATACCTTTGATTGTTGTCATAATGATAATATATTGTCTTTTAATCTTCGTTTTTCAGTTTATCAAGAATCCTTCTTTCCTTTTTTGTGGGTCTGCCTGAGCCTCTATCGCGGTATTCCGCTTTGTAGGCATGTAAGAATTCGATGCGTTCGTATTCTTCTTTAGGTGTGAGGTCGTTGTAAATGGAGGGTATGTCTTTAGGGGAGACGCGGCTTTTAGGAATGCTTATCACTTCTATTATTTTGTGTAGTTGTCCTATCTGTACGCTTATTATTTCGCCATGTTTTACTTCGTGCGAGGGTTTCATAGAGATGTCGTTGACTTTCACTTTGCCTCCCTTACAGGCATCGGCTGCGAGTGTGCGCGTCTTGAAAAGACGCGCACACCATAACCACTTGTCTATTCTTAACTCGTCTAATTCCATGTTTATTTCTCTCTGAAGAACAACTGAATTGGTACGCCGTGGAAGTCCCATATACTTCTGATTTTGTTCTCAAGATACCTCATGTATGACTCTTTGACGTCTTTCGGGAGGTTACAGAAAAAGATGAACTGTGGCGTAGGGCTTTTTAGTTGGGTGATATATTTGATTTTCAAGAACCTGCCTCTTGAGGCGATTTGTGGAGGCTGGTTGCCTATTATCTCAAGCAAGGTGTCGTTCAACTCGCGTACTGGCACTTTTCTCTCTCTGTTCTCATAGACCTCATGTGCGGTCTCAAGGACCTTGAACGTCCTTTGTTTGTTTATGGCAGATGTGAATATGATAGGATAATCGACGAAAGGCGCTGTTTTCTCGCGGATTGCGTTCTCAAAACTCAAGTGTGTGTTAGAGTCTTTTTCTATCAAATCCCATTTGTTTACGACGACCACGAGTCCTTTTTTGTTTCTTTCTATCAGTCGTAAGATGTTCATGTCTTGCGACTCGAATCCTGTTGTCGCATCGATGATAAGTATTGCCACGTCGCATTCCTCTATTGCTCTGATAGAGCGCATAACAGAGTAGAACTCAATGTTTTCTGATACTTTGCTTTTCTTTCTTAGTCCGGCAGTGTCAACGAGTATGAAGTCCATTCCGAAGGCGTTGAAGCGTGTGTTGTTGCTGTCGCGTGTCGTGCCTGCGATGTTTGTCACAATATGTCTGTCTTTTCCAAGGAATGCGTTCACCATCGATGATTTTCCTACGTTCGGGCGGCCTACTACTGCGAACTTTGGCAGTCCGGAATAGTCATCGGTATCGTCTGAAGGCAGATATTTAATCACTTCATCGAGCAACTCGCCTGTCCCCGTCCCTGTCATTGCTGAGAAAGGGAAGATCTCTCCAAGTCCAAGGGCGTAGAACTCTGATGCGTTGTTGTATTTGCATGGTATATCGGTCTTGTTCACTGCCAAGATGACATTTTTCTTACTTTTTCGGAGAATGGCTGCCACATCTTCATCGAGCACATGTATTCCTTCCTGCCCGTCAACGACGAAAATGATAACGTTAGCCTCATCGATAGCGAGGTTAACCTGCTTTCTAATCTCTTCTTCAAAAATATCGTCCGACCCGACAACATAACCGCCTGTGTCAATGACGGTGAATCTCTTCCCGCACCAGTCGCTATGCCCGTAATGACGGTCGCGTGTGACACCGCTTGTCTCTTCCACAATGGCTTGTCGCGACTGCACAAGTCGGTTGAATAATGTTGATTTACCAACATTTGGTCTTCCTACTATTGCTACAATATTACTCATCTGTATATAATATTATTTTAAAATGAATATCTTGATTGTTTTTTTATGCCTCGTATCCGAAATGCTTCAGCTCTTCTTCGTTGTCTCTCCAGTCCTTGTCAACTTTCACGCGGAGGTCGAGGAATATTTTCTTTCTTGTAAACTCTTCTATATCAACACGTGCCATGATGCCGGTCTTCTTTATCGCTGAGCCTCCTTTACCTATTAATATAGCTTTCTGCGATTCACGCGACACGAAGATGGTGGCTTTTATGTTGATGATGTTCTGGCTCTCCTCGTATGCGTCAACAACTACTTCCACACAATACGGTATCTCCTGCTGGTAGTTCAGCAATATCTTCTCCCTGATAATCTCTGTTATGAAGAAACGCATTGAGCGGTCTGTGAGCTCATCTTTCGGGAAATAAGGCGGGCATTTCGGGAGTTTCTCGATAATGCATTGGAGTACGAATTGTATGTTAGCCTCGTGTTTCGCCGATATAGGGAACACAGTGGCGTTAGGAATGGTCTCGTTCCAAAATGCTACTGCTTTCTCTACCTCTTGCTGGTTTGAGAGGTCTATTTTGTTTAGTAGGACGAACACTGGCACGTCCATCGCCTTGATGCGCTCTATCGTCTCTTCATCGGTTTTCTTGTCGGTGATGTCAACAACGTAAAGTATCAAATCGGCATCGATGAAGGCTACTTTTATATATTGATTCATTATCTCGTGCATCTTATATGCCGGTCTCTTTATTATTCCCGGAGTGTCAGAGAACACGATTTGGAAGTCATCTCCGTTGACAATCCCTAAAATCCTATGTCTTGTGGTCTGTGCCTTTGATGTGATGATTGAGATCTTCTCTCCTACAAGCGCGTTCATCAGCGTTGATTTTCCAACGTTTGGCTTGCCTATGATGTTGACATATCCTGCTTTATGGTCCATATTAAAAATATTTCAAAAAAAAATTAAAAAAATCTTGACACAATTACTTTTTTGTAGTAATTTTGCACCCGAAATCAATGATGATGCGGGGTGGAGCAGTCCGGTAGCTCGTTGGGCTCATAACCCAAAGGTCGGTGGTTCAAATCCGCCCCCCGCTACAAAGTAAGGAGGTCGAAAGACCTCCTTTTTTATTTTCATCTCTCGACCTCCGTGAAATGTATGTCAAGGTCAATATCTAAGTCAGTGCTGATGCTCTGACCGAACAACTCGATCTTACTTGTGCCAATGGCCTTGCCTGTACCGTTAATCTCGTTTTCAGAGTAGTTGGCGGCTACATCACTAATGGTGATATCCAATTCAAGTTCAAGGGTCATCCCGTTGTATTCGAACGGCAACGTGATGCTCTCAAGTTTGAATGATGGCACTGTCAAATCATAGCCATCGATGTTGCCGTCACATTCTATTGTGCGGCCTGATGATGTGGTCAATACGATTTTCACCTTGTTTGGATTGTCGGTCTCTGTGATGGACATCGTCATGTCGCTGAGTGTCTGCTCTATAGGGACGTTGATCCCTCCGAAATTGACGTTGACCTGTCCGTTAAGTCCGATCTCTCCAGCATAATTCCCGTACCAAGGGTTCACCACTATGATGTATAGTTCACCGGTCTTTGGTGACTCACCATAATTGCATACCGCTTGGATCTGGTAAGCATATTCTCCAAAAGGCACTATCTCTGTGTATGTAGTGTCGGTGATTCCTGATGCGATAACTACATCATTCCTATAAACCTTGTACGATAACGCGCCTGTGTTGCTCCATGACAAAAAGACCTCATTGTCAATGGTAGCCGAAGCGAAGCTGTTAGGCGAGTCACATACTTGCTCCTCTGGTGTTGGAGCGGGAGTCTCATCTTCATTTTTCTTGCATGATGTTACGAACAATGCAAGACAAAGGGTGAAAAACAAAAATTTCCTCATATATTGTTATTTTATTTTGGTTTCAGAAGCCATCAGAACTTCTTTTGTGTCGTCATTGCTGAGGATTGCGACAATATAAAGTTCGTCAGCGTTAAAGTTCTCATCGACGGTGAACTTCATGTTCGTCACGAATCTTCTGTCTTTTGAGATTGTCGTTGCTGTGTTGTCGAGGGTCCTTCCCCAAGTGATGCCGTCGGCGGTACCTCTGAAGACGTGGCGGTGCATGTAGCTCGTATCGATACCATTAGGGGTTACCTGTTTGCCGATGATATTATCTTCCATGATACATGTCGTAAGGTTTATTTTGCCTTCAACATCTTCCATGAACAATGTGTGGATACTTAGAGTGAGTTCCCTTGTTCCCTCGTTATATTCTGTTTTTATCACAACTCTTGCAGGGGCGTTTTTCCCTATCTCGTCGTTTACTGCTGTTGCCCATTCCGCTGGTCCGATAACGCTTTTACGGTTCACCATGCCGTTAGGATAGCTGGCGATGTTGAAGTTGTTGTTCCAAGTGTTCCCGTCTTCGGTCCTGAAGTCAGGGAAGTCGCCGTTAGGAAGCTGTAACGCGCCTTTAGGGTGTACGCCTAAGACGATGAGGTGTCCTTCGTGTTGTTCTTGAAGCTCATTCGCCGTCACGGCTGCTGCCGGGCAGTTGTTACATTTCACGCCGGTGTAGTCTTCGAGCAACACCACTATCTTTCCATCAAAGTTGATGGTGTCTTCCGCTGTCATCGGGATTGTGTCCGATGCGGCTACTATTGGCTCGGTGAAGAAAGGTTCATTAAGTTTGTCGCACGACACTGTCGCGAAAGCGAGTGCTGCGCTTAAAAATAATAATGATGTCTTTTTCATGTTCAGAATGTTTAGAATGAAGTTGTAATGGTAATTGATAATCCGCTTGATGCAGGGACTGTCCTACATACACCGCCGACGCAGACGAGGCCTTCACTCTGGCGGCCGCCGCTGAGTGCTATACGTGTCTGGTCTTTGATGAATCCGACAGAACCTGTGAAATAGTGGTCGCGGTTATCAGCGATTGGGTTGCCGTAGTTGTATTTGTCAGCTACAGAGATGAACCATTTTGGTGCGATAGTGTATTCAAGGAGGAATGCAGCCCAGTTGCCGCGTTTCTTGTAGTATGCCTCGTGTCCTGCCTCTATCTCGTGGTCTTTCCCTATGTTGTCCCACATGTGCTGAAGCTCAAGGCGGACACTGTTCTTGTTGTTGATTTTATATACTACCTCGCCGAATGCGATGTTTGCTTTTACCACTTCCGCGCCAGGATGGTTCTCTATAGTCTCCATGTCATAGAGAAGGTTGATATACATGAGGGTAAGGCTGAGTTTCTTGTTTATTTTCTTCTCAATCTCGAAGTTGATGTCGCGGTAGAATATCCTGTCGCCAATACCGAAGAACGGAGATGTGTAGCCTAATGTCCCCGGCATGTTGATGGTGTTCTGCCCGTTATATTGGATAGAGTCGCGGACTATGTCGTTGACTTGGCTGTAGTTAAACGCTAACTTGGTGCCGTATTTGCCGCCGAGCAATGTCTTCTTAGGGATCATATAGTTGATTTGGAACTGCACGCCCATCTCGCCGTTAGGCTGTGTGGAGTAAGAGAACATTGAAGGAAGGCTGTGAGTGTGGGTGTAGTTGATAGGTGGAATGAAGCCTAAGTCGAGGTCGTTCTGTGTCGCTGTGCGCATCGATTTGAAGCTCATGTTGTCAACACGTTTCACCTGAAGCACTGCACCAAGGCCTTTCTGTGAGTAAGATAAAGAAGCGAGCACTTCCTGTCCGTCGCGGTAAATCCAGTTGTTGAAAACAGACGGGTCGTTGATTTTGCGGGCGTATTCCGCTGAGAATCCGAAGCGTCCGTATCCAAGGTTCACTCTTCCCGCGTATGCTGCGACGTTCTCTGGCAGAGTGTAAATGTTGCCCTCCATCTCGCGTGTCTTGCCGCTCTCGTATTTGCTGACGAAGCTGCCGCCGATAGATGTCCTGAACTTAGCATCGTTCATGCATCTGATGCTCTGGTTGAGGTCCCACTCGCCATCGATGCCGCGTACAAGTCCTCTCTCTTCCTCGTATGACTTCCAATAGAATCTCTGTTTGCCATAGAGAGCCTTCACTGACACTCCGTTGAATGGGCGATACACCACGCGCATACCTCTGATGGAGTTGTCAAAACCGAGCGTCCATTCCTCATAGGTGCGGAAGATAAGTCCGTTGCCGAACTGGTCGTATATGTCACCGACAGTGACGCCTATAGTGCCGTTGTCGTATGTGGCGAAATAGTTCGCTATGCCCATGCCCTTGACTCTGGTGTCGAAGCCTGACATCTTGGTGTTTTGGTATGCCTCGAAACGGAAGCCCGCAGTGAAGTCGCCAAGGTTGTACTGAATCTTACCGAATCCGTATGCGCCGAAGCTCTCGCCGTTGATTTCCTCGCTTGTGATGTCAATGCCCTTGTCTTCCCAATAGTAGTTGCCGTCAACTTGGAAACTGCCGGTAACCTTCGACCTGCTCATGAGGTCTTGGGCGTATGCCGCTGTGGCACATATTATTAATGCCACTGTCAAAAATATATGTTTCATCTGCTTATGTAAAAATGTTATTTCTTGTTAACGAGTTTTAAGATTTCTTGGTAAACATCTTCTTCTCCGCCTTCAAGGTAACCTGTGTGCTGCCAAACGATTTTGCCGTTGCCGTCGAAAAGGAATGTGTGGGGAGGGTTGCTGACATTCATAGCGCGCTTAAGCTCTTGGTTGACATCGAGGAGTATCTCGAAAGGCCAGCCCTTGCCATCAACGAATGGCTTGATACGTGCCGATGAACGCGAGTCATCAATAGAGACAGAAAAAATCTTCACCCCTGTCTCCTCTACCCAGTCGTCATAAACGTCTGTCAAAGCGTTGTGCTCCTTTACGCATGGTCCGCACCATGTCGCCCAGAATGTCATAACGAATGGCTTGCCATCGTTGTTAATCTCAGCGATATTAACTGATTCGCCATCAAGGTTCTTGAGGGTGATGTTTGGAAGATCTGATTTCTCCTGAGCCGTCATGCTGAAGAACATGAAACCGAAAAGTAATAATGACAATACTTTTTTCATTTTGATTTGTTATTT
Organism: Candidatus Limimorpha sp.; assembly: GCA_051875555.1. GTDB lineage: Bacteria > Bacteroidota > Bacteroidia > Bacteroidales > F082 > Limimorpha. The sequence goes on along the minus strand of JBJEGZ010000035.1, from coordinate 14,242 downwards.
TAGTTAAACAATATAAATTTCTAAAAGTTCGCAGTGCCTGACTGCGCTTATCTCCACTTTCTTGATGATGTTAGGGATAAGAATACATTCCCCTATCTTCACTAACTCCTCGCCACCATCGTACCTCAATGTGAATGAGCCGTTTACACTCATGAGGATTACGAACGAGTCAAGCTCGCTGTAGTCTTTCGCCAAAGTGGCGTCAAGGTCTATATAATTGGTGGTGAAAAACGGACATTGCACCATAGGTACGGTGTTGTCTTTTTTATCACGTTGATACTCAGTGCGATAGTTTTCTTCAAACTTGTAATCGAGAGTGTAAAGCGACTGTGGGATATGAAGTTCACGATACATTCCATGCTGGTCTAACCTGTCCCAGTCATAGACGCGATAGGTGGTGTCGCTTGTCTGCTGTATCTCTGCCACCATGCAGCCGGGCCCTAATGCGTGAATCCTCCTCGCCGGAATGAAGAAAACATCACCCTTGTTGACTTTCTCGAAGTTCAGCACCTCGTCTATGTTCTTGTCATATATTCGTCTCTCAACTTCCGCCTTGCTTACTTCACGGCTGAATCCCGTCACTAACTCGGCGTCTCTCTCCGCGTTAATAACATACCACATCTCCGTCTTGCCGTTCTCAAGGCCTATTTTCTGAGCAATCTCATCGTCGGGGTGAACTTGGACAGAAAGCCATGTCAGAGGGTCGATTATCTTTATTAACAAGGGGAACGTCTCTCCGTATTTGTCGAAGACCTCCTCTCCAACTAAGTCGCCCATGAAAGTCTCGACAAGGTCATTTATCTCGTCACCCTCGAAATTTCCATTGCATACGACACTGTTCTCGCCTTCCAATCCTGACAGCAGCCACATCTCACCGCAATTCGCCATGTTGCCAAAATCCTTGTGCAACAATGTCTTTATGTTCTGCCCACCCCAGATTTTCTCAAAATATTTAGGCTGGAATTTTAATGGATATAGTATATTCATATTAAAAATAAAACTTTGCAAAGATACGTTTTTTTTTCAAGAAATATGATCCCGCTTAAAATTCTTTTGTAATTTTGAATTTTGAAAATTTATTTTTGTTGAAATGGAAGATATTAAAAATCTTAGGGTTATCTTGCATGAGAATGCAGAGCTTTCTGGTATGGAGGTCAATACTAACCGTGTCTTGAATGAGTTTCTCGGCGGATTGGATCCTGATGTGCATATTAAGAATATAGGGGGATATGGTTTGGCGGCTGTCTTTAAGGGGGAAAAGCCCGGCAAGCGTGTGATGATACGCGCGGACATCGATGCGTTGAACATTCCGGAGGATGGGCGTCCGTGCTCACATCGTTGCGGTCATGACGGACATGCTGCTATTCTTGCGGGTCTCGCTGCCCGTCTGAGCGCCAAGCGTCCGGAGAAAGGGGAGGTGGTGCTGCTTTTCCAGCCGGCGGAAGAGACGGGACAGGGCGCTAAGGCTGTCATCGCATCGCCTGAGTTCCAAAACATCAAGCCTGATGTGGCTTTCGCATTGCATAATATCCCTGGCTATGAGAAGAATATGGTCGTCTTGCGTGACGACTGTTTCGCTGCAGCCTCCCTTGGCTTGAAACTTGTGTTCGATGGTGTCACGGCACACGCTTCCCAGCCTGAGACAGGGCACAGCCCACAGCATCTTATCTCAGCCCTTCTCGATATCTTCTGGAAGAAATCGGAGATGCTGAAGGACGAAACACCTCTCACAATGATGACGGTCACTCACTCAGTGCTTGGCGAGGAGACTTTCGGAGTGGCTCCAGCCCATGCCGAGATTTGGATGACGCTCCGCTCGTTCGATAATGGGAAACTAACGCATCTTACCGCAGATGTGGTCCAGCTATGTACTATGGTGGCCGAGAAACAGGGCTTCCGCTTCAGCAACAGCATGCACGAGGCTTTCCCGGCTACAATGAACGACGCATACGCACTCGATGTGGTGAAAGCCGCCGCAAACGCATTGAACCTCAATATAAAACGTATAGATATGCCATTCCGATGGTCAGAGGATTTCGGCAGGTTCAATAATGTTTGCCCTTGCGCGATGTTCGGCGTCGGATGCGGCGTGGAACACCTGCCACTGCATAACACGGAATACGTCTTTGAAGATGATATTATTGAGACTTGTGTCGATTTGTTTGAAAAAATAATTATCTTTGCGCAATAATTTTTATAAGATGAGAAAGATTTGTGTTTTCTGCGGCAGCAGCAGCGGTTTCGACAAACGTTTTGAAGAGGCTGCCGCAAGACTTGCCGATGTGCTCGCCGATAACGACTGTGTGCTTTATTTCGGAGGCGGAAGTATAGGCTTGATGAACGTTATAGCCGACAGAATGCTCGAACGAGGGAAGAAAGTGATAGGGGTGATGCCATATTTCCTCTTAAACCATGAGATTGGACATGAGGGCGTCGATGAGATGGTCTCCACGACGACTATGGCAGAACGGAAAGAGATCCTGCTGCGCGAGGCGGACGCATTTATAGTGATGCCGGGCGGCTTCGGCACCCTCGATGAATTCTCGGAAGCCGTCGTCGCTGACCAGCTTCGCCTGATGAATAAGCCCGTCGCTATTTATAATACCCTCGGCTATTACGACGACCTCATCAATTGGATGCGCCGCGGAGTGAAAGACGGCTTCATACGCGAGGAACATGTAAGAAATATTGTGGCTTCTGATAATCCTACCGAACTTTTTGAAAGACTGTCGGGATATGAGCCGCTCGAAATGGAAAAATGGATTAGTGATATCAAGAATGAACGCATGAACGAATGTTAGCGTGTCTCTTGGCTTTATAATTATTGTTATGAATATAATAGGTATTACAGGAACTCTTGGCGCAGGGAAAGGCACTATTGTCGATTACCTCGTTCAGAAAAAAGGTTATGTGCATTTCTCAGTGCGCGCTTTCATCACCGAGGAGATACGCCGCCGCGGTCTTGAGGTGAACAGAGATACTTTGACAATGACGGCTAACGAGTTGAGAGCCAATAATTCTCCAAGCTATATCGCGGAACAACTTTATGAAAGGGCTTATTCTTTGGGTAAAGACGCTGTCATCGAGAGTATTAGGACTCCGGGCGAGATAGCGGCTCTCCGGGCCAAAGGCAACTTCCATCTTTTTGCCGTCGATGCGGATAGGAAAGTGCGTTACTCGCGTATCACCGAACGTAAGTCAGAGACTGATAATGTGAGTTTTGATACTTTCGTCGCTAATGAGGAGAGAGAGATGGACTCTAATGACCCAAACAAACAAAACCTCTCTGAATGTATCAGGCAGGCTGACTTCGTTTTCCAAAATAACGGTAGTATAGCCTCACTTTACGATGAGGTGGAGAAAGTGCTTCAAACTATTGAGAATGCGAAATATAAACGCCCTTCATGGGACGAGTATTTCATGAATTTAGCCGACACCGTCGCAGAACGTGCCACATGCGATAGGGGAAGAAGTGGCTGCGTCATTGTGAAAGACAGGCAGATCCTAGTGACAGGTTATGTCGGCTCCCCTCGCGGACTCCCGCATTGCGATGAAGTGGGACACCTCTTTAAAAAAATGATTCATGAGGACGGACATGTAACAGAGCATTGCGTGAGGACTGTCCATGCCGAACAGAACGCTATCACACAAGCGGCTCGCCGCGGAATAGCCCTCGAAGGCAGCACTCTCTATTGCAGAATGACCCCGTGCAGGACATGCGCCATGCTTATAATTAACTGCGGCATTGAACGCGTGGTGTGCCAGAGGAAATACCACGATGCTGCAGAGTCGGAGGCAATGTTCGCTAAAGCAAATGTGAAACTTGAATATGTTTATGACGAGATACAGACTTACAGCCGACAGTGAATGCTGCTCTGACGTCTCCTCGTCCTGTTTTTTTTGTTGGATATTAATTTCGCAAAATGCGGAATATGAATTACACTTTAAATGGAATCGCCTCTATTGTCAATGGTGAGATAATTGGCAATAAATATGTTGACGCTGAGGTGCGTAATCTTCTTTTCGACAGCAGGCTGTTCGTCGAAGGGGAAAACACGCTTTTTTTTGCCCTTGCTGGAACACGTAATGACGGACATAGATATATTGCCGAACTTCTTTCAAAAGGAGTGCGAATGTTCGTCGTTGACAAGTCGTTTTCCAACTTCAGGGCGGACGCTTCTTTCATAGTCGTCGCCGACACCCTCGCATCCTTGCAGCGTATCGCAGCGTACCATAGGAGGATGTTCAAGATACCGGTCGTGGGTATCACGGGCAGCAACGGAAAGACTGTGGTGAAGGAATGGCTGTATCAGATCCTATCTCCTTCATTGTCAGTTGTAAGAAGTCCGAAGAGTTATAACTCGCAGATTGGCGTGCCTCTCTCGGTGTGGCAGATGGACGGGAGTCATGAGATAGCGCTGTTTGAGGCCGGGATATCTCAACCCGGTGAGATGCAGAGACTTAACGAGATGATTTTGCCTACAATAGGCGTGTTTACGAATATAGGGACAGCGCACGGTAAGAATTTTAGTAGCACTCTTCATAAAATAGAAGAGAAGATGTCTCTGTTCTCCACTGATACCCAAAGAGTTGTGTTTTGCTCGGACAATGATGAGCTGCAAAAGGTGATCCATGATAGGAATATTGGTGGCTTCTCTTGGAGCCGTCGTCACCACGACGCGGATTTGTTCATTCGCTCTATATGCCATAATGGCGATGCTGCCGTCTCAACAACGATATGCGCGGAATATCAGGGGAGAGATGTCTCGATAACAATACCTTTCTTCGATGAGGCTTCGGTAGAGAACGCGATAACCTGCTGGTGCGTCGCCTTGCTTCTCGGCCTGCCTGACGCGGATATCACCGATAGAATGTCGCGGCTCGAGAGCGTGGAGATGCGCATGGAACTGAAAGCTGGAGTGAGAAATTGTTTGATAATCAATGATTCTTATAATAATGATATTAACGCATTTTCTATCGCACTCGATTTCTTGAACGCACAGCATCATGATAAGAAAGTGGTTGTGCTTTCCGAAATCCTTCAAAGCGAGCTTAACGAAGAAACGCTTTATGAGAAGATTGCGCAACTTGTTTCAAATAAAGGCGTCGATACTTTCATTGGAATTGGCGCGTCGATGTGCAGAAATAAGGATAAGTTTAAGACCAAGTCGTCATTCTTCGAGTCAACAGACAGCTTTCTATCTAATTATCCGATGAAAGAATTTGATAATCAGATTGTTCTGCTGAAAGGCGCAAGGCGTTTCCATTTTGAGAAAATAATGAAAGTGTTGCAGCAGAAATCTCACGAGACGGTTCTTGAGGTCAACCTTGATAATATAGCGAAAAATCTCAGTTATTATCGCTCCAAACTTAGGAAAGATACGAAAGTCATGGTTATGGTGAAGGCGTTCGCATACGGAAGCGGCAATTTCGAGGTGTCTAACCTTTTGGCTTTTCATAATGTTGATTATCTGACTGTCGCATACGCTGACGAAGGCGTTGAGCTTAGAAATAAAGGTATCAGGCTCCCTATTATGGTTATGACGCCAGAGACCAATACTTTTGATGCGATTATTAAGAATGGGCTTGAGCCGGACATCTATAGTTTCCGTTGTCTCTCGCAGTTGGAAGATGCTGTAAATCAAAGCGATATATCTGATTCTAACCCTGTCGGTATCCATATTAAACTCGATACGGGTATGCATAGGCTTGGTTTCCTTCCTGAAGATATTGACGAGATAGTGGATCGTGTCAGGTCAAATCCAAAATTGAGGATCCGTAGTGTTTTCTCACATCTCGCGACGAGCGATATGCCGAATGAGAACGATTTTACTTTGAGACAGATAACTGCCTTCGAGGAGATGAGCCGGCGTATTGTGGAGTCGTTCCCATATAAGATCCTAAGGCATATCCTTAACACCGCTGGCGTCTCCCGATTCAGTGATTATCAATATGATATGGTGCGTCTCGGTATCGGCGCTTACGGTGTGGCTATCTGCGATGATGATAAGGGAAGGCTGCATAATGTGATGTCGTTGAAATCTACTATAAAACAGATAAAGGAATATGAGGCTGGTGAGACGGTGGGTTATGGGCGTAATGGCAAGATTACGAAGCGTTCGCGCATAGGGGTCATCCCGATGGGTTATGCTGATGGCTTGAGGCGGCAGCTCGGCAACGGTAACGCCTGTTTCTGGGTTAATGGCAAGGCTGCGCCAATAATCGGTAATGTGTGTATGGATCTCTGCATGATTGATGTCACAGATATTGATTGTCAAGAAGATGACACTGCCGTTCTTTTTGATGACGAGCATACCGTCGATGTCATTTCCGATATTTGCGGCACTATCCCGTATGAGATAATGACGGGTATCTCGCAAAGGGTGAAACGGGTGTATGTCAAGGAATGAGACGGCGTTTTGCCACTGTCAAAGAGAGATATGTCAGAAAATGAAACGAGATGCCTGCATTGTGAGAGGCATCTCGTTTCATTATTTATCATTTACTAAGGACTTTAGATCTTTTTCAATAACACTAAATAAACAGGGAAGTGGTCGCTGTAGCCGCCTAACCAAACGCCTCCGGCGAAGCTGCGCCACGGGTATCCGTTATAACGGCCTCCGTGTTGTTTGAGGAATTCTTTGGAGTGAACCACAGCCTTGAGCACTTGGTAAGTGGCGAACGGGTCTTTCTCGTCTTTGAGCAGTGCTGGGGTGATTATTGTTTGGTCAAGGACGCCTTTCACATCGCGGTAGTAGTTTGTGCCCTCTCCGTTCTTGTGCATCTTCCACATAGGGTTGAAGAAATCGCCTTCCTCCATATCCTCTACTTTCCCCTTAGCCCTTAACCCTTCGATGACGCTTTTGTTTGTCGGATAGTCGTTGTAGTCGCCCATCATGACAATTTTCGCGTTAGGATTTATCTGCATGATTGAGTCGGCGATATGGCGGCAGAGAGAGGCGGCTGCCATACGTCCGGGAAGAGAGCGTTTCTCGCCACCGTAACGCGACGGCCAGTGCATCACGATGAAACTCATCTCCTCGTCATCGAATATTCCGCTCACCACCAGTTGGTCGCGGGAGATGAAGTCGGACTGCCCGGGAACATCTAACCTATACGATTTTGAGTTTGTTACCGTGAAATATTTGGGATTATAAATCAGGGCCACATCAACGCCGCGGCGGTCAGGTGAGTCGTAATGCACGATCTGGTAGTTGCGGCTTGCGATAGAAGGCTGGGCTACAAGGTCTTCAAGCACTTTGCGGTTTTCCATCTCGCAAAGTCCGAGTACCGCGAGTCCGTCAGGAGTGTAGAACTTGTCGTTTGGGTCCGTGCCGATGGTTGAGATGGAATAAGCCATGTTTTTCAGTTTGGTGAGATATTTCTCACTATTCCATGCGTTCTTTCCGTCGGGGAGGAACTCTTCATCGTTCTTGTTGGGGTCATTAATCGTATCATAAAGATTCTCAAGGTTATAGAACCCGACAAGCCCCATCTTATATTGCTGTTGAGCAATGGCGCTTCCGATAATTGTAAATACAAATAATGTGATTAGGTGAACTTTTTTTAACATTGTTGCGCTATTATGAATATTGGTCACAAAAATAGTAAAAATAGTTATAGAGATAAATTTTTTTTTAAAATAAAATATTTTATAATGATAGTGGAAAATTTGTAAATTTGCAACCCAAAATTATCTAAATGAAAAGATTATTTCTTTTAATTATCGTAGTTGCAAGCACAATACATTTGTTTGCACAGGTTCAGAAATCTGACACAGTCAGAGAGAACACCACAATGCCGACAATCATTATGATTGATTCGGAATATGATGAGACGAATAGTTCGACCGACATCTCGAGCTTCTTGCAGTCATCTCGCGACCCTTTCAGCAACATCGCCGCATATAATCTCAGTGCGAGGCGGTATAGGATTAGGGCATACGATTCAAAATACACCGATGTTATGATTAATGGTGTGATTATGAATGATCCTGAGAGTGGACGTCCATACTACTCCAACTGGGGTGGATTGAACGACGCTATGCGTAACACAACTATCACTATTAATAACGGACTGGCATACGAGAGTTTTGGAGGGCCGGCAGGAGTCACCGCCATCTCCACGAGGGCGAGCAACTACCGTCGCCAGGCTCAAATAAGCTATTCGGCATCAAACCGCTCATATAACAATAGGCTGATGGCTACGGTGGGTACGGGTATGATGAAGAATGGCTGGGCTTTCGCTGTGTCGGCTTCATACAGATTCACCCCTATGGAAAGCAAACTCAGTTGGAGTGAGGGCACATGGTATGATGCCTACAGCTATTTCTTGTCAGCCGAGAAGAAGTTTAACGACAAGCATTCGTTGGGATTCCTCGTGTTCGGCGCTCCATCGAACAGGGCCGGCTCTTCACCGGCTGTCCAAGAGGTGTTCGACCTGCTCGGAAATAACTATTATAACCCTAACTGGGGCTGGCAGACAGGCAGCAACGGTGAGAAATTCATGCGTAACGCGCGCGTCAGCTCCTATCATCAACCTATGTTTCAACTCCAACATTATTGGACACCAAACTCAAAGTTGAAAGTCAATACTACAGCATATTATTGGTTCGGAAAAGGCGGAAGCACCGCACTCGAATGGGGTGAGGCTGCCGACCCGCGCCCGGATTATTACCGCAACCTCCCAAGCTATTACCTCTACCAACTTAACAATGGTCAGGAAGGCTACACATGGGAAGGCTATGAGGCTTATAAACAACAATGGATCGAGGACGAGAGTATGCACCAGATTGACTGGGACGCCCTCTATGCCACAAATAGCAGAACCTTGAAAACCATTGACAACGCTAATAATATCGAGGGAAATACTGTCCAAGGCAAATTCTCTAAGTATATTGTCGAACAGCGCAGGCAAGATAAAAACCAAGCGGGTCTGACAAGCAGCTTCAGTTACGAGCTTAACCCTAACATACATTTCAACGGCGGCCTGAAAATCGGTGTCTCAAAGACACATTATTATAAGTTGGTGGCCGACCTCCTTGGAGGCGATTACTATCTCGATATTGACAAATATGCTGACGGTGAGGCTTTTGAGATTACTGACGAACAACAGGTCAACCTGCTTAACAAGAACCATGTGGCCGTTGTCGGTGACATAATAGGCTATAACTATATCGCTAACAATAACAAGGCTTTGATCTGGGCTCAGGCCGATTATACAAAGGGTCATTGGACCGCTTTCGTCGGCGCAGAGGGCTCGTTCACTCAGATGTATAGGACAGGCCTTTTCGAGAACGGACGCTTCAGCGGTAACGAATCGTATGGCGACTCGGAGAAACTGAACTTCATCAACGGGAGCGCAAAAGCCGGCGCAAGCTATGCTATCAACGGACGTAACTATATAGTGGCTAACGTGATGTTTAAAAACGCCGCCCCTGACTTTAGAAGCGCCTTCGTGGCTCCACGTGTCCGTAATACCGTAGTGAATGGCCTCGACAGCGAGAAAATCTTCTCCTATGACCTCGGCTACGAATACCGCTCACCATCAGTTAAAGCCCGTCTAAGCCTCTATCGCTCCGATTTCTATGACCTTACTTGGAATAGGTCGTTCTATTACGAGGCAACAGGCAAATTCGTGAACTATATTATGAACGATATGGACCAATACGCTCGCGGTATTGAACTCGGCGCAGAGATAAACATCACCCCGACAATCTCAATGCAACTCGCCGGCTCTGTTGGCGAACATCGCTACTCCAACCGTCCTAAAGTGAATGTGTATGAGGATAATAACGCCGAACCTATCTTTGAAGGCGAGACAGTTTATCTTAAAAACTATTATGTTGGCGAAATGCCACAGACCGTCGGGTCAGTCGGCTTGAAGTATAACTCACCTAAATTCTGGTGGATTAGCGTGAACGCCAACTATTTCGCTGACTACTACCTCGCAGTGAACCCAACTAACCATACCGCTGACGCTTATAACAGCCTTTACCTTGAAGACTATAGGACAACGCTGCTCCTCGACCAAGAGAAACTGCCTAACGCTATGACCCTCGACCTATACGCAGGTAAGTCATGGTCAGTGAAAGGCTATACTATTTTGCTCAATGTCAGCGTTAATAATATCCTTAATAATAAGAATATTATCCTCTACGGATACGAACAGCTCCGTTCCGACTATGCCGAACCGGATAGATTCCCTGAGAAATATTCCTATGTTTATGGTTTGAACTATTTTGTCAGCTTAACAATCAGACACTAATATGAAAAAAACATTTATCATGAAAACCAAGCTATATATTTTATTAATAGGTGCGACATTGTTGTCTTTCGCTTGTAAAAGAGAGTTGGATAAACCGGAGATCCCTAACTTCCCTTCAGGTAACGACTGGAGCGTCGGCCGTATCCTTGACTCAATTTCTTCTCAAGGGACATTCCAATTTGATACTATTTTTGATAAAAACGCCACTAACGCCGTCGTCAAAGGCTATGTTATAGCTGATGAGACTGGCGGGAACATCTATCGTACATTCTACTTGAGAGGCGAAGATGGAAAATGTATCGCGGTTTATAGAAAAGGCTCAAGCGAGGGCGGTAGCGAGGAATATAACGTCCGCGTAGGCGACTATGTCGGTATATCCCTCTATGAATCAATCATTTCTACTTACAACGGCCTGCCTCAGATACAGGTGCAGGCACAAGACCCTAACGAAATTATCGTTATCTATAATAGAAATTGCTATGATAACGTCAAACCTATTGAAACTGACATAGAAAGTATCAAGGCCGGAAAACATTTATGCGATCTCGTCCGTATCAATGATGTACAGTTCGATGTTTACGAGGGCCTTACTTTCGCAGGCTCATCAACCACCGACAGGACTGTCGTCTCTTGCTCTGGCGAGTCGGTGATAGTGAGGACAAGCGCTTACGCTTCTTTCGCAAGCGAACCTCTCCCTGCCGGGAAAGGCTCTCTCACCTCTATCGTCTCCCTCTATGCCAAATATGACCAAGTATGGCAACTCCTCGTCCGTACCATATACGACGTTAATATGGATGCTCCACGTTGCGGCGTGGGTGGCGAAGTGATGGACCTCCCTTACCAACAAAGCTTCTCAAACTCTTTCGGAACATATATCCCGTTCAGCGTCATAGGCGAACAGACATGGCAATATAGTTCGCAATACCAGTGTGTTACTGTGACAGGCCATGTGGTGGAGAATGACGAACACCATTATTATGAGAATGAGGATTGGCTCATCTCTTCACCTATCGATCTGACTAATACTTCTAAAGTGATGATGTCGGTTGAGTACGGCGCGAAATACTTCTCCTCAATAAATAATGAGGTGACATTCTGGGTCTCAGAGGATTATAACTTCGGTGAAAGCCCCGCTGACGCTACTTGGATACAACTGCCGTCTTATATTGAGAATAACGACTTCGGACCTACAACTGTTGACTTGGTCCTCAATGATTTTGTAGGGAAACTTGTTAACGTGGCCGTGAAATATATTTCTTCTGACACGCAAGCGGGAACTATAGAGATTATGTCTGTCGTTGTGAAGGAAGGCGAGCCGGGACCTCAGGTGGAAGCCATCTTCAGCGAGACGTTCGCCCAAGGCCAAGGACAGTTCATAATTGAGAATGTCGTCCTCCCTCAGGATTTGTCATACGTATGGAAATTCGACTCACAATATAGCTGTATGGTCGCCAGCGCATTCCTTAACAGCACAAACTATGAGACTGAGTCGTGGCTCATCTCACCGGCGATAGATATGTCGGGATGCTCGGCAGCAGACCTTACATTTGACCATGCTTTCAAATTCGCCTCTGACCCTCAGGAAGAGATGAGCTTATGGATGTCAACGGATTATCAGTCGGGAGAACCGGCATCAGCTACATGGGTGCAACTCGATATCCCTAATTATCCGACGGGAACAAACTGGAACTTCTATGAGTCTGGCGAGATTGACCTTACACCGGTGGCTGGTATAGATAACGTGCGTATCGCTTTCAAATATAAAAGCTCAGGTGAAGCGGCACCAAAATGGGAAGTTAAAAATGTCGTTGTTAAATCAAAATAATATATCATGTTAACAAATTTTAGAAAATATAGCGCCGTTGTGCTGATGTCACTTGTGATATTAACCTCATGCGTCAATAAAAATGCAAAGGAGAACAACTATCCTATCCCAAACGTGGATTTCACCCTTCCTATCGGTGATGTATATACTATTGACACACTGTTGTATATGTGGACAATGGAAGGCTCCCACGCCTTTAATGCGGATGCCTCTCTCTATGCAGTCGTCACAGCTGATGAGGCTTCGGGCAACCTCTATAAGGCTGTTTTCGTCCAAGACGGAGACAAGGCCATTGAACTTTATATGAACTCGACAAGCGGTCTAAGGATTGGCGACTCAATAAGGGTTTACCTGAAAGGAGCGATGCTTTCGGAATATAGCGGTACACCTCAAATCCAGGACCTCGAACCGGATAATGTCATCGTTTTGGCAAATGGAAAGGATTACACCCCTGACACTATCTCCACCGTTGACATCAACCACGACTATTTATGCCGCCTTGTCACTTTTGAAAACGTGGAGTTCCCTGATTATCACCTGAATAAGACTTATGCTGCTGATGACAGCTATGGGCAATACTCTCTCGTACAATATGATGATAACGGTGTGATGCTCGACTCTTCTGTGATAGTAAGAACCAGCAATTATGCGAGCTTCGCCGACACTCCTATCGCCCAAGGCAACGGTACGATCACAGGAATCCTCACCTATTACAGCACAAACGATGTTTGGCAGTTCACTATCCGTTCAATGTCGGAAGTGAAGATGAACGGCCCCCGTTTCGGCGGAATGCCTCCTGTTGAACCCGGTGGCTCTGGCACCGAAGATGACCCTTACAATATTATGGCCGCTATTGACAACCAAGGCAATGCCGACGAGAAATGGATCAGAGGCTATATCATAGGCTCAGCGAATATATCCTCCGGAGTTATTGAATACGACTCCCAAATCACTTGGAATCCGCCATTTGAGGAGGCAGCCAACAAGGCGAACCTTATCCTTGCCGATGATGTTGACGAAACAGATATCAACAAATGTGTCGTTGTCTATCTCCCAAGTAACGCTGAATCAGGAATACGCTCAATAAACCTCTTCGATCATCCAGAAAACCATGGTAAGCAACTTACCGTCAAAGGTGAACTGACAACTTATCTCGGTAAATATGGGATGAAGAAAACCAATGAATATTCTTTAAAATAATCAATAAACAATCTGAGTGTTATGGCAGAAAATCTGGTAATTATCCCGACATATAACGAAAAAGAGAATATTGAGAAAATTATTCGTTATGTCTTTGATCTTCCTATGTTTTTCCATATTCTCATCATCGAAGACAATAGCCCGGATGGGACGGCCGACATCGTGAAACGTCTTATAGAAGAGTTCCCTGACAGGCTTTTTATTGAAGAGAGGAAAGGGAAACTCGGACTTGGGACGGCATATATCCATGGCTTTAAATGGGCTTTGGCTCGCGATTATCAGTATATTTTCGAGATGGATGCCGATTTCTCCCATAATCCTGATGACCTCATTCGTCTGCATGACGCTTGCGTAAATGGAGCCGACCTTGCTGTGGGCTCCCGCTATAAATGCGGTGTTAACGTCGTGAACTGGCCTATGAGCCGAGTACTTATGTCCTATTATGCCTCAGCGTATGTCCGCCTCGTTACAAGGATTAATGTGCGCGATACTACTGCCGGTTTCGTCTGTTATTCACGTAAAGTGCTCGAAACTATTGATTTCGACAGAATCAAGTTTATCGGTTACGCTTTCCAGATTGAGATGAAATATACCGCATGGAAACTCGGTTTCAAAATAGAAGAGGTCTCTATCATATTCACTGATAGGAGAGAAGGTTCTTCCAAAATGTCTAAAGGTATCTTTAAAGAAGCTGTCTTCGGTGTCATTAATCTGCGCTGGAGAGGTATGACAGGAAAAATCAAACCAAGAAAGAAATAATGGGGTACATTATCAAAAACGCAACACTTGTCAACGAAGGTGAATCTTTGCTGGCAAGTGTTATTTTATCTGGCGAATTTATTGAACGTGTTATTGTCGGCGATTTCAAATATGTTGAAAATGAATGGGAAAACTATCAGGTTATTGATGCCAAAGGCAAGTATCTGCTGCCGGGCGCAATAGATGACCATG